>NZ_JAUMSJ010000018.1:0-95736 GCF_037834415.1 Brevibacillus borstelensis | reverse complement strand
AAGACCGGAGCGGAGAATGGAAACAGGCTTCTCTCCACCACAGCAGCTTTCAGAGCAGAACTGGCAGCAAGAAAATGCTCGCGTGTTTCTTTATGATATGCGAATGCCCAGTCAAAGCCCCTTATTTGACATGAGCCAAGACCTTTTTCCCAGCAGCAAGTACCAGAATGCTGACAATCACCGCAACCGCGCCCGCGTAAAACGGCACATTCGGCGAATACCATTCCGCCAGCTTCCCTGCCAGCCACGGTGCGATCGCGCCGCCGGAAAAACGGACAAAGCTGTACGCAGAGGAAGCGACCGCGCGTTCGAATGGCGCCACATCCATCACGGCGGTAGTTAAAACCGTATTGACGATACCGAGTACGGCCCCAGCGATGACGATGGCAATCACCAGAATCGTTTGCGATTGTACGCCGAATCCCATAACAGCCAGAACAATAGCCAGAATGAGCAGCATCATGTTGAGCGTGGGGATGGAACCGTATTTCCTTTGCAGCAGCGGCGCAATAATCACCGAGGTAATCGCCAGCATCACGCCCCAGAAGAAAAAGACGAAGCCGAGGCTGTGTTCATCCATGTGCAAAACAAAGGGAGAGAAGGCAAGCAGCGTAAAGAATCCGTAATTGTACAAAAGCGCGGTGACAGCCAGGGTAAACAGTCCCCGGTGAGTCAGCGCCCGCAACGGATCAATGAGAGAACTGCGCCGTTTTGGAGCAGGTACTTCATTCAACAAGACAAAAACAGCGAGGAAGGCAATGGCCATCAATACAGAAACGCCAAAGAACGGTCCTCGCCAGCTAATGCCGCCAAGCAGTCCTCCGAGCAGGGGACCAACAGACATGCCAAGCCCGATCGCCGCTTCATACAAGACGATAGCCCCCGCCGTACCGCCGCTGGCGACGCTGACGATGACGGCGAGTGCGGTGGAAATGAAAAAGGCGTTCCCCAGCCCCCAACCGGCGCGGTACCAGACGATCTCCGTGACGGAGTTCGACATGCCGCCCATAAAGGCAAAGAGGATAATCATCAAAAGTCCAAACAGGAGAGTAGGCTTCGGGCCAATCCGGCTGGATACCCATCCGGTCACCAGCATGGTAACGCCTGTCATTACCATGTAGCTGGTAAACAGCAGGGACACCTGGCTGGGGGTGGCGTTCAGTTTTTCGGCAATCGCCGGCAGAATCGGGTCGACCAGACCGATCCCCATGAAGGCGACAATACAGGCGAAAGCGACGGCCCAGGCCGATTTGGGCTGTTTAAACAAGGTTTGGAAAGAAGCTTCATGACTGCTCACTGGTGTTCACTCCTCGATCTCTTTTTCCAATTCCCGCTTCTTATTCGTAATCCGAGTCAGCTTGTCATCGTATCCCTGCAGCATGTCGGCAAGCTTGTTCAGCTTTTCCTGCAGGACGTCCCGCTGCGCCCTCAGCGTTCCCTCCAGCTCTGTCAACAAACGCAGCTTTTCGCTTGCGTGCTTGTCGGAAAAGTAGTCCTGCTTCAAAAGCTCGTACCGTTTGCCGAGGTCCATGATTTCCTTGATTTCCTGCAGGGAAGCGCCGAGGAGATCACGGGTGTTTTTGACGTGCAGAATATGGGCGACGTCTTCGTCCGTGTACAGACGATACCCGCTTTCCGTGCGGCCGGATGGACTGACCAGGCCCAGCTCCTCGTAGTAACGGAGGGCCCGCTTGGTCAAATTCGTTTTTTTGGCGACCTCCTCGATTCGATACATGAACGGTTCCTCCCATCACAAATAAAAAATGACAATATCTATCTTAGCAAAGACTAACGTTGACGTAAACGTAAATGTTACTGGTAAAGGTTATGAAAGTGCACTTTGCCTAGTTTTTCTAAAAAAAGAAGACCAATCCTTAGACTGGTCTTGTCAGTTGATGCCTGTATCCCAACTCGGCGGACAATTTGTATCGTCGTGAGCCATTCATTGCGAATTTCATCCCGGTCTTTTTTCAAGACAGGTACTATTCCTTTCCAACCTTTATTTTCCTGCTTCGCCCAGAAATTCGGCCTTTTCTTTTCCATATTGATAGATGTAAACCTGGGAGTGCTTGTTGTCGCCTTTTTCGTCAAAGGTGACCTTCGTGAACAGACCGCTGAATTCGCTTGCAGCGCGAATTGCGTTCATGACCTGCTCGCGGGTAGGCTTTTTGCCGCCGTTTTCCTGAATGGCTTTTTCAATCCCATTCAAGGCGACCAGCGTAGCGTCATAGGCAAAGGGAGAGAACGCGCCCGGCTCTTTGTTAAAGGCTTCCTTGAACTTTTCCACCCATTGCTTGCCTTGCTCCTCTGAACGGATGTCGCTTACAACGGTGGCGTAGACGATGCCTTCCGCAGCTGGCCCGGCAATTTTATACATATCCGCCGACTCCAGACCTTCGCCGCCCATGAATTTGCCGGTGAAGCCTTTTTCGCGGGCTTGCTTGGCGATGATGCCCATTTCCGCGTACATGCCTCCAAAGAAGACGAGGTCAGGCTTTTTCGCCACCAGCTGGTTGACGATGGCGCTGTAATCCTTTTCGCCGGCAGTGACGCCTTCGTAGCCGACTTCGGACACGCCCAGGTCTTTGAATGCCTTGCGCACTTCGTCGGTCAGACCTTGACCGTAGGAAGTTTTGTCGTGAGCGAGGTAGACCGTCGCGGCCCCCAATTTGTCTTTGGCGTACTTGGCTGCCGCCGGAGCGATCTGGTCATTGCGGGCGACGAGGCGGTTTACGCTCTTGCGGTTTGCCTCTGTCAGCTCGACGCCGGTATTTGCCGGGGAGACCATGGCGAGCTTGCCTTCTTCATACTTGACCGAAGACGGGATGGCGACGCCGGTATTGTAATGGCCGATCACCGCGTACACATCCGGGTCGGAAATCAGCATTTCCGCGTTGGATACGCCGATTTTCGGGTCTGCCTGGTCGTCCTGCGGGAAGAGCTGGATCTCGAAACCAAGCTGTTGAAACGCTTCCGCGCGGTCTTGCACGGCCAATTGCGCCCCCAGCTTGATGCCGTCGCCTTCGAGCGACTGGGCGCCGGACAGCGGACTTTGGGTGGCAATCTTGATTACGTTGGAGCTGCCGCCGCTTCCAGCCCCGCCTTCTGAGGATGGAGCAGGCGAGGCAGACGGAGCGGATGAAGCTGAATTCCCGCCGTTGCCCGTGCCGCATCCGGCAGCAAGCGAACCGATCAGCAGAGCAGAGAGTAGGAGAAGCGCGTTTTTCTTTTTCACGATGAGACCCCCAAATAGATTTGTGTATCATATTATTTTAATAAACATATCAATTGAATATGATGACGTCAACGAATATTCGCTCTAGTGGGAATATAAAAAATATGGAACGATCAAATAGATTTCAATCCAAAATAAGCTCGACCGCCCCTCGGTACATAACCGAAGAAGCGGTCGAGTCCAGAATTCTGGATATTGTCTCGCCGCAAGCCTAGAGGAGCGGCTGCTTTCTTTCCTTATTGAGCGGCTTTTGTCGCCTGCTCTGCCTTGCTTTGGTCAACGACAAACTGCCCCTTCCAGCTTCCCTTTGTTTTTCCGATCCGGTCGATTCCGACGTTCAGATAGAGCGGTTTGGGCAAATGAGAGCCATCCGTTAGAAACGCCAACGTCCCTTCCGGCTTGTCCTCTACCGCCATGCCTGTCACCACTTCCTTGCCGCTGTCGTCTGTCAGATAGAAGGGAAGCCGGCCTTCTGTATCTGCCTGCAAAAAGCTTACTACCGAGAAGCCCTCCAGCCCGGGCTGCTGAAATGTCGGGTTTTCTGTCTGAACGCCGTCTGTTTTTCCGGCGGATATCAGCTGCAGTCCCGAAGTATCAAATTCGTAAGGAACCAGTGTTCCATCCTGTTTCTCGATGCTGTAGTGGACGAGAATTTTGGTGTCCTCGACATACATCTCCTTGAAATGGATCGTAATGCCCTGATCCGTTATTTTCTCGTCGATCGGTACGGACAACCCTTCGGATATGGCCCGTTTCACGCCTTCATTCACCAGTCCGTTAATATTTGCCTGGCTGTTAAAGAAGTAGGACGGCCCTCCCAAGGCGGCGAAAACCCCTGTAGGCAGCAGAATGGCTGCGGCAATACCGAATACGAGCAATCTTTTTTTCATCGTTTTTCTCTCCCGTTCCTGGTGAAATTGGATAAATGACTCTCTGACACGCTGGTCGACTTCTTCCGGAACCGCAATCTCTTCGAAGTGCTCTGATAGCGAGTGCTCAATTTTTTTTGAGATAGACAATTTGGAAACCCTCCCCATCCCGCTCAGTGTCAAACCATTTTCGTATCCGCTTCAAGGCCAGGCGGTTTCTGGACTTGACGGTGCCAACAGGGATTTGCAGCAGTTCAGCGATCTGATCGTGAGAATAATCGTAGTAGTAGCGATAGATAACCACGATTCTGAGTTTGAATGGCAGCCGATTGATCGCTTCCCGTATTTCCCGGTTGGATTCGGCTTCAAGGAGCGGCTCGTCAGGCATTTCCACGTGCGCTTCTTCCCCGAGCCTCGCCTTTTTTTCGTGCAGCCGAAATCTTCTCCAAATTTGTCTTCGCCATTGACTGACTTGCCTGATCACGATTCCATTGAGCCAGAACAGGAAGGGGCGCTTGCGGTCATAGTTGGGCAGCGATCTCCACAGCTGGTAATAAATTTCGCTGACGATTTCAGCGACGTCTTCCCGGTTGCGAACCAGCACCGCGACCGTTCCGTACACTTTTTTGCGGGTCATGCCATAGACCGCTTCAAACGCTTCCTGATCCCCGGCTATCAATCGGTCCAACCAGAACTCTATTTGTTGTTCATTCATAATAGGGGCCCCCTGAGATTGTATACATGAGGTATTAGCTCTCAAGTTCAAAAAGGTTCACCGAAATGTTTAACCAAATTTTTCGCCGCTAAGGTATTCATGAATAAAGAACGAACGGGCAAGGCTGATGGTTATGTGCAACGAATGCCAAAAAAGCCCCGGACATCCGGAGCTTTTCTGCTGGTTTGCTATCTCTTTACAGGCAGTGTGATCGTAAAGCACGGGCCTTCCGGCTCGTTGCGGACGGCGATGCCCCCTTTGTGCGCTTCAAAGACAGCGCGGGCGATGGCCAGGCCGAGTCCGTGCTTGCCCGATTTCCCCTTGCGGAACCGCTGGAACAGGTGAGGGAGCAAAGCTTCTTCGATGGGCGGGCCGTCGTTTGCGATCGTGATGACGACCTGGTCATCCTTCTGCCGGCCGGTCACGATCAACCGGCTTTTTGCGTAGCGCAGCTGGTTTTCCAGGATATTGACAAAGGCAGTGCTCAGCTGTTCGCCATCGCCTTCGAGGATGAGGACGGGGGGGAGATCAAGCTGCCAGGTAATGTCCGGGTTCAGTACGGAGAGCCGCTGCTCCAGCAATTGGAACAGCTCTGTCACATCGACCCTGCCCATCTGCATCATTTGCGAGACGGACTCGATTTTGGTCAGATACAGGAGCTGTCCCACGACCTTTTCCAACCGCTTGCTTTCCTGCATGATCGTTTGCAGCCCTTTTTCCGCTTGCGGTCCCTGGAAAACTCCTTCCAGCAGGCCTTGGGTGTAGCCTTGTATCGCCATGATCGGCGTCTTTAGCTCGTGAGAAATATTTTGCACGAAATAGCGCTGGGATTCATCGTGTTCCTTCAGTTGGTGCTTCATCGTTTCAAAGGAGCGGGCCAATTGGCCGATCTCGTCTCCCCGATCCAGCGTGAGCGGCGTATCAAACTGGCGCCGGGCGATTTTTTGGCACGATTCGTCCAGTGAGCGAAGCGGTTTGCTCAAGTAGCGGCTGAACCAGACGGCCAACAGCCAGCTGATCAGGAGCAGCACGACAAAGATCATGAGAAACTGTCTGGTCAACAGCGAGTTGATTTGATTCAGCTCGCGCTCCTTGGAGAACAGCACCATATAGTACGGAAAGCCGTGATAGTCCATCAGCCTGCTGACGAACAGATAGTCTTCTCCGCCCCGCTCCAGCGTCCCGTGCTGCAGCTTGTTGCCGGGATAGGAGGCCGCTTTCTTGTAGAGCCCGGCCACGTCGTTATAGGAAATCCGTTCCCGTTCGGTAATGCGGCTGCCCAGCTCCACGCCGTCAGTCGAAAAGACGATCATATCGAACGAGTATTCATACCGAGACAGCAGCACCTGCAAAAAATATGGAGCAACCGAGGGCACCGGCAGCAGCTCGTTGTGCTCGTTGAAGGAGATGTGGTCAGACAGGGTGTAAAACTCCTGCTCCAGCAGCGAATACGTGTTGTTGACGAGGTACTGCTTGACGGCGAAAGGAAAAACAATCCCGACACCAATCCCCAAGACGCTGGTCAGAAGCATGAACAGGATGAGGATTTGCCGGGAGAGCGGCAGGTTTTTCAGTCGGAATTTGCTCATGTGCGGGTCATCCGGTAGCCGAAGCCGTACACCGTCTCCAGCGGGAACTTGGGCATTTTTTTGCGGATGCGCTTGACCAGATCGTCCACGGCCCGGTCAGAGCCGATGTAGTCCTCTCCCCAAATCGCGGTCAGGATTTGCTCGCGATTGAGCGCCAAGCCCTGATTATGGAGGAGGTAGACGATCAGCTCGAATTCTTTGGTGGTCAGTTCGATCTGGTTCCCGCTTTCCTTTACCTGTCGTCCCTTCTCAGAGATCTGGTACGGGCCGACCGTCACCCAATCCTGATAGGAGACCTGGGCGGGAGCAGGGACTGCCGCCGCTCCTTTTTCGTAGGTGCGCTGCAGCAGCTTCTGCACGCGGATGACGAGCTCCCGGGGCAAGAACGGCTTGGCCAGATAATCGTCGCTGCCCAGCTCCAGCCCGATGATTTTGTCCATGTCCTGATCGCGGGCGGAAATAAAGACGATGGGCACATCGGATTTGCCGCGGATCAGGCGCAGCAGCTCATAGCCATCGATGTCCGGAAGCATGATGTCGAGAATCCATATATGGGGCTGCTCCGGTTCTTCCAGGACGGGGAGAACCTCGGCACCGCTTTGAAACGCGCGAACCTGAAAACCGGCGTTTTGCAAGTACGATTTCAATAGCTCCAACAGGCTGGTTTCGTCATCTACCAGATAGACGAGGTAGGGAGTTTGCATGGCTTGCTTCCTCGCTTTTCATCTGTGTTTGCCTAAATTGTAGCACAGTCGCTGTCTGGATGTGTGGCAGCGGCGTATGAGAATCGTGGAAAACGTGTGGAAGCAGGATTCTGTTTTGCTTTCAGAGAAAAAAGGAGGGTGCGAGAGAAAACTGGAAAGGAGCGCTTTCATGCAAAGACGCATCACACGAACCCTCATGTTGCTTTCTCTGGCGCTGCTTGCAGCGTGTGCGAACAAACCGGCTGAGACGACGCCGCAGCCTGAGCAGCCGCCCGCTCCGATTGTACAGCCGCCGACGGAACAGCCGAAGCTCCCCTACACAGCGCCATTTACCGGTCTGGGCAGCCAGACAAGGCTGGATCAGCGGCCGATCATGGTTATGATGAACAATGCTCCGCAGGCCCGCCCGCAATCCGGGGTAAACAAGGCGGACCTGGTATACGAAGTGCTGGCGGAAGGGGAAATGACCCGCTTTCTCGCGGTTTTTCACAGTCAAAGGCCGGAAGTGATCGGGCCGGTGCGCAGCATCCGTCCTTATTTTATCCAGCTTGGGGCGGGACTGGATGCCATGCTGGTGCACGCCGGAGGCAGCCCCGACGCGCTCAACACGTTGGCCCGTTCCGATTACAGCCACCTCGACGAAATTCCCAACGGCCGCTATTTTTGGCGGGAGAAGTTTCGCCATGCCCCGCATAATCTGTATACCAAGCCGGAGTTGATTGAGCAGGCGATGCTGGACAAAGGCATTCGCATGACCGGCGAGCTGCCGTACTTTCCGTTTTTGCCGGAGGATGCCGTGATCGCGGAAGGCGAACCTGCGACGAAGATCGATCTCGTCTTTCATTCGCTCAACAAGGCCGGATTCGTCTACGATGCGGAAAAGAAAAAGTACATGCGGCTCACAGAGGGCAAGCCGCATCTGGACCTCACGGATAACGAGCAGCTGTCGGCGACCAATCTCCTGGTCATTGCCGCCAAGCATCGCGTGCTGGATGGCGAGGGGCGCCGCCAGGTGGACGTGGTCGGTCCGGGAGACGGCTACCTGTTTCAGCAAGGCAAGGCAAAAAAGGTCAAATGGAAGCGGACGAATGGCGTTATTCGGGCTTACGAGGACGCTTCCATGAGCAAGGAAGTGCCGCTATTGCGCGGCAACACATGGGTTTCGATCGTGCCGAATGCGCCGGCGCTGACGAGCTACCTCAAGTTTGAATAGGATTCCGAGAATAAGGGCTTGCAGGGTGGCCCCGTTTCTTCTAAGATAATCTTGTAAGCTTTAGCGCTTAAAAATTTTACAGTGAAAAAACTTCCCTATGACGGGGTGATCCTCATGCAATTGGAAAAACTAAAAGGAAAAGGGATCGAGCAGTTGTTTGAGGCCGTTCTTTCCTTGGAGACGATGGAAGAGTGCTATCAGTTTTTTGACGACCTCTGCACCGTCAATGAGATGCAGTCGTTGGCACAGCGGCTGGAAGTGGCTCGCATGCTGCGCAAAGGCTACACCTACAATCAGATCGAAGCGGAGACGGGAGCGAGCACGGCGACCATCTCTCGCGTAAAGCGTTGCTTGAACTACGGCAACGACGGCTATCAACTGGCGCTTGAGCGTATCGGAAAATAGGCAGGAGGCAGCACCGTTGATTGACTATCGCAATTGGCGCCATACCTTTAAACTGGACCCGGATAAAACCATCGATGACGATGCGCTGGAAGCCTTGTGCGAATCCGGCACGGATGCGGTTATCGTCGGCGGCACCTTTGGCGTGACGTATGACAACACGCTGGAGCTGATGTCCCGAATACGCCGCTATGCGGTTCCTGCCGTTTTGGAAATATCCTCTCTGGACGCGGTTGTCCCTGGCTTTGATTCGTATTTCATCCCGCTGGTGATCAATGCGGGGGATGCGGATTGGCTGTTCGCCCCGCACGTCAGCGGACTGAAGGCTTTCGGCCAGTACATACATTGGGACGAGATCATCACCGAAGGCTATCTGGTGGCCAACCCTGACTCGGGCGTGGCCAGACTGACCAAGGCGCGTCCGATACAAGACGCGGCGGAAGCCAAGGCATACGCCCAGACGGCCGCGAAAATATGCCGGCTGCCCATCGTCTATGTGGAGTACAGCGGTGCTTACGGGGACCCGGCGGTGGTCCGGGCATGCAAAAGCGGCGCCGGGGAAGCGCATCTGTTTTACGGCGGCGGCATTCGGACGGCGGAGCAGGCGGCGGAAATGGCGGCCGTGGCCGATACGATTGTCGTGGGCAACGTGATTTACGAAGAGTTGCAGGCGGCTTTGTCGACCGTTCGGGCTGTGAAAGGGTAGCCGGAAGAAGCGTTCGGAAGAGCTTCCGGCTCCAACAGGCGCGATGTTTTCAACAAGAGAGACTCGGAAGCGGGTCTCTTTTGTATTTGTTCAAAAAACGCGAAGCTTTGTCTCGCCGGGAAATGAAACGACCTTTCGTCCGATGTGATACGGACGAAAGGTCGCGAATGGTAATCGGCTGACGCTCTCTTTTCCCTTTGACACAGAAAGACAAAGGCGCAAGCAGACTTAAGAGGCGTTCCATTGAAGCGGTTCTTACTTGTGTTTGTTGCGGGGCACGTAATCGGGATAATCCGAGATGATGCCGTCAACACCTGCGTCTAGCAGCGGCTTTACTTCTTCCGGTTTCCGTACGGTCCAGACAGACATTTTCATCCCGCGTTCGTGCACGCGCTCAAGCAATTCCGGGGAAAACAATTTCAGGCTGGGATTCACATAGTGCGCATAGGCAGCAAATTCGTCGAGCATCTCATCGGTCAACTGCTCGGGCTTGTTGGTCAGAACGCCGACAGGGATATCCGGCAAAAGCTCGTGGAATGTTTTCACCGAGTCGAAGTTAAACGATTGAACAATAATCTTGTTATTGGCCGGCTTGTCCATGTTTCGCTCGCGCAGGGCGTCGGCTACCATCTCCTCCACACCCGGATACAGCTCGGGGGATTTCAATTCGATCAGGATGCCGGTCTTGCCGCGAAATTCATCAAGCACCTCTTCGAAAGTGGGAATTTGTTCACCTGCGAACTCTGGTCCAAAGAAACTGCCCGCATCCAGCTCGCGGATTTCTTCGAGGGTCAAATCCTTCACTTTTCCGGTGCCGTCTGTTGTGCGGTCAACGGTATTGTCGTGGATGACCACCATATGCCCGTCCTTTGTCACTTGCACGTCGATCTCGATATAATCGGCCTTCATTTTCACGGCTTTGCGAAACGCCGCCATGGTGTTCTCAGGCGCATAGCCGGAAGCGCCCCGGTGCGCGATGGTGTCTATGCGGTGAGCATGTTCATTGGGTGCAGCCATGGCTGCGAGCGGTTGCAGCAATCCGACCGCAAGGACTGCGGCCATCAACGTTTTTCCAAAGCGAAGCATGTACATCTCCTCCTCGACATTTTTTGCCTCCCTAAAAGCGATCGTAAAATACGGGGAGCACGGTTTTGCAGGCTGGAATATGCAATGGCTTTTTCGGGGCCCCAAAAAACAAAAAATCACAGATTCCCCCCAGCGTGGATGCTGAATGGAATACTGTGAATCTCCTGTTCTCCATCACAATATTCTAAATATTCTGCTGATCTTTACTTTACACGATGTTCGTATCCAAATCCATACCAATTGGCAAATTCATCCTTATATCCTAGACGCTTGTACGACAAGCATGACGGAAGATAGAGAGCGTACAGGTCTTTTGGACTTGTTCGCTTCTTTCAGAGGGAGAGAGTGACATGAAACCGATCAAGCGCAGCCGCTGGAGATTGGCAGCGGGCATTTGTTATTACCGCATCAAGCGATACGGGGATTGGTTCTTTGGGAGAAAAAAATTTGCCAGGAAGAGACTAAAAGAGGGACTTCCTTGCCTGCATAAACGTCATCAGACCCCTTTGCTGCGGCAGCTGCAAAACGTCGAGATGTGGATGCAGCACAACAAGGTGACTAACCTGCGCATTGCCTCCGAACGGTTGCATGGAATCGTGATCCGTCCGGGCGAAACGTTCTCATACTGGAAGCTGATCGGGAAGCCGACCCGGCGCAAAGGGTATCTGGAAGGGATGCTGCTGTCGCATGGACGGGTGCTGTCCGGCGTAGGCGGAGGTCTGTGCCAGCTGTCCAACCTGATCTACTGGATGACGCTGTTCACGCCTTTGACTGTGACAGAGCGGCACCGGCACAGCTACGATGTCTTTCCGGATTCGCGGCGGACTCAGCCATTTGGCAGCGGAGCGACGTGTTTTTACAATTACCTCGACCTGCAGATAGCCAATCGGACAAGCCAGTCCTTTCAATTGCAGCTGTCGCTTGCGGACGGCTATCTCGTCGGGGAATGGCGGGGCGAGCACCCGCCGACCAGACGGTACGAAGTGTATGAAAAACAGCATTGGATCACCCCTGCTCTCTGGGGCGGCTACGAACGGCACAATGTTCTGTGCCGGCGTGTGTACGACCTGGAAGGCAAGCTGATTGACGATGAGTTCATTGCCGAGAACCACGCATATATGATGTATGAGCCGCTCTTGCCAGACGGCGAATCGACAGGATAGGACACGGTTGGCGTTTACTCTGTTTGCCAGCAATCCCTCCCCCGGTTTGACTGGAACTCTCCCGCGATCTGTGCGAAAATAAGAACATATGCTTTCGTTCGGGAGCGTTTTGAGAGGCAGGAAAGGTGGAAGTTGTACATATGTCTACAGTTGACCGAATTATATCCGGACTGAATCCGCAGCAGCGGGAAGCTGTCCTGACCACGGAAGGGCCGGTACTCATACTCGCCGGAGCAGGCAGCGGCAAGACCAAGGTGCTGACCCAGCGGATTGCCTATCTGATTCAGGAAAAGCGCGTGGCTCCCTGGAGCATTCTGGCGATTACCTTTACCAACAAGGCGGCAAGAGAGATGCAAAACCGCGTAGCCGCAATCATCGGCCGCGAAGCGGAGGACACCTGGATTTCCACATTCCACTCGCTCTGTGTCCGCATCCTGCGAAGAGATATTGACCGTCTGGGCATAAACCGGAGCTTCTCCATTCTCGACTCCGGCGATCAACTGTCCGTCATCAAGCAATGTCTGAAAGAGCTGAACATAGATCCGAAGCAGTACGAGCCGCGCGGCCTGCTGGCGGCGATCAGCGGCGCCAAAAACGAGCTGACCGATCCGGTCCGATACGCGAATCTTGCCAAAGACGCCTACTCGATGGTCGTGGCCAAGGTATACGAGCTGTACCAAAAGAAACTGAAAAACAACCAGTCCCTGGACTTTGACGACCTGATCATGACGACTGTCCGGCTGTTTAAGGAAGTGCCGGAAGTGCTCGAATACTACCAAAAGAAATTCCGCTACATTCATGTCGATGAGTATCAGGATACAAACCGAGCCCAGTACATGCTCATCTCCATGCTCGCGGACAAATTCCGCAACGTCTGCTGCGTCGGGGATGCCGACCAGAGCATTTACAAGTGGCGCGGAGCGGATATTTCCATCATCCTGAACTTTGAAAAGGACTATCCGGAAGCGAAATTGATCAAACTGGAGCAAAACTACCGCTCGACCAAAACGATTTTGCAGGCGGCCAACCAGGTGATCGCGAACAACGTCATGCGCAAGGAGAAAAAGCTCTGGACGGAAAACGACACAGGGGAAAAAATCACCTGCTTCCAGGGCGATTCCGAGCACGACGAAGCGTATTTCATCGTGGATACGATCCGCAAGCAGATGGCTGCGTACAAACGATACGACAAGTTTGCCGTTCTCTACCGCACCAACGCCCAGTCCCGCGTGGTCGAGGAAGTGTTCATCAAATCGAATATCCCCTACACGATCGTGGGCGGCACGAAGTTCTACGACCGCAAAGAGATTAAAGACATTCTGGCCTATTTGCGGGTGATCTCCAATCCGGATGACGACATCAGCCTGACCCGGATTATCAATGTGCCGAAGCGAAACATCGGCGATACGACGGTGGAAAAGCTGCAGGCTTACGCGAATGCCCACGGCCAATCCCTGTACGGCGCGATCCAGGAAGCGGGCTATATGGGACTGCCCGCCCGCACGACGAACGCGATCCTTTCGTTTAACGATCTGATCACGAACCTGATGCAGATGACAGACTACCTGTCCGTGACGGAGCTGGTCGAGGAAGTGCTGAAGCGCATCGGATACCGGGAGATGCTGAAGGAAGAAAAGACGCTGGAGTCCGCGGCGCGGCTGGAGAACATCGAGGAGCTTTTGTCCGTGACTCAGGAGTTCGAGCGGAAGAACGAGGACAAGAGCCTGCTCGCCTTCCTGACCGACCTTGCTTTGGTGGCCGACATCGACACCTTGGGAGATAACGGCCAGACCGAGGAGGAGGTATCCGCCGAGGGCCAGGTTGTCCTGATGACGCTGCACAGCGCCAAGGGGCTGGAGTTTCCGGTCGTCTTTCTGGCGGGAATGGAGGAAGGGGTATTCCCGCACAGCCGATCGCTGTTCGACGATGCGGAGATGGAGGAAGAACGCCGCCTCGCCTACGTGGGGATTACCCGGGCCGAGGAGCGTCTGTATTTGACATCGGCGCGGATGCGGACCTTGTTTGGCAGAACCAATGTGAATGCGCCCTCGCGCTTTTTCAAGGAGATTCCCGCCGAGCTGTTGGAGGGGAATCCTGCTCAAGAATCAGGCGGAATGCAAGGGGGCTCCTTTGGACAACGCGGATACGGCCAGCGTGACGGGTTTGGCCGCTACGGAGCGGGTCAGTCGGATACAGGGACAAAGTCCGCTTTTGGACAGCGTCCCGGCGCTACAGGGGCCTCTGCCTTTTCCCGGCCGGCCATGGCCGCTCCGACCAAATTGCAGGGACATGGCGGCGGTTCCGGCATCGATTGGAAAGTAGGCGACAAGGTGAAGCACGGCAAATGGGGCACCGGAACGGTCGTCAAGGTGAAAGGAAGCGGAGACGATACGGAGCTGGACATCGCCTTCCCGAGTCCGACCGGAATCAAAAAGCTGCTCGCGAAATTTGCTCCGATCGAGCGGGGATAGTATTCTATACGGTGCGGAATCTTTTTGCAGGCAAGCGGAAACACATAAGAGGACTTGCCCGAGAAGCCCTCGGGGGAAACGGAATAGCAAAGGATGAAGGACATGGATCGATTGACGGCGGAAGCAAGAATTCGCGAATTGCGGGAACAAATCGAGCATCACAACCGTCTGTATCATACAGAAGACCAACCGGAAATTAGCGACCAGGAATACGATAATCTGGTAAGGGAATTGCAGGGGTTGGAAGACCTTTTTCCCGATATGGTCACGCCCGATTCTCCGACGCAGCGGGTGGGAAGCGTCCCGCTTGCGGCTTTTGAAAAAGTGGTGCACAAAACGCCGATGCTCAGCCTGGGCAATGCCTTTGACGAGGAAGATTTGCGCGATTTCGACCGGCGCGTTCGCCAGGCTGTAGGCAGTCAAAACGTCCGCTATGTCTGCGAATTAAAGATTGACGGCTTGGCTATTTCCCTCCACTATGAGGACGGGGTATTTGTCAAGGGAGCCACTCGCGGAGACGGGACGACCGGGGAGGATATTACGCAAAATTTGCGGACGATCCGCTCGATTCCGCTCCGGCTGTCCCGCCCTCTGACAATCGAGGTGCGCGGTGAGGCGTTCATGCCGCGCACAGCCTTTGAAAAGCTGAACAAGGAACGGGAGGAACGCGGAGAAGCCCTGTTTGCCAACCCGCGCAACTCCGCAGCCGGATCGCTTCGTCAGCTCGATCCCAAGATAGCGGCTTCCCGCCAGCTGGACACCTTCATCTACGCCATCGGCGATGTGCAGGGGGTAGATGTCGAGTCTCACAGCGAAGGATTGGATTTGCTGGAGTCGCTCGGCTTCAAGGTAAATAAGGACCGGCGCACGTTTGACAACATTGATGACGTGATCGGCTTTGTCAACAGCTGGGTGGAAAAACGGCCGCAGCTTGCTTACGATATCGACGGCATGGTGATTAAAGTGGACAGCTACGCCCAGCAGCAGGAGCTTGGCTTCACGGCGAAAAGCCCTCGCTGGGCGGTGGCGTATAAATTTCCGGCAGAGGAAGCGATTACGGTATTGAAGGGGATTGAAGTATCTGTCGGACGTACCGGTACCGTTACGCCTACGGCTATTCTGGAGCCGGTCAGTCTGGCCGGCACCACGGTAAAACGCGCTTCGCTGCACAATGAAGACATGATCCGGGAAAAGGGGCTGTTGATCGGCGACCATGTCATGGTCAAAAAGGCTGGCGACATTATCCCGGAAATTGTGGCTGTCCTGCCGGAGCGGCGCGACGGAAGCGAGACTCCTTTTGCGATGCCGACGCATTGCCCTGAGTGCGGCAGTGAGCTGGTGCGTCTGGAAGAAGAGGTGGCGCTTCGCTGCATCAATCCGATGTGTCCGGCGCAAATCCGCGAGGGCATCATTCATTTTGTCTCCCGCCAGGCGATGAACATCGAGGGCTTGGGAGAAAAGGTGGTCGCTTCCCTTTTTGAAAAGGACATCATCCGCAGCGTAGCCGACCTGTACTATCTGCACCAGCAGCGCGACGTCTTGCTCGGGCTGGAGCGGATGGGGGAAAAGTCGGTCGACAACCTGCTAGCCGCCATTGAGACCAGCAAGGAAAATTCGCTGGAGCGGCTGCTCTTCGGGTTGGGCATCCGTCTCGTGGGAGCAAAGGCAGCGCGCGTGCTTGCCGAGCACTTCGGCGAGATGGACGGCATCATGGCCGCAAACGAAGAAGATTTGACTGTCATTGACGAGATTGGACCGAAAATGGCGTCCAGCATCGTAGGCTACTTCCGCCAGCCGCAGGCCCAAGCGGTGATCGAGCGGCTGAAGGCTGCCGGGGTCAATATGAGCTATAAGGGCATTCGTGTCGAGACCGGAGCGGACTTGCCGCTTTCGGGCAAGACCGTCGTTTTGACCGGTACGCTGGCGACGATGACGCGCCAGGAAGCGGAAGAAGCGATCGCCCGTCTGGGGGGAAAAGTGACGGGCAGCGTGAGCAAGAAAACGGACCTGGTCATCGCGGGTGAAAAGGCAGGCTCCAAGCTGGAGAAGGCCGAAAAGCTGGGAGTGCCTGTCATGGATGAAGCAGGCTTTAGAGAATTGCTGGAAAGTCAAGGGTAAGACCTGGACAGTGAGAGAGAACGGGAAGGGGTGTATTCGGCATGAAGGGCTTGCTGCAATGGGGAATGATCTTGATGGCATGGGCACTCTTGGCAGGGTGCAGTGAAAGCGGGCGGAGCAAGCCGGTACAGCCGCCCGTTACTGCAGCAGCTGTGCCCGGAGATCTGACCTATCAGGATGTTGTGCAAAAGGGCGAGGTCGTACACAACCTGTCCATGACCCCGGATGCCCAGCACATCTGGGTAGGCACACATGCCGGACTTTATCACTCCACTGGCGGTGGAGCTTGGGGATCGCTGTCAACGGAGCTGGAGCAGGAAGACGTGACAGGCTGGTTCGTCGACCCGAACAATCCCCAGCGCATTTTTGCGGCCGGAAACAGCGGCGTGCTGCAATCCACAGACGGAGGCAAAAAGTGGAGCAAGGTAGGAAAAGGGTTGCCGGAGCCCGCCGATATCCGCAGCTTTGCGGGCATACGGGAAGGCGACCAGATCCGCCTGTTCGCGTTTGTAACGGGAGAGGGGATTTACCAGTCATCCAATGCGGGCAAGGATTGGAGCTTATGGCTTCCGCTGGATCAGGAGGTCTACGCCATGGATTACGATCCGATGGAAAACCGCCTGTATGTGGCTGCTCAATTTAACCTTCTGTACCATGAGGATGGGCAGTGGAAAACAGAGGTCGTGCCGAATGCCCAGCAGGTTTATTCGCTTACGGTTGACAGAACGAGCGGAATCCTGGCTGTAGCGACCGATCGGGGAATTATGGAAAAAATAGACGGGATTTGGCAGCAGCTGGATGCCAAGTCTCCCGAGACACTGATCGTGATCGCTCCCGGCGCGGGGGAGTACAGATGGGTAGGGATAGGCGAATCGGCTTTTGTTTACACGTTGTCCAACGGCAAATGGAAGAAGTGGAATTGACAAAATACATGGAGGCTTCGGCCTCTTTCTCTGTGTAAGGAGTTTGGATGGATGAAAGCAAAACGATGGATGTACATGTTGCCGCTGACGTTGATTTTGGCCATGACGGCTGCGGGCTGCTCCTTTCTCCCAGGCGGAAAAGGGCAGAGTGAAACGCAGCCCGCAAGCCCTTCGCTTTCCCCAATTGTGGAAGTTTCGGAGGATTACTACGGCAGCATTCCGCCGTACAAACTAAACCAAACGCGTGGAATGTTGGCCACCACGAGCTATCGGATCGACTTTAGCCACCTGGAGCTCGGGCTGATGGAAATTGCCCGCGATACCTTTCCTACGTCGGATTATTTGTTCCAGGAAGGCCAAATCATCACAAAAGAGCAGGTAAGAGACTGGATCGCCCAAGAGAAAGCGGGAGGTCCAAACAGCAAAGGCAAAACAAGCAGCCTTGTCCATGTTCTGGAGCATGATTACCTCAGCAAAGACAAGCAGCAGCTGGCCGGAGTGGTACTCGGCCTCTCGCTCTCTCCGGTCTATCAGGATGCGACGGGGCAGGAGAAAACCTACGCCACGGAGGAGCTGCGGGCGAAGGGACAACAGCTGGCAGCGAAAATCGTCCAGAGTGTACGAGCCAACTCCACTGGGGTCCCGATCGTAGTCGCTTTGTTCCAGGTGCCGGAGCCGAATTCCACGTTGGTTCCAGGCAAGTTCATCATGTCCGGAACCGTGAATGCAAATGAGTCCGCGGTCGGAAAATGGCAGCCGATTGACGAAGAGTTCTATTTGTTCCCGAGCAGCGACGCAGAAAAGAAATATCCTCAGCAATCCTTGCAGTACGACAAGCTGAAGCGGCAGACGCTAGCATACTTCAACGAGTATATCGGAATGACCGGGACCGGCCGTTTCATGGGCGGCAGGCTCACAGAGCTAACGATTACGGCAACGGCTGAATACGATTCACGCACACAGGTCCTGCAATTCACGCAATTTGCAGCAGCGGCGATTGAACAGGCCTTTGACAAGGACGTACATGTGAATCTGTACGTTCAAACGATCAACCAGCCACTCGCCATGTACGTTCGTCCAACAAAAGGGGAACCGTACATGCATATCTACAGAAAGTAACGAAAAGAGGAACTGCCCTGTCCGCTTTCCGAGAGCGGGCAGGGCGTATTTTTTGCCATTTGCAAGTTCGGATGAACATATATGTTTAAAAGTGTTCATTTGATTGAACGAAATTGTTCAAGGGACGTGACAGCAGAAATCCTGTTGTTTTTCGAGAAAGATGCAAACACTAACACGGTGAAAAGTGTCTTGCCAAATTGGTATGATCCTTGCATATAAATTTGGATGACAAGAATGGAAGAAATCGATAAGGAGGTTTTCCAGATGCAAGTCGAATTCAAAAATGAACCGTTTACCAATTTTAGCTTGCCGGAAAATAAAAAGGCATTTCAAGAAGCGCTCGCAAAAGTAGAGAGCGAGCTCGGTCGTGAATACGACATTATCATCGGTGGAGAGCGCATCAAAACCGAAAAGAAATCCAGCTCCATCAACCCTTCCAATAAAGAGCAAGTGATCGGCATAGTGTCCCAGGCTGACCAGGCCCTGGCTGAAAAAGCGATCCAGACTGCCGCGCAAACATTTGAAACCTGGAAAGCTGTGCCTGCGCAAGCCCGTTCCCGCTACCTGTACAAAGCGGCTGCCATCCTGCGCCGCCGCAAGCATGAATTTTCCGCATGGCTGGTAAAAGAAGCCGGAAAGAGCTGGGCGGAAGCAGATGCCGATACGGCAGAAGCCATCGACTTCATGGAGTACTACGGCCGTCAAATGGATAAGCTCGCCGAGCGCCATCCGCTGACCCGCATCCCGGATGAGGACAACGAGCTGTACTACGTACCGCTTGGCGTAGGAATTGTCATCCCGCCGTGGAACTTCCCGCTCGCGATCATGGTAGGGATGACGACAGCAGCTCTTGTCGCAGGAAATACTGTCGTGCTAAAGCCTGCGTCCACCACTCCGGTCATCGCTGCGAAATTCATGGAAATCCTTGAAGACGCAGGGGTACCTGCAGGTGTTGTCAACTTCGTACCGGGCTCCGGCGGCGAGATCGGCGACTATTTGGTCGAGCATACCCAAACCCGTTTTATCAGCTTCACAGGCTCCCGTGACGTGGGTCTGCGCATCAACGAGCTGGCTGCGAAACACCGTCCGGGCCAAAAATGGATGAAGCGTCTCGTAGCGGAAATGGGCGGAAAAGACTCCATCATCGTAGACAATGACTGCGATCTGGAAGCGGCTGCTCAAGCAATCGTTGCTTCCGCTTTTGGTTTCTCCGGTCAAAAATGCTCTGCTTGCTCCCGCGCCATCGTTCACCAGGACGTGTACGATAAGGTTCTGAACCGCGTGGTTGAGCTGACCAAGCAGCTGACCGTCGGCGACGTAGTAAACCCTGAATTCTACACGGGCCCGGTTGTGGATGAAAAAGCGTACAACAAAATTCTCGAGTACATCGAGATCGGGAAAAAAGAAGGCAAACTGATGGCAGGCGGAGAGAAGGGGCCGGAAAACGGCTACTACATCATGCCGACCGTATTTGCCGATGTTGAGCCACAAGCTCGCATCATGCAAGAAGAGATCTTCGGTCCGGTCGTTGCTTTCTGCAGAGCAAAAGACTTCGGTCATGCGCTGGAAATCGGCAATAACACCGAATACGGCTTGACCGGCTCTGTGTTCAGTCGCAACCGTGCCCACCTGGAAAAGGCACGTACCGAATTCCACGTAGGGAACCTGTACTTCAACCGCAAATGTACAGGCGCACTCGTTGGTGTGCATCCGTTCGGCGGTTTCAACATGTCCGGTACGGATTCCAAAGCGGGCGGCCCGGATTACCTCCTGCTGTTCACGCAAGCCAAGCTTGTGTCCGAAAAACTGTAATACGATCGTTGACTTCTATCAAAAAGGCTGCCTTTCACAGGGCAGCCTTTTTTCTATGTGAGCGAGGAACCGAACGCGGATTTGCATCGCTATTTCTCCCCGTTTTTGTTCACACTAAGCAAAAGTGGCAAGGCGGGTGAAGCAGATGCTGTTCTATTTGGTCCCGGGGCTGGCGGCTTTTTTTCTGGTTTGGCTGCTGATGCCCGTAGCCAGAATCGTGGCATGGAAGACAAAATTGCTTGATATTCCGCATGGACGGAAAGATCATTCCCGGCCGATGCCGTTATCCGGCGGATTGGCGATGTTCGCGGGAGTAGCGGCAGTGACTATTTTTTTTGCAGGACTGCAAAAGTTGGTGGCAGTTTTGATCATCGGCAGCATCCTCTTGATGGCGGCAGGCTGGGCGGATGATGCGAGTAAAGCCCGCGGAAAGGAATTTCCCCCTTTGCCCAAGCTGGCGATCCAGGTTCTGGCTGGGGTGCTGGCTTTTGTCTGCGATATCCGGTTTCGCGGCATCAGCCTCCCGTGGATGGGGGGAGAAAACGGAGACTATTACCTCTTTCCCGTCTGGCTCTCTTGTCTGGCGACAGTACTCTGGATCACAGGCTTGATCAACATGGTCAATTTTCTGGATGGCGTGGATGGTCTGGCTTCCGGAGCGACGGTCTTTTCCGCGATCACTCTGTTTTTTCTGGCGTACGTAAAAGGACAGGGACTTACCGCTTTGATCGCGATTGTTCTGGCCGGAGCCGCACTTGCTTTTTTGCGATTCAACTTTTTCCCCGCACAGCTGTACATGGGGGATATGGGTTCGATGTTTCTCGGGTATGCCCTGGCGCTGGTTTCTCTGGAAGGTGCGATGAAGGGAGCTACTCTGATCACCCTGGTCGTGACCGTCCTCGCATTGGGACTGCCTGTCGTTGACACGGTCCAGGTGATGATCAGCCGAGCGTTGGCAGGGTCGCCGATGTACCAGGCGGACCGTCGGCATGTCCATCATCGGTTGATGTCGCTTGGCTTGTCTGCCAAACAGACGGTTGTCATCCTGTATGTGGTGAGCTTTCTCTTTTCAGTACTCTCGCTCCTGCTGTTTTTCTGGATTATTCCGTAGGGGCAGAGTAAAAACAGAACTGATTGCGTCCGGCTTCCTTGGCTCGGTATAGGGCTTTGTCTGCGTGGCGGAGTAGTTGGGAGGAATCTGGGCCGTCATTGGGATAAATCGCGATGCCAATGCTCATGGTCAGGTGAAAACGTTGCTGCTGGATGACCCATGGCTTTTTCAGCGTCTCCAGTACGCGGCTGGCTACTTTGGCAGCCTCCTCGGCAGTATCCAAGGAGGTGAGCAGGAGAACGAATTCGTCTCCGCCCAGCCTGGCGACGGTGTCGGCGTCCCGTACGCAAGAGGTCAGGCGTTTGGCGAGTACGCGGAGGAACTCATCCCCGACGTCATGTCCCCATGTATCGTTGATCTCCTTGAAGTAGTCGCAGTCCAGATAGAGGACCGCAATCCGTTCGCCTGTGCGCGTCGCCTGAGACATCGCCTGCTGCATCCGGTCCAGCAAGAGGCGGCGATTGGGCAAGCCTGTCAGAACGTCGTGGTACGCCATGAATTCTAGCTGGCTTTCCAACTGCTTGCGCTCTGTGATATCCCGGGTTACGGCAAACACGTGGGTGCAGACACCTTCGCTGTTGAAAATCGGGGTGAGTACAGACTCGCCGATGATGTCCCCATATGTGGTATAATGTGTCGGTTTCCCGCTTGCCACCGCCTCTCGATACATGCTGTTCAGATTGGCAGCTTTTTCATCTGCGTTCACTTCTTCGATCAATTTGCCGTAGGCTTCTTCTGTCAGCCGGGAGGCCTGCATGGCAGGAGGGTTCATCAGGACGTAGCGAAATCGGGTTCCCTCTTCTACCGACATAAGAAAAACCATATCGGACATATATTGAAAAAAGCAGGATAATACATCGCCGTATTGGTGGATGAGGTTCTCAATCTCGCGCTTTCTCATGATTGTCTCTCCTGTAAGTCATGCTGTGCTACTATCTTAGTATAGCAAAATTAGGCCAATAAAATGATGAGGCCAAGGTCGGAGCGGGGTTTACTGCCGGTACCTCGAGATGGTACAGTATGGATAGACTTTGAACGGAAAGAACAAGGGGATGCTTATGAACAAGAAAATCCTTCCCAGACTCATTCATCGTCTTCCGCAGAACGTCATGTCGCGAACCATGGGTAAAATTACCGCGTCTCGTTTTAGCCGGTTGGCGATTCGCCACTATATACGACATTATAATATCGACCCCTCTATCGTTGAAAAGCCAATACGTGAATACAGATCGTTAAAAGAATTTTTTGCGCGCAGACTGAAGCCCGGTGTCCGTACGATTGCCCCTGGCGATGACGTGGTGGCCAGTCCTGTCGATGGTACGGTTTCACAGATGGGAGATATCCATGAAGGTACCTTGATCCAGGCAAAAGGAAAACAGTACAGTCTGGCCGATCTGCTCGGAGATACGCCGGAGGCGGCCCAGCGCTTTTACGGCGGAAAGTTTATTACCATTTATTTAAGCCCGCGCGATTACCATCGGATTCACATGCCGGTGGAAGGAGTGCTCATCCGGTACACCTACGTGCCCGGCCGGCTTTATCCGGTCAATCAGCTCGGAATTGAACACGTCGACAAGCTGTTCGCCCGCAACGAGCGCCTTGTCACCCACGTTCAGACAAAAGAGCTGGGACGGGTAGCCGTCGTCAAGGTAGGCGCGCTTTTTGTCGGCAGCGTCAGAGTCATGTACAATAAGGCGACGACCAATGTAAAACACGGCTGCAAAACCAGCGAAGACATCCCCGGAACCCCTCACTATCGAAAGGGAGACGAGCTCGGCTGGTTCGAATTCGGCTCGACCGTCATCCTGCTGTTTGAATCCAGACAACTGGAATGGGCCGACGACGTAAACATCGGCAGCCCGGTTTTGATGGGCCAAAAGCTGGCGCAATTGAAAGCAAGCGAATAACCAAGCTTGTGGATACTGCACGTAAGCCCGAGAGGAAGTTCTCGGGTTTGTTTGTGTATTCAAATATACGTTTTGAAGCAACGTGCGTTTCGCAGAGTGCACGCTGTCAATTTATTTTGGCACAAAAAATACCCCCAACAAGAACTTGCGTTCACGTCAGAAAGGGCATCTCAGCTTTCTTACAATGATTGTCTACCAGTCAGGCTCGGCACCTTGGATGATTTTACACCCCATCTTCGAATGGCAATAGTATCCTTAGTTAATATGGCGAATTATTGTGAGGATATGTAAAATGTTGATGTAGGAAACGGTTTAACATAAAAGTAAAGCGCACGAGAAATTGACGAATAGAAGGTAAAGGTAACGGTCTAGGTAATAAAATAAAATCCGCCGGAAGCATCGGGGTCCAATTTTTTGGTGATAGGAAAACCCGAAACCAAAAAAGAGGGCCCCTTTTTGCTTAAATTAGGCGTTGGAATGGGGAAAAGGGTATGAGAAATGTGCAAGCGAAGGTTTCTTGCCTGGTTAGCTCACGAATCATTAAGTATCTGCTTGTAGCGATTGCGACTGTACTGCTTCAAAATATTTAACAAAAACTATTTTATGTAGTAAAATTACCCAATAAAGTATGATAGGCATGTTTAGCCGAAGTAATTAAATCATACGCTGTTGTCCTCTTTTAAAGAGGAGAACAGAGGTATGGGTCATAAGATTCTGTTGAATAGACAGAGAAGAGGGGGGAACGGAGCATGCACAAAGAAGGACAAGTTACCGGGACCTTGCCATGAACCAACTGACTCCAGCTCAACAAGATTTCATCATGAATGCCCTTACGCCGTGGCAAACGTTCTGCTTGGCTTACAATTATGGCAGAGATAAAGGGAATTGTTATTCTGAAAGGTGATGATGAAGAAACCATTGCCCGGAAAGTAGGCGGATGGATTTTGGAACGCTTCAATGACTCAGGGGACAGAATAGGAAAATGCGGATGCCGCGTACTTATTACCATGTGTCCAGTTACAAGGATCGATTTTCCTCTTTGGAGGTGCTGAATGCGTCTCTGGAGGAATATTTCATAAAAATTTTATAAGGAGTTAATTCAGAATGGTTTTCGATGAACGAACTGCTTTGCAAATGACGTTTCAAACGCTTCTTAAACAACGAGAAAATTTGCTGAAACAATATTTCACTCAAGATAGAGCTGTCCAGGATGACATTGCTAAGATATTGCATAGAATTCGTGAACTAGATGAGAGCGATTCAATAAACCATGCGCAGGAACAAATTGAGATTTCGGAACAGGACGGTATTCATTCCGAACAAAGTACGAAGAACAGGAAGCAGTATACACGTATCGACTATAATCATGTAGCTGCCTGTATAAGCAAATTTCTGCTACAAGAAGAGCAGCCGGTAAGTCTTACAAAACTCCGGGATCATTTAAAAGAGCAGGGTTGTGAATTTTCAAATCCATATGTTGCAATCCAAAAGGCATTAAACTTAATCGATGGAATTATCACTTCTAAAAGTGGAAGAAGCCTACATTTCTCACTTCAGAGGAATTAATTGGTTGTTTACCGTAAAAGGCGTTCGGTGCGATCCGTGCTGAATGCCCTTTGTGATGAGTAAAAAAATCCCAAAAACTAACTTCATACTCAACAATCTTACCTATCGGTAGATTGAAGTTGTAACGAGCCACTCATCAGCATGTCCAGTTTGAGTATATCCTTTTGCAGAAGATTGCCAGTTTTCCTCCCTAATAAGTGACGGGATACTGTCCGAATGAGACTATCCTTTGCAATGGCATTATTATGTGTACTGTTAATTAACATACCAACAGTAGCTAGTACACTCGGTAAAGGCTTTTCAGCTTCCGTAAGCTTTTTTTGGAATTTTTCTTCTTCGAATCATGCTTTCTTTCATAAAAGATCGGATGAACCCAACCAGCTGTAGAGATGAAACAGGGAGAAAACAGCGAAGGTCTTTGGGACACCTCCCAGGCGTAATGGAAAAAACGGAACACGCTTTCAGCGTCCAACTCTGAGATACTTCCCGAGCAGGCTGCTTTTGGACGCGGTTCCGCTTTTGGAATGAAGCCGGCCAGTCACCGCTCCCCAGCAGTGTCCCACCGAACCTGAAGCGTTTTCTCCCTGTTTCATCTCCTCCGCCAAAGCCCGATCAACGCAAAAACCAAAGCCCGATCAACGCAAAAACCAAAGCCCGATCAACGTCATACGCAAAGCCCGATCCACATAACACCAATGAGAGAAATCCCCGCGAAAATTGACTGAACCCGCTCTTTTCAAGTAAGATCAAAATTATGTGATAGATTCGGAGGTGGAACCATGAGTGCAATCAGCCGCAAGGAAGTAGAGCACGTAGCCAATCTCGCCCGCCTGAACCTTACAGAAGAAGAAGCGGAGCGGTATACAAAGGATTTGAACTCGATTCTGCAATTCGCAGCCAAGCTGAATGAGCTGGACACGTCAAACGTCGTCCCGACCAGCCATGCAACAGACGTGAAAAACGTCATGCGCGAAGACGTCAACCGTCCGAGCATTTCCAACGCAGAAGCGCTGAAAAACGCCCCAGACCACGAGGAAGGCCAGTTTAAAGTACCGGCTGTGTTTGAATAGACGAAACGGTTATCACCTGAAGGGAGGACACCCACGTGTCGCTGTTTGACAAGCGATTGTCGGAAATACATAGCGCACTGCGCTCAAAGGAGCTGTCCGTTGCCGAACTGGTGCAGGCGTCTATCGCCAGCATCAAGGAACACGACGGCGAAATCAAATCGGTCCTGCATGTGGACGAGGAAGGCGCGCTTTCCCAGGCGAAGGCACTGGACGAGCGTCTGGCAGGATCAGGCGAGGAAATGGGACTGCTGTACGGACTGCCTGTCGGTTTGAAAGACAACATCATCACCCGCGGTCTCCGTACGACCTGCGCCAGCAAATTTTTGAGCAACTACGATCCGATCTACGATGCGACCGTCTCGAAGAAGCTGAAGGACGCGGATGCGCTGATCGTCGCCAAGCTGAATATGGACGAGTTTGCCATGGGCGGCTCCAATGAAAACTCCGGGTTTTATCCGACCAAAAACCCGTGGAATACCGACTATGTTCCGGGCGGCTCCAGCGGCGGCTCCGCGGCTGCGATGGCATCCCGCCACTTCTTCTTTACGCTCGGCTCCGACACCGGCGGCTCGATCCGCCAACCGGCGGCTTTTTGCGGAGTTGTCGGATTGAAGCCGACCTATGGCCGCGTCTCCCGTTTTGGACTGGTGGCGTTTGCCTCGTCGCTTGACCAGATCGGCCCGATCACGAAAAATGTGGAGGACTCCGCTTACGTCTTGCAGGCGATTGCCGGACATGACGAATACGACTCCACGTCTGCCAAGGTAGAGGTTCCCGACTATTTGTCTGCTCTGACTGGTGACGTCAAAGGGCTGCGGATCGGCGTTCCAAAAGAGCTGATCGGCGAGGGAATCGACAGCGAGGTACGGGATGCCGTGCTGGCCGCGTTGAAGCAGCTGGAAAGCATGGGCGCGACCTGGAGCGAGGTGTCGATGCCGCACACGGAATATGCGGTACCGGCTTACTACCTGCTCTCTTCCTCGGAGGCATCCTCCAACCTGGCCCGGTTTGACGGAGTACGCTACGGGGTACGTGCGGACAACGCCGAGAGCCTGATCGAAATGTACAAGGAATCCCGCAGCCAAGGCTTCGGGCCGGAAGTGAAGCGGCGCATCATGCTCGGCACGTACGCGCTGTCGTCCGGCTACTACGACGCTTACTACAAAAAGGCGCAGCAGGTGCGGACGCTGATCATCCAGGATTTCAACGATGTGTTCGCCGATTACGACGTCATTTTGCATCCGACGACGCCGACCACGGCTTTCAAAATCGGCCAAAACGTCGACGATCCGGTGAAGATGTACCTGGAGGACATTTGCACCGTACCGGTTAACCTGGCTGGTCTGCCGGCTATCAGCGTTCCGTGCGGATTTGCCCAAAACGGAATGCCGATCGGCGTGCAGATCGTCGGGAAGGCGTTTGACGAATCCACGGTATTGCGCGTCGCCCATGCCTATGAGCAAGCGGCCGGATTTCACCAGCGCAAGCCGGATTGGGTGAGGGGGTAAGAGTCATGAGCCAGTTTGAAACCGTCATCGGCCTTGAGGTTCACGCCGAGCTTTCGACAAATAGCAAAATCTTTTGCGGCTGCCCGACCGAGTTCGGCGCGCCGCCAAATACGCATACATGCCCGATCTGCCTGGGGCATCCGGGCGTTTTGCCTGTGACCAACAGGCAAGCGGTGGAGTTCGCGATGAAGGCGGCGCTTGCGCTCAATTGCGAAATCTCCAGAGAGACAAAGTTTGACCGGAAAAACTACTTTTATCCGGACTCGCCAAAAGCGTATCAAATCTCTCAGTACGACCAGCCGATCGGCTATAACGGCTGGATCGATATCGAGGTCAACGGGGTGACCAAGCGGATCGGCATCACCCGTCTCCACCTGGAGGAGGATGCGGGCAAGCTCACCCACAGCGACTTCGGCGGCGAATCCCTCGTCGACTTCAACCGTGTGGGCGTACCGCTGATCGAAATCGTTTCCGAGCCGGACCTCCGCTCTCCGGAAGAGGCGCGGGCGTACCTGGAGAAGCTGAAGGCGATCATCCAGTACACCGAGGTATCCGATGTCCGCATGGAACAAGGCTCGCTCCGCTGCGATGCCAACGTATCGATCCGTCCGGTAGGCCAAGCGGAGTTCGGCACCAAAACCGAGCTGAAAAACATGAACTCGTTCCGCAACGTACAGGTGGCGTTGGAATATGAAGTCGAACGGCAAAAAGAAGTCGTGACCTCAGGCGGCAAGATCGTGCAGGAGACCCGCCGCTGGGACGAGGCCAACAAAAAGACGCTCACCATGCGCTCCAAGGAAGAAGCGCATGACTATCGTTACTTCCCGGACCCGGATCTGGTGCGGATGCAAATCTCCGAGGAGTGGATCGAGGCAGTACGGGCTACGATTCCCGAGCTTCCTGACGCCCGGCAGGCCCGCTATGTGAACGAGTACGGTTTGCCGCAAAGCGATGCCGGCGTCATCACGATGTCCAAGGATACGGCCGACTTCTTTGACGAGACCGTCAAGACAGGGGCTGATCCAAAAGCGGCAGCCAACTGGCTGATGGTCGAGCTGCTCGGTTATTTGAATGCCGGAAACCTGACTTTGGCCGATGTAAAAATCACGCCGCACGGTTTGGGCGAGATGATCAAGCTGATCGAAAACGGCACCATTTCCTCCAAGATTGCCAAAACCGTTTTCAAGGAAATGATCGAGACCGGCAAAGAGCCCAAGCAAATCGTCGAGGAAAAGGGACTCGTCCAGATCAGCGACGAGGGCGCTCTGCTCGCCATCGTTCAGGAAGTCGTGAACAACAACCCGCAAGCCGTGGCCGATTACAAGGCAGGAAACGACAAGGCGGTCGCTTTCTTCGTCGGACAAGTGATGAAGCAAACCCGCGGGAAAGCCAACCCGCCAATGGTGAACAAGCTGCTTGTAGAAGTATTGAAAAATATGTAGCAGAATCGAAAAATAGCAACACGAAGGCCCGCTTTGCCAAAGATACGGCAGTGCGGGCCTTTTTTCGGTTCGGCTTACGACGATAGCTTTCTTGCATCTAACTAACGACGAAAGCGTTTCTTGCATTTACTTATGGCGATATCGCTTCTTGCATAGGACTTATGCCAAAAGCTTCTTTTGCATTTGCTCCAGAACGGTTGCAGCCTGCTCTTCCAGCTTGCTGATACGGTCCAGCACGCGTACAGCTTCCTCAGCCTCATCAGGATCGTTGGGGTTTCCGCCTGCAGGAAACGGGAATTTGCATGCGAGCACGGCGTATTCATCCGCGATTTTTGCGTACAGCTCACGGGCTTCCTCTATGTGCGGGCGAATCCCGTCAAACTGGGCATCTGTCCAGGTTTCCGCGATTTCCTTCCAGAATAGAGAAGCGTAGCGGCGGGCATCCTTGGCCACAGTAGTCGTATAGGCGTTGCCGTTTGGCTCGATGCCTTTTTGGCGGTACGCTTCCCGCCAAGCGTCGTAGGCGGCCAAGCCGTGAGCGCAGGACGGTCCGCTCGTCTCCTGACGATAGTGATGCAGGATCGTTCGGAGTGCGCTTGCCAGCATCGTCTTTTGGTCGACTGCCACCTGCTTGTCGATCGCCAGCACAAACAATTCTTCAACCAGACCGCGTCCGAGATGCTCGTAGGAAATGGACTGATCATGTCCGCAGTTGTCGCCAGCCTGAAATTGCCGCGTCTCGGTATCATAGCCGTATATCAGGCCGAATTCCGGAATAAACAGATCCCAGGACAGTACGGCATGTCCCCGGTCGATGGCGTCGTGAATGAGCGAGAGCGCTTCCGGCAACATTTCGGGAAGCTTTCTTTGTTCACGCGCTGCCGCCGTCAGCAAGGAAGGGTCTGCCTGATTGCCATTGGGGCCGGGGGCTGTTTGCGAGTGCTGCTGAACCACCTTGACCTCAAAGCCGAGATTGCGCATCCCTTCCGACAGGACGCTGCCAAAGTCGAACATGGTTGGACCTGCGATGTGTATCTCGCCGGGAACGACATTGATCCGAAAAGCGTGTCCGGTCAGTCCCATCACCATGGGCAAAGAAAATCGTCTCTCCGTGTACTCCGTCAGTCCGTACATGGCAGCCGCGGCGGTCGTCCATACATGCTGCGAAAATGCTTCAGGCTTTTTCAGCGTGACCTTATTCATGAATCCCTCATCCTTTCGATTGAGTACGTATTGGCCAACAGCGAGGCGTATTTTTTCCCGGACCAGCTTTTTTCGCGAGCGGGAGAGAACCTGGTAGACATTGGCCTGCGACATGCGAAACAATCTGGCGATCTCCTGTGGAGACAGATGATCAAAAAAGTGGGACTCGACGATTTGCCGCTCCTTTGGATTCAAGCACCGCAGCATTTTCGTGATCGTCTCCAGCAGTTCCCTTCGCATCAAGGCCTCCTCCGGTGTAGAGATCTGCTCGCGCAGCGAATGGACATGCTGTTGTCCCAAGCGATACAGGATACCTTCGAGGTTTTGCCAGTCTGTTTCCGGCTCCTCCTCTGCAGGCGAATGCCAGGTGGAAAATACCTGCTCTCTGGTTTGCGGTCCCGCCTTCAGACGGGTGTAAGCCTGGTTCCGGACGATCCGGTGCAGCCAGGGCAAAAACCGACGGCTGTCGACCAATGTGCCGAGATGGAGAAATGCCCGGATGAGCGCATCCTGAACGATGTCTTCGGCCAAAAACGGCTCCTTTGTAAACGAGCGGGCATACCCGTACACCTTGGCCCTGTGTCTTCTGACCAATTCGCCAAACGCTTCCCTGTCGCCATTGCGGGCCTTTTCGACCAACGCCGCGTCTGTCTGCTCCTCTTTCGCTTCGATCATTTCTGGTTGGAAAAGCTCCTTTTGCAAAACAAACACCTCGCAAGCAAGTTGACCTATGACATAGACTCTTCGAGCGGAGAGTTTCTGACAAAATGACTGCGATCTATCAAAAATAATGAACAAAATCGTGCGTGTTTTGCCATTTACAGAAACTTTCAGTTCTGACATGATTGTATAGGAATTCACCACAGGATGAAACAGGGAGGTATGGCTCGATGAGTCATGGTCCAATCAGGATAGTATCGCTCAATGTAGGCAAACCGGAGAACTTTCTTTACCAGGGAAAAGAGGTGCTCACGGGTATTTTCAAACAACCGGTGACGGAGACGCTCTACTTGTCTGCCGTCAACCTGGCGGGAGACGGCCAGGCTGATCTCGTTCACCACGGCGGACCGGAAAAGGCGGTTTGCGTGTACTCTCATGAGCATTATGCGTACTGGGAAGAACGTTTGAACCGAAAGCTGCCAGTCGCCGCTTTTGGAGAAAATTTGACGGTTGCAGGCATGCTGGAAACAGACGTCTGCATTGGAGATACGTATCAGCTGGGCGACGCTATCGTGCAAGTGACCCAGCCGCGGCAGCCCTGTCACAAGCTGGCGAAGCGCTACGATCTGCCGGAGCTGTCTTTGTGGGTTCAGGAGACGGGATATACCGGCTTTTATTTCCGCGTGCTGCAAGAGGGACACGTTTCCCCGGACAGCGGGATTGTGCTGAAAGAACGTCATCCGGCCGGCATCACAGTCGCGGAGGCCAACCGCATCATGCATCGGGACAAGAAAAACCGGGAAGCGGCCGAACGAATCCTCGCAGTAGCCGAGCTGTCCGAAAACTGGCGGAAGACCTTTCAAAAGCGGTTGCTCGGCGATGAAACGGACCCAGCCAGGAGGCTGTACGGATGAGATTGTTTCGTTTGTAAGAATGGAAGTGCTCCCCTATAATGGAAGTAGATTGCGTGGAGGAGGTTTCTAAAGCATGAAAATCCTGTCTGTAGCGGGAGAGAGCGTGCCCCCGAGCAAGGGCGGATCGCCTGCCGATACCTTTGAGCGTTCGATGGCCAGCTATGAAAAAGAGGGCCAGCAAAAAAACATAACCGTCACGTATGTGCGTTATTTTGAAAAAGTGCTGGCGGAAAAAGGCATTTACGACCAGGAGGCCGAAGGAGTGCCGGTCAATCGGCTGGCGGCTGTCCTCTATCTGGAGCACCACGGCGAGACCAGGGAAAACCGTCATTACATCAACGATACCGAGGATTTTTTGAAGCTGTTTTCCGGCTTCTCGCTGAGCAAATGGAAAGAGAAATACCCGGGTCTCTCCCTTGCCTAAGAGGGAGAAAAAGAAAGTATTTGCAAGATTCTGATTTCATTCGGATAAGGGTAGACTATAAGAGCAGGATCTCCTCTTTCGGGAGCGAGATCTTTCTTTGTTTAACCTTGACCAAAAAGGGCGGGAGGAATACAGGTGATCGAAGTAGACCGGGTAAGCAAGCGGTTTGGACACCTGACTGCAGTCGATGACGTCTCTTTTTTCGTGGAAAAAGGAGAGGTGTACGGACTGCTCGGAGAAAACGGGGCCGGAAAAACGACGACGATGCGGATGATGGCTACCATTTTGCGGCCGACGTCGGGGGATATCCGAATTCGCGGTTACTCTGTTTTGACCGAGCCGGTGGAGGTCCGCCGCCGCATCGGCATTTTGTTTGGCGGAGATGTAGGCCTCTACAGCAGACTTACGGCGAGGGAGAACATTGCTTATTTTGGCAAGCTGTACGGCTTGACCGACGATGCGCTCAAACAGCGGGTCGAACAGCTGGGCGAAATGCTGCACATGTGCGGATTTATGGACCGCCGGGTGGGGGGCTTTTCGCGCGGGATGAGGCAAAAGGTAGCCATTGCCCGCACGCTGGTGCACGACCCGGACGTCATTTTGCTGGATGAGCCGACGACAGGCCTCGATGTGACAGCTGCCAACATGTTTCGCCGGATGGTGGCCCATTTGCAGGAGGAAGGCAAGACGATCCTGTTTTCCAGCCACAACATGGGGGAAATCGAGAGGCTGTGCAATCGGATCGCGATCATGCACAAGGGCAAGCTGAGCTATGCGGGAACCATTGACGCCCTCCGTGAACAAATGAAGATGATCGATCTCGACGATATCTTCATGACCATGGTAGAAGGAGGAGGGCGATAGTGGGGACGAATATTGTCTGGACGGTTTTCCGCAAAGAACTGACCGATCTTCTCCGGGACCGCAAAACATTGATCGGCACTTTTGTTATGCCGATGGTCATTATCCCGTTTGTCTTTTTTTTATTGGGCACGTCTTACAACAATGTTGAAAAGGAAGCGCGTTCCTACGTGCCAATCTCGATCAGCGGTCAGTCTGAGCTGGTGGACTACCTGCAAAAGACCCCGGGCGTGAAACTCTTGAACCCGCCAAATCCGGAAGCGGCTCTGCAAGCGGGCAAGCTGCGGGCCATTATTGCCATTCCGGAAGGCTTCGATCAGCAGGTAAAGGCCGGAAAACCCGTAAAGCTGGCGGTCGCTTACGATTCCACCAACCAAAAATCGGTGTACGCCCGTTCGGTCATTGAGAAAGCAGTAAACAAATACAGCGCTGAGATTGTAGGCAAGCGATTGCGCCAGGCAGGGCTGTCCGAGCAGGCAATCGAGCCGATCGAGACGGTCTACGACAATACGGCGTCCAAGGACCGGCAGGCAGGGGGCATGCTGGCTGGCATCATCCCCTTGATGCTGGTGCTGTCGCTGGCCTCCGGCGGAATTGCCGCAGCTACTGATCTCGTGGCGGGGGAGAAGGAACGAGGGACACTCGAGGCGCTGTTGACTGCGCCCATCGCAGCGAATCAACTGCTGACAGCGAAGCTTCTCGCGGTCATGGTGATGAGCTGTATCAGCGCGACGGCATCGCTGCTCTCCCTCTCGTTTGTGTTTCGGATGGGGCTGCTGAGCAAAGCGGAAGCGGCGTTTTCTCTCAGTTTTCTGGAGCCTGGCTCATTCGTTGTTTTGGCGGGAACGATCCTTTTGCTGGCGGCGATGTTTGCCGGTCTGGAGTTGACGCTCAGCACGGTGGCGAAATCATTCAAGGAAGGGCAGACCTATATGACCGGAGTGGTCGTGCTAGCCATGATTCCCTCCTATATGCTGATGCCGCTCAATCCCGTGGACATCCCCGAGTGGTACTACGTCCTCCCTGTTTTCAGCGGCGTGGCGCTGTGCAAGGAAGTATTTTACGGAGCGATTGACCCCTGGCACGTCGTCCTGGGGTTAGGCACCTCCCTGTTGTATGTGACTGGCATTCTGGCCTTGTCTGCTCGTCTTTTCCGCCGCGAAGGCGCTGTGATCAAAGGATAGGCAGGCTGTCGGAAGGGTGGCAAGTGCCAGACAGGTTCAATACGAAGGAAAGCCGGTGACAAAAAAATGAACCCGCTCTACGCAGGGGTGCTTTACGTATTTGTATCCGCGGCAGGATTTGGCCGTCATGTCCATTTTCGCGATTTACGCTTATGAGGCCGGAGCCTCTGTGTCTACCTTGCTGTTCTTGCGCTTTTTGCTGGCGGCTCTGCTGTTTTTTGCCTGGATGGCAGTGAAGCGGGAGCCGCTCGGGATTAGCAAGCGGCAGGGATTGGCCCTGTTTTGCCTGGGAGGGGTCTTGTACACGCTCCAGTCGCTCAGCTTTTTCTCCTCGGTCAAATACATCCCGGCCTCCATGGCGGCTCTGCTGCTGTACACCTTTCCCGTCTATGTGGCGGTCTTGAACTATTTCGTCAATAAAGAAGCGCTGCGAACACAGACGATAGGGGCCATGGCCTTGTCGATCGCGGGACTTGTCCTGGTGCTCGGTCTCTCGTTTGAAGGCATTCAGCCGCTCGGAGTTGCGCTGGCTCTAGCGGCGGCAGTCTTTTACTCCGTCTATTTCATCGTCGGCAACCGCGTCGTGACAGGGCTTTCCCCTTATGTGACAAGTGCCTACGTGTCATTGTTTGCGGCCCTTTCCACGTTTGGGCTGGCGCTCAGGGACGGGGGACCGGCTTTTGATTTTGGCGCACAGGGGTGGCTCGCTTTGGGAGGCATCGTCCTGTTTTCCACGATCCTGGCCATGGCCTGCCTGTTTCTCGGAATTCAGCTCATCGGCTCTACGCGGGCGTCTGTGTTGAGCACGCTGGAGCCTGTAGTGACGATCGGGTGCTCGGCGCTGCTGTTCGGGGAAAGACTGGGGTGGCTGCAGCTTCTTGGCGGCTGCGCGGTTCTCCTCGGGGCCGTTCTGATCGTACGCAGTCAAGGCAGACAGACTGAACGGCAGACGGAAGAGCCGGATACAAAACAGGTTACATGACGGCCTCGTGTTGCTTGAATGGTTCGGGGGACAAGGCGGTGTAGAGTACTCGGGGGCGGCAGAGTCTGTCCTCTTTTTGCGCCACGGCGCGGCTTAGTTTTTTTACGTTTGCCTGGACTGAGGCCGGGTCGCGGGATAGCCGCGCTGCTCGCGATATGCTTTGCGCTCCTCGGTAAACGCCCACCACTGTTTATCGCTTCCGGGATTTTCCGCATGGTGGATGACACAGCGGAGCTGGTCCTCGACACACGGATCGATCTGGCAGCCGTATTTGGCCTCCAGAGCGTCGATCAGGTCGGCGCCGTTCAGACCGCGCAGCTCGCCAAGGGTACGGTAGCCGAGCAGCACCAAATCCTCGGCCAGCTTCGGGCCAATCGAGGGAATGGTCTGGAAGGCGGCGAGAGCGACCAGCTCCCTGGCCCGTTCCAATGAAACGCCGAGCAGGACGGACAAATGCTCGGGTTGTTGCGACCCCATATCTGCAACACGCAGCTTGGCGCGGCGCAGCTGTGTCCGCTCTGCCTCGGTCAGGGGCAATTTGGGCGTTTTTGTTTTTGAACGGATGGACATGGGAGCCCTCCCCCTTTCCCTATTCAATGTTCATTGTAATGTTAAGGCAGGAAAGAAGCCAGTCGCAAAGGGAGGGACTGGCTTTCGCATATTTGTACTAAGGACGCAGAGAGAACAGAGCTCCTCGAAGCGTCCATTTTTCGTTCCGAGCGGAAAGCTACATCCGGGAGCGGATCAGCCAGGCCGCTCCAATCACTCCGGCGTCATTGCCCAAGGTGGCGGGAAGTATCTCGGTTGCCTCCACGACATAAGGGAACGGCACAAAACGGCGGAACGACTCGCGCACGCGCGTAAAGAGAAAGTCGCCGGCAGCCGCAACCCCTCCCCCGATAATCAGCTTGGCCGGGTTCAGCAGGATCGCCAGGTGGGACAAGGCCAGTCCGAGATAAAGCCCCGCCCGGTCGACAATCGCAAGCGCGCCTTTATCCCCTGCTTTGGCGGCGTCCAGAACGTCTTTTGCCTTTACCTCCCCGTTGCGGGAAAGCAGCTCGGCGAGATAAGGGCTCGATCCGTTTTCAGCCGCTTCGCGTCCTGCGCGTATGAAGGCAGTGGCCGAGGTGTAGGTTTCCAGACAGCCCGTTTTTCCGCAGTTGCAAACAGGTCCGCCCTCCGGGGCCATCGAAATGTGACCAATCTCTCCGGCGATGCCGTTGATGCCTTCGACGATCTGGCCGTTGCAGATAACGCCGCCGCCGACTCCCGTTCCGAGTGTAACCATCACCAAATCCTGTGCCCCCTGGCCGGAGCCCTGCCACATTTCACCGAGTGTGGCTGTGTTGGCGTCGTTTTCTACGGCTACCATCAGTCCGGTACAGGCGGCCAATTTGTCTCGCAGGCGCACAGGGCTTCGCCAGTTCAGATTGACCGCTTCCCGGACGATTCCGTTTTTTCCGTCTACGGTCCCGGGCACTCCGACGCCAATCCCCGCCACGTGCTCTCTATGCAAGCCTTGCCCTTGCAGCAGATGGTCCATCATATCGGCTGCTTTTTGCACGATTCCGTCTTCGCCGTCCGCTACCGGCGTAGGCTCCTGCGTTTTGACCAGCATAATCCCGTCCATGTTCAGCAAAGCCATTTTGATCGCGGTGCCACCGATGTCAACGCCCACGATGACCTTATTCACATCAAGCTCCTCCATTCCTACCCGAAGGTTATCTTTTCCTATCTTATCACGCCACAAGCGGCATAGCGATTCCCAAAAATGGCTATACAGGATATGATGAGTAGAGAGAATATCAAGAGCGTGACAGGAAGAAGGGAATGCGTTGAAACGAGCCAGATTGATCTACAATCCCAGCTCCGGCCGGGAAATCATTCGCCGCCGTCTTCCGGAAATACTGGACCTTTTGGAATCCGCCGGATACGAGGCGTCGTGCCACTCCACAAAAGGGGAAGGCGATGCGACCGAGGAAGCTGCGCGTGCGGTTTCCCGCGGTTTTGACGTCATCATCGCCGCAGGCGGAGACGGTACGATTTACGAGGTGGTCAACGGCATGGCGGAGAAAAAAGCCCGCCCTGCTCTCGGGATCATCCCGTGCGGAACGAGCAACGACCTCGCCCGCGCCCTCGGCATCCCCCGCTCCGTTGGCAGAGCGTGCCGCATCATCGCTTCCGGAAAAAGGAAAAAAGTGGACGTCGGGCGGATCAATAACCGTTATTTCATCAACATTGCAGGCGGGGGATCACTGACCAACCTGACGTATGAAGTGCCGAGCAAGCTGAAAACCGTCATGGGCCAGCTCGCTTATTATGTAAAAGGGCTGGAAAAGCTGCCCTTTCTCCACCCGATTCACGTGCGGCTGGAGACCAAAAACGAAGTTCTCATCGACGAAGAGATCATGGTCTTTTTGATCGCCAACAGCCATTCGTTTGGCGGCTTCGACCGCCTGGCCCCGAACGCGAATCTGAGCGACGGGAAGCTCGACCTCATCGTCGTGAAGAAAACGAACATCGCCGAGTTTATGCGCCTGGCGACGCAGGCTGTGCGGGGAGAGCACCTGAAGGACCCGTCCATCCTGTACTTTCAGACCGACTATCTGAAAGCGACCGCTCCGGGAGGACAAACGGTGCAGCTCAATATGGACGGGGAGCTGGGAGGGCAGCTGCCGTGCGAGATCAAGGCGCTGCCGGGGCATTTGGAGTTGTTTGTGCCGTAGGGGAAATGGGCAGGGAACAGGGAAACGTGAACAGTGAACAAGGAAACAACAACAGTGAACAAGGAAATAGGAACAGTGAACAAGCAATAAGGATCCGGTAACGGGCAAGTGAGCAAACGTGCAAAAATGACGGGGGCGTCATGCAGCGATATGGCGCTGCTTCCGTTTTTAAAAGGAGAAAGATTTGTGGCTAAGACAGCAAAGGAACAGCGTGGAAAGCAGGCCGGGGCCAAGGCGAAGCAGCTGAAGCAGCCGAGGCAGGCGGAGAAGGCGAGGCAAAAGCAGGAGAAACAAATGCAGGAGAAACAGCAGAAGCATGCGACACACGAAAAACAGGAGCAGCAGCAGAAGCATGCGAAGCAACAAAAGCAGGACAAACAGCCAGTGCGGGCAAAGCAACCCAAACAGCCATCAGGACTGCCCGTGCAATTGGGACAAATTGCAGATGTGGAGATCACCGGATTAAGCCATGAAGGAGCCGGCGTAGGACGGGTGGAGGGCTACACCTTGTTTGTGCCGGGAGCACTGGCTGGGGAGCGGGTTCGCGTCCGGGTCAGTCACGTGAAAAAGAATTTCGGTTTTGCCGAGCTGCTGGAAGTGGTGGAGAAGAGTCCGAGCCGAGCTCTCCCGCCCTGTCCGGTCTACGACCGCTGCGGCGGATGCTCGCTCCAGCATCTCGCCTACGAGGAGCAGCTCGTCCACAAGCAGCAGATTGTCAAGGACAACCTGCGCCGCATCGGCGGCTTCTCCATAGAAGGGGAGGATGCAGTTACGGTCCATCCTACACTGGGGATGAGCGATCCGTGGAGATACCGCAACAAGGCACAGGTCCCGATCGGAGAGCAGAACGGGGCGTTGGTCGGCGGCTTTTACGCGGAGCGCTCCCATGAGATCATCGATATGAACGAGTGCATGATCCAGCATCCAGCCAACGACGAAGCGGTGGCGGCCGTTAAGATGATCGCCGCTGAGCTTCAAATCAAGCCGTACGACGAAGTGAACCATGCTGGACTGCTCCGCCACGTGGTCGTCAAAGTAGGCGCTCGCACTGGCGAGGTTATGGTCGTGCTGGTGACGACCGAAGAGTTTATTCCCCAGAAGGAAAAGCTGGTCGATTCCATCCGTGGGCGGCTTTCCGGTGTGAAGAGCATTGTGCAAAACATCAATCCGGCCAAGACTAATGTCATTTTTGGGGACAAGACGATTGCGCTGTGGGGAAGCGGCGTTATTTACGACTATATCGGGCCGATCAAGTTCGCCATTTCCGCCCGCTCGTTTTATCAGGTGAATCCGGTGCAGACAGAGGTTTTGTACAACAAGACGCTGGAGTACGCGGGAGCTACCGGAACCGAGACCGTGATCGACGCCTACTGCGGGATCGGGACGATTTCGCTCTTTTTGGCACAGAAATCGCGCCATGTGTACGGGGTGGAGATCGTGCCCGAGGCGATTGCCGACGCGAATCGCAACGCCGAGCTGAACGGGATTGAAAATGTGACGTTTGAGACCGGGCCGGCGGAGGCCGTCATTCCGGCGTGGAAGGAGCAGGGCATCCGCCCGGATGTGATCGTGGTCGATCCGCCGCGCAAGGGCTGTGACGAGGCGCTGCTGACGACGATTCTGGAGATGAAGCCGGAGCGCGTGGTGTATGTGTCGTGCAATCCGTCGACGCTGGCGCGGGATTTGAAGGTGCTGGCGGAGTTGTATGCGGTGAAGGAAGTGCAGCCGGTGGATATGTTTCCGCATACGGGGCATGTGGAGTGCTGTGTGTCGCTCTTGAGAAAATAGCGATTCAAAGCTAGACGCATCAAAATATACCTCCCGTCAAATCGCTAAAGCCGTTCGCGAAAACGTCATGTTCATGTAGATCGCGGGAAGACAACGCCCAGATTTCCGCATCATCAACCGGTTTCGTTCCGAACGAATGAAAGAGGTTCTGGAAACCGTGTTCGCCGCTATCCTTCAGCTTTTGTCGAAGAAAAGTACGTAAAGCTGGAGTATTACTTCGTCGACGGTACGAAGATCGAAGCCAATGCCGATGCCAATCGGTACACCTTCGTCTGGGGAAAAGCCGTCGTGAAACATAAGATGAAATTGCAGGAGAAGGTCAAGACGCTCTTTGCGACGATTGAGGAGACGGAAAAACAGGAAGAACGCGAAAATAGCGGCCAAGATCTCAGCGAGCTGGGCGAAGCGTCGAAGATAACAAGTGAAAAGCTGGAGACTGTGGTCAAACAGCTGGAAGAAAATTGCATGCGAAACCAAAGGATAAGCCGCTTAAAAAAGCGGTTCGCCAGCTCTGCCAAGACCTGCTTCCAAGGCTTCAAAAGTACGAGGTGCAGCAAGAAATTCTCGGAGACGGCAACAGTTACAGCAAGACCGATCCGGAAGCCACCTTTATGCAGCATGAACGGCCAGCTCAAGCCCGGATATAATGTGCAGATCGGCACCGAAAATCAATTTATCGTCGGCTACAGTCTTCATCAGCGGCCTACGGATACCCGTTGCCTAAAGCCCCATTTGGAACAGGTAAAAGCAAACCTGGGTAAACTGCCGAAAACCATTATTGCCGACGCCGGGTACAGCGGCGAAGAAAACTATGCCTACCTGGAGAACGAGAAGCTGGAAGCGTTGGTGAAATACAGTACCTACCATAAGGAGAAATCGAAAGCCTGGCTAAAAGATATTAGCAAGATCGACAATTGGCAGTATGACGAAGTGGCAGATACATGGACGTGCGCGGCAGGACAAACCTTGATTTTCTGCCGTGAGAGCAAGGAGAAGACGGAGAGCGGTTTTGAAATTAGGTACCGCCATTACCGCAGTACAAGCTGCGAAGGTTGTCCGTTGAAGCCGTCATGTACGAAAGCAGCCGGAGATCGGGAAGTGAAGGTAAGCTTGCGGTACCTACGCTTCAAACAACAAGTGCGAGAGAAGTTTCGCAGCGAGGAAGGCTATGCACTTTCGGTTCGTCGCATGATTGAACCCGAAAGCGTTTTTGGACAAATGAAGAATAACCGGGGCTTCCGGCGATTCCTGCTTCGCTGCATACCAAAAGTGAGCCTAGAGGTCGGGTGGTTTTCGCTTGCCCATAATTTGCTGAGGAAATCGGTAATGGACCAAAAAAGAAAAGTGGTTGGGCAGGAATAGCATCTGCTCAACCACTTTTCTTCAAATCTAGGTCCAGTTTCATTCAATCGAGCTGTCCTTTCATTACTTTTGGGACAGCCCCTTGTTTAGGTCTGTCATGAATTTTATGGAAAGCAAAAACCGTCGTACCTTTTTTATATCGTACCACTAGTATTTATCACTTTGATGATACCAACTGTGCGGCCTCCTACAAGTCTTTATTAGTAAACAGCTTTATAGTTAGGCAGTAGGAAGCAATGAATAACAATATGATACCCGTCAGGATAAGAAATAACGTTTGGTGACTGTTAAAGCCACTCTCATTCACCATATTGATAAACATACCTATAGGCTGCGCCAGAACAATCATGATGATAAGGAATAAGGCAAAGATAATAGAGCTTCCTTTTTTACTAAATGCATAAAAAAGCGGCAAATAGACGGAAGCTAGAAGAAGCGTTATGCCTGCTGGAACCAGAATGTCCAAGACCGAATAATCCGGCATATTAAGCTCTAAGATTGCTTGTTTAACGAGCCAGTGAATCCCGTAAGAAGCAAGGACTCCAAAAAGGGTATAGATGATGGCAGCTATGTATTTGGCTTGAACAATATGTTTGCGCTTAATGGGCAGCGTGACCAGGAAATGATGGTTATTGTTTTTGATATCTATCGTTACACCCAGATTAAGTAAGCCGAATGCTGTATAGATACCCACAAGGTAAATAGACAATGATGAATTTTTTGGTATAAAAAAGGCACTGAATACAGCCAGATACAGGATAGCCATCCATAGTGAGCTTTTTAAGGCAATGAAGTCTTTACGAAGTAAATTAAGCATAAATGCGCCCTCCCTTGGTGGTGAAATACATGATGTCTTCTAAGGAGGGGTTGTCAAAAACAACATAATTTCCAAACAACCGTTCGGCCTCCTGCCTATTATCTACCAATCCCTCAAAACCAACAGCTGTTTCGCGAATCCCGACAAATTTGTTTCGAATATCCGAATCGAGCAGTTGTGAGTCGCCTTTTACAATTGCGTATTTCTCGAGCACTTTATCTTTCGTTTCATTGAATACGAGTTCTCCGCGATTGATGAAAGCAATGTAGTCAGCAATGCGATCCAAATCTGTGGTGATATGGGTCGAGAAGATAATCGAGTTGCTCTCGTCCTGCATCATATCCGCCAGCAGATCAAGCATTTCCCTTCTAAATACAGGGTCAAGTCCAGAGGTAGGCTCATCCATGATTAAGAGCTCAGCCTCATGCGATAAGGCAACGGCAAGGGAAAACTTGACTTTCATCCCCTTGGATAAATCTTGAATCTTCTTGTTGGGAGACAACTCGAATTGTTCAAGATAGCTGTTAAACTTCTTTTCGTTCCACTTCTTGTAGAAAGGTGCGATCATCTTCTGTGAGTCACGAATCGTAAGATGCTCATAATAGAAGCATTCATCCGACACAATGCCTATACGCTGCTTAATTTCAACTTCTTGTTTAGGCATATCGCAACCCAGTACTTTTACGCTCCCAGAGTCGGGACGGATCATGCCGAGTATCATCTTGATCAAGGTGCTTTTGCCAACGCCATTCGGGCCAATGAGTCCGGTTATGTAGCCTTGTTTCACATCCAAAGATACGTTATCGACTGTAAATTGAGGGTATGATTTCGTTAGATTACGTAATTCTATGGCATTCATGGTGTCTCTTCCTCCTCGAACAATAAAGTCAGATGGTCGATTAAATCTTGTTGACTCATATTTAATTCCTTGCTTTCTCGAATGATTTCTATCATTATGCCTTCCAGTCGTTTCATGCGCTGTTCCCGAATGAAATCTTTAGTCGCTCCGGATACGAAACAACCCTTACCTACGACAGAGTCGATTAGCTTCTCTTTCTCCAACTCTTCATAAGCACGCTTGGTTGTAATTACACTCACTTGCAAATCCTTGGCCAGCTGCCTAATGGAGGGAAGGCTGTCGCCTGCCCGCAATTCACCGCTCAGGATGCTTTGTCTAATCTGGTTCAAAATCTGTATGTAAATCGGATCGCTCGATGCGTTGGATATGATAATGTTCATGTTTCACCTCGCTGCCACCAATAGTGTAACTATTGTATATATATAATATATACACTATGCACTCGTGCGTCAATACATCATTTCAGGCGCTTTTTATTTTTCGGAAAGTGTTCAACAGTCGGCACTCAACACATGTGGAGTGTTGTTCACTGTTGGTTAGGAAGGAAGAATACTACGAGAAGTGATGGTGGTGGTAAAGTCCTCTCTATTACAAGAGAGGATTTCTTTGTGTTATGGTTCTTTGCTAATTTATTGAGCTAAAGGGCAGTAGAGCAAAAAAGGGGACCTTTTTTAACTCCCTTTAATCATTGATTTGATTAGTGAACCACCAAATAGAAAGACCTGCTTCCTTCAATTTTTTTGTTATTCGGGACAATCACTCATCAAATCTTCTTGATCCGCCAATCGTGACGTGAAATCACATCGTGTTTTTGGAGGAAACGATCCGGTCTTCCGGCCAAGAAATCGACAAATATTTGGAGTCATACTAAGGAAGAAGTACAGCGCCTTCAATCTGTTCCTAGAATTGATAAGCTAACAGCTGCGACTCTTCTTGCTGAGATGGGCTCCGATATGAGCTAGTTTTCAACTGCTGCCGATTTAGCTTCAGGGGCCGGTGTATGTCTAGAGAATCATGAAAAATTCCACTTTTTGATCAGGCTTTAGCAAGAGGTGAGTTTCACGGAAAAAATTTCCTGTTCGTAGGATTCCGGAACTCCCATATTTTAGTGGTTAACTCATTATATTTAGCAAAGTTAGTATCCCTCTTGTATGGCCTGAGGGGTTATATTATTCTCCACCCTATGGTATACTGGAGTCAGAAATTACGTAAAATGCAAAGAGAGCCGTGCTGGTAACACGGCTCTCACGCAATTGCCGCTTTTAAGGACGGCAGGCTGCAAAAGGTGAACCGATCAGAAATAGACCGTTACCTTGACCGAGGGCGGTCTATTTCTTTTTGTTTAGGTAAGTCAACAGCGCGAGAATGAACATTCCGAATAGGAACATTAGTTGTAGCGCTTGAAATACCTCCACAGGCATCACCTCCCTTCCGGAAGGATAGCCGACCGCCCAATAAAGCCTGTTCTATTGCAAGGTCATTATAGCATAACAATCTTATCTAGCGGACGATTTCATCACAATAAGCCCGGTGAGCCCAATATTTTTGCCTCAAGTCCGCCCGAGTATGTTTTTGATTATGAAACTGGTTATAAACAAACGTTAGCTCGCATTGTCTCGCCTGAAAAAGTTGATACGAAAACGAGACAAAAACGCGACGAAAATGCGACTTGTTACACGCAAAATCGTGTTAAAGTGATAGTGTCGAGAATGAAGACAAGCCGTTCGGGGAAACCGGGCGGCTTTTTCTATGCCATTCGAAACACGCAAAGGAAAGGCGATGAAAGGAGGTGAATGGACAGCGTGAGCAAGAAACAAAGACGATCAACCGGACAAATACGGTCCGACCCCCAGCAGTCGTCTCCAGGCATCTTGATGGACGGAGGCAGATCCGTCCCGTACCAAGACGAAAAGCTTTTTAGGCACATTGATGATTGGAACGAATAGGAGGACAATAACCATGTCAAAAAACAAAGTCACATTTGGATTAGAGAAAGTACACATTGCCTTTGCCGACGAAACAACAACAGGGAAGCTCACATGGAAACAGCCGATCCCGATCCCTGGAGCGGTACGATGGACTCCCGAGGCGCAAGGGGAGTCTTCTACATTTTACGCGGACAATACGGCATACTTTGTCGTTTCCAGCAACAATGGATATACCGGCGAATTGGAAGTAGCATTGGTGCCAGACGAGGTTCTCGCTGAAATGATGGGGTGGGAAATCGATAAAAATGGCATGCTGGTAGAGGTTTCGGACGCGATTCCCAAAAAGTTTGCACTGCTTGGGCAAGTTCAAGGGGATAAGAGGAACCGTCGTTTCGTGTATTACAACTGCCAAGCGTCACGCCCGGCCAAGGAACGTAAAACCAAAGCGGAGTCTGTGGAAGTGAACACCGATATTCTGAATCTGTCCATTTCTCCGATCGAGATTGGTGGAAAGATGCTGGTAAAAGGCGACCTGGAGTTAAATGAAGCCAATGCCGAGGCGTACAACGCCTTCTTTGCCTCCGTGTATATTCCTTCCTTTACGACTTCCGCTGGGGGTGGCGAATCATGAGAGAACTTCAAATCGACGGGAAACAAGTGAGAGTCAGGGCTACCCCCCTGGCTCTTTTGTATTACAAACAGGAATTCAAGACAGACCTGCTTGGCGATCTGATGAAAATGCAGAACATTAGGGACGACCCGAGTCAGATCGATATCGTAGCCATCCTGCAGCTAATATGGGCCATGGCGAAAGCAGATAGTCTCGGCAAGCCCTTCCCGTCCTTTGTAGAATGGGTCGGCTCGCTGGAAAACTTTGATATTACGGATCAGGGGCTGTTCGCCGCTGTCATGGAGGAAGCCGCCGAGGGCTTTTTTCGTTCCAAAGCGCAAGCAGGCACAGAGACCGGACAGGCGAAAGGAACCCGAGCGCATCGAAATCAATCTGCTCGCAGGGGGTAAAAAGGCGGGATTGAGCTTTGCCGAAATGAACGAACTGCGAGTGATGGATTTGCTGGACTTTCTCGAGTGCTTTTTTGATGGTGAGGATCATTCGTCCAGAGAAGCCACTCAGGCAGACATCGATGCCTTTTACGGCAGATAGGGGGTGAGCCATATATGGCGGAAACCATTCGCGGCATAAATGTTGCCATTGGAGCAGAAACGACGGGGCTTTTGAAAGCCTTGTCCGACGTAATCAAGAAAAGCAAGGACATTCAGTCCGAACTCAAACAGGTTGAAAAACTCCTCAAACTGGATCCCAAAAATACAGAAATACTGGCCCAAAAGCAAAAGCTGCTGGCCGATGCGGTCGCCAATACGAAAGAAAAGCTGGACCGTTTAAAAGAGGCCCAGGAACAGGTCAATCTCCAGTTTGTCGAAGGGAAAATCAGCGAAGGCCAGTACAGTGCCTTTCAGCGCGAAATAGCTGCAACAGAGGAACGGCTAAAATCGCTTCAGAGCCAATTTGATCAAACAAAGACAGGCTTGGAAGCAGTCGGTAAATCCATTCAAGATACCGGCAAGAAAATTTCAGATGCCGGCGGCACACTTACCAAAAACGTAACTGACCCTCTCACCAAGATAGGAAAAGCAGCTCTTAAAGTGGGCATGGACTTTGAAGTGGCCATGAGCGAGGTTAAAGCGATTTCCGGAGCGACAGGAACCGATTTTGAAGCCTTGCATGCGAAGGCAAAGGAAATGGGTGTCGCAACCAAATTCTCTGCTAGTGAAGCCGCTTCCGGCTTGAAATACTTGGCTACGTCTGGCTGGGATACACAACAAATGCTGGACGGCCTCGAGGGCATGATGATGCTTGCTGCCGCTTCCGGAGAAGACTTAAGGCCGTGTATCTGGCATAGTGACGGGCTCCATGAAGGAGTTCGGGTTGGCTGCCAACCAGACCGGGCAGTTCGCGGATATTCTCACTGCCGCTTCCAGCAAGTCTAATACCACTGTTGCCATGCTTGGCGAATCCTTCAAAAACGTTGCCCCTGTAGCCGGTGCATTGGGATACAGTGCAGAGGATACTGCGACCGCTCTGGGGCTTATGGCAAAGTCCGGTGTCCATGCCAGTCAAACCGGTACGGCACTAAGTTCCGCATTGTCCAACATGGCAAGTCCAACCAAAGAGATGGCCAAGATCATGGACGAGCTAGGCCTTAGCCTGACCGACAACCAGGGGAACATGAAGAGCTTGGACACGGTCATGCAGGACTTGCGCAACGCTTTTGGGGGCTTGGACGAAGATCAGCAAAAAGCATATGCCTCCACCTTGTTTGGAAAAGAAGCGATGAGCGGCATGCTCGCGATTATCAATACGTCCGAGGCAGAATATCAGAAGCTGTCTGATGCGATCAATCATTCGTCAGGCGCAACGCAACAGATGGCTGATATGTTGAATGACAATGCCAAAGGCGGCCTCGTTCAACTGCAAAGCGCACTTGAGGGTCTTATGATTCAGCTGTCCGAGATTCTCATCCCGATATTCAATGACATTGTTGGGGTCATTCAGCAGGTCGTAAACTGGTTTGCTAGTTTGGACGAAAGCACCCAAAAAGTGATTGTCGTCATGGGGGGTATCGTTGCGGCAATCGGTCCGGTGCTAAATGTGCTGGGCCCTCTTGTCACATCAGTGGGGTTGATCATCGATGCCTTTCGGACCGTTTCCGATGTAATCAGTGCCGCTGGCGGTGTCATGTCGATCCTCACAAGCCCGGTCGGCATCGCAATCGGGGCGATTACGGCGTTGGCCGTGGCCGCTTATCTGATTTACGAAAACTGGGAGCCGATAAAAGAGTTCTTCTTCAACCTATGGGAAAACATCAAGAATGCGACTGCGGCCGCTTGGGAAGGGATCAAGCAGTTTTTTTCCGAGACCTGGGAATGGATGCAGAGCTTTTTTGCAGAGTGGGGCACAGTCATTCTTGCGGTAATCGAGCCGTTTATGGGGATTCCTTTGCTGATCATGCAGAACTGGGACGAGATAATGATCTACCTGTCTGGTCTTTGGGAGTCCGTGAAAGAAACGGCATCTGAAGCATGGAATGCGATCGTGGAAGCAATCACGGCGGTCGTGATCATGCTAGGCGAAGAAGTCATGCGAGTGTTTGCCAGCATGAGTGACGGACTGACCCAGATATGGGAAGGCGTCAAAATGTATTTTGGCGCTGTCTGGGACATCATCAAAACCATTTTTCTCGGGACCATTCTTCTCATTTATGATCTGGTCACGGGGAATTTTACCCAACTGTCGGCAGACGCGCAGTTGATCTGGAATAGCCTGAAGGATGCGTTCGGACGGATTTGGGAAGCTATCAAACTCGTGTTTTCCGGCACGCTGGATGCCATCAAAGGATACATCGCATTTGTTTGGACTACGATCAAGTCCACAACAGAATCAGTGTGGAACGGGGTTAAGACGTTTTTCGCAACGCTATGGGATTCGATGAAAAAAATGGCCCAGACGTATCTGGATGAAAAGAAGAAGGCGATCGAGACAACGTGGAACGCGATCATGACGTTTTTCACCGATACGTGGGACAAGATCAAATGGCTGTTCACAGATGGTCTGGAAAACGCCAAACAGAGCGTTATAAACGGAATGATTACGATCAAGGACAGCTTTTTCAACTACATGGATGACATCGTCCAAGATGTAAAGAACTTTGCCTCGGACTTCATGGCTGCAGGAGAGGATTTTGTGATGAGCATTTGGGACGGGATTCAGGGCAGAGCGGGATGGTTGTACAGCGAGATTAAAGGTTTCGTGAATAGAATGATCTCTTCCATCCGAAATGCAATTCCTGGAGGAGGAGGAGGGGCAGCAGCGAGCGGAGGCTCGTCTGGCGGTGGTGCAAGAGCAGCCGCTTACCCAGGACTGAAGGATGGAGGCACTGTCACACGGTCAGGCTGGACATGGACAGGCGAGAATGGGCCGGAGTTGCTCTATCTTCCTAAAGGATCGCAGGTGATCCCGAACTATGACCTTCCGGGGATCGGTGCCGCGACGATTGACTACAATGCTCTGGCCAAAGCCATTGCAGCAAACATCAAACCGAGTGTTACTCTGCAAAACACATACAATAGCCCGGCTCCGCTGTCCCCTTCGGAGATGAATCGAAAAACTCTTCAAGTCAGCAGACAGCTCGCGCTTGAATGGGGGTTATAGCTTGCGAAGAATAACGTTTACCAACACCCGGGGCGAAAGTGTTGTGCTCTACAACTCTGCCCCTTTTCTGATCACAAAGCTGGAAGGCATAGGGACTCCGCCGGCGGACATCCATACGCAGCGATCCCCGTATCAGGATGGCGTCACCTATCTGGATTCGTATTTGGAGCCGCGAAGTGTAACGATTGAAGGCGCGGTCATGGGGAAGTCCAGAGCGGAGGTTTTCTCATTGCGGCAGACGCTTGCGAGGGTGCTGAATCCAAAATGGGGGCCTGGAATTCTGCGTTACGAATACGACGGCGGGGTGAAAGAGATTCAGGCGGTAGCCGATGGGGCCCCCGTATTTCCAGATCAATACGGGGAGACATACCAAGTCTTTTTGCTTTCCCTTTTATGTCCCTCCCCGTTTTGGCTGGACACTTTTACCACCAGCAGGGAAATGTCCTATATCATGGGCGGCTTTGGTTTTGTTCTGCGGCTCCCGGCTTCCTTTGCCAGGCGCTCGTTCCGGCGCGCCTTCCAGAACGAAGGCGATGTGGAAACGCCGGTGAAGATTGCATTTAAGGGGCCGGCCCAAAACCCGACCGTCATGAACAACACGACAGGTGAATTTATCCGTGTGAAGAGGGAGCTCGGAGACAACGACATCCTCTACATTGATACTTCTTTCGGCAACAAGCGGGTGGAGATTCGGCGGGAGAACGGAGAGGTAGAAAACGCCTTTCACTACGTCGACCTTGCCAGCACCTTTTTCCAACTCGCGGTTGGCGAAAACATTCTGGAATACAACAGCGGGAACGACAGCACGAAAACACGGGTGACCATAAAGTACAAAAATCGGTATGTGGGGGTGTAGGTGTGAAGCCAATCCGAATCATGGATTCCCAATTTCAATTGCTGGGCGAGGTGGACACCTATTCCTCCTTGCAATGGGTACGGCGCTGGCATAAGCCTGGGGAATTTGAGCTGCACATCAACCCGGCCATGCAGAACGCCGACAAGCTGCTGGAGGATACGATCATATTCATGGCCAGCAGGCCGGATGAGGCGGCGATCATCAAGCACAGAGAAGTAAGAGTAAATGAAACGGGCACAGAAGAGCTGGTTGTGAAAGGGAGCATGCTGGCCGGATTGATGGGGCGGCGTATTACCTACCCGCCGGTTGGAAAGGCATATGACTACATCCATGCGCCTGTGGAGACGATCATGAAGCATTATGTCCGTGTAAACAGCATCGCTCCTGCCGATCCTGCCCGCGTCATCCCGAATCTGATCCATGCGCCCGATCTTTCCCGGGGCCCGAAAGTCCCGTACCAAACACGATACAAGCAGCTGGACGAAGAGCTGGAGAAACTCAGTCTGTCGTCTGGCTTGGGATGGCATGTGTGGCTGGATACGGAGCGCCAAAGGTACGTGTTTGACGCGTTGGCTGGCCGGGATTTAACAGTGAACCAGGATGTTCGCCCGCCTGCGATCTTCAGCACGGACTATGACAACATCGAAAGCCAATCGTATGTAAGCAGTGCGGTCGGTTTCAAAAACATGGCCGTGGTCGCGGGAGAGGGGGAAGGAGCTGATCAAAAAATCGTAATGGTTGGCAAACAGGCAGGTTTAAAGCGGTATGAAACATTCATGGATGCGCAAGACATCGGGTCACAGGAAGAGGGCACCGAGCAACTTACTGAGGCACAAATGGAAGAGATGCTGCGGAGCAGGGGAAACGAGAAGCTGGCTGAACTGGGACGGGTGGAATCTTTTGAATCGACGCTGCTGACCACCTCCAATTTGGTCTACCGGAGAGACTACGACCTTGGCGACATCGTCACGGTCGTCAACCGCAGCTGGGGAGTCAGGCTGGATGCCCGTATCACTAAGGTGGCAGAAGTCTATGAACCTGATGGTTTCCGGCTCGATGCCACCTTTGGCAATTCGCTTCCGACCCTTTTTGAGAAAATGAAACAAATGATAGGACGGTGAAAGAATGGCGGAGCATTATCGATTTTTTGACTCCACGGGAGAGGACGAGCGTGTTTATACGGCAGATGAGTTTGCCGAGTATTTCCGCCGTGTGCTGACCGATGGGATTTTCAACGGGGGCACCAATCTGAAAGTGGAGACCGACGGGACAAATATTCGGACGTACATCCGCCCCGGCTATGCGTGGCTACAGGGGTATATGTATAAGATAGACACGGAGCCGCTGTATTTGCAACACGAATACCCGGACCCGGCTCTCGACCGAATTGACCGAGTGGTGATTCGACTGGACAAGCGTCTGGAACATAGATATGTGCGGGCTTTTATCCTGACGGGTAAACCGGCAGCGTCTCCGGTGCCGCCAGCGCTGACAAGGGATGAGAATGTTTTTGAGTTGTCTTTGGCTCAAGTGCGAATCGTTAAAGGGAAATCGTACATTGAAGGCTGGCAGATTACTGATGAACGACTCGACAACAAGGTCTGTGGATTAGTAAACTCGCTGATCCAGGCGGATACGACCACGATTTTTAACCAGTTCCAATCCTGGTACACAACGAAAACAGTAGATTATCAGTGGGAGTGGGCCGATTGGTTCGCGGTTGCTACTTCACGTTTTGAGCAACAGTGGCAGCAATGGTTCGACAGCATCCAGGGGCAAACACCAGTGAAGTCGGTCAATGGAAAAACAGGAAACGTAGTATTGACTGCAGCGGACGTCGGAGCTGAGACACCGGCGGGAGCACAAACGAAGGCTAATACAGCTGAGACCAATGCCAAAAACTACGCCATCGATGTAAGGAAAGATCAAACAAAAGAAATTCGAACGGAGGTGGTCAGTTCCTTCCCGTCACACGCAAACGGTAGAATCATCTATCATACTGGAGAGAAAAAGTTCTTCGGAAGCGCAAATGGGAAGTGGGTTTGAACTGTTTGGTGGCGGGGTTACCGTGACTGGCAGCTTGACATCGCCAACTAATCCCCAAATGTATGATCTATGGGTAAAAGCAAATGTATCTATATCTAAAAAAGTTGCAAGAAAGAGTGATGAGGGTATAATTGACACCCAATTATTACTCCGGATAGTAGACCCTGATAATCTCTATAAAGAGTCTTACGAGTTAATTTTAGTCGATAACGACTCTATAGAGGTGTCGTCATCTTATATTGTTTCAGCCAAATATCGAAAGGGAAGTGAATGGGCCTACTACCCTGTCTACTACTGGGACGGAACTAAGTGGGTGCTTATAACGCTTGAAAAATTCCAGGTTTATGCTTGCTCTTCCCGTGAGAGAGTTCGAGTCACGCTAGACGCTAACGGTGTTGAAATCTTTCGACGTACAGCCATTATTGGACAGTATGACGTTGAGTATAGTGTCGCCGTGGATCCGAAAGGCGGTGTTTATATCGGTGATAATCGAACGGTTAAGAAGTACTGTAGTTGGCAGTACAATTTGCCTGATGATAGTTACGTGAGAGATGTAGCTGTTGATAAACAAGGATACGTATATGCCGCCCGCGATTTGAATAAAGCCATTACAAAAATCAGCCCTTCTGGATCGTATGTAGCTGGCCAAACCTTTCCCGCAGTGGTAAAGAAATTGGCGGTTAACTCTGAACAAGCAGCAGTGATGGGGACGGATGCTCCAGATAATAAGGTGTATAAAACACAAAATGGATTTACTATCGCATGGACATTTACCGAACATACTGACGCCGTGAATGGGGTGGCATTCGATCAGCAAGGCTATGTTTATACTGCATCAGCAGATAAAACTGCTAAAAAAATCACACCAGATGGATCGAAAGTATGGTCTTTCCAGGCTGCAGGAGCTTTAAAAGCTATTGCATTAGATCTAAACGCAAATGTGTATGTGGCAGGTGACAGCGATTTAAAGAAGGTCGGTCCTAATGGGGGAACTAAGACGAATTACACCAGATTTGCTCCCGGGCTGTATCATAATATTTCATTAGATCAATTTGATAATATCTATCACTCGACCGATAGATTAATTCAAAAGTTAAACAACTCGGGAGAATTAATTTGGAAATATACCGGACTGACTCAGTCCATTGATCGTATGGCTGTCGACCCTGGGCCATCTGGAGCTTTTCCATACCTATGGTAAATAAAGGAGGAACATTATGATAGTCCTGTTTGAAAAGGAAACGGAAACAAAAGCAAGAGTAACGTTAATCCACTACATGCCCGACGATCCAAAAGAAGGTTTGCCCGAAGAAGTGAAGCGCCATGGTATCCGTGTGAACGAGATTCCAGAGAAACCAGAAGCGGTACGTGCAAAATCGGCAGTACTGTATGTGAATCCAGAAACTGCCGATTTATGGTATGAGATGGTTGACCGACCTCTGACACAGGAAGAAATACTGCAGCAGCAAAACGAGAAAATCGATCTGTTGCTCATGAACCAACTTGAAAGTGAGGGGATTCTGTAATGGTAAGCGAAGTGAAAGTACAGATGTTGCTCAAGCTTATTGAGAGCGGGAAAGTCACCGTAGATAGTATTAAAGCCGAAGAGTACCGGGATGAAGTACAAAGACGACTGGAATTACCAACGGAGTAGACGCCTTTTCCTCGAATGAGAGAGGCGTTTTTTCATGGGGAGCTACAAGCGAGGCTCCTCTTATTTTTGCCTAAAAAGGCAAGGAGGAAAGGACATGGAAACCATTTTTAAGTTAGTGTTTGCAGCAGGAGGCGCAGCCGCCTCTTTTTTATGGGGAGGTTGGTCTGCATAGCTTAGTGTCTTGTTGGCGTTCGTCGCTCTTGACTATGCCAGCGGTGTGTACGCCGCTTAAAAGGGATCGCTCGCAAAGTGTTCATCTTTGCAATGGTGGCCGTAACCCACCGCATTGATACCGCGCTTGGAGAGCAGCATATCTTCCGGGATGCTACGATCTTTTTCTACCTGGCCAACGAGCTGCTATCTATCATAGAAAACGCTGGACGTGCCGGCCTGCCGGTGCCGGAAACGATCCGCCGAGCGGTCGACGTCCTGAAAGGGAAAGGTGAGGGAAAATGACAGCAACCACTAAGGGCATCGATTGCGCCGTCCCATTGACGGCTGAGAAAGCGAAGAAAATGAGCGAAGCGGGCATGAAATTTGTGTGCCGGTATCTCGTTCCGGCAAGTATGGCATGGAAGCGGTTGACGCGCAGCGAAGCAGAGCTGATCACGGCGGCCGGCCTGAAAATTATCAGCGTCTTTCAGCGAGGGAAAAATGACGCGGCGGGCGGTGCGGTCAACGGGACAAGGGACGGCAAAGCCGCCTTCCAGGAGGCCAAGCTGATCGGCCAGCCGGAGGGCACCGCGATCTACTTCGCCGTGGATTACGACGCTCCTCCGAAGGATTACGACGCCATCGAAGCCTATCTGAAGGCGGCAGAGAAGGAACTGCCCGGCTATTTTGTCGGGGTGTACGGCTCCTATGCTGTCGTCGAAGAAATGTCCCGCCGCGGGGCCTGCTCCCATTTCTGGCAGACTTACGCCTGGAGCAATAAGCGCCTTTCTGCGGCTGCCAATCTCTATCAGTATAACAACGGGCAGGAGCTTGCAGGACACCCGGTAGACCTCAACGATGGCCTGGGCAATGAGGGGTGGTGGGATACAACGATGAAGAATACAGAACAACCTGTTAATCGTACAATCGACAAAGTGGCTGCCGAGAAGGTGATCGGGATACTTGGAGCGCTCTGGATGGCCAGCTCGGACAAACAGGTACAAGCAGCTGCACACTACGCCGCCAACTCGCTACGGGATGCAGCGGGGATACCGCGACAATGACAAATGCTCTCCTTCGGAATTGATCCGGGGGAGGGAATTTTTTTGTTTCCGTAAATCTCAGGTAGCTGTGGAGTTTTCCTGTTTGCTCAAGCGTACAACATATGCATATAATAAACACGAACGTGTGTTTGGGAATGGATGATATAGGATGAGCCAAAGTGGTTACTTCACAACTGGTTTATTTTGAACAAGGCTGTTTCCTAATATTCACAGGAGTAAATGTTAAAATGTCTGAACCTACTATCACCTCTGGAGTGGGGGCATCAAAAATTGCTAAAAGATGAGTGTTGTCAGCGGTAGCTATTCTCCACGATTATGAATCTCCTAGCAGGTTGTCTAATTGGGCTTTGTCATACCTTCGTACTCCGACAAATAAGCAAACAAGGCTGAAACTTTTGCACAAACTATGATTCCATGAAAACAACAAGACACCGTTATAGTAAGAAAATATGTAAACGAAGAAACAAAGAACCCAACCGCAAGCTTCTATGATTGCCGCTGACGCAAATGAGGTGCCAGAGAAGGATCTAAACGCCCAAAGAGGAGGAGAAGACGTGAGAGGAGATACAAAACGAATCCGATTAATCGGAGAGCTCGCGGCCAATGGTTGGCCTGCGTACATTCCAGCAAACGTTGGGAGCATGGAGGCTGCGGGCAAACAGGGGTGTAACGAAGCGGGCGAACAGTGTGTATACGAGCGGCCCTTTTCCTGAGCATGAGGAATGGATGGGGATTGTAGAGGACTTCCACAGGAGACAATCACTTTTGCCCTGCTTCTATATCAGTGAGGCGTCTCTCCAGCGGAATTGGATGGAATCCTGGATTCTGCCGGGTATCGTAAGGCCTTCGAATGTTTTACGATGGTCGCATCATGCAGAAGTGCTGGATCGCTCCATGGAGTCTGACCAGTTTGCTTTTGAGTTTGCAGGAGAAGCGAGTAGTGAGTGGATTCATGATTTTTTGCGTTTAGAAGGTTACTCGCTTGATCGGTAGGAGGGCTATGTCCATTTTTTTCCGCGATAGGCAAAGTGTTAGTTTGATTTCGCAGGATACATCTCCATCTGCTGAAGGTCAATTATCATTTCGCCACTTTTTCATATATCTAGCCCAATAAGACCATTAATATAATCAATATCTTCGTGAAAAATACCAAAATCAATACTGATATCTTTTAGAATAAGAGGGCTGAGTTGAATTTGATCAACCCGTTTTTGGAATGAGTATTCGTCTCCACCGATTCCAAAGCTTCGAATAAGTTTGTCTCCATTTTCAAATTTTATGCCGATCTGTGAGACAATATCCGAGGACAAAAGAGAATGTGCGGCACCAGTATCAATTACTAAATTATCGATCTTTAAGGAGCGCCCTTTATAAAAAATGGTCATGGATGTTTGGAGTAAGTCGTCGATCAATTCGATTTGCATCTTACCTGCTCCTATAAAAAGCATGTTTTCTAATTTCAATAATGATCTGTTCCTGACCCGTATGATAAACAATGTTTTGGTTTTTACACTTCAGCAGTTCTCTGGTCGCTTCATCAGGGTCTGGAATGGCCTTAATCAAAGCAACTTCATCTACATACTCAATATTGTCTTCACAATGGGATTTCAAGATTTCGAGAAGGACATACTGATCAGGGTAAATATCCCTAACTTCTTGCCATAGCATAGTAGTCACACCTCGCTTTTTATACTTCACCCTGTAATTATATCATATGACAATTACTTCGGCAGACTAGTCACTTCTATCCCCCGCATATCCAAATTCCCCCTTCAGACAAGTTCACGAACCGAGATGAAATAACAAAAAAACTGCCCGACTCTAAAGCGGGCAGTTTTGACATCAAGCAATGGATGTAATTGGATGTTTGACGTGTAAAGGGTAGATGTTTCCGCCATTTTCCCTTACAAATAAACCACCATCGTAGATACTACTTTTTACATCGATGCCTTTATCATCAGGAGTGAAATGGAAGGTTATTTTTTCAGTATCGCTACCTGCGATCTTGTCCAAGATATCTTGAATGTTGATTTCCTTTGTGTGGATGAGATCAAAAACATCCATCTGATTGTTTTCCTTTTTGTAGATCGCAATAACGTCCTCGTTTTCCAAGTAATACATATCATCGCTGAAAACGTTCAGGCAATAAAACATGAAGATTCCGTCCGTACAATCAGTTCCAAAACGTTGAGAGACAGGCAATCTTTCTGAGGCAAGCTTGTAGAGGAAGCGTAAATCATCTGCTTCATTTACATTTAGTTTTCGAATACCTGTATGCGGACCGCGGCTTGGACTTGGCGTAAAATCCATCGAAAATAAATGCTCTTCAACCGGTTTAAATCCAAACCGGGGATAAAAATCAAGAACCGTATCGTTCGCAAAAAGGTACATGAAATCATACTGATCCTCATATTCCTCTAAAACCTTGTTCATTAAACTTGCAGATAATCCTTGTTTTCGATAATCTGGATGCGTCATTACCGTTCCGATTTGTATAGCTTTTTTCTTCTCGCTATTTATAATGAGTGAAAGCATGTTAACGGAAACATTTGCGATAATGGTATCTCCCTTAATAAATGAAAAGGGTATGTATTGGTCGTTCCAAAACCCTTTTCGATACCAGGTTTCGAAATGTATGCCAAAAGTGCTGGCAGCAAGTTCGAAAAAACTCTTTCGAAGTGCTTCGTTGTTTTTATAATCTTTTACAAATGTAAGTTCCTGCATGGTAGTTGCCCCCAAATATTGTTTATAGTGAAGGGTAAGATGGTTCGGAAAACATTCACCACTAGCTTCCCACGATCGCACCTCCTCCGGCTTGTGCAGTTGACCGATACTTAACTTATGTGGAATGCTGCGCGTTGTCTTGCCATGTTTATATTCGACACCTGACTCATTTAAGAAAGGGAAGGATCATATTGGATATGAACGTTGTTTTCGATGAGTTTCCGATTATAAAATCTGACCGTTTAACCCTGAAAAAAATCGATGCCAGCCATCTTGAAGACGTATTTGAAATTTACAGCAACGACAAGGTGTTTGAGTACTGCGGAATCATCCCGAAGCATAAAAAAGAGACCGTGAAGTCGATGATCGGGCATTTTGACAGGGATTACAACAAAAAGTCACGGGTGAAATGGGGCATTTTCACTCATACCGAAAGCGACAAACTGGTTGGCATCATCGAAGCATTTGATTTTAACCAGAAGGTAAACATGGTGACAATCGGTTGCTTTTTGGCCGAATCGCATTGGGGGAAAGGGATTGCCACACATGCGGTAAAAGCATTGGTAGGATTTCTATTCGACGAGGCGCACGTAAACAGAATTCAGGCTGAAGTCATGCCTGCAAACGAAATATCAAAGAAGGTGCTGATTACGAATGGGTTTGTCAAAGAAGGCACATTACGACAAGCAACCCTATGGTCGGGCAAGGGCATTGTTGATCTGGAGATTTACAGCATTCTAAAAAATGAGTATAAATGAATGGCAAAAGTCTTCGATGGATATTTGACGCAGATATCGTAAAGCAAGTAAAAGAGAGGGCTCTCAGTACAAGTCATAGAAGAGTAGTAAGGGAAGTGGATTTCATGCCCCCTTCCTTTTTCTAGATAGTGTGCGTGCGACTTACAGCTCGATACCAAATATCAACCAATCGCTCGTGATCTTTTTCTTGGCAGCCGACAACTTCACTGTTCATGATTACCCCCCATTTTTACATCTGACAATAAAAGCAAGAGCGCTCTTGGAAACATATTATACGTACTGCTCAAGAGCTTTCATATAATGTTCACAGCTTTTATATCCTCCCATAATATTCTGGCAATTTAGCTAAGGATGTTTGCTCCTCTCGCTACCCCATGGGACGTGTTAGTGACAGCCGACCTTAAAAGGAGAGGGCGCGAAGAAAAACAGGTCTATCTCTCCGCGGCTGTTTTCGCAACGCAGTGTGGAGCGCATGTCTGAAGTAGCCTAAGAGGCTTTCCCGCCGCCTTTCGGAAATACGGTATACGAAAGAGCGATAATGCTGTCGATCACAAAGATCAAGGTCCAAATCCTGCTGAGGTTGTTGACGGTCGGATCGCCAAAAGGCAGTGTACCGTCCTTAGCTGAGAAAAACTCGTCAAAAAACTGGCTCATAACTGCCATTTCGTAGACGCGTGAGGACAGTCCAAACAGAAAGAAGAAAACAAGATGGGCTGCCGAATAGACGGCCAGGTGAACGTAAAAATGCTTCCGTTCTTTTTGCGCATGTTCCTTGCCGACCAGCTTCTTCGGCGGAGCGATAGCGGGAGCGGGCTCCCCTTTCCACTTGGCTACATAGATCTGGATATAGGAATCAAGTTTTTGGAAGTCGCTTTTGCCATACGTGATCGCATAGAGGAAAACAACCACGACTACGACTTGGTAACTGGAAAACTGCCCTGTTTGCAAATAGTCGAAAAAGCCTAAAGAAGCGATCCACAGGTCATTGATGATAAAGAGAAGCAAAAACACGAAGCTGAGAGTCTTTTTGCCAAACCAATACCTGAGGACCAAGAAAGTGATGATGGAAACCCAAAAGATGACTTCCGCGAGAATCAGGAACGCCCACTTATGGGCTAAAATGTAATCCATGCTTGTTGTCTCCTTTTACACAAAGTGTGCCTCCGCGATCATCGGTTACCTCCAAATTATATACCGAGTATATACACGGATTATGGTTTCATCAAGAAAATAATGTAAAAATAGGGAATTGGGCTTTTTGTTGCCCAAATAAAGTCATAATGAATCAACTCCCTGGCAATTGCGTGAAAGTGAGATGCTGCGGAATTTTTACGAGGAGAAGCGGGGGTGACTACATTCAGGCTTTTGATACCGAACCGATTTCAGACGATTATCGGTCCAGAAGGAAAATTTTTTATGAATGTAAATACCTGCCCGGTCCGGCAGGCAAAACCGTTTCGAATAGAGAACGTTTCTACATGGAAACTATCGTGAAGGAAGTAGGGAATCAATGGGGAAAAGGGTTGAAATCTATTGGCTTCATGTCGATGAAGAGGTTCAGCCTGCGGAGTTGAAAAGCTGTATGGAGGTGCTGGATCAAGAAGAAAAAGCGGTGTATGAGAGTTATCGCGTTGATTTCAAAAAAGTGGAATTTTTGGTTGGACGGATGCTGCTCAAGCGGATTATTGGACAAAAACTGGGAATCTTCCCGAAGGAGGTCAGGTTTATCAAAAATGAGTACGGGAAGCTGTTCTTGGACAGCGGAAATCTGGCGGGTAGTATAAAACGACCGTTGTTTTTTAATTTGTCCCATTCCGACAGGATGTTGGTATGCGCCTTTTCCGAGATCGAGAAGACGGGAATTGACGTCGAAGCCGTCAAGAAGGATTGCTGCTTTGAGGTAATGCGGAGTGTTTTCGTCCCGAAGGAAATAGCCTTTGTAAAGCAGCAGGGTACACCTTCCATGAAGCGGGAGGCATTTTATCGGCTTTGGACAAGAAAAGAAGCAGTGATGAAGGCGCTTGGGAAAGGCTTCTCGCTGCAGCCTTTGTCTTTTTCAGTGCCGCTTGCCGGGGGCAGAGTCGAGGTACAGCCGTTTTCCTATTATACATTTGCACCATTGGAGGGGTATATGGTTTCGGCAGCGATAGAGAGCGAGGAAGGAGAGGAAATCCTGTACGAGGTCCAAAAAGTCGGGTTTGCCGGGTTGAAGGCAAGCACATGGTCCCACCCATCTAGCGGCGCATTTTATGGATAAAATATCAACAGACCGTTGTTCAAATGTATCCTATCGCAATGAATATCCAAAAGACACCGCTCGAATGAACGGCACCTCCAACTGTTGAACATGTCCGCCAATTGGGGTGCTTTTCCGTCGAGCAGGTGTCTTTTCTGTTGAAAAAGTTTATCGTCTGTCACTGTCATTCCATCTAAAAATGAAACCGCTGAAAAGAAGCCAAGGAAAACATCAGCAATAATGGAAAGTCTGAAAAAATTTTATGATAAAAGTGAAAGATAGTCGGCAGCTCCTCCGTCTATACAGTGACAAGGAGGTGGAACACAATTGGATGAGAATGCCGGCGCACGTATTGAGCAATGGTTTCTGGCGTACAGCAGCGATATTTATCGCTTTCTCGTCTACTATACGGGACGAAAGGATATAGACGATCTTGTCCAAGAGACTTTCATTCGAGCCCTAAAGGCGGCTGGGCAAACAGAGATTACCAATCCAAAAACGTGGCTGTTTGCCATTGCCAGAAACGCAGCGATAGATGAAAAGCGCAGAAATAAACTGATCAGCTGGCTGCCGGAAAAATTCTTGCAGGATCTTGTTTCCCGCGACAAGACACCCGAAGAGTCTTTAGAGTTGAGCGAGAACAAGCGCATGCTTTATGACATCATCAATCAGTTGAAGCGTTCTTACAGAGATGTGTTGATATTGCGAGGGATCAAGGGATTGTCCAGCAAGGAGACAGCAGAGGTATTGGGCTGGAGCGAAGCCAAAGTAAATCTCACTTTGCATAGGGCGATGAAAGCTGTTCAAAACAGCAGGCAAGTTCCTGTAACGGAGGCGATCAAAGATGCCGTCACAAGATGAACAGAAAATCTGGGAGGATTTAAGGAGTTTCCCGGATCAAAACCTTTCTTGGGAGCGAAAACAAGTAATGCTGGAGAACATACGCGAAGAACGAAGAAAGATCAGCAAGCAGCAAAAGCGGAAAAAATACGTATGGGTGGCGAACGGACTTGTCGCATGTGCAGCGGTGTTTTTCGTTATCTGGATGAAGCCATTCTCTACTCCAGTAGAAACATCGGCGAGTCAAGCTTCAATCGACCAAAACTATGTTGCGGCTGCCCAAAAGGCAATTCAATCGGTGGGCATTAACAAGGAGTTTCACTTTGATGAGTTTGAGAAAGAGACAGAATACTTTATTATACGGACAGAGAATCGAGAGGCGATTGTGACCTTTAAACCGAATACGACAGAGGTTCGTACCGTTTCGGTAGAGTGTGCGGTCAATGAGTTGCCGCCAAGTTATCAAAAGTATGTTGGTACTGCACAAGAGGCATTCAAAGAAGCCAATCAACAAGTCATTTTTCAACGAGCCCATCTCTTCAAAGACGATGAAAAAACTACCTTGTCCTTTTATTTAGATGATGGGCAATACGTAAGCGTCGATTTGAAAATAAACAAAGTGTCCGAATTCTCCATAGATTACAAGCCAGATGATGTGGATAAAAAGTATGTGTACCAGGCGCAAAAAGCGCTCATGGTGATGTCTGGCAAAAATAGCGTCCCATTTACGGATGCCAATAAAGCTACGGGTAAAGAAGAAGAAGTGTGGACGCTCAAGAATGAAACCGAGAAGTATTCTGTCAAGATTGGAGCACAATCATCTCGAGTATATAGTGTCAGCCATGTAACGGACCGATATAAAATAAAATCGAAAGAAGAAGCGATTTCAGTGACAAAGCCGCTTATTGCAAGCATATTTGGAATCGATACCGCCGGTTATAAGGCTGATGGCGGCAGAGATTGGGGAGGCTATGTGTTGACAAGCGAAGGGAAGCCAAATATCAGGGTCCACATTCATCGTTTGGATATCGGCGATATCTCAGGCATCAGAGTTGAATGGGAAAAATGACGGGAAAAGCTACTGACTTGTGCTGCATGGTCGGTAGCTTTTTTTGTGGCCTTCGGTTTAGAGGGCGGCAAAGAAGCGACTGCTGCAGCTCTGCCGTCGAAACGTCTTCCGGACGCATATGTCTGAAATGCGGGAAAGCGAAGCCTTTTACAATTCTATTACATAGTCGTGCTATGCTGGTGCAAGAGGTGATTCTGGTGGCAGCCATCTTGATTGTCGAGGATGAAATCCCGATCAATGAGTTAATCAAAAGAAATTTGCAATCGGTGGGACATACATGTATTTCCGTGACGGACGGGAAGGCGGCTATTGATGAGTTGGCACGGCGCGAGGTGGATCTCGTTCTGCTGGACATCATGCTGCCGGAGATAGACGGGTACGAGGTTTTCCGCCAGATTCGGGGGACACCCACCATTTTCCTGACGGCGCGAAGCGGCTTGGCGGACAAGGTAAAGGGCCTCACCCTTGGCGCGGACGATTACCTGGTGAAACCATTTGAGATGATGGAGCTGCTGGCGCGAGTAGATGCTGTGTTGAGGCGTACCAAGAAGACAAGCAAAACGTTTGAGCTCGATGGGGTCAAAATCGATTTCGCGAGCAGGCAAGTGTTTTTGCACGAAAAACCAGTCGAATGTACCCCCAAAGAATTCGATCTGCTGGAAGTGCTGGTGAACAACCGCAATATTGCCTTATCCCGGGAAAAGCTGTTGGAGCTTGCTTGGGGCTATGACTATGTAGGGGATACGAGAACCGTGGACGTCCATATTCAAAAGCTGAGAAAGAAGCTCGATATGGAGACGAGAATCAAAACGGTCTATAAACTGGGATACCGTTTTGAAGTATAGAGCCGAATTTTTTACAACTCTCTAATCACTTGATTACGAATCGATAATCCGCCCCTTTTATACTGCCTATTGTAGTCACAAACCAAACGATGAAGGAGAGGATTCGGATGAAAGGAAACAGACTGGAAGGAAAAAGCATGAAACAGACGATTTTGGCAGGGGCGGTAGTGATTGGGGCCAGCACGATGCTGTTCCAGGGACTCGTACACGCCGTCACCGCGGCGGAGTTCAAAAAAACGGATACGGTCGCTACCAACTACGCCAATTATACAGCCGCCGCATCCCAAGCGGCCCAAAAAAACTTGCCTGCGGGCTACAAAAAAGCCAATTACACGGTAGAAAATATCGCCCTTGAATACAACGGCAACCAAAAGCCGACCAGCAAGGACATGGCAAAAGAAGAAGCGGCGGAAATCGGCGCGCGGACTCTTTGGGAGGTATTTGGCTTGAGCTTGGAGGGTCAGGTGGTGAAAATGGGCTACAGCCAGCCAACCGAAAGTCTTCCCCGTTCGTTTTGGTTTGGTGATGTGTACATCAACGGCAAGCTCGTCTATACGTTCAGCTTGGACTCTGTAACAGGAGAAGTATTTGACATAGCTCGTGAGAGAACACTGGATAAACAGGTTTCGCTGGCATTTGATCCGGTGCTGGATAAAAACCCGCAGGAATATGTTGCTCTGGCAAAGAAGCTTGCGGAGAAATACAATGTCGTTCACGGCCCGGTCAAGTCGGTTGCATACAACGCCCAGGGTTACAGCAACAATGATCCGACGATTTCAGTTGATATCGCTGGCGAAAACGGGGAAATTGCTTTGATGACGTTCTCCCGTTATGACAAGGAGTTGCTCGGTATCGGTTATAATGGATTATGTAAGCCCTCACTGGAATTCAATGAAAAGCTCCAGAAAAAGCTGGAGGATAAGGTGAAAGAGCTTGAAAAGTCGGCTCCTCCTGCCAGCGGAAACGAAACGCCCACTATGCAGATCATTGAATTGGATTAACCTTTTTTCCTGAATCGGAAATGTCAGATTCAGACCTCAAGCCGCCGCCGTATGGGGCGGCTTTTCACGATTGATTGCACCTTCGTGACCAAATGCGGCGCCAAGCGATTGATTTGCGGAAGCCCACATTTGACAACTCCCTAACAAAGCCATAGTACGATGGTGACAGGGGAAAGGAGTGAATCACTTTGGCAGCTATTTTAACTATCGGGCATAAACAACTCTCAATCGAAGAGCGGGGAAACAGGAATTTGCGGTTTGTGCGGGGCTATGATCACGAAGCCGGCACCCGGACATTAGACGTTCGCACACTGAAGCTGTCAGCCACATCAGGCGGGGAGAATGGGAAAGGGGCTGTCTCAAGACCGGGACGCAGCTTGAAGTCATGCCTATGAAATACCGTACCTTTTTAACGACTCTTGCCCTTTTTCTGTTCTCTTTCAATCTAGGGATCGTGATCATTTCTATCGCCACATTTAAGGACACTGTTCATCGTGCAGAAGAGAAAAGCTTGGGCGAGCATTATTTCATCACGTCCGCGCTTTTGAAAGATTTCCATGCAGTGGAAAGCCGCGGAACGGATCTTGATAGCTCTTTGCCCTCCCTGCTCCAACCGTACAGTTATTTTTCCCCGGATAAAAAGGTGAAGCTGGCGCTTTACAAAGGCAATCAGCTCGTCTATGCCAACCGGCAGGAAATTCCGCTGCCTGACAGTTTTGCGGAGCCGCCGAAGGACGGAAATCGTCTGGTGTCCATGCAAAGATCGGATGGCCGCACCTATGTCGTAGTTTCGGGAAAGCTTCCTGCGCCCTATGATTTTTATACAATGGTCTATCTGTACGATACGACAGATGTCATCACCGCCTGGGAACGGATGAAAAACATGCTGTTTTTCGCGGGATTGCTGCTTTCCGGGCTGTTTGCCCTGGGCCTTCTGCTCCTGCTTACCCGGATTTTCAAGCCTCTTTCGCAGATTTCCCAAATCTCTCGCAATATCGCGGCAGGCGCCTATGATACCAGGCTCCCGGTATCCGGGCATGACGAGCTCTCTGAAATGGCGCAAAGCTTCAATTATATGGCGGAGGAAATTCAGAGGCAGATCCAGCAGCTGGAAGCAGCCGCGCAGCAGAAACAGCAATTCGTGGATAATCTGGCCCATGAGCTCAGAACGCCTCTGACCGCCATTTACGGATACGCGGAATACATTCAGAAGGTCGTTCGCACAGAAGAGGACAAGCTGCTTGCGACGAGCTACATTATGTCCGAAAGCCGCAGGCTGCAGAATATCGCTTATCGATTGCTGGATTTGGCAACTTTGCGTGAAAATAAGATCGAACGGCGCGACGTTCGTATGGAACAATTGCTTCAAGGGGTCGAGCAGGCGATGTCCATAAAGGCAGCCGAGCAAAAAGTCCGGATTGCCTATGAGCATCACTTTGACATGTTGTCCTGCGATGTCGACCTGATGCATATTCTGCTCGTTAATTTGCTCGATAACGCTGTGAAGGCATGCAGCCCTGGCGGAGTCATCAAGCTGGTCGCTGATCTGGAGAATGGACGCAAGGTGATTTTTGTTCAGGATAACGGCAAGGGAATGACAGAAGAGCATCTTGCCCGCATTACAGAGGCGTTCTATCGGGTTGATCCTTCCCGCAGCCGTTCTGGTGGCGGAGCGGGGTTAGGCTTGACGCTTTGCCAGCAGATTGCAAGCAATCATGGAGCAGAGCTGAGCTTCTCGTCCGAGCCGGGGAAAGGCACTACAGCGAAACTGACATTTGCCAGTTCCGTATAGGTTCCCGTTCGTTTGATAGCCGCTCACTCGATATCGAGCGATATCTCTCCTCTATCTATGCCCGAAGCAACCCATTCATCTTGGACATCTCATGCGCCTATTGTTACAATAAAATGGGAGAGATGCTGCGGCTGTTGCAAAAGATGTTACAGCTGAAGCAAATTAGGAGAGATATGCTTGAAAGCAATTATCGTAGACGATGAGAGGCTTGCGTTGAGAAGAATGGAAAAGCTCTTGACCGAACAGAGCGGTATAAACGATCCGATTCGCTTGACGGGGTCATTTCAAGATCCTCACGCCGCATTGGAGGCCGCCCAGAGGGAAAAACTGGATGTGGCATTCCTGGATATCCAGATGAGCGAGATGGACGGCTTTGAATTGGCTGAACGACTGTTGAACATTCAGCCCCACCTTCACATTGTGTTCGTTACCGCTTTTCAGGAGTACGCGGTGAAGGCATTTGACATGAATGCACTCGACTATTTGTTGAAGCCTGTCCATCAGAGCAGGTTGGCGGTCACCGTGCAACGGGCAGCAGAATCCGCCGGCAAGACCCCGATCAGCTACAGCGGCAAGATGACACTCTGCTGCTTGCAAAGCTTGCATTATCTCGATCAACAAGGCAACGCGCAATATTTTCCTTGGAAGACGCTGAAAGGGCAGGAGCTGTTTGCGTACCTGGTCCACTACCGGGACAAGACAGTGAGCAAGCAGGTCCTGATTGATTTGCTCTGGCCCGACTACGACACAGATCGCTCAAGGACACAATTGCATACAGCCATCTATCAGATTCGGAAAATGATCAAGAGCATTGGCTTCGATCTGGAGATCAAATACAAGGATGAAGGGTATCGGCTGGTTTGGGGAAATTTGAAGCTGGATGTTGAGGAATGGGAGGCCTTTGTGCGAAAAGCTCCCAAAGTTACGCCAGAGACATTGGAACAACATCTAGCTATCATGGCTTTGTACACCGGCGATTTTCTGGAAGAGCACCCCTATTTGTGGGCAGAGTACGAGCAGGAGCGCATTCGGCTGCTCTGGTTGAATCATGTCAAGCAAATCGCCGAATATTACGTATCCACTGAACAATACACCGAGGCCATTTTGATTTATCAAAAGATACGCGAAAGGTTTCCTTTAATGGAGGAAGGCTACTTCCATTTAATGAAATTGTACGCAAGATTAAACCACCAGGGAGAGGTAAGCAAGCAGTTCCAGCTCATCTCGACCAAGCTGAGAGAGGAGTTCGACGTTGCTCCCAGCAAAGAATTGACAGAGTGGTACGAGCAATGGAAAAAGGGCTCCTAAAAACGCGGATAGGGACGGGCAAAACATGAAGATGAGATTGTTTTCAGTGCTTCTGATGCTGGCGGGAATCGTTGTGCTGAGCTACCCCACTCTGGCGGAGGAGTATCAGGACTACCAGCAGCAAAAGCTTGTCAGGGAATGGCAGAATAGTTTGCGGAATATTTCCAATGGGGAAGAAGCGTCTGGATCCATTCAAACGACAGTCCCGCCTGTGGCAGAAGCAAGCCAAAGCGGAGAGGAGGCCAATGGTTCGGCCGGGAACGGGGAAAAGACAGCCCCGGATTTCAGCAGCTATCAGAACATGGAAGGTATTTTGACGATTGAAAAAATTGATTTGATGCTGCCTATTCTTCACGGTGCTTCGGATAAAAATATGAAAACGACTGTTGCGAGTATCGAGAACACCGGAAAACCCGGAGAAGTCGGCAATTACGCCATAGCCGGGCACAGAAACTTTACATACGGCCGAAATTTTAACCGTTTGGATGAGATGACGGTAGGAGACAAAATCGAGGTAGACAACGGACAAGCCGCATTTGCGTATACCGTGACGGAAAAATTGTATGTAAAGCCAGAAGAAGTATGGGTTTTGGAAGGAAACAGGGAAGACAAGGAGATTACGCTTATTACCTGTCATCCGATGCACAACCCGACGCATCGGCTGATTATTAAAGGGAAAATAGCAGAGTAAGTTGGATTATGTAGAAAAAGGTAGAAAGAGACTCCCCTTTTTTGTAAACTTATGCTATTATTTTTTTAATATCTTTAACTTAAAACTTTCAAACGATAATGGCAAATCTAATGAAAATTAGAGACGCAAAGCTATAGGGCCTTCCTTGTATTCAAGATGGCAGCCAGCTACCGAAAGGAGAGTTTTTTTGTGTTTATACGCCGACTTGCTATGTCCGTGGTAAGCATGTGTTTGCTGGCCGCTCCGGCGACTGCTTGGGCGAATGCCGCTCCCTCGCTTATTGACGTAAGCGAGCTAAGCAACGGAATCGTCAAAGTCCAACATCATGACACGGCTCAATCGGTCAACGACAAGGTCAAGATCAGCAAAGACAACCAGCATTTCTATTATAGTGTAAAAGACCACAACCGCTTTCCCCTGCAATTAGGAGATGGCAAATATACGATTACGGTTCTGCAGCACGTCGCGGACAATAAATACCGCGCAATTGAAAGCAAAGAAGTGAATGTAACGGTATCAAGCCCGCAGGCCGTCTTTTTGCAGCCGATTCAAATGATCTACTGGAACGACAAGACGAATGCGGTCGCGAAAGCCAGAGAACTGACCAACGGTTTGAAAAACGACCGGGACAAGGTACAAGCAATCTACAACTATGTGATCCAAAACGTGCAGTACGATTATGAAAAAGCCAATCGCGTCACGAGTGAATACATCCCTTCGGTCGATTCGACATTGAATGAACGGCAGGGCATCTGTTACGATTACGCAGCGCTGTTTGCCGCCATGCTGCGAAGCGAGGGGATTCCTGCCAAGCTGGTGATGGGACGTAAAAATGACATCCCTCAGTACCATGCCTGGAACGAGATTTACCTGAAAGAGACAAATGAATGGATTACGGTTGATACAACGTATGACTCGATCATGGTAAAGGGAACGAAAAAGCCGACCATGATCAAGAACAAAAGCGAATATGTCATAGAAAAGCAGTTTTAAGACAGGATGCAGGAACTGCTTGGAAGCCGCTCCCTCTCGCAAAAGAGGCGGGCGGCTTTTCGTTTTCTCAGATTCAGAAAATATTCAGAGTGATCTTTTATAGTGTGTTTTATGGCTGATTAGCCAAAATCAAGCAAATCGATGTAAGTAGTCACCTAGAGTGAACAGCTTCAGTTACCTTACAGATGAAGTACAAAGGAGAGGAGGAAGGACCGAAAAAAGCACGCGAAAAATTTGTGCAAGGTGTTGCATTCTTCTTCCCCGGCAGAAAGGGGACTGGCCGCCTGATCCAAAAGTGAATAGGGGGAACCGGGCCAGAGGCGTACTGCCTTGCCAACATAAACCTGCGAGGTGAACGTGGTTAGGATGTGGCAGCGAAAGAAGTTTTTATCTGTCTACTTAGTATTTGCTTTGCTGGTCAATCTCTTTTTGCCCGCCGCGTTTGTTAGCGCCAATCAAGCACCGATGAATGCGGGAATCACCAGCGAAGAGGGTGCCTCGGCAAATGGAGATGTGTCTGATCCGGGAGCGGGCATGGATAATCCGGAGCCGGGCGCGGAACCAGGAACCGGAACAGATCCCGGAACCGGAACAGATCCCGGAACCGGAACGGATCCAGGGACCGGAACAGATCCCGGAACCGGAACAGATCCCGGAACCGGAACAGATCCAGGAACCGGAACAGATCCCGGGACCGGAACAGATCCGGGAACAGGGACGGATCCGGGAACCGGAACAGATCCGGGAACAGGGACGGATCCGGGAACCGGAACAGATCCGGGAACAGGGACGGATCCGGGAACCGGAACAGATCCGGGAACAGGGACGGATCCGGAAACCGGAACAGATCCAGGAACCGGAACAGATCCAGGAACCGGAACGGATCCGGGTACTGGTACCAATCCGGGGACTGGAACAGATCCAGGAACCGGAACGAATCCGGGGCCAGGAACGGGGCCTGTGCCGCCTCCACCGCCGCCGCCAACTCCACCTGAGGCCCCCGATAAATCGCCAGAAAACATCATTACAAAAGTGGTGATGGAGGATGAGGAAGGTAATAACATTACCGAAGTCCGTCCTGATCAGGGATCAAAAGTAAAGGTGATCTTCGACTGGCATCTTCCGGCGGGACACACCTATAAGGGTGGCGACACTTCTACCTTCGATCTGCCGGACAAATTTAAGGTAGATCGAGAGCTGACCGGAAATCTTGACGGTGATGTGGGTACCTATAAAGTAACACCGGAGGGCACCGTTACCTTCACCTTTAGCGAAGATGTGGAGAATGACGAATTCGTCGGTAAATTTGAGGTTTGGCGAACATTTGACAAAGACAAGTTTTCCGGAGGAACGAAGCAGCAGATCGAATTTCCGTTCCTGGGAGAAACGATCAACGTTCATTTCAAAAGCGATATCAAGAAAGAAATGGACAAGCAAGGAACAGCAAAAAAAATGAACCCAAGCGAGATCGACTGGGTTGTCGATTTTAACAAAGGCGAGCAAAAGATTGCCAACGCAATCTTTCAGGATATCATCCCTGCCGGAATTGAAATTGATCCTTCTTCTGTCGAGGTATATGAGCTGGAGGTCATGCTGGACGGGAGTGTAAGCCAGGGAAGTGCTGTAACGATACAGCCATCGCTGACCGGCAATCAGTTCCAGCTTGCCTTTGGAAATATCGATAAAGCGTACCGCGTCAAGTACAAAACCAAAATCCTTGAGGCAAAAGATACGACATACACAAACAATGTGACGGTTACGGGCGATTCGTACGCAAAGGACGATTCAGCTGCCGTCAGTGTTGCATTCAGCCAACCGCTCGCGAAAAAGTCTCTTGCTTACAGGTCTTCTACGCAAACCCTCACTTGGTCCATTGAGTACAATTACAATGAACAAGTGATCGCGTCGGGTAATGCTTGGATTATCGATGCCTTTGAAACCGAGCAGACGCAGGAATTGCTCAAAGATACACTGAAAGTCTACGAGGTTACCATTGACGACAACGGTAAGGCGACCCGGGGAAGCCAAGTGGCTGCAAGTGAATATGTCGTAGACGATACGCTTCCAAACGGCTTCAAACTGAGCTTTCCAAATGGTGTTCAATCTGCCTACGAAATCATCTATGACACAAAAGCGAAAGACCGTGTTCGCAAGAGTGTCAATGTGACGAACAAGGCAGAGATGTACGATGGCAGGACTGAACAGGCAACAAAAGGGATGTATCAGGTCATCTTTTGGAAGGAAGCCAAAAACGAGGACATCGACTACAATGCCAAAACCATTCTCTGGAAGATGCACCTGAACTTTGACAACTATCAAATGGACGAGGTTGTCATCACCGACAGCTATAAGGGCCAAGGGATTGAGCTTGTCAAAGAAAGCTTGAAAATACCCGGCTTGACAGAGGGTACAGATTACACGGTCGAGCCCAACAACGATTATCGCGAAGGGTTTGCGATCAAGTTCAAGCATGCTATCAACACTCAATACGTCATCGAGTACAAGACGAAGTTTGACCCGAACTACTTTAACGCTCATGACATTGCCAACCATGGAAAGCTGACATGGCTTGAAAACGGGGTGTCCTACGATAGAGAAGATTCGGCTACTGTTTCCTCAGACCGTTATACCAAGAACAACGGGAATAAAACGGGGAAATATGACCCTAAAACGAAAACCCTCACCTGGGCCGTCGATGTAAACTACAATTTGCAAGAGATTAACCAGGCAGTGATCAAGGATTTCTATCAGGGAGAGCAAACCTTTGTCGATGGGTCCTTAAAGGTTAATCGTTTGATCCTTAAGGGTGGAGCCGACCAGGTAGCGGTTGGAGAAGAGGTTCCTGGCAGTGCGTATTCGTTTGAAGGCGGTTTGAAGAACAGTGAAGGTCACGAGGGCTTTGCATTGACGTTTAAAGACTCCATCAACTCTGCCTATCGCATCACGTACCAGACGAGCCTGAAAGGTCACGAGGTCTTGTCCGAGTACTCGAACGATGCCACCATGAGCGACGGGGGCGGGCCGGCGTTGTTTGCCCAATCCGCTACTGTGAAGCCAAAGCATGGTGGGGAGTATATCTTTAAACAAGGCAAGCAGGGAACAGGGGCAGACGCAGAAAATGCGTTCTGGACCATCTACCTGAACCGAAATCAGTCCTGGATCGATGCGGGTGCGACTGTAACTGACACCTTGTCGAGCAATCAAATCCTCAACCGGGAATCTTTCCAGCTCTATCGGACAGTGGTGGATGCCAACGGGGTAGTAAGTAAAGGAGAGCCTGCCGATCCCGCCGACTATGAATTGACAGTTCTTACGCCAGCGGATGGGGAGCATTCCTTTGCATTGACCTTTACAAAGCCGATTGAGAGCGCCTATATTTTGGAATACAAGTCGTTCATCATCGCTGAAGACGGAGAGGTCATTAAGAACAAAGCCACTTTTGCCGGAAGAACGTCCATGGCTGACGATGGCAGTGGAGCCGGCGGAATCCAGGTCAGCTTGTCAGGAGCCGGCGGAGGGGCGTACCCGACAGGGAAGGCATTCATCCAAATTGTCAAAACAGATGCCGACTCGGGTGCGCTGTTGGCAGGAGCCACATTCGAACTGTATGACAAGACAGGCAAAATGCTGCTTGAAACGCTTGTGACAGATGAAAAGGGAGTAGCAGCAACAAAGAAAAAATATAACTTTAGAGAATATTTACTGAAAGAAAAATCGGCCCCATCTGGGTATATCATCGATGAAGCGTACGCAAGCGGCAAAGTGATCAAGTTCAACGAAGACAAGGAAATCCCGGTTACAAACAAGAAAGGCGATTGGAGCTTTGAGTTGACGAAAGTCGATTCGGAGAACGACAAGAAGGGGCTGGAAGGCGCTGTCTTCAAACTCCAGCGGAAAAACGGCGATGTGTTTGAGGATGTTGCCGACCATACTTCGCTTGTGACCAACGCAAACGGAAAGCTCTACCTTGCGAAGCTGGAACCGGGCGACTATCAGCTTGTCGAAACAAGTGCACCAAGAGGGTACAAGCTGGATGACACACCGATTTCTTTCACGATTTATCCAAACCAGATAACCATGATCGAAAAAACAATGACGAATGAAGCAAATCGTGGGTCTGTAGAAATCGTGAAGGTAGACGAATTTGACCAAACCGTCACGTTGAAGGGAGCTGTATTTGAGCTTCGGAATGCAGACGGCGAAATTCTGCAAACCAACCTTGAGACGGATGAAAACGGCAAACTGGTGATTTCAAATCTGAAGGCAGGAAAGTATCAACTCGCGGAAATTGCCGCTCCTGTCGATTACGTTCTCAAGTCCGAACCACTGGAATTTGAGATCGTAGATGATGGCCAGGTCGTACAGAAAACATTTACGAATGAGCTGATTCCGGGATCCGTAACGCTGACAAAGGTAGATTCCAGTCGTCCGGACGTCAAATTGAAAGATGCGAAATTCAGATTGTTGGACGAGAACAAGACGCCGATCCTGAGCGATTTGATCACGGGCGAAAACGGCGAATTGCATATTCCGGATCTCAGACCTGGTACGTACTATTTCGAGGAAACGAAGGCTCCAAGCGGTTATGTGATCAAGACAAGGCTAACGGAATTTGTGATTGAAAAAGATAAAGTCACGACCGTAACCGTCGAGAATACCCGCTACTCTGGCGGAGGAGGCGGTGGAACGCCGCCGGTTGATCCAAAACCGCCGGTCGATCCGCCGGTCGATCCGAAACCGCCGGTAGACCCGCCGGTCGATCCGAAACCGCCGGTAGACCCGCCGGTTGATCCAAAACCGCCGGTCGATCCGCCGGTTGATCCGAAACCGCCGGTAGACCCGCCGGTCGATCCGAAACCGCCGGTAGACCCGCCAGTTGATCCGGAGAAACCCAACAAACCGGACAGAGACAGACCGGACGGAGACAAACCGGACCGGGATGCACCTGACAAGAAGCCTGAACGGCCAGGCGTTCCTTCCCAGCCGGACAAACCTGGGCAGCCAGTCGGGCCATCTACGCCATCTCCCGCAGAACCGACTCCGGTAACACCTGTCGAGCCAATGCCAGGAACTCCGGCACCTCCGGCACTAGCAAACCCTGGCCAGCCTGCGGATCCAACGGTGCCTGTCGATTCGGTCAAAGTACCGGAAGGCGGCACGACAAGCGATACGGCAAGCGGCACGGCAAGCACGGGCAAAAATCCAGAGGATTTGTACGAGGTAGATGGCAATGTTCCAAGTGGCGGCACTCATCCGGACAAAGAAGGCAAAAAAGTCTTGCCGAAAACCGGAGAAGAGAGCCATCTCCCGCTTCAGTTGGCAGGTATTGGTCTCATCTTGTTCGGAGCGTGGCTCTTCAGGAGAACGCGTTCTATGCGCAATAGGTAACCGGCCTGACTAGTGAACACATAAGCCATGAGTCTGCATGGAGGCTGTCCCCCGAGTAGCGTTTGCCGCTCGAGGGGCGGCCTCTCTTTCGTGAATGAATTGCAGTGCCGATGCAAGAAACAGCTGGACAAAGGAAAACCTATCCTCATGAAAGGGGATGGAAAAAATGGACATAACAGAAAAACTGTGGGCAGCGCTTGAAGACGTAATCGACCCCGAGGTAGGCGTGAACATCGTCGATTTGGGTCTGGTATACGACATTGCGGTCGATGAGGAAAAAAATGTGACGATCACCATGACATTGACCATTCCCGAGTGTCCGCTTCGCGATATGATTGTCAGTCAGGTGGAAGCCAAAGCCAAAAGCATTCCAGAGGTAGGGAAGGTTCATGTCAACCTTGTCTTTGAGCCAGCCTGGAGCCCGGCTCGAATGAATGATCGAGCGCGAGAGGAGATCCGAAACCGAAGGACGCTCGTGTAAGCAGCGCCGAAGAGTATGAACAAAATACGCAGGACGACATGACAACAAAAGCTCAAGCAAACCATGCTTGAGCCTTTGTTTCTTCCTCAGCGAAACGGGCAGTCAGACCAGGAGGCAGACGGGACAGAACAATTCGCTTTACAGAGCAGGTCTATTTTTCTTCTGGCGCGACCAATCGCTCTCCGCCCATAAAGACGCATGCGAGGAGCGCGACGCAAATAAACAGCAGTCCGATTAGAAACACACTTCCCAAGGAGTCGCTAAATACATGCTGAAGTCCCGCGAGCGCTTCGGGAGGCAGAGAAGCGCGTGCATCGGAATCCAGCAGCAGCTGCGGGTTGACGAGAGACTGAAGCTGGTCGGCGGAGAGATTGCTCACCGGCAGCGCCGCCTCTTGCTCGCCAAGCTGGCGCACTCCCGATGCCATTCGCTGCGTCATGAGACTGCCCAAGACACTGACCCCGATCATTCCTCCGATGGAGCGAAAAAATTGGGACGAGGCCGTGGCTACTCCCCGCAGTTGAAACCCAACAGCTCGCACCGCCGCTGTACCGAGCGTCGGATAAACCGCTCCCATGCCCAGACCGACGATGATCATACACAGGACGATTTGCAAGATGGACGTATCCACGCTCATTTGACTGAGGCAAAGATATCCTGCTGCCATGAAAGCCAAGCTGGGAACGAGAATGGCACGGTATGATACTTTGCTCATCAAGCGTCCCCCTATGGTAGAGGTGACGACGGTAGAAAGCATAAGGGGTGTCAATATATAGCCGGCGACAGACGGACTGACCCCGATTACCCCTTGTACAAACAAAGGAAGGTACGCAATCGCACTGAACAGCCCCGCACTGACAAAAAATCCGGCAATGTTGCCGAATGCGATCACGCGAAATTTGAACAAATGGAGCGGGATGATCGGCTCTTTTGCTTTTGTTTCGATCCAGACAAACAAGCCCAAAAGGATCATCCCGATACTGAACAAACCGATTATTTCCGGCCGTCCCCAATGGTACGGTACTTCCGTTCCCGGCTTGTCGCCAGTCAGCACGAGCGCAAGCAGGCTGGAGACAATCGCGCCGCTCAATGTAATCGCCCCGAGCCAATCGATCGGTCGTCTTTCCTCGTTCTTCCGCTCTTTCAACGCCGTCGCCAAAATAAGAAAGCCGGGAATGCCAATGGGGAGATTCAAGTAAAAGATCCAGTTCCAACTCACATGTTCTGCGATAAATCCTCCCGCTGCCGGTCCGAGGATGCTGGATACAGCAAATACCGCACCGAACAAGCCTTGAAACCTGCCAATCTTGTCAGGAGGATAAATATCTCCGATGATCGTAAAGGCGATCGGCATCAGCGCTCCGGCTCCGAGACCTTGTATGCCTCTGAAAACGATCAGTTGTTCCATCGTTCCTGCCATTCCGCATAACGCCGAACCGGCAAGGAAGAGGAACAGCCCGATCAAATACATCTTTCTGCGGCCGAACAAATCCGCCAGTTTCCCGTAGAGCGGCATGGCGGTTGTCGAAGCGAGCATATAAATGGCAAAAACCCAGCTGTACAGGGATAGTCCGCCCAACTCATTCAGGATGGTCGGCATGGCGGTCGAAACGATGGTCTGATCCACAGATGACAGAACAAGCCCCAGCAATAACCCCGCCGTGATTAACCGCACCTTTGGTTTTTCATTTGCCTTTTCTAAAACTGACAATTTCTACACGCTCCCTTTTTTAGCACGATGACGTGCAAGATTGCTGGCCCGCGGAAGCAGCATAGAAAATATATCGGGAAATCGAAAAAAAGAATAGACTTATTCTTTCCGGCGAGATATCCTATAGCTAGAGTACGCCCCAAGAAAGCTGCGTGCTTGTTTTCGGATATCGCTATCCGATGGATGTAAATTCCTCATGAATTGTCCTTGAGGAGGACCCTAGATCATGTGTTGCATCGCATTCATGCGTGTAAGGTAATGAAAGGTACAGAACATGTATAACCTGGCCATTTTTCACAGATGGTTCAGGTTTATTTGTGCTGTGCCTTTTTCATTCCTTACTAAACTTTTCTGCGCAACATTTGTTGATCAATAAACAATTGATCAAAGACTTGATCGACATGGCGAGAATAACGTCGAATGATACTGTGATAGATATCGGAGCGGGCAAAGGTCGATAACGCTCCCGCTGGCAATGAAAGCGGCAAGAATTATAGCTGTTGAGAGCGACTCGGTTTTTGCCGATAAGCTGCTCGACAGGATGCAGGGTACAACAAATATTCGAACCAGCCGAAGTGATTTTTTACAAATCAACCATCCAAAGAGTCCGTTTTGCGTAGTGGCCAATATTCCGTACTCCATCACCACTCCGATACTCGGGAAGCTTCTGGACGACCCTGCTGTTCCGTTGCAGAGAGCCGTGCTCATCATGGAAAAAGGAGCAGCCAAACGTTTTACCGGTGTACCGATTACGAATCCAAGAATCCTGAAATGGCGGATGTGGTTTGAAATCAAGCTCGTCCGGACGGTATCACCAGACAATTTCTCACTGCCGCCAAAGGTCGATTCAGCAGTAGTAACGATCTTCAGAAAGAAGGATCCATTGATTTCGCTTCATGCTCGTGCAAGGTTCATGGCACTGGCTGCACACGTCCTTCAGCAGCCGCAAGCCCCTCTTTTTGAGGCATTACAGGGAGTTTTTACGCCTTCCCAAATCAAGCATGTAGTGAGAACGTTGAGACTGGAGAGGAATCAACCGATCTCTTCCCTGAATGAGCAGCAATGGGGGCAACTATTCCACACGATGCTTCGGTATGTAGACCCAAGCCGATGGCCGAAGATGCCAAAGAACCAAAAACAAAAGAAATAAGCTTGAAAAGAAAGCTAGATAAAAACGGAAGCTGACACCTACCCAGGCGGAATGGAAAAAGCGGAACCGCATTTAGCGTCCAACCTCTGAGAAGCATTTTGAACCGGCTGCTTTTGGACGTGTTCCGCTTTTGGAATGCAGCCGGCCAGATCCACCCCGAGCAAGTGTCCCACCGTACCCTGAGTGTTTTTCTCCTTTTTCATCTCCTCCGCCAAAGCTCGACCTAAGCTTTCCTTACAAAACCGAAAGCAAAATGTAAGGTAGATCAATAGCTACTTGCATGGAAACTAGTTACAGTTGTAAACGACGATGAAAGTAGCTAACTGTCATTGAGATTTAGGAAAAAGCTTGGGAGGAAAACATGAAACCATCTGTACTTGAAGTCAGAGACGTTGAAAAAATATACGGCAAACGGGGAGAAAGTCAATCACATGCGTTAAAGGGCGTATCGCTCACGATTCAGGAAGGCGAATTTGTCGGAATCATGGGTCCTTCCGGCTCCGGAAAAACGACGCTGCTGAATGTTATTTCCACATTGGATCGCCCCACGGACGGATTCATTCAGATCGCCGGAACGGACATCACCCAGATGAAGCAGAATCAGCTGGCAGATTTCCGCTCGCAAAAGCTGGGGTTCATTTTTCAGGACTTCAACCTGCTAGAAAACTTGACGGTGTATGAAAACATCGCCCTGCCACTGTCGCTGCAAGGCGTCTCCTCCAGCGAGATTGGCCCCAAGGTGCACAAGGTGGCGCAAACCTTGGGAATCCAGGAAATATTGCAGAAGTATCCGGTCCAGATTTCAGGCGGGCAGAAGCAGCGGGCCGCGGCCGCACGCGCGTTGGTTCACGATCCGGCGATTCTCTTGGCAGACGAGCCGACCGGTTCGCTTGATTCCAAAAACGCGAAAAGCTTGCTGGAAACGATGACCGATCTGAATGAGCACCACGACGTATCGATCATGATGGTCACGCACGACGCTTTCAGTGCAAGCTATTGCCGACGCATTCTCTTTATTCAGGACGGAAAATTGTATACGGAAATCCGCCGGACACAAGACCGTCAGCAATTCTTCAAACAAATCCTGGATGTGCTTGCCGAGCTTGGTGCATCGCATGATTTGGGCTAGGAGGGAATGCACATGCTGTTGAAGCTTTCGCTTTCAAGTATGCGGAAAATGATGAAAGACTATCTGGTTCTCCTGATCGGTCTGGTCATCTCGATTACGATCTTTTACATGTTCCAGACACTGGCGCTGAATGGGGACTTTACGAAACAGAATTCGGTGATCGATTCCATCCAGCTCGTCTTTAATGTAGGCTCTGTGTTGCTGGCCTTCATTACCTTCTTCTATATCTTTTACGCCAACTCGTTTCTGCTGTCGCTCAGACGCAAAGAACTCGGGATGTATATGGTATTGGGCGCGAAGAAGAGGAAGATCAGCCAAATCCTGTTTTTGGAAACGCTTGTACTCGGGATCATTTCGCTGGTCATCGGCACTATCGCGGGAGCCGGGCTGGCGAGCGGAGTTGGCGTCTTGCTGATGAAGCAGCTCGATATCTCGCTTGAAGGCTACCAGCCCTTCTATCTCCCTTCCATCATGATGACGTGCGGGTTCTTTTTGGTGCTCTTTCTGTTGACGTCATCGGTAAACGCGATCAAGCTGGCTCGTTCGACAGAACTGGATCTCATACGGGCCGAACAGCAAAATGACATCGTGAAGCGAAAAGGCTTCGCTACGGTTCTGCTGGCTCTGATCGGCATTGCCGGACTGGCGGCGGGTTATTATGCGCTTGTCCATATGGAAGAGCTCAGAGAAATCGGACTTTTCATCGCTGCGTCGGCTACCACCATCGGAACGTATCTGCTTTTCATCACGCTGTTGCCTGTGTTTGTAAATGCGCTGAAAAAGAATCGGGTGTGGAATGAGCGAAAACTGAACGCTTTCACGTTCGCGCAGCTTCGCTTTCGCGTGAACAACCTGACAAAGGTGCTCGGAACGGTAGCGATGCTGATCGCTCTCGGTGTCGGGGCAATGGCAGGAGGCATGGCTTTTCAGAAGAACGTGAGCCTGATGGCGGATATGGGAAAAGTCTATGACGTCATCATACACAATCCTGTGCCTGCGGATTACGAGGCATTGAAAGCAATGACGGTTGAGGAACAAAACACGTACCGATACAAGGTGGATGACGCGGGGATTTACTACCTGAAGGACGATTTGCTTGCGCATCCTCCGCTAATCAACACGGTCGTATTGGAGGACTACGATCCGGCCCATCGGATCAAGCGTGTGTCAACGCCGCTCCCGTCCAGGGTGTACACCGCGTACGAAAATCTGGGGCCAGCCGTCGAGTCGATGCCCCCTGACTGGCAGGAAGTGGTCACGGGTGAATTTATCAACAGCTACCAGATGTTAAACGGCAAAGCAATTCGCATTGTCGATAAAACGACCTATGGCGGAATCCAAGGGGAAGAGCGCGCGGTCGTGCTCGCCAAGGTGGATGACTTTTTAAAGTACAAGCAGGAGCTAAAAGCAATCGATGAGCGGCAAACCCGGTTGTATGCCGATGAGACTGGAGCCGAGGGTCCCCAGCTTTACTCGAAATACAGCACGTATGCCAGCCTGTATGCGTTTACGAGCGGGACGATGTTCATGGGATTCTTCCTCGGAATTGCCTTTTTGGCGATGATGGCAAGCTGCCTGATGTTTAAAATTCTGTCCGGAGCTACCCGGGACAAAGACCGCTACAGCATGCTTCGCAAGATCGGGGTTCGCCAGGAATGGCTTGTCGGCTCGATTTACAAGGAGCTGTTCATCGTCTTCGTGTTTCCTGCCCTGATCGGTCTGGTGCACGTCCTCGTGGGGATGAACATGTTCTCGTTTATCCTGCAAGAACCGTATGTGGGCATCTGGGTGCCGATCTCCATTTTCCTGGTCATCTACACCTTTTACTATTGGATTACGGTACAGCTTTATAAAGGAATTGTCCTGCCGAAAGAGGAATAAGCGAAAATCCCCCCGATTTCCTGGGGGATTTTTTCCGCTTTGTGGCAAGAAGCGGCCTACTTCCAAAGGCTCATTCCTTCCAGCTCCCCGGTTTTATAAGCAATTTCCCTGATCTTTTCGACATCTGCAATACGAATCGCACCGCGGCTGGAAAGCTCGATCAGCCCTTGCTGGCGCCATTTTTGCAGAATTTTGTTTACGGTGATGCGGGAGGTGTCAATGTAGCGGGCAAATGACGCTTGATCGATGGGGACGTTTTCATTTTCGTGAATCGTATAGAGTCTGATCAAATAATGGGCCATCTGCTGCTCGACCGGACAGTCCTGAAATGCGATGATTTCAGCCAGCAGCCGAACCTTGTAAATTTGCGAATTGGTAAAGAGGACGGCGGCCTGGGGGTGGTCTTTGCATACATTGGACAGCGCTTCATCGGAGAAGAAGTACAGAACGGAGGGGGAAGTGGTAATGGCGGACGTGACGTAGGGCCCTTTAAAGGCCCCGTGCTCACCTGACAGTCCGCCGGTTGGCACATAGTCGATGGTGCGCTCGTGTCCGTTCGCGGATAACAGAATGATCTTTAAACCGCCCCGATCCAGGTAGTAAAAACCGTTCCCTTGTTCACCCTGGCGATAGACGGTCGCGTTCTTTTTAAACTCCAGCTTTTGGCCATACATCAAAAACGGGGTCCACTTGTAACGCAGATTTGTCATGCCGATCTCCTTTATTTGTGATCTGCCTTGCACAACGGAGGCTAGACAGTGATCGCTGTCTGGGTGTACCGATACGGATAGCGCAGCAATTCCGGTTTTTGGATGACAAAGGTCCGGTTTTTGATCTCGATGATCCCGCTTTCTTTCCACTGCTTCAAAATCTTGTACACGGTGATCCGCGTCAATCCGGCACAGTCCGCCAGGTCTTGCTGGGTGAGCGGAACCTCGTAGTTTTTAAAATCGTCGCAAAGATTCAAAAGGAGAGAGGCAATTTGCTCTTCGGAGGTAAGCGCTTTCATGTTGATGGCAAAAAGGAGAATGCGCAGCTTTTGGCTGACCGTTTGCGTAAAGAGAGAAAGCAATTCGGGTTGAGCCTTGAGCATTTCCTGAAACTGGGCACAGGAGAAGTGGTAGACGACGGAGTTCTTTACGGCGACGGCCGTGGTGAAGTGCGTTTGCCGATCCATGGACTGGACGCCCATGATCTGGCCGGGAACCACGATGTTTAACAGACGGTCATTTCCTTTTACGGTTGAGGAAATGATTTTCACCAAGCCTTTATGGAGGTAGTAAAACCCTTCCCCCATCGTGCCTTGCTTGTATATGATCGTTTTTCCTTTGCAAAATTGCCGGGTCCCGTTTTTCAGGAACGACTCCCACTTCACATCGGTTTCAAATGGAGATACCATATCGAACACTCCTTACAATTGGAATTGTGGATGCTCGAAAAACGTAGGGCACGAGAGGAGGTTTCGGCTATCTGGTCGGGATGTTTGACTGAATTTGAGACATCTGCTGGAGCAGAGTGGCTTTCTGGGTTACTTCCTGAATGGCAGAAGCCAGCTCTCTTATGCCTTCTGTCTGTCCCTGGGAAAGATTTTTCGAGTCCAAGACCATCTCCGAGATCGAGGCCATTTCTGCTTGCAGAAGAGAGAGGTTCCGGGAAATTTCTTTGGCGAAATCTCCGGACATCGCGGCCAAGCGGCGCATTTCTCCGGCGACGATGTTGAAGCCTCTGCCGTGTTCGCCAGCCCGTGCGGCCTCAATCGAGGCATTCAGGCTGAGGATTTCCGATTGCTTGGCAATCTGCGAGATCGATTTCAACACGGTAAAAGTCGTTTGCAGCTGCTCCAGCATCCCGGTCGTGACAGCGTACAGCTTTTCGCTGTGCGAGGATAAAACCCCGGAGCTTTTCTGCATGTGGATGGACTGCGCGGAAACCTCCTCAACGATCGACGATAAATGCTCGGCGATCTGTGTCAGCGTATTTTGTCGATTCAGACCGACTCCAAACACAAGGACGCCGGAAATCGTTCCATTTTCCTTGACAGGAAGTCCGCCGGCCAGATAGGCGATGCCGTACACGGAGGAATCCATCACCTTGCTGACAGCCAGACCTTGCTTCAAGATGTGGTTGGCCAGGCTGCTCTCCTTGATCGGGGCGTGGGGCGACAGGCCAAATTGCAAGGTTTTACCCGGTATATAGGTTAAAAATTTTTCTCGATCCGTTACTCCGAGCGTAAAATCCTCTTCAAAGCATAAGACCATTTTATGCATAAGAGAAGAAACGCAGACGACATTTTCCAACAGGCTCATTGCCTCCAAACCCCTTCGCCAAAACCGTTTTCCGGATAGTCCTCCAGAACTAATTCTAAATTTTCAGAACCTTTCACAACAACAATTATAGATGAAGAAAAAAGGCATTTTCAATGTGTGAAGTAGGGACAAAGCAAAAAAACAGAAATCATGTTAAATGGTTTACATTCAGACCGGAAACCAAGCCGTTTTTTGTCAAAAAATGTGGCAACAACGTTAAGCGCTTTACAATACTTCAGTCTCCCGTTTAGTAAAATCATAGCACCGCACTTTTTACCTAAAACGGCAGGCAGGCGCTAAATTATCTAAAGATTCCGATATTAATTCACTCGCACAAAAACCAAACCGACAGGTAAATCCAGCTGCGGCAAAGCTTCATGAATGAGTTCGTATACGAAAAAATGGAGGGGTAGTCAATGGAAAAGGCAAAAAGATGGGGGGCGTCCCTTTTAACCGCTTGCCTGATGATTGTCATGACAACAGGCTGCGGCGGCGGAAGCGCAGCGCCGGGCAACGCTTCCACCCAGACCGCGGCAGCAGGCGGAGATTCAAAGCCTAGCTACAATTTTAAGCTGGCCCATATCACACCGCCGACGCACACGTGGCATCTGGCAGCAGAAAAATTTAAAGAAGAGCTGGACAAGCGCTCCGGGGGACGGATGAAGCTGGAGATTTACCCTTCCAGCCAATTGGGCACGGAAGCCGACATGGTTCAGCAAATCGGCGCCGGTTCTGTCGATTTTGGCCTGATTACGGCTGCCTACCTCAGCTCCAGGTCCCCTTCCTTCTCAGCCTGGTTTACGCCGTATGCCTTTCCCGATCTGATGGCGGCAAATGAAGCCCGACATACCGACGTAGCCAAAAAGATCCTCGGAACATTGGAGGAGCAGGGATTTGTGGGCCTTGACTACCTGTTCGCCGGGCAGCGCGTGATGCTGTTTAAAGACAGGGAGGTACTGAAGCCGGAAGACATGGCAGGACTAAAGCTGCGCGTAACCCCGAGCCCTCCGCTGCAGGATTTTTACAAGTTTGCAGGGGCATCGACTGAAGGGCTGCCGCTGCCCGAGGTGTATTCCGCCGTCCAGACGGGCGTGATCGATGGAATAGACATGGATCTCGATGCGACCATTACCAATAAATACTACGAGGTCGTGAAGTACGGGGCTGTAACCAATCACATGGTGTGGCCTGCGGTCGCGATGGTCAGCAAGGGGACATTCGACAAGATGCCGGATGAGGACAAGCAGATCATTCGCGATGCTATCGCCGCGGCGGCAGACTTCTCCGCGACGACAAGAGCGGGGCAGGAAGAAGAGTTCAAAAAGACGCTGAGCGACAAAGGGATGAAAGTCTACGAGATCGATCCAAAGCTCTTTGCGCCCATCATGAAGCAATTTGACCAAAAATACGGACCGACCAACCCGCTCATACAAGAGTTTATCGATACATTCCGCAAATAGGCAGTCAAAGGGGAACAAACCATGAAAGCATTGAGCGATTTTATTTCTGCGGTGGAAAAGTATGTGGCCGTTGTTCTCATGTTCGCGATGGCTGTCATTGTCGCGCTGGCTGTTGTGTTTCGCTACGTGCTGGGCGCCCCCTTGTCTTGGGCGGGGGAGGTGTCGATCTTTTTGTTGATTTGGGTCAGCTTTATCGGCGGCAGTCTGGGACTGAAGTACAGGTCTCAGGCCGCCGTTACCATTGTGCTTGAGTACGCGACGGCAAAGGCAAGGAAAATGGTGGGAATCATGGGTCACGTCCTGATGCTAGCGTTTCTGGCGGTGATGCTCTATTACAGCTATGCGTGGGTACTGTCGCCGGGCGTCGCCTTTCAAAAGTCCACAGCCATTCTCCTTCCGATGTGGATTCCGTTCAGTGCGGTACCGATCGGCTTGACGTGCGCTGCCATTCATCTTTTGTCCAATCTGATCGGGATGATACGAGAGGAGGAAGCCCATTGACCACATTGGTAATTCTGCTGTTTCTGCTCTTTTTGTTGATGGGCATCCCGATCTCCCTGGTACTGGGCATGATCACGGTCGTCTATTTCTTCGTCATGGGGAACACGACACTGCTCACATCTACGCCGATGCGGCTGTACTCCGGCCTGGAGAATTTCGGCTTGCTGGCGATCCCGCTGTTTATGCTTGCGGGGGAATTGATGAACGGAGGCGGCATCACGACCAGGCTGGTCCAGTTTGCGAAGGTGTTCGTGGGGCATGTGCGCGGGGGGCTGGCTTATGTGACGGTTGTATCGAATATGTTTCTGGCCTCCATTCTCGGGTCGGCCAATGCGCAGGCTGCGATGATGAGCAAGGTGATGGTCCCGGAAATGGAAAAGGAGGGCTATGACCGGGAGTTCTCCTCGGCTTTGACGCTGGCATCGTCCATTGTCGCGCCGATTATCCCGCCCAGCATGATCTTTATTATCTACGGGACGCTGTCGGGGACTTCCATCGGCGGGCTGTTTATGGCGGGGATTGTTCCCGGCATTATTTACGGGATCGGGTTCACGGCGCTGATCGCCTATTTAGGGTATAAGAACAACTTTCCAAAAAGCAAACGCGCGTCGGGAAAAGAAATGCTAAGGAGCACCGTCCAAGTTTTGCCCGCGCTGCTGGTGCCTTTTATCATCATCTTCGGGATTTTGAGCGGGGCATTCACGGCGACTGAATCAGCGGCGATCGCCTGCGTCGTCGCATTCCTTGCAGGCACGCTTTTGTACAAGGAATTGCATGTCAAAAAGCTGCCGCACATTTTGATCAACACCGTCATCAGCACGGCTACGGTCACCTTTTTGATCGCGATGGCCAACATCTTCGGCTGGATGATCGCATTCGAGCAAATCCCCCAATTGATCGCAGGTACGATGCTTTCCGTGTCTGACAATCCGTTTGTGTTTCTGCTGCTGGTCAATCTGCTTCTGCTGCTGCTTGGGATGATCCTGGACGGCATTGCCGCGCTGATTATTTTAGTGCCGGTGCTGATGCCGCTCGTCACCGCATTCCAGATCGATCCGATCCATTTTGGCGTGATCATCTGCATCAACCTGACGATCGGGCTGTTGACCCCGCCGGTCGGAACCGGGCTCTTTATTGTCTCCTCCATCGCGGAGGTCAAATTTGAACGGCTGGTCAAAGCGACGATGCCGTTTTTGCTGGCGGCGATTGCCATTTTGTTTTTGATCACCTATTGGGAAGATGCCGTCCTGTTGGTACCGAAAATATTGGGGTTGACCCAGTGATTCCTCTCGGGAAGGAAAGATGTTGGATGTTCAACTGCTCGCAAAAAACGGAGAAAAACGTTAAATGCGCTACAATTTTCGGAAAAATTCGATATTATAATCCGTTTCAAGATGAAAAACCAACATTGCCAGGGGAGGATTGTTTATGGGAATTCGTTCAGGCGCTGAATACATCAAGGGATTGCAGTCCCGGCAGCCAGAGATTTGGCTGGAGGGGCGCAGGGTGACAAGCGTGTGGGATGAGGCCGTCTTTCAGCAGCCTATCCGCGAAATCGCGAAGCTGTACGACATGCAGCATGATCCTGAGTATCAGGACAAGATCACGCACATCTGCGAAGAAACCGGAGAGAGAGTGAACAACGCCTTCCTGCCGGTAAAGACTGCGGAGGATTTGGAGGACCGAAGAAATCTGTATGAGGCGTATGCCAAGGCAACCTTCGGCCTGATGGGCAGAACGCCGGATTTTCTCAATATCGTCCTCACCTCCTTGTACAGCAATGCTTCGTTTCTGGAGAAGTACAATCCGCAATGGGCGGAAAATGTAAAGAGCTACTACCGGTACATTCGCGACAACGACCTGTTCCTCACGCACGCGATCATCAACCCGCAGAATGACCGGAGCAAGAGCTCGCATGAACAGCAGGACGTGTTTACGCATTTGGGAGCGGTCAGAGAAACTCCGGAAGGACTGATCGTCAGAGGGGCGAAAATGCTGGCTACGCTGGCCCCGATCACGGATGAAGTGATCATCTATTCGTTCCCTGGATTTAAGCCTGGTGACGAGCGTTACGCGCTTGCGTTTGCGATCCCGATCGATACGCCGGGACTGCGCATCCTTTGCCGCGAACCGATGCAGGACGGAAAGCGCTCCGTGTACGATCATCCGCTGGCCTCCCGGTTCGAGGAAAGCGATGCGGTGCTCGTCTTCCACGATGTGCTGGTTCCGTGGGACCGCGTCTTTTTGTACAACAACGTGGAAGCGGCGAACGGGCTGTATCCGAAAACGGGAATCGCCCAGCAGCCGGCGCACCAGACCGGGGTGAGAGGGCTGATCAAGCTGCAGTTCGCGACGGAGGTGGCGGTCCGCCTGGCTGACTCCATCGGGGTGGACGTGTATCTGAACGTTCAGAACGACCTGGGCGAGCTGATCCAGTCTGTCGAGTGCATCCGGGCGCTGCTGCGGACAGCCGAGCGGGAATGCGATGTGTTGCCTTCCGGTGAAATGATGCCGGGCTGGGTGCCGCTGGAGACGATTCGCGGCTTGCTCCCGAAAATGTACCCGCGTGCCATCGAAGTGCTGCAGATCATCGGCGCGGGAGGACTGCTCATGTCTCCGACGGATGCCGACATGGTGCATCCCGAACTAGCCGAGGACATGGAGAAGTACTACGCCGGGCGGGCGGGAATCTCCGGTTCAGAGCGCGTCCGACTGTTCAAGCTGGCCTGGGATTTGTGCGGCGAAGCGTTCGGACAGCGGCTGCTCCAGTACGAGCGCTACTACACGGGCGACCCGATCCGCAAAAGGGCGATTTTCTACAACAGCTACAAGCGTGAACGTTCTTTTTCCCTTGTGGATGACGCTCTCAGCGTGTTTGAGGCAAAAAAGACAGCAGAGTCGGCGCTTCCGGTCAAGCGGGCAAGCGGAGCCGACTAAGCGGCAAAAGCAGTCTATCGTCTATCGAAGAATCTGCCTGAAAGGAGGGTTTCCGGTGAAAGTGCTAGGCATATCCGGAACCATTATCGGAGCAAAGACAAGCATCCTCGTGCATAAAGTCTTGGAAGAAGTAAAAAAGGAAGCCCCTGAGCTTGAGACAGAGCTGCTTGACTTGAGGGACTTCAAAATGTCCCTGTGTGATGGTCGCGATCCGTCCACCTATCCCGATGACACGAAAAAGGTGATCGATATTGTGACGTCGGCTGATTGCTACATCATTGGAACGCCGATCTTCCAGGGGTCGCTGACCGGCGCGCTGAAAAATCTGTTCGACCACATTCCGCCGCAGGCGCTGCGCAACAAGGTGATGGGATTTGTCGCCAACGGCGGGACGTACCAGCATTACCTGGTGGTGGAGAACCAGCTGAAGCCAATCGCAGGGTATTTCCGGGCCTATGTGGCCCCGGGCTTCGTCTACGCCCACACGGACCATTTCAATCAGCAAAACGAGATTGAGGACGAGGATGTTCTGAGCCGCATCAGCCATCTGGCAAAAGAAGTGGTGCTGATGCAAAAAGCGCTGAAGGACGCGGCCGATTTGTCTGCACAGCGTTGAGCAGCGGGAAAGCATCCATCAAAAGCGAACGGGAGTGATTTGCATGAGCATCCTGGCACCGATTCATTTAGCGCAGTTTATTGAGGAAAACAAAGACCAGCTCAAGCCGCCGGTCAACAACAAGGTGATCTGGAAAGACGCCGAGCTGATGGTCATGCTGCTGGGCGGCCCCAACAAGCGGCGCGACTTTCACGTGGACCCCTCGGAGGAGATTTTTTATCAGATCAAAGGCGATTGCTATGTGGAGATCATCAACTACGAGGGAAAACGCGAAGTGATTACAGTCAAGGAGGGCGAGATGTTCCTGCTTCCGCCGAATGTTCCGCATTCGCCGCATCGGGTAGCCGATACGATCGGACTGGTCATCGAGCGAAACCGCGCGGAAGGAGAACTGGAGGACTTCGTTTGGTTCTGCGACGAGTGCGACGGGGAAATGCATCGGGCCACCGTGCAGCTGACCAATATCGAAGTGCAGGTCAAGGAAGCGATCCACGGCTTCAACAGCAATCTGGAGCTTCGCACATGCAAAAACTGCGGGCACGTCATGCCTCCGGAAGCGAGTGAGTGGAAATGCGAGTAGACTTTCACACGCACATCATTCCGGAAGACCTCCCCAATCTGGCCGAGAAATTTCAAGGCGAGCGCTGGCCCGTCCTGCAGCGAACCTGCGCGTGCGGCGCCAACATCATGGTCGCGGGCAAAGTATTCCGGGAAGTGACCGATCAGGTGTGGGACCCTGCCAAGCGGATTTCCGACATGGAGCGGGAAAAGGTGGATATGCAGGTCATCTCGCCGATCCCGGTCACGTTTTCCTACTGGGCGCCCGCGGAGGAAGCGGAGCTGATGGCCCGCATCCAGAACGACTTTATCGCGGATACGGTCAGGCAGCACCCCGAACGCTTTATCGGGCTTGGGACCGTGCCCTTGCAAAATGCGGAGATTGCTATTCGTGAAATGGACCGCTGCATGCACGAGCTGGGCCTAAAGGGGATCGAGATCGGTACGAACGTGAACGGCAACAACTTGGACGATCCGTTCCTGCTTCCCTTTTTTGAAATGTGCGAGAAATGGGAGGTGCCGCTGTTTGTCCACCCATGGGAGACACTCGGCAGAGAGCGGATGCCGCGGCACAACCTGATGTATACGGTGGGGATGCCGAGCGAGACGGCGTTGGCTGCGGCCAGCCTGATTCTGGGCGGCGTGATGGAAAAATTCCCTCGGCTGAAGATTTGCTTCGCCCACGGCGGAGGGTCATTTCCTTACATTCTTCCCCGCCTGGACCAGGGCTGGAAGGTATGGCCGCATCTAAGGCTGACCGAGCAGCCGCCAAGCCACTACGCCAAGCGCTTTTATTTCGATTCGCTGAACTACGATCCGCTGAACATTCAATATATGGTGGACCGATTTGGCGCCGACCGCATTTTGATGGGTTCGGACTACCCGTTCTTGCTGCGGGAAATTCCTCCGGGCGAGGTTATTGACAATGCGCTTTCGCTCACGGAGGAGCAGAAGCGGGCGATGCTGGGCGAAAACGCGCTGCGCTTCCTGAATATGAGCGATGGCAGGTGAGAAAGAGATGACTACACATGCGGGTACACCAGAACAAAGATTGCAAGAGCTGGGGCTGACGCTCCCGGCTCCCCGGCAAGCGGCAGGAAATTACGTGGGCTGTGTCCGCGTGGGGAGCCTGTTGTTCACCGCCGGACAAGGGACGGATGAATACCGCGGCAAGCTCGGCCTCGACGTGTCGGTGGAAACGGGCTACCTCGCGGCCAGGCAATGCATGCTCAATCTGCTGACGGTCGTCAAGGCGGAGATCGGCGAGCTGAGCCGCGTAAAGCGGGTGGTGAAAATCCTCGGGTTTGTCAACAGCGACCCCGATTTCACGGATCAGCCCAAGGTCATGAACGGGGCATCCGATCTGCTGGTGCAGATTTTCGGGGAGAAGGGAAGGCACGGGCGTTCCGCAGTTGGAATGGCCCAGCTTCCGCACAACAATGCGGTGGAAGTCGAAATGATTCTGGAAATCGAAGAGTAGGAGGTTTCACATGAGTCAGACTACACAGGCAAATCAGCGAAAGCTGCAGGACGCGAAGCTGTTTATCGATGGGAAATACGTGGACGCGATCTCCGGGGAGACATTTGACACAGTCGATCCCGCGACCAATCTCAAGCTGGCCTCGGTGGCAAATGCCGGCGAGGAGGATGTGGAGAAAGCGATCGAGGCGGCCCAGCGCACGTTTGAAAGCGGCGTCTGGAGCAAGATGCCCGTCGAAGAAAGAGCGAAGATTCTCTGCAGAATGTCCGATCTCGTCATGGAGCGGGTGGAGGAGTTGGCGCTGGTGGAGACGCTTGACGTCGGCAAGCCGATCAAGGAGAGCCGCGGCTTTGACATCCCCAGAGCTGCCTGGAATCTGCGCTTTTTCGCCGAAATGGCCAAATATCTCGCGCATGAGCATTACGAGATGAACGGCTTCATGTCCTACGCCAAATACGCTCCCGCAGGGGTGACCAGCCTGATCATTCCGTGGAATCTGCCGTTCATGCAGATGACGTGGAAAGCGTCGGCCGCATTGGCGGCAGGCAATACCGTAATCGTCAAGCCCGCCTCCTATACGCCGCTGAGCGCGGTCATGATGGGCGAGATCGCAAACGAGGCAGGCTTGCCGCCGGGCGTTTTGAACATCCTGACAGGGCCGGGCGGAACAGTCGGCACCGCGATGACCACACACCCGCATGTAAGCCGGATATCGTTCGTCGGCGAAACCACGACAGGCAAAACGGTGATGCGGAACGCGGCCAGCCAGCTCATCCCCGTTTCGCTCGAATTGGGCGGAAAATCAGCCAACATCGTCTTCGAGGACGCGGACCTGGATGAGGCGGTGAAAGGGTCGATCGAGGCGATTTTCCGCAACCAGGGCGAAATCTGTCTGGCCGGATCGCGCCTCTTGGTCCAAAAGAGCATCTACGATCAATTCCTGGACAAATTTGTGAAGGCGGTACAGAAAATCAAGGTGGGCAGTCCGCTCGACCCGGATACCGATATGGGCGCGCTTGTCTCCCGCAGCCACCTTGCCACGGTGGATGAGTACGTCCAGATCGGCCTGTCCGAGGGCGCCAAGCTCGCTTTTGGCGGCAAGCGAATCGCCAGTCTCGGAGACGGGAATTTTTACGAGCCTACCGTGCTCTACGATGTGGACAACAAAATGAAGGTGGCGCAAGAGGAGATTTTCGGCCCGGTCATCGTCATTATTCCGTTTGAAACAGAAGAGGAAGCCATCCAGATCGCCAATGACTCCATCTACGGGCTGGCCGGCGTCGTCTGGACGAACGACCTCAGACGCGCTCACCGCGTGGCGGATCAGGTGCAGTCCGGGCTGCTGTGGATCAACTGCTGGTATGTGCGCGACCTGCGAACGCCGTTCGGAGGAGCGAAGGCGAGTGGAATCGGACGAGAAGGCGGACGGCACAGCTTCGAATTCTATACGGAAGCCAAAACCGTCACGATGAAAAGATAGCGGTCGGAAACAACGCGTAGGAGGGATGCGGCAATGGACGAGGGAAAAATCAAGCGGCTCGCCGACCATCTGGCTGAGGCGGAGAGAAGCGGCCTGGCTGTCGAGCCGATTACGAACATAGAGCCGGAGATTACGGTAGAAGACGCGTATCGTGTGCAGCTTTTGACCATCGGGCGGAAAGTGAAAGCGGGCGATGTGATTACGGGTAAAAAAATCGGCCTGACCTCGCTGGCGATGCAAACCTTGCTCGGGGTAGACCAGCCTGACTACGGCCATCTGCTCAGCGGCATGGCCGTGGAAAATCACGGGCAAATATCCTGCAAAAAAGTGCTGCAGCCAAAGGTAGAGGCGGAAATCGCCTTTTTTCTGAAGCGCGATTTGAAAGGTCCGCGGGTGACGGCTCTCGACGTCCTGCTGGCGACCGAATTTGTGGTGCCCGCGCTCGAAGTCGTGGACAGCCGCATCGCCGACTGGAAGATCAAGCTGGAGGACACCGTTGCGGACAATGCGTCCTCCGGCTTTTACGTATTGGGCGGCCGTCCGGTGAAGCCCGACCAGATCGATCTCGTCATGGCCGGCATGGTGCTGTACAAAAACGGCGAGGTAATGAATACAGGTGTGGGCGCGGCGGCATTGGGGAACCCGGCTGTCTGCGTCGCCTGGCTCGCGAATAAACTGGCCGAATTCGACATTCCGCTCCGAGCGGGGGAAGTGATTCTCTCCGGCGCTTTGTCTGCGGCCATCGCGGCGGGGCCGGGCGATGCGTTCCATACAAGAATTGCCCATTTGGGCGAAGTCGGTGTCCGGTTTACAAGCTAAGTGTCAAGGGAGGGAGAGCCATGTCCAGGAAAAAGGTTGCGATCCTCGGATCGGGAAACATCGGCACGGACTTGCTGATGAAGCTGGAGCGCTCCAAATATCTGGAGGTCACTACGATGATCGGGATAGATCCCGCATCAGACGGGTTGTTGCGCGCGAGAAAAGCGGGGTACGAGGTGTTCGACGGAGGGCTGAAGCAGTTTTTGGACAATGCCCCGGAGCTTGCCGATATCGTTTTTGACGCGACCTCGGCCAAAGCTCATATACGTCACGCCAAAGCGCTGAAGGAGGCCGGAAAGCTCGCCATCGACCTGACTCCGGCGGCAGTCGGCCCGTATGTAGTGCCCAGCGTCAATCTGGGGGAGCATCTCTATGAATGCAATATCAATCTGATCACCTGCGGCGGGCAGGCCACGATCCCGATCGTCCATGCGATTCACCGGGTTTGCCCTGTCAGCTATGCGGAGATCGTCGCGGCCATCTCCAGCAAAAGCGCGGGTCCGGGCACCCGTGCCAATATCGACGAATTTACCGAAACGACCGCCCGCGGTCTGGAAGTGATTGGCGGGGCCAAACAGGGCAAGGCGATCATCATCCTGAACCCGGCCGAGCCGCCAATCATGATGCGGGACACGGTGTATGCGCTGGTGGAGGGCGAGGTGGATGAACAGGCAATAACCGCTTCTATCGAGCAGACCGTTGCCTTTATTCAGTCATACGTGCCCGGCTATCGCCTCCGTACAGAGCCGCTGTTTGACGGCAACCGCGTAACGGTGGTGCTGGAGCTGGAAGGCGCGGGGGATTACCTGCCCAAATACGCAGGAAATCTGGACATAATGACCGCGACTGCGGTCAAAGTGGCGGAGGAATTCGCCAAGCCTCACGTCGGGGCGGCGTCCGTCTGAAAGGGAGGGAAGGGAAATGACTGATAAACGGGAGATTCTCGTCACCGAAGTAGCGCTTCGCGACGGAAGTCACGCGATCAACCACCAGTTTACCGTCGAGCAGGTCGTCCGTGTGGCCCGTGCGCTCGACGAAGCAAACGTGCCCTTTATCGAGGTCTCTCACGGAGACGGGCTGGCCGGTTCTTCTCTGCAATACGGCTTGTCGCGCACGAATGAAATGGAATTGATCGAAGCGGCCGTTTCCGTCTGCAGGCAGGCGACCATCGGCGTTTTGCTGCTGCCGGGGATCGGCACGATCAAGGATTTGAATGCCGCGGCCAAGCTTGGTGTAGGGATGGCGCGGATCGCCACCCATTCCACCGAAGCGGACATCTCGGCTCAGCACATCGCCCGTTCCAAGGAGCTGGGGCTGCTTACGGTCGGCTTTCTGATGATGGCCCATATGGCCCCGCCCGCCAAGCTGGCGGAGCAGGCAAAATTGATGGAAAGCTATGGAGCTGACGTCGTCTATATCGTCGATTCCGCCGGAGCGCTGCTCCCAGGCCAGGTCGCGGAGCGAGTCCGGGCGCTCAAGGAAAGCCTGGAAGTCCCGGTCGGCTTTCACGCCCACAACAACCTGTCACTGGCGATGGCCAATACGCTGGCCGCCATCAAGGAAGGAGCTACGCGCATCGACGGCAGTGTCCGCTGTCTGGGAGCCGGAGCCGGCAACACGCAGACAGAGGTGTTCGCCGCCGTGATGGAGCGGATGGGTATCCAGACCGGGATCGATCTGTACAAAATGATGGATCTGGCGGAAGAAATCGTGGCACCGTTGATCCAGGTGCCCCAGGAGATTACGAGAAACTCGCTCGTGCTCGGCTATGCCGGCGTCTATTCCAGCTTCCGCCTGCACGCGGAGCGGGCGGCGAAGCGGTTCGGGATCGATTCCCGAGACATTTTGATCGAGCTTGGAGCGCGAAAGGCCGTCGGCGGGCAGGAGGACATGATCATCGATGTCGCCGCCGAGATCGCGAAGCAGAAGGCAGCTGTGGAAAGCAGATAGGAGGGGAGCGCATGCTCGCGGAACAAGTATGCAGATCACTCGCGCAAAAGCTTGTGGACGCCGAGCTTGGCAAGCAGGAGATCGTGAAATTGACGGCAGAGTATCCCGACCTGTCCGTTGAGGATGGCTACCTGATTCAGGAGGAGCTGATTGCGATCAAGAAAGAGCAGGGCCACCGTGTATTGGCGCTGAAAATGGGCCTGACCAGCCAGGCCAAAATGAAGCAAATGAACGTGCATGAACCGATTTGCGGCGTCATTTTCGATTATATGGCGATCGACAACGGCATGCTTCCGTTGAGTGAGCTGATTCATCCAAAGGTGGAAGCGGAAATCGCTTTTGTTCTCGGCGAGCACATCGCGGGACCGGGCGTCACCGGAGCGCAGGTGCTGGCTGCCACGGAGTACGTGCTCCCGGCGCTGGAGATCATCGACAGCCGATACAAAAACTTCGAGTTTACGCTACCCGATGTCATCGCCGACAACACCTCGTCATCCCGGGTCTTTTTCGGCTCCCGGATGAAAAGGCCGGACGAATTGGAGCTCGACCTCGTCGGAGTGACCCTTTCGATTAATGGACAGATGAAGGATTTGGGAGCGGGAGCCGCCGTGCTGGGGCACCCGGCCCACTCTGTGGCGATGCTGGCCAACATGCTCAGCAGAAAAGGTGAGAAGCTCCGGGCGGGGCAGGTCATTTTATCCGGGGGAATTACAGGAGCTCATCAGCTGTTTGCAGGCGATGTCGTATCGGCCCGCTGGGACGGACTCGGCGGGATTGATTTTGCGGTGAAAGAGTAAAGCGCTTTGTACGCTGCGGCGAAGCGGATTGGACACGAGTTTGCTCCTGAGTTGGGCGGACTCGTGTTTTTTGGTTTTCTGCGGCAAATCTGTTGCCACGATTTGGCTCATCCGTATTTTCGTCTGCTTCTTTGCTGCCATTTATACTATAATGAAATGAAATAGGAATAATGTACTAGGAGAGACAGATCGTGGCTTATATGGTACCGGAAACAATCCCTAGGGGAGGGACGGCTGGAGAGAGAATGTTGTTTGAATGTCTGAAAAACCATTTGCCAAGTGATTATATTGTTTACTACGAACCGGAGATTCGGGGAAGAAGGCCGGATTTTGTCATAATAGGGCCAGACCTTGGCCTTGTTGTTTTAGAGGTGAAAGATTATACGAGCAACACTAT
>NZ_JAUMSJ010000017.1:0-101686 GCF_037834415.1 Brevibacillus borstelensis | reverse complement strand
GAACGAAGTATTTCAGCAGTCACAACCGGCATCACTTCGATACTGAAGTGCCTCAGCGTGACATCTGGCATTACTTCGGTAAAAACGCTTCGCTGTTCAGTTTTCAAAGAGCATTTCATCTATTTCACCGTCTCGAGGCAACTAGTTTTTCAAGTCGTTCTCTCGAGGACAAGAATTAATCTATCACGCTAGCCTAGTTAGAGTCAATAGGTTTTTTTAAAAAAGTTTTAAGTAAAGTTCTCTTCCCCCGTTTTTTTACGTCTTACATACTTCGAAATCTCATTGGGGGAAGCGATTCGGGCGTACATTCGAAAGATAATCGAGTACCGTTCCTCCATGGCTCTTTTCACTAAATAATCAATACGCTTGTCGCTAAAATCAAGCAGCATTTCCTCCAGTTCCCGTTTCAGCAGATACTCCAGCTCTTGCACCTCTTTTGATGTAAACAGGAAACCCAACAATCAGATCAACCTCCGCCTCTCCGAGTCTACCCTATATCATTGCCCAGGCATTTCAACCGTATTCATCCGAAAAGCTCGGTCAGTTTCGTATCATAGCAGGGAAAGTTTTGATTTATCTTTTTCCCTTCAAGACTCGAAAAGAAAAAAAGCACCCTTTTTTAAGGTGCTTGAAGATTCACTTTGCTATTTGATAAGATTCAGCTGCTTAAGCTGGTCGCCAAGCACTTCTTGTAAAATCAGCGGAGTAACGCTGCTCTCAATAATAGCGGCCAGAAACAGCATGCCGATGACAGTGAGTACGACCATCGGAAACTGCTTTAACGTATCGTACCAATCATTTTTCACTTGCTCCCATTTTACCGGTTGGATCAAGGCTCCTACCGATCGCAAGCTGAGCATGCCGAGACGTATCCCTACCCCTGCGGCAAACAACACTGCCGGCAGCTCCAAAATGCCATGCGGCAAAATGCCGGCTGCGAACACAAGCCAAGGGCTTACACCGAAAGAACTGTATTTCGCAAAGATGAAACCAAGCAACACACCGTTCGCCATCAAGCCGAACACGGGAAAAAAGGCAAAAAACAGCCCCATTGCCATCATCATGAGAGAGCTGGTTACGTTATTGGAGAAGATAGCCCAAAACGTCGCGAATACGCCGCCACCGTTCGCATGTATCCGGTCAATCACATCTTTCAACTGACCCAGCAGGGATTTTACCATTTCCTCCAATGCATGCGCCTGCAAAAACCCCAAAACGGCCCCTCCCCCAAAAAGCAGACAAGCCGTCAGGAAATACTTTCTGTTATCCGTCCAAAGGCGGTTAAACTGCGTTCTCATGAGCCACGCTCCTTTATAGCTATAGCCTGGTTAATACACTATATGCATTGTACCGCATCATAACCCAACAGGACAAAGAATATCCTCGTTTGCCCAGCATAAACTGTTATGGGACAAAGGAGGTGCTGTTCATGAAGTTTATGTTTGTCGTGAGCGCACAACGCTTGAAACAGTGGATGATTATCCTGACCGCCTTGCTGATGGCAGCTGGAATCGCCTATGCCGAGCGTGACGCCATCGCTGTTATTTCCGACGGGGTTCAAGCCCCTCAAGCCATCTATAAGATTGACACCAAGGAGAAGAAAATAGCCTTGACCTTCGACATTAGCTGGGGGGAAACCCGGGCCACACCCATTCTCGATGTGCTCCGGGAGAAAAAGGTGAGCAAGGCCACTTTTTTTCTATCCGCCCCCTGGAGTCAGCGACATCCGGAGATTGTCAAACGCATCAAAGAAGACGGTTTTGAAATTGGTTCACATGGAAACAACCACGACTTCTACAGCAAGTATTCCGATGAGGAAATCCGGACACAGATCAGCAAGGCCCACACCATTTTGACAGAGCTTATCGGAAAGAAACCTACGCTGATCCGCCTGCCAAACGGGGACTTCGACAAGCGGGTTCTGCAAATCGCAAGCAGTATGGGGTACACGGTCATTCAATGGGATACGGACTCCCAGGACTGGACGAACCCCGGTGTAGACGTAATCGTGAATAACGTGCTGTCAAAAGCTCACCCGGGGGACATCGTTCTGTTGCACGCCAGCGACACGAGCAAAGAAACCCATCTGGCCTTGCCTACAATCATCGATAAGCTTCGTGCTGACGGATATGAATTTGTCACCGTGTCCGAGTTGATCGCCGGCTCCCAGGTTAATTCCCAGGAGATTAATTGAAAAAGCTGACCAAGCCAGGTCAGCTTTTCTTATTTTACCACCCGATGAAGTTGCATCACTTGCCAAACGTTGCAGAACAATAGGGGAACCAGCATCGACATCGTGGCATAAAAATTATGTTGTTTCAAAGCCGGAATCCACTCAACGGCAGTAAACACAAACATAAAGAACAATGTCGGCACCCAAGCGCTTGGATTGGTCAGCTTTGCCTTGGCATAAGCCGTGACAACCGCAATAACAAGCAAAAGGATGGGCTCGACGAAAAATTCTGATAGCCCTGAGCCTTCTCCCAACATGGTGTACCGCAAATAAATCATGTCAAAAAACACAAATAACACTAGAAAAATCTGTATATTCTTCCACAAGCCCGGGTTTCTGAAAAGACCTCTGGCAAAATAACTGATCGTCATATAAGCAAAGAGGCCCATTTGCGCCACAATGCTGATCGTCATTCCATACAGCATTTGCATAAAGGTTCCCATAAAAAAGTTGGCCATCGTGCCTCCCAGTAATTTATCGGAAGCAAAGATAAGACCTACCACAATACCGCCCAAACCGCCGAGCAGCAAGGTAGTAAAAAACAGCCAGCCATACTTGCGCAAGCTCACCAGAACGTCCCTCCCATCTGCATCGCTTATGATTGTACCAACCCATGCAAGAAAATACTAGCGTAAGAACAAAACAAAATGCGCACGTTACTTTTAGACAGGGTAAAGGAGGGTAACCGCCTCATGTGGAAGAAAAGCGTTTCTTTGTGGCTGTTGCTGGCGGTCAGCCTGATCATGACAAGCTGCGGCAACGGGGGACAGGCACAGGGCCCGGCACAGCCTGATTATAAGAGTGTAAAGGACATGGTTCTCGACATTCTGCAAACGGAAGAGGCCAAAAATTCCGTTGCGAAAATGATGAAGGACGAAAAATTTACGCAGAACCTCATCATGGACGAGTCAACCGTGAAAACAACGCTGATCCAAAGCATTTCCAATCCGGAAAACCGGCATATCAAAGAAGCCTTTAAGGATCCAAAGTTTGCCAGCACCCTGGCTAAATCGATGAAAAACGAGCATAAAGCGTTAATGAAGGACCTGATGAAGGATCCGGAATATCAAAAAATGTTGATTGGCATCATGAAGGATCCGGAGTTTGAAAAAAATTTGATGGAAATGATGCGAAGCTCCGCATATCGAAAGCAAACCATGCAAGTTATGAAGGAATCCCTACAAAGCCCTCTGTTCCAGGAAGAGCTCATGAGATTGATGACAAAGGCGACCGAAGACATGATGAAGCCAAAAGAAATGAAGAAAGGAAAGAAAAAAGGCGGCGGTCAGGGTGGTGAAGGCGGCGGCGGCGGAGGTGGCAGCGGTGGCGGCGGCAATGCGACATGAGCAAACAGCTCCGCACCTTTTCGCAAGCCTTCGTTACACGTATTCGATAGGCAGATATGGCGTATAAAATCACCATTATTACAAAAGGTGAGCTCCACCCAGAGCCCACCTTTTCCTATACAAGGATTTACTGATTAACAGCCGCTTCACACTTTTCAACAACAAGCTTCGCCATGTCCATGTATAGCTTGCCGATCTCCGTATCCGCCCGGTATACAGATGGAGAGTAGTCGACCTCTGACGGATGATTTTCAGGCTGCCCCAGTGGAATTTGCGCCAATAATTCCGTCGCAAGCGTCTCGGCAAGCTTGGCACCTCCGCCTCTGCCAAAGACGTATTCCTTGGAACCGTCTTTGGCCTCATACCAAGCCATGTTTTCGACGACACCGAGAATTTCATGTCCCGTTTTCTTAGCCATGGCACCAGCGCGAGCCGCAACAAAGGCGGCAGTTGCATGCGGAGTTGTCACGACGATTTCCTTGCTTTGCGGGATCATTGTATGGACGTCGAGAGCCATATCGCCTGTACCGGGAGGCAAATCAAGCAATAGATAGTCGAGATCTTCGCCCCAATGGACTTCCGTAAAGAAATTCCGCAGCATTTTGCCCAGCATCGGTCCTCGCCAGATGATCGGGGAGTTGTCCTCTACGAAAAATCCCATGGACATAACCTTTACCCCAAACTTGTCAACAGGCAGGATCGTCTCGCCGATAACGGTCGGGCGCTGTTCAATATTCATCATGTCAGGCACACTAAAACCATAAATATCGGCGTCGATAATACCGACTTTTTTTCCAAAACGGGCCAGAGAGACGGCTAAGTTGACAGTGACGGTCGATTTGCCTACGCCGCCCTTTCCGGAAGTGACGGCAATAAACGTGGTCATCGAGTCTTTAGCCAGGATCGGATTCAGTACAGTCGCTTGTCCTGCCGGGGAAGGAGAGGACGCTTGTCCCCCGCGCAGCTGCGCACTCAACGCAGCGCGTTCCTCATCTGTCATGGAGCCGAAGCGCAGATTCACTTCTTTGGCGCCCAACTCTTTGACGGCAGCAATTACATCTTGTTCGATTTTGGCTTTCAACGGACAGCCAGAGATGGTGAGAACAACGGTCAAACTGACGGTTTCTCCCTCGATCTGAATGTCCCGAATCATATTTAATTCGACCAAGCTGCGGTTTATTTCCGGGTCTTTTACATCGCGCAGCGCTTCCAGTACGCTTTCTTTGGTCAACACTTTCGTCCACCTCGATCTCAAGATTTTCCAAACGAAAACAAAAGCTCTTCAGAGGTATGCGCGTCCATTATAGCATATCCGACGAGACCGCACACGGATGCGGGTATTTCTAACTGCCGCATGCCACACGCAATTATTACCCAAAGCCACAACAAGTGCTGATCACGGGGCAGCTGGCGGCTTCTCGCCGGCGTAGTGTCTCAATATCCCTTGGTAAATCGCATTGGCCATCGCCTTTTGGTAATCGACCGAGCGCAGGCGTTTCGCTTCTGCCTCATTGCTGATAAAACCAACCTCTACCAATACGGCTGGACAGTCCACCTCGCGGATCAGAAATACGTTGCCTGTTTTGCTCGGCAGCCGGTCCGTATTCTCCAGAACCCGTTTGATCTCATCCTGGATCAGATAGGAGATTTCCTCGCTCTTTTTAAAAGCGGGGTAATAAAACGTCTGGGCTCCCTTCCACTTTGGCGAGGGGATGGAGTTGACGTGAATGCTGACGAGGAAGTCCGGGGTATTTTCGTTGACGAACTTGACCCGGTTGCGAATATCCTCCGACTTTCTTTTCCGAAGCCGCTCAGCCTCCGGAGTAGCCAAATCCTTGTCCTCTTCCCGCGTCATGATGACGTGCGCACCTGACTGCAGGAGGAAATCACGCAAGTACAAACTGATCGCCAATGTCACTTCTTTTTCGATCACACTGCCATCTGATGAAACAGCTCCGCCATCTTTCCCTCCATGTCCCGGATCGATAGCGATGACTGTCCCTGCCAGAGGCAACGACCAGGTCGTCCAGGAGGAACGATCTGGTGCTTCGTAGGTGAGCAACAGCACGAGCAAAAGAAATGAAAGGATGTATCCCGTTACTTTTCGAGCCACCTTGCACCGTCCCCTTTGTCCATTCTCGTTTCATCATATGGACAAAGGTCGGCAAATATGACGGCTTGTTCGCGTTTGGACACTCAATAAGCCCGTTTGCAATCCGTTAAGAGCAAAACAAAAACCCCTGCCTTTGCATACACAAAGAACAAGGGGTTTTGCATAAAGCTTCTCTTAGCGCTTGGAGAATTGAGGCGCGCGACGAGCTGCTTTGAGACCGTATTTCTTACGCTCTTAAATGAATGCCTAGGATACGCTAGGATTACCTACTATTATATAGGAAGTTTCACGTTTTATATCCGGTATCTTAGGATGTGTTCAGATAAGAATATGGTCAAAATATGGTCACGAAAACCCGGCTCCGTTCTCTCATGGTGTCGGGTTTTCTTTGCTCCATGTCAATTGCTGCCTCACTTCATTGACCTTCTTCTGCACGCCCATCAATACCAAATTATCATGCAGCCGGAGCATCTCGACCTGGCCCCGGTGCGACCATACCACAAAGTACTCCCGCTGGTCGTAAAATTCCTTAACAATCCGCACCCCATTCTGTCGCAGCTCTTTGGCCGCCTCCCTCTCCTGGGCATACAACATACTTCCCATGGCACGGATCCCACCTGCCAAGATGCCAGGAATCTTTAACGGGGCCGATTGGGCTAAAGTCAGATCGTCCTTCAAATAGGAAACGGTCTTGTTCAGAATAAACCAATTGTGCAGTAACTCCTTTGGCTCCATCCTATATCACCTATTCACGAACGTTTGTTTGCGTTCATTATATGCTTATGTCTGGTTATCGAGCAAACATCTTTTCAAAAATCACTGAGACTATCGAACCAAAAATGGTACAATGTTACAAAAAGAGGGAGGGATTGGTTTGAAGTTTGGGATGAGGAAGCCAAGTCTGAAAAAACGGATTTCTGCCCGCACTAGCTTAAAGAGACAGATCGTCCACAGAGCTGGCCTGAAGATGCCGCGCGGGTACGGATGGCTGCGAAACCCCAAGAAGTATGCATACAACAAGGTATACAATCGCACAACTTTTGATCTCTTTTCTTTTCTCAAAAAGCTATTTAAATAACCCATAGGAGGAGTCACATAGTGAGAAAGGCACTAATTTCATTTTGCTTAATGGCCATCTTATCATTACCAAACATGGTTAACGCTTCTGACCAAATCACACCATTAGAATTGATTATCAACGGAAAACAGGTGGAGGCAAAAGCAGTCATTGTAAACGGTGGATTCGAGTACGTTCCTGCCAGACCTTTTCTTGAGAGCCTTGGAGTTGAATTTACATATGACCCAAATACAAAAACTTTGAAAGGGACTGCCCCCTACACCTTTTCTTTTACTGCTGATCAAGAAATAGGGTCCCTTAAAGATAAGCCTGTTTTAATAGATGTACCTCCAAAAATTATCAACAACACGTTTATGCTTTCAAAATACTCTATTAACCAGCTTTTCAATTATTCAGCCCTATATAATTCTGACTCCAAGACCATCACCATTTCCGAAAGAACAGATAACAAAAACTTTGATCCTTATGCAAGCTATAACCACAGGGTTGCCCTGATCGCCGAATTCGCAAAGTTTGGCAAGGAGCATCTAGGAAAAACCAACTGGATTATCGGATCACCATTCATCACTGATAAAATTAATCAGCCGGTTAAACTACCTAACCTCACACCTGTCACAATCGAATACGTAGAGCCAGAGAATTTACAAAACACTTTTAAAGTTTATGTGAAGTCGGGCGACAAGCTCTATGCAGTAAGAATGGTCAATGCAGAAAGCTTAAAAGACATGCTTACCTATACAAACCCGTATGACAAGAAGTGGCCTAATGCTGTATATGAAGGCATCAAACAGGGGAAAGTCGCTGTAGGAATGACGAAAGAAATGGTGCTCATGTCAGTGGGAAAACCAGAAAAGATTAACACATCAATGGAATCATGGGGCGTACATGAACAGTGGATCTATCCTACCAAAGATAAGTTTAGATCAAATTATATTTACTTCAGGGACGGTATTGCATCCTCTATTCAAATATCTCAGTAACGCAAAAAAAAGAGCCCTCCTTTTCGGAGGGCGTTACTCATTGACGCGGAATCCCTGCTGCATCCCGCAGCGAGTTGGCGGCGAAGTGAGCTGCTGCCTGTACTTGCTTGTCCGAGCTGGCCGTCCAGAGCGCCCCAAGTACGCCGATCACCTTCTCGGCTGCCGCTTTGTCGATAGTGTTATTAACAGGCTTTTCCACATTTTGCACAGTCGTATCCCACCACCCCTCATTGCCCAGACCGTCGTTGAGGTCTACTTGATGCCCGGCCAGCTCCTGCCCGTTCTTGTACTGGTAGATGTTCGCCGCGTGCGAAAGCCGCCCCTTACTCCAGGCGTAGGTCTGCCAGAAGTGAGAGCACGCGCCACGTCGGGCCATTTCCTCAATGACAGAATAGGAGCCGTACACGCCAACGTAATAGCCGGGCAATTCCTTAGCAGCTGCACGAAGGTACGCTTCAATGGCTGCGTAATCCTTCGGCTGAGCGTCAAAATCCACGGCGAAATAGATCGCCGTACCTTCCGGTTGCCCGATCAGCTTGGCCTCCTGGAAGGCTGCCTTGCCGTCCCTTGTCCCATTGACAGCGCCGCCTGCAGCGTCATTGGTTCCTCTTTGGAAGACGCTAACGATCCGCATGCCGGCCGCTGTGATCGCCTCAGCCTCGCTGCGCGTCAACCGCTTCCACGCCATGCTCGCAGGAACGAGATACCGGCAGACGAAACGCATGCCCGCCTCGCTCATTTTCTTTGCCTTTTCAGCCGTCAATGGGACGGCGCAATCAATACCTTTAGTTGTTGCTGCCACGTTGATTCCCCCTCTCGTTCAGCTGCTCCATGATCTGTTTAAAGAAGGCCGGAAACGGAACGCCAAGATGGCCCAGGTTTTCAAGGATGGAGATCCCTTCACGGCCAATATAGAAGTACAAGGCCAGCGTTCGAAATACTGGCGTATCATTCCCCATGAGCTGATCCAACATGACCGCCATCCCGACAACAACAAGAATGACGCTCTTCCTGATCCCGCCCCAAAACATGACTTCCGAGTCAACATTTTTGGACCGAATGGCCCCGAGTAAACCCGTAAAATAATCTACAATCATTGCGTAAACCAGAAGCTTGAGTGTAATGTCCCACCCGCCCAGGAACGCGCTGAGTGTCGATCCAACGACGGCCACCACGCCGCCAACTGCCGTTTCCTTACCGTTCGCTCCAATCGCTGCCGTGATTAAAGTATCCTTCATACTCAATGGTTTTCCCCTCCTTGCCAAACGGCAATAAAAATAACCCCGAATAATCGAGGCCTTACGTGGTCCTTACTTTCCCTACCACCACCCAGCCATGCCCAACGCGGGCCAGCAAAACACGATCTCCGGCTCTTGGCGTATACCCTTCCAAGAACGGATAACGCTTCGTGCTGGCTTTCGTCTCCCCATCGAACTGGACTGGCGGGAGGCCGCTCGTGTAGCTGGCCGGAATAGTGCCCATCCTGAACGGTGAAGGGACGTTCTGCTCCGGTGAAAGAATGTCCAGAAAATCCTCTGCACTCATCAGACGTTCACCACCTTCCGGATACGGTGCCTCATCCGAGCGCCCGCCCGCAAATCAAACTCCCACGATGTTTCGATGTACTTGTCGGAAATGCTAAGAGCCGTGAATTCAAGCGTCAAGCAATCCATGTCCGAGTGCATCGGCATGATGGCCGTCTCAAACTCCACGGACTCGTAAACCTGGCTGGCTTCGGAGGCGATCCTTTGCGCCCTAGCATCAAGCGTGGACTGATCTGCTGCCTCTTCGTACTCGCGGTAGTCAACGATTGTTCGACCGCGGCTTACGGTGCTTGTAGGGCTCTCAGGATTGCTATTCGTGTACGTGCTGACCAATGGCGGACGGTCTGGCTCGGATACGACCAAAACCCATTTGTTAGGCACTGCAAACAAGTCTAGGGACTGCTCAACGTCTGGGAAAATTACTGACTTATCGTCGTCTCGGTAGGTGTATTCGCTGGCACGACTTGCAGGCGTAACGTACGGCTGCGCTACAGCAATCCCATGCTCATCAAACCAAAGGGAGCGGTAATTTACCGCCCCCAATAGGTCATTGATTATGCTTAGAATGGTCGTTCCTGGGTCCCAGTCCCGATCCGACGGCAAAGTCTTATCCGTTGCAGTCAGATTCTGCCCAGCAATCCCGGATCGGTCCAGCAAAGTCTTTACAGCTGCGATATAATTCGTCCCTCGGGTTACCGTATACCGGTCATCCACCTTGTCGTCGACCAATACCTGCAGCAGGTCATAGGCTTCCACCATCCGGGTAATGACCCCGGCTCCATCTACCCTTCTTGGCGGCGTTGAAAGCACAAACACGCCAAGCGGCCATTCTGTCCATCCGCCGTCCGACATTCGTAGTAGGACATAGGGTTTGATTCGGTCAGAAAGGAAGTTAATCGAACTGTCCTCTCGTAACTTAAACGTAGCGGTTCGCTTGATTTGGGCAAGCGATTGGTACGATACTTTTCCGCTAAGAACCCCTGATAGATTTGCCTTGAGCTGATTCTGCTTGTCCAATAGCTCGTATCGAAAACGGAGGGACCGGTGGGGGGCGTGCAAGGCTTTCTTCACCTGCTCAGCAGTGTATCCGTTTCTGGCTAGTGTCTGCATTACACATCCTCCCGGTAGTCGATCTCGTCAATAGAAATGCCTACACCATATCCGTAAAACGTATCGGAACTCGGCAGGACAAATATGACGCCGAACATTTTCCGGCCGCGGTTGTCACGGTAGCAAACTGTCGCTTTACGCTGAACAATGCTCTGTAAGATTTCCCGATCTTCTTGTTTACGGAGCATCTTTAACTTTACTGAAATGCGACCGCTATCATTTTCTCCAAACTCCGCAACTGGCCTATGCCGCCCAGCAAATTTCATTAGTGTCCCTTCTGTTTTCCACTCTTCACTATTGCCACTGCTCAATACGAAGCGGTGCGCTGTACCAAGTGGATCGTCTACGCAGTGAAGCCAGGCACCGACTAAGAATATCTTCCCTTGATAGTAGTGAGTATCTTTAATCGTTCCATTGGTGCCCTGTGCACGAGCCATGTACTCGTAAGGAGTACCACTTGCCACGGTGTAGTCATCAAATTTGCCGTTGACTGGGATGCCAGTAGCTATCCTTGTCCATTCTGTCTGTCCAACTTCTCTTCTAAATAGGTCATTACTTTTGACATTTGGTTCTGTTCCACTTGGAGCCGGATTTTTAATGGCCACCGTTATTTTCCCTTCCCGATCATGGCCGGTGACAGTCAGGAGCGGAGTGGGTGGAGTCGTATAGAAGACAGCTATTGTCCTTTCTACCCAACTACTCCATAGGTTGTCTGCATTCTTAATCCGGACACGCAGAATGTAGCTCGTGTTATTCGTCAGATCCATGCCAATCGTTCGGGCCTTATTGGTACTGATTACTTCACCACTGTCCCACAAGGTCACTCGTACCGTATTTAGCACTTGCACCTGATAGGCTGTCTGTCCAAAACTCGACCATTCCAGCGTAGGGCGAGCAATCGGTACAGGGGAAGACGGACCGATTATTGTCGGTTCAGCTGGTTTATCCCCAGCGAAGAAGGTTGCCTGTGCTGAGTATGGACCACTCAGGCCTGCCTGATCATAGGTGCGAACTCGCCATTCAATATTTCCACGAGGGAACGTATTTCCAGGAGCATTCCAATACTGATTAGGCGTTGTCTGCGAAACAGGATTCCATGTGGTTGTCCCCACTGGGCGCCATTGCAAGTCAAATTTACTTTGAGGGTCATTACTGTTTGGGTCATTGTGCTTCCAGGACAGGCGTTGGGTTAATGCTCGATCAACTGCTGCGCCTCCGCTTGGCGAGAGTTGTGTCGGTGCAGTTGGAGCCTGGTTGTGTATGATGGTAAAAACTCCATCGGATTCATCCCAAGGACCGTAAGAATATCCATCATACGCTCGTACTCGAACTCTAGCCAAGGATGTTTCCGGCTCATGTGAAAAATCGTAAGAATATGAGGTAACGCCAGCTTGGGTTAACGGAACAATATCCTTCCAGTTCGTACCGTTGTCAACTGATAACTGGATATTGTATCGCAGGCTGCTTTGTGGTTCCTCAGGATCAGAAGCGGCCAACCAAGTAATCGTATGAAGAGCGTTCCAAGTCTCACCGCCGTTTGGAGTTAATAGGGTAGGTACTGTAGGAGTAATATTGTATTGAACTTCAAGGACTGGTGTGCCTGGTAAGTAAGCAAGGTTGACAACACCGTTTTGATCTGTTGGAGGGTTGCTTGCAGCCAAGCCCATCCTAATTCGCGTATATCCAATCTTGTTGATTCCTAAAGTGCCTAAAGCAATCGTATTCGGTCGTTTTGGAGACAAGGACGTACTAAAGGCATTAGTCCCAACATCTATCGACCAAAAACCACCGGTTGCCCCATTCCAGTATTCTCCATTTAACTTGCTCCCGTAGTGATCATCAGGCCCCACAGTTAAACTCGCTGAAATGATGAAACTGTCGTCGGGAAGAGCACTGGTATCGAATGACATGAGACATACTGCTACTACGTATGAATATGTTGCAGGTAGCCAGCTTTTAAACGCATCGGCACGAACACTACCCGTTTCTGTTATAGCATTTTGGAGTCCAGACCAAGTCTTCGCCTCTCTCCTTTCAACAATGAAGTTCCATTTTGAGAAGCTAACTGTTGGGTCTATCGTAATCGGGTAAGATAGTCCATCTACAGCCGCAATAAGATCAAGGTATGTCCTTTCTCCTTCTCTGCGAACAATCTGCTGTACGTCTCTTTTTACCCCTTGGGCATCTTCCAACCATGCGTCTTGCAACTGCAATTCTCCTGCCTCAAGAGATTCACTCAAATCCCCGTCTACTTCAAAGGTAAATGAAGTTGGGGATTCGATGGATTTGAGGACAATCGTCTCCTTTACTCCGGTTGGTGTAATCTGCAACGTTACATCCGTGTCATGCCAAGCATCCTGGTACTCTACGATAGATCGGTCGTCGTGTCTTTGCCGTCCAACTGTTGGAGATACGCCGACAGGCCGGAAGGTTAGCGAGTCGGCCCCTTTACCAATGGTATACCCCTTCCGGAACTGACGCGGAATAACCGCTTGAAACGGTACCTTCAATGCGCAAAAGTCATGCCGGGAACGGTCAAGCACTCTTTTCTTCTTTGCTGCTGCTACCTCTGTTCTCCGCTCATCGAACAATAGTTTTGCATCTTTTGATATTGGTGCCTCTACAACGTCAAAGTCAGCTTCGTCGTGTAGATCGGTATCAATGTTATGCAGGTAGCCACTCTCGCATTGATAATGCATAGGTTCTAAAGAAATGACGGCTCTATAAGAGCCGTCTGAAAGAAGATAGTGTTTGGAAAAAGGAGTGCGTTTTGTTACTACTTCTCCTACTACACCAATATCGGTTGGCATCACCTTACCCCCTTGATCTCGACGGTTGCCGCAGCTGCTTCGTTAGGATTGGAAGAGTTTCTGTCTGGACAACTCGCTTGATCTGCCCATCCAAATCATCAATCCCGTATACTGGGCCATTGATATTGATCTCCAACTGTACAGACTGGGAAGAGGAGCCTACACGGGGAAGATCGTAGTTCGGAATCACCTGAGAACCGCGCGGGAGGTTAAGCAGCTCCGGCCCCTTTTCACCTACCCAGGTCCAGCCTGATTGTGTAACCGTTCCGCCCGTTGCGAGGCCTGGGAACCTGAACGACTCTTTTACTTTGTCGAATGCGTCTCTGATGGAGTCGCCGACTTCTTTGGCAGCTCTCCTTACATTCGTGTTAACGGAGCCGCCGAAGTTGCCCTTGTCGACGTCTTTCTGGTAGGAACCCTCTCGGTCTGTGTCCTTCGGTCTGGTTCGTCCGCTGTCTTCCTCTTTGCTGCCACCAGTAGATGGTTTTGGCTTGAGCCAGTCCGGCATGTCTTCCCAGGCTCCTCCGGGGCCGTAAATGGGGTCGTCAGCACCTACACGATCTCCGACTCTGCCACTCTCAACCCAATTACCATTAATGTTTTCGAAAATCTTCCCTTGCTCAATGACCAGGTTTCTAGCTGCATTGGCCGCACTGCCATAATTTTTTTCGAGCTCTTTCAACTGATTATTAAGACCTTGGTAGGCAGTTTGTTCTTTCAACAATTCCAGATACAACTTTTTGGCCTCTTCGCTGTTAGCGCCCTTAACCTTGACCATATCGTCGTATGCTTTGTTTAGGACATCTACCGTCTCTTTGGAAGTGTTCAGCTCAATTCGGAGAAGCTCCATTTGGGCTTCCAGCTTCTTCGCTTGATCGGCTGTCGTGTTCCCCAATGTGGAAGCGAACAATTCAAACTCCTGCTTGGAGATAGCCAGCTCAAGCTGTGTTGTGCTTCTGACTTTCTCAAGAGCGCCCGTAACTGCCTGGGCCATCAGGTCTGCCTCAGTTTTGACCTTGGCATTCATCTCTTTCCAGTTGGCGACTGCGGCGTCCTTGGCTTCTTGGGTCTTTTTCTTTACGATATCGGCCTGGGCCTTGGCGGCGTCCGCCACGGCCTTCTCGTTCTGGCGCATACCAACGGCTAGACCCTCGGCAATGTACCCGCCATATTCGGCCATGAGCCGGGAAGGAGAGGCGATACCGAAGAAAGACTTGATCGAGTTGGCAATACCGGACGAAAACTCCGTTACCTTGCCTTTGATCCAGCCAGCCATGTCCTGAATGCCTTGCCAGAGACCTTCAACCAAATATTGCCCGTACTCGGACATTAGCCTGGAGGGGGAATGAATACCAAAAAAGGACTTAAACCCGTCAGAAATCCAAGCTGCAAACTCTGCTACTTTGGTTTTTATCCATCCACCCATATCCATGATGCCTTGCCCAAGACCCTTTACGATGTTCCCGCCGTGATCTTTCATTTCTTGGCCGAACCTTACGAAATATTCGCCAATCCCTGAAATGATCCCGGAAAAAATGTTCACAACGATGTCAAACGCGCCCTCAAAGATGCTGTAAATAGCATCCCAAGCGCCTGACAGGATACTCTTGATACCTTCCCATGCTCTCTCCCAGTCCCCAGTGAACACCCCGATAAAGACATCAATGATTCCTTTGATCACTTCAATCGATCCACTGATAACACCCTTGATGGTTTCCCAAGTCGCAACGATGATATTTTCGATGTAAGGCCATGTTGTCTCGAATATAGCCTTAATCGTTTCAAGGATTGGCCTGATGAAGGCGACAATGCCGTTCCAGATGTTTTCAAACGCAATCTTTAGGTCCGGCCAAGTCTGCTTCCACCACTCGGCAAAATCCCCGAAGGTACTTCTGAGGAACGAGGATATTTCCTCGACAACAGGAGCGATGTACGCCGATAATGATTCCCACGCCTCTACTGCAGCTGTTCTAATGGAGTTCCAGGTATCCTTCATGGAATTGGCGAAGATGTCCCATCTGGTCAACACTTCCCCGGTTTCCCAGTCTATCGCGTTGATATGTTCGCCAGCTTGAGCCTGTGCTTCTTCCACCACTTCGGCATGCGTCTGCTGAGCGGCTAATATGGCCCCATCTCTTTGAGCCTGCGCATGGAGAAGAATACGATCTGCTTGCTCTTCTGTGATGCTCCCCACTTCGTCCCGTTGCCGGATCGTTTCCTTTACGATCTCGTTATACTGATCATTGGCGGCTTGGATTGCTCCATCTCGTTGCTGGATGCTGTTCTGTACAACCTCTGCCGCTTGAAGCGCTGATAAGTCAGAGGCATTCAACCGCATCCGCTCAAGTATCGCTTTCTGCTCCAATTCATTTTCGCTCATTACTTGGATGCCGGTTTGGACCATCTGCTGCTGTATTTGGTTGATCTCCTGGCGTTCTGCATCCGTGATAGCGCGTTTTTCCTCTTTGGCGAGGTTGAGAATCTCCGTGATCCGTTGCTGACCGGCCTCTATCGTTTGTCTCTGCTGTTCGTGGTTCAGATTCATTTTCTCGATAATGGCCGCCTGCTCCTGATCCGTCAAAACAGAACTTTGCTCAAAGAATTGTTTCATGGTCTGGAGCTGCTGGGCGTGATCTGTCTGTATTTGCGTAGTGATCTGTTGTCCCATCTGCGAAAATGTATCAGTGAGCTTTGTTGCCATCTCATTCGTAACAGCCTGGCCGCTCCAAGACAATTGATTGAGCGCCACAGTCGCACTATCATTGAGGTCCAGAAACGCCCCTACTGCTTTTTGGGTAGACTCCGATACCTCGCTACCAAAACGGTTAACGGTCGGAATGAGCTCTTGACTGAAATGGTTGTACAGCCCAACACCTGCTACTGTTAATCCGGCAATTGCTCCTACCGTTAGCCCGATTGGTCCTGTGAGAACGGCCAAGATGCCGCCCGCCTCTGCCACAGCCAAGCTTACGGCTCCAAATGCTGAAGCAATGCTTCCTACAGAAGAAACAAGCGTACCGATGACAACCAACGCGGGGCCAATTGCAGCAGCTATCAGGCCGATTTTTATGATCAAGTCCTGCATGGCGGGACTAATCTGGGAAAACTTTCGTGTCAGCGCCGTGATGTGATCAGCGATTGCCCTTATTGGCTCTTTCAGCCGGTCGCCGATTGCTATCGCTGCGCCTTCAATCGCTGATTTAAGCGAACGGAAGGAACCACCAATATTGTCCTCCATCGTCTTAGCCATCTTATCAGCAGCGCCAGTGGAGTTAATCAGCATATCCGTAAATCTTTGCAAGGTTTCTGGCCCCGTCTGAATAGCTGCAATCCATGCAGCCATTGCCTCTTGCCCAAAGATTGCCTTCGCCGCTGAGAGTTGTTGGCTCTCACTGAGACCAGAAAATTTTGTAGAGAGTTGGGCAACGATATCCTGCAAAGGAAGCATGTTTCCAGCCGAGTCTTTTGTTTTGATATTCAGCTCGGCAAGAGCGTCTGCTGCCTCTTTTGGAGGTGCAGCCAGCCTTGTAAAGCCTGATCTCAAGGCAGTACCCGCTTGATCTGCTTTTATCCCCGCGTTAGCAAATATCATTGCCATTGCAGAGGTTTCTTCAAGGGAAGCCCCAAAGGCATTCGCAACCGGCCCAGCGTACTTCATGGTGTGTCCGAGCATATCGACATTCAAGTTTGCGTTCGCTTGCGCCACAGCAAAGATATCCGCAGCGTGTCCTGCTTGGCTCGCGTCAAGGCCAAACTGGCTCATGGTATCGGACACAATGTCAGCCGCACGCCCCAAATCAATAGCACCGGCTGCAGCAAGATTCAACATAGCCGGGGTGGCCTCAAGGATCTGGTTCGTTTTCCACCCTGCCATCCCCAGGTAGTTGTATGCGTCCGCGACTTCCGAAGCAGAGAACCGCGTATCCCGGCCTAAATCCTTTGCCTGTTGGCGCAGTTTTTCCATCTCGGCAGCAGTGGCCCCGGTGATCGCCTGTACCTTGCTCATGCCGTCGTCGAACTTACTGACAGTGGCAACGGCTGCTGTACCCAAGCCCACAATCGGGGCAGTCACCTTGGCCGATAGGTCCTTACCAATACTCGTCAGCTTGGAGCCAACATCCTTCAGCTTTTGACCGGCAGCATTAAGCGTTTCGGATAACTTCGTCCATGCTGAGCTTTGTAATTTGATCTCCGCATTTGTCTTCGTCAGCTCGTTTTGCATCTTTGATAGCTCGGCCTGGGCTTTGTTGAGCTTGACCTCAAGGTTTTGCGTCTGCTTGGCGTCCTCGCCTTTTTCGGCGGCGGCTTTCGCGTGTTCTTCCCGGAGTTTTGCCACGATCTGCTGCTGAATACCAATCTGTTTGGTGAGAGATTCGGCTTTGGTTTTTAAACCCTCCGTGCTTTTTCCGAAGTCCCCCAGTTTTGCCCCTGCAGCCTGAAACTCTGACTGTACGACCTTCATGGATCGGTTAAGCTCTGCCATTGATTTATTTATCCCGGTGTCGTCCAGGCTTACCTTGGCGACTAAATTACCAACTTCAAATTCAGCCATCTTCTCTCACCTCACAGAAACGGGAGTTGGTCTATACAGACCTCTGGTAGTTGGTCGTTATTACCCTCGTGCTGCGCCAGTTCAAAAAAGAAAAGGATGTCCATGCCATCGATTTCAGGCAAGGTCCATCCTTGTTTGAGTAGGTCTTTATACAAATCTTTCACTTGGTCAAGGGGGTCGTAGTTCGCCCCCTTCACTCGTTTGGGGCTTCGCCGCCATCCCCGATTGCCCCATTAACCGAGTCGACAACCTCATCGATGCAGCCGGTAATCGTAGAGAGCAGTTTTTTTGACTCGATCCCATCGTAAAAGGTATCGCGGTCAAATTGTTTGCCGTAAAGCTCCACAACATAATCAACAGCGGTATCAAGAGTTGTCTCATCGATATCTCCCTTAAATTTTTTTTGAAACTCAAGCGTCCGCCGAAACATACGCCCGCTGATGAACGGGGCAACAAACGTTTTTTCTTTACCGTCAACGATTAGTGTCAATTCCATGATTCGTTCCTCCTTCGAATAATAGAAAAGAGAGGGGCAGGCCCTCTCTAGGGTGTTGGTGGTGTTTCTTCGTACACAGCTTTAAACCAGTTGTCAATGACTTCCTGCTTCACCCCAGTGTCGTCCTCATCAACCTGAGCCTGCCAGCGCTTGTTGTCTTCCCGCGGCAAAAAGGTTCCGCTGATCGTTGGAGTTTGAAACTTGGGCTTGTCCTCCTTCGTTGCAAACTCCTGATCCTCTGGCTGGAATTTACCCTTGTATATCCATGTATAGCGGTATTTGCCGTTCGACTTTTTAGAGCGGAATCCGAGGGCAACATAAGGAGCGTTATCTTCCGACGATTTAATGAGAACGCCGTCCGCATTGATCGTATGACCGAGTAAGTCTCTCAACACCTCAGACGGAATATCAGCTACATTCAGTTCAAGCTCAATATCCCCAAGAGAAGTAGCTACCTCATATGCCTGATCGTCTGCATAGAGAGTCTCCTTGTTCGACTTTGGGGAAATCTTCGCCTGGATCGCCCCCGCAAGTTTTTTCGGTATTTCGTAGGTTTCGTCGTCTTTCATAATGGCATAGTGTACATCATTAAGTCCGACGCGGACGCCTTTTCCTTTTGCCATGTCATTCACTCCTCAATCATTCGAAATGTTTTATATCGTAAAGCTTTGTGATACGTTTGGGTATCATTTTCGTAAAGATCGCCGGAGCCGGTTCTACTAAATTCTAGCTCCTTCATAACCCTATCTACTTCTTTTGCCAAAGGTGATGTGTTGCCTTTTGTCCAGATATCAATCTGAAAATGGATTTCGCTTCCTTCGGCCTGATCATCAGTGAAAAAATCATCGAAGTTGGTCAGCTCGAAAAAGGTGATATATGGCTCGGTTATTGGTGCCTTGTCATATTCAGGAACCGTTTCCGGATACACTTTTACACGCCCATTTTTATCGCGTCCGAGGATGGTAGAGAGCACCGCACTGTTCCGCATCGCTAGGAGGATTTCTGGCTTGAGGTCAACCATCATGTCAACCCCTTCCGCATTTCTTGTGCCATGATTTCGAGAGCTTCCGCTTTCTTTTCGTGGAAGGACGGGTAAATAAACGGTTGAGCAGCCATCTTTTTCGTTCCATACTCCAAAAAGTGGGCGCGCCAGCCGGTTTCCTTTCCTGGGCCTACAGCTACAAACTTGATGCCGTTTTTAGTGCGGACGCCGCTCACCTTGATGTCATCCCTCATGTGCTTATGAGTTTTCAAGCTCACCCTTACTCGTTTTCTCATCTCTCCAGCAATCAGCTCGCCGCCTTTTGCGAGAGCGTTCTTTTCTACCCTCGCGGCACCGTCTTCAAGTTTCTCGCGTAGTTTGGTCATCAGTTCATCAATGCCTAGCAATTCCACATCAGATTTAGCCACTATCTCGCCCCCTTTGTGACAAGTCAGAGCAAGTCAATTCCATTATTTCGGGTGATGGCTGATAGGTTCTGATGATCTCGTATCGTTTCCCCGCGTGCTCCAAAATCCGTTCACCATCGTATTCAAACGTGTGTACTTCAAAGACGGCATCAGCTTTCATGTCGCTTTGATTGGCAGCATAGAACTCTGTTTGTGTCACACTCAATTTGTTTGCAAATACAGTATTCCGGCTGATTTCCTTGGGTTCCGTGGGATAACCGGCCTCATCTTCACCGGCTGACATAACAATCAACGATACTTCATGATCCCATGTACGCAGCTGCTTCTCCCGCCTCACGGTCGCTTCCCTCCCACATGAATAATGAGATTGTGTAACCGATACTGCAGGTGACGCGGCATGTGCCTGCCTTCATCTCGGCTTTTATACCGCCACACAGCATAATCAACGCAAAAAATAAGATGAGAGGGATTGGCGGGGTCAAGAGCCAGTCCCTTCTCATCTTCCAGTTCCTTTATTACGCCGTTAACGATTGCGGTAATAAAGCCGTCCCGAACATTCGTCCGAATTCCAAGCCCCTCTTTGACAAGATCCACAACGGTTTTTACGTCCATCCCATTACCCCCTTAATGGCCGTAATGATGTCAGCTTTCAGCATGGTAGACGATACTCCCTCGATACCATGATCGGAGGCATACTGCAGGAGCTCTGTTTTTGTCATGGTATCAAGGTCTGGAGTCGCCTTGGGGGAACTGAAAGCTGTTACTCCCCCCCTGAATCCGTAATCGTTACCAAGGCGAACGCTGCTGGCTTAACAGGTTTGCCGTCGAACCGGCCTTTTCCCCTGAATGCCATTTGGTCTTCGACAAATTTAACGTGCTCAGACCGGTCGATGCTGATGTCTTCGCGGATGACCATCGTGTATTGATCGAGCACGCCAAACAGCACTTGGTCAACATTCATGTTTTGGTTAAAGACGACCGGCAGTCCAACGAGATCAGGCTGCGTCAGGTTAGGCAGCTTCCCGACAACATTACCCTGATCATTAACGTTGATTGTGTACTCCAGCAGACGATTGTAGTAGGTCTGCCGCTTCATCACTGCCACAACATCGCCCACGCTGTCGTCACCGGTATCGATGAGGCCGATTTTTTTGAGCAGGTTAACGAGCAGCTTGGCGTCTGCCGCAACTGTAGCTTTGTTGCCTGCCGGGATTGCTGGGATGATGCCGGCAGGCTGCTTCTTGGTCGCTCCCTCGCCTTTGAGGATTGCCAGATCAAGAGCCTTGGCGATGGCGCGGGCAATCTTGCGTACAACGTAGTCATCCAAGTTGATGATCGAGTCTTGTAGCAGATAGTTGTCTACAAATGTGACCTTACCAACCTTGAAGCCGTCGAAGTCGACGTTCGTGATCGTACCGACGTCGCCTGTCGGGATGGAACCAGCCATCTCCATCCATGTTGCTGCTGCGGTGTCGGTGTCGACCAGGATGCGTGCTGTTCCGCTCACGCGAATCTTATCAACACGCGGGTACAATGTTGTATAGTCACCGACGATGTCGAGGATGCGGTTGATGACGACATTCGGAATGGTCAACTCGCCGCCAGTTACAGCACGGAGGTTTTTGAATTTGTCGTAGAACTCACGTACTTCGGCGAGGTTGTAATATTCGCCAGTTTCCAGCATTTTGCGGACTTGCGAGATGTGGTAATCTTTCGGCATTTCGGTTCCACCTCTTTTTTGATTGTTTGCGGAGCGCTGTTGGTCGCTCGGGTCTTTCGCGTTCAACTGCTCAAGCTCCCCCTCAAGCTCGGCGATCTCGCCCTGGAGCTTGGACTTCTTTTCTTCAAGCTCACCCTTCTGGGCTTCCAGTTTGGTGACTGCTTCCTCAACAGCAGCAATTTCCTCATCCGTGTTAGCCTCGGATGCAGCCACCTCCAGCTCTGCACTACGGGTCTGGATGCCCTCTTCTTGAATCAGCAGCTCCGCCAGTGCGTTATTCCGCTGTTCGATCTTTTTCGATAAAAGCAGTTGTCTAAGAGCCAATTCTCTTCACCCTTTCGATAAGTTTTTGCCGCTTTGCCTGTAGCAGTCGGTCTCGGTGCTCCTCGACCTGTTTCTGGCGTGCGGCGACGCCTGTTTCCTCGTAGGCCGGGAAGGTGACGACGCTAACCTCGTGCAAGTCGATTTCGCGGATCGTCCACTTGACTGTTCCGTCTTCGCGCCAGTCCGTTTCCTCGCGAACGATATTAAAGCCGAAGCTGCATTGGTCCACGTCCCCGCGCTTGACGCGCTCGTATAGGTTCATCGCGTCCGTGTCGTTCGGATTGATCTTAATCCGGCCCCATAGCCCGTGGCTATCCACTTTGAGCTCCAGCGTGCCGGACTTATTCCGTCCAAGGACAAGTCGCGTCTCGTGATTGATTAACGCCCGGATGTCATTACCAAGCGTCTTGTCGAAAGCTTCCGACGCGATCTCCTCGAACGCTCCCGGCCAGAGCTCGGTCTGCCGGTTAAAAACAGAGAAATAGCCTTCAATCGTTAGGTCGCCCCCGTCGCTATCCGCGCGCGTCTTCAATTCGGTTTTAAGGCCTCGCGTCTGGCGGATCTCCCTATCCACTGTCATCACCTCCCTCTTCAAGTGCCTTTTTTATCCCCTTGAGTTTGTTCTGCTCTCCCAGTAGGTTAGCGGGGACGTAGTTTTCAAGCACGATCAAGTCGCGCATTTCGGGGTCTGGGCTCATGCCGATCCAGTCCCGCAGTTCATTGCGTCGCAGCGTATTCCGGTCGACAAGCGCCGTTCCGGCCGTGACCATGTCAATCAGACTGTAGGAATAGAGCGACCGATTGTTGAAGCGAAAATATAAATCTGGAGCAAACAGCAGCTTTCGCGTTAGCTCCTGAGAAATACCCGTTGCCAGTGGACCAATCCGGGTTTGAATGAAGGCGTTGTACTCGTCCTTCTTGAAATCACCAACGCCAACAAAAAAGGCCGGTACGCCGAGTATGGCGGCTACCGTCCTCTTATCGATCTGTACCGATTCATGAATAGCAATGTCCTGCAAACTGAGGGGTTTAACTGTTTCCACCCGAATGATGCCCTCTGGAAGGATCCAAGGCTTACCGCTATCGCCGCTCCCGATGTATCGCTCAATCAGCTTGTCACGTTCTTCTTCGCTTGAAAACTGCGAGGTGTCAGCGTCGACCATGACGATTACTCCTGGACGCCACTTGTCCCCCATAAACGCTTTTTTCGTTGCTGCAGCCTGTTTAAGGTTAGCAACGACATCCTTGAGGATCAACCGGTACCCGCGCCCAATCCATGGTTGGTCGGGGTCAGGATTGATTTTGAAATGCAGCACCTCATCGTGATTGTAGAGGCGTCCCTGTATGGATACCTGATAGCCAGTCACCGCCCCGATGCCATTTCGTATCGGAGGCGGAAACGAAACCATATTCGACGGTAAAGGAATCAGCTCATCGATCAACCCGTCACGTGTCGTTGGGAAGACGATGCAGTTACCATCCCCCTCAAGCAGCATCGTATGGATAATGAAATACATCCAGTCCTTACGGGTCATGAGGCTATATGGGTTGACATCGATTTTTTTCGCCAGCTCATTACGGATCCGGATGTCTCCATCCTCTGTGTTCTGCATCAGATGAATTGTCATACTGCTGATCAGATCAGCTATGCGATCAATAGCCATCCTTACTTCTGGGTTTTCGCAGAGCCGTACATAGCCGGACGGCAGCGATAGATCGTCTCCCTTCAGCCAGTACCCAAGTAGCGTATTTTCTGCCCCCTGGACGCCTCGCGTTGTTGTCGGTTGCCGTGCTCTTTGTGATCTTTTCCTACTCACGCTGTCGATTCACCTCCTTTCAACCATTGACCGGCTACCTTGCCTTGGTCGGTGTCTTCGATGTACCGGACGCAGGCAAAAACAGATGCGTCAAAAAGGTCGATACGCTTTTTCTCATCGACCTTCTCGTATTGAATGAGGTCGTCGACCTTCTCAACTGCCCTGACGTTTTGAACGCAATACTCATAGGCCTCGCTGTGCAGGTAATACAGCTTGCCGGACTTGGCTTTTTGTTCGATTCGACGGAATCCTTGTGACTTACGCCAGAAGTATTGCGGCTCGTCCACCAGTTTGAAGCCGGCCTTTTTGGCGTCACGGAAGAAGTCAGCACTGAATTTGCGGTCGAATCCGATCTGCTTGATCTTAAAGCCCTTCTGCTTCATCGCCTTGAACCAGTTGACAACCTCCGCATGGTTCGTGACTGGCGTGTTCGTCATCGTCAGCCAACCATCATCCTTCCAGCCGAACAACGGAATCCCATCTTCCTCTGCTTTGGCCGTGGCCGCGACAATTGGGAACCAAGCGTGCGTGATGACGATAGCAACGTCCTGGTATTCACCATAAAGCGCCGCCGCTGTCAGATCGTGCAGCTTTGCAAGGTCCGCCCCTCCGTACCAGCTGATCGGCAGTCGGGCCAGTTCCTCAAGCGTCCACTTATGTTGCCGGTCACTCGCCCGGAATTCGTGGACATCGAAATAAGCGAGCATCGCAGACGTGTAGATGTTGAGCGATTTCGCGAGGAAATCCTTACGTTGCTGCGGATCGTTCTGGGCCTGCAGCGCATCGTTCATGATGTCCTCAGGCCGGATGGTCACGCCAAAATTCGGATTTGCCTTTTCGTGCTGTTCTGCGCTGGTGTAATCGACATTCCCGCGCTCGTCCTGATCCGCTTTTGCAATGAATACGAAATATGCCTCATCGCGGGCAGTACCGTCCAGAATCTTTTTGCAGTATTGCAGCCGCTGGTAACAAAAACTGCTCATGTCGTCCCCGGCTGTCGTGATCCCAATCATGAGCTTGTTTGTATAGGCCTTCATCGATTCCTTGATGATGTTGTATTGCTTTGGCCGGGTGTAGGCGTGAAGTTCGTCAGCAATGGCGATGTTGCAGTTCAATGAGTCCTGCCGGTCGGGGTTGGCTGCCAGGGCTTCGATGTAAATCGATCCGTCGCCCAGGTCACCACTGATGCTGTGTTCCTGGTTGTTGTTCAGGATACGGAAGTTTTCTTCCTCCCCCATCCGCTTCAGGTTGAAGAGAATGAATTCAAAAGCTTGCTTGGATTGTTTAAGCGCGTGCGCCGTGATGTAAATCGTCGCCCCGGATCGGCGACTAAGCAGCGCGAGCGCCCACGCCAGCGCGGCGACAAATCGAGTCTTCCCGTTTTTCCGGGGAATAAAAATAAACGCCTCTTTGTAGCGGCGTTCGTTGGTCCCGGCTTTCCAGAAGCCGAGTAGGTTGTATATGATAAATTTTTGCCAAGGCTCCAGTACGAACGGCTTACCGGGTAACGGCGTGCCGTCCAATGCTTCCCCCTTGTCATGGACAAAGGTCCGCTCGATGATCCCGATGACAAATTCCGGGTCCTTCGTCCGGAGCTCATATTCCGGGTTTTCCAGGTCTTTCAGAAACCGCCGACAAGCCTGGACAATCTCTCTTCCGGCGATCTTTCTTCCCTCGACTATGCTCCTGGCGTACTCCAAAACAACGTCAAGGTTTTTCGCATCACTCAAGAGCGCTCAGCGCTGCGGCCAGCGCGGATTGTTTTTTTGTCTCGATGGTGATCCCGTCGATCGTCTTCGGATTCAGGCAAAGCCGGTCCGTGTACGCCAGTATGTCTTTTCGGAGGGATTCGAGCGTGGCAACGATCGGCGCTTTCTTGCTACCGCCCTGATCCGTGGCAACTTCGTATTGGTATCCTCCGGCAGCAAATTCCTCCGACAGCCGAGTATACTGCTCCACCAGTTCGGCATAAATTTCGATTATTCGGTCGTACTGCTTTTTGTACGTTCCGAGCTCCTTCATGTCCCGGATGGTTGCACGTTTTACCGATGCCTTTGTCACTTTCGCCATCTCTACATCACCTCCCGAAAAAAAGTTTTCCAGACCTCGCACTATTGGAAAAGGGGCCCCCCTCCGGTCCCTGGAGGCTTTCCCTGCTAATAGAGAAGGAGGGGGGATCTACCACCAGTCCGGTTTTTCTTCCCAGCCTTCTGCCGTCTTGGTTATCTCCTTTTCTTCAAGACATTTCTCACAAAAGAAGCGCGCCGTTTTCTTCCACTGCTGTCCTGGCGAAATGCCCCATGACGGTCTGCTTCCTGCCTGTCTTGTGGTGTCCAAGTGAATGAATCTATGCTCGCATTCCTCTTCAGCAGCCAGCCCCAGATGAAACGATACCGCGCTAACCTTCTCCATGGCCTGCTTCACAAGTTTGTCCCGCATCGACGCAACCAACAGCATCCCGCAAGCTGTGTCCAATTCACGAATCATCGTTTCACGATCCATGTCTCTCCCTCCATTCCTCAAAATAATCCCGTACCCTCTCCTGCCACTGCCTACCTAACTCCGTCACTTCGCCGGTCGTCCGGTCATGCATGGCGTTGTGGTACTTCTCGCAAAGCGATAGAAGATTCCAATCAACCAGCCCCAGCTCAGGATACTGTTCAAGTGGATAGATATGATGCACCGTTGTAGCCGGTTCAGTCTTACCGTACCTTCTGCTCTCTCGGCACATGTATTCATCCCGCCTCAGGATCATCTCTCGCTTACGCTTCCACTTCTGAGACTTATAAAATGACATAGTACCACCTCAATAAACACGTATAAAAAATACGTAACGGATTATTGACACGTACATATCATACGTGTTATTATTGAATTAGAAAGGAGATGAGGGAATGAGTTCGAGGGATTTGATAAAGCTAATCGAAAAAGACGGATGGAAGTTGGTTGCAGTAGTCGGTAGTCATCATCAATTCAAGCATCCAACCAAATCCGGTAAAGTGACAATCCCTCACCCCAAGAAAGATTTAGCACCCAAGACTGTAAACAGCATACTCAAGCAGGCTGGGCTCCGATAAGGGGCCCGCCAAAAGGAGGTTTATATAAATGGCAAAGTATATTTACCCTGCCGTCTTTGATCCTAACGAGAATGGCGGTTACACAGTGACGTTTCCCGATCTTCCCGGCTGCGTGACGGAAGGTGACAACCTGGACGATGCTCTGTTAATGGCCGCCGAAGCGATGGCGTTGCACCTGTACGGAATGGAACGAGACGGCGATCCAATACCTGCCGCATCTAAAGTCGGTGATCACTTGATTCCAGATGATGCGGAGCCCAGCGCTTTTGTGACCCTCATCCAAGCTCGTACTGAACCGATCCGCGACGAACTGCAAAACCGGGCAGTAAAGAAAACACTCACTATCCCCCAATGGCTCAACGAGGAAGCTGAAGAAGCCGGGATTAACTTCTCCCAGCTTCTGCAGTACGCTATCAAAGAAAAATTGGGCATTGTGGATAAGCGGCCATAACGGTCGCTTTTTTGTTGCATAGAAAAAGCCGCTCGGTTTCCCGAAGCGGCTAAGTTTGCACATTTTCACGATTCCAGTATATCAGGATTTTGCAACTTTTTTGTGCCTTCTTTGTGCCTTTATTCGGCTGCTTACTTTCCGTATCCAATCGTATGAGTATCCCAATTCCTCGGCGATTTTGTATAAGGGCAACCCCTTGATATCGCGCAAATATGCTACCTGGTACTCGATGCCTTTGAAATCACGCATAGCCAACTCCATCTTTTGGCGGACCAGCTTTTTCTCAGCAAGACGCTCCGACGTTTCACGGATTTTTGCGATGACGCCGTCGTACTGCCCGAGTGCAACGTCCAGTGGCACATGGACGGGCTGCGGATCGGACGGCAGCATCCCGGTAAAGCACAATTTTCTTGCAGCCTGCAATTCATTTTCGAGATCCATTAAGCGCAATTCCAGAATCTCGATCTCTTTTGTAAGATCGTAGTACAAATGGGCAAAATTCATGCTGTCACGCTCCTTGCTGCACACGGCCTGTAGTGCCGACGCGGTTTATTTTAAGGGGCTTTTAATGCGCTCCTGATGAGGCTTATGGTTCTCCACCCAAAGGCGATCCGCTTTGAAGTAATTCCCGAATTCATCTTGTTCGGGGAAACCGCCCTTCGTAGCATCTCGTCTGGCATGTTTGGTATTGCATACTGGGCAGTAGACAGACGCCTGAGATTCTTTGACAAATACTTTTTTCCTCTGCCCACACTGCAGGTTTTTGCAATAAACGTAAGTCTGATAATGCGGAATATCGTTAATGTAACGGATGCTTGGATACTCCTTGGCAGGATCAATGAGTGATTTTTCAACCGGGATGGTCATATGAGATTTGTTTTCCTGAGAGACAAGAGGATTCTCCGATCCGTCCACCCAGACAGCTCCATCTTTGACGTCTATACCGAGCAGCGGACCAAGCTTTTCTCCCAGAGAATGAGTCAGCGTATGCTCGCCATTCACATATGGCAGCTGCCTTGATTTCTGAGCCGGTCCTTTCGGGTTGCCTTTTTCGACAACTGCCTGATCTGCATTAGGGTTATCTACGAATTTTGAAATCTCTTCTGTGATTTTTGGTAGATCCACCTGGTTACCATCCTCTTCGTTCTCAGACTCTTTTGTAATCTGAGGTGAAGCGTTCACGCTATTTTTCCCCTTCAACAGGACCGGCTCCACTTCATAGCCCAGAAATCCAAACAACCCCTGAATGATACTCATCACCTGCAAGTTATTCGCCTTGGCCAATTCCAGATCAACGCATTTTTGTCCTTCGGAAACATACAATTTTACACTCATGGTTTTATCCTCCTACACAAATTGTTAAATGCGTTTCCCCACATATTCCAACTGCTCAATGTTCCTGCAGCATGCCGTCACCGCCTTTTTATATTTCAAGCTCTATCTGCCCGAGCAATGGTTTAACGTGATCTTCCCAAGCAGTTCCATCGAGCCCCGGCCGATCTATCCGTTCAAAATAAGCTTGCCGTACCCCGCACCCATTTCCCGAAAGCCAAATGGAGATTCGTTTCAGCCGATCTCCTGCCTTCCATCCGTAATACCCCAGGTAAGGATCTGTCTTGAGCAAGATATATTCCTCCTGCTCTTCTGGAGGCAGGCCGATTTTGTGACGATCTCGCATGTATATCCTCCCTCTTAACATAATTACCGTTGTGTATCCAGGAGCAGCCGAGCCGGCCGCCCCCCTAGTGACATCATTTGCCGTTCACAACAACTCTTTCAGCAGCTTGCGAATCAATTCAACGGTTCGATCTTTGTTGGACTCTTCGTCCTCTTTTTGGATATACTCACAATTAGGTGTTTTTATCTCTTTTGACAGTTGGATGAGCAGTTCTCTGATCTCATTCAGCTGTTTTTTTGTTTCCACTTGCTCTTCGGCCAGTTGATTTAATTGGTTCAAGACTTGCTCATTAGATACGTTTGGTTCCACTGGATTCGTCTTAGTTTTCTTTTGCGGATCGGTGGTAATCCCCCAGGAATCCTTTAGGCGTTTCAAAATGGTCCAGCTTGAAATGTTGTATTGCTTCCGGATCTGCGCATCCAGCATCCCCTCCTTGACCAGCTTCAGGTAGACAGCTTTGGTCAGATCGGCTTTGGTTAATTTTTGCTTCTGCTGGTCACCTTTTATCTTCACTACAGCTCCCATCTGCTTCCCATCCCCTTCCTTGTACTTTTTCAACTCTTCGGGCGGCAACTGGTAGGTGACAACCTCTCCAGGCTGCATGTCCTCTTCCTTGCTTGGAAAGCGAATGTCACCACGTCGAGAGGATCGTCCAAAAAACCTTGCCCTGGAAACCATATCAGTACAGTGCAGCTGCTGTTTGTTTCATGAACTGCATTTTCCTTGATACGTGCACCTGACTGATCCCTAATTTCCGACCGATTTCTGTTTGGTTATATCCCTGCAAGGCTAGAACCGTAATAGCGGGCTCCTGACGAATCAGTTCGGAGAACAGCCATTTTGCTTCAACTTCTCCCTCCACCGAATCGTAGTTTGCCAGCAAATCTGCAAGCGATCCCTCTTCCTCATCACCGGCCCAATCCATCGAAAAGACATCGCCTGTTCTCTTTGTCGCCCTCTGAGAGCGAATTATTTTCCTGATTTCATTCTCTACCCAGCCTCCTGCATAGGTAGTGAATTGATAACCTAGTGAAGGATCGAATTTCTTGGCAGCTTTGACTAACCCGATGCAACCAATCTGAAATAGGTCATCGTAATCAAGCCCCGCGGGCGGATAATATTTCTTTAGGATAAAGTGGACGAAAGGCAAATGTTCTTGAACCAAAGTATCAACATCGTTGCTTTGTTTCATGGCTTCCTACCTCCTTGGGCAATGTTTTCATACACATCTTCGAGCCAGTTAACGAGCATAAGCATTTGTTTTCTGACCAGCTGATTATCTTGATACTTTTTGCTTATAGCAGCGCATGAATCGACCACCCATACCCAGAACTTCTCGTCATGCATCCCGTATCTGACAGCTGCCTGATTGGCCTGGTTGATCCACTCGACGACGTCCGCATAAAACGCCCTGTAGTCCATGAGCTATACCTCTTCGATCCGGATATAGATTCCCGGCAGCCTGGCCCAAAATTTTTCGGCGATCAGGCTGACCACTAGGGCGTCATCCTTCCAGAACTTCAAATCCGTCATGCAGTCAAACAGCAGCTTCTGGCTGTTGTCTATATCCGGGCGCGTCGCCTTATACTCCCCATCCTGGTGCTTGCCTGTGATTGGGAAGCACCACTTCACGACCAGCCTGACAGGCCGGGTATACGTCTTCTCCAGTGCGTGCTGCCCCAGATGAGCCATCAGCTTCGCCCTGGCTGCTTTCAACTCGGCCGGCTCATAGAAAACTGGCTTGTCATTCACGACGGTAACCTGTTTCTGCTGATGGGTGACGGTCGGCACTTTTTTCATCGGCATAAAGAATTCAGTGATCATGACAAGTCCTCTTTCTTCACGAACACACCGTTGATCATTCGACCCTTACGGTCTTTGATCTCGTCGTATGCCGACTGAACGCAATCCTCTACGTTCAACCCCAACTGTAGAGCCAAGATGGTAAGCACGACGTAAATGTCACCAATCGAATCCTTGACTTGATCAGGTTTCGCTTTAGCCATACCTTGGCAAAGTTCTCCAAACTCTTCTCCCAGTTTCAGCATTTGTTTGTTTGGGTCTGCGTCAATCAAACCTCTTTCGGTTGCCCACATGCGGATGTCATGAGTCGTTTGCGCTATATTTGGGGTAGTTTTATTTTTAGTCTCTTGGTGTTCGTTTACATCAAACCCGTATAAAATACGATCCACTGAGACTTTAAAATGTTCAGATACTTTTTGGATTTTATCAATTGAAGGGGAATTCGTATCCCACTTATACATCGTGCCACGTCCAAAACCGAGTGTTTTTTCTGTATTAAGGATTGATGTTCCTTTTAGCTTACAAAGCAGTTTAATATTAGCGATCAAAGACACTCGTAATCACCCTTCCATTTATTAACTTTTGTTGGCGGCAGACTTTCAAATAAATTTAGGGGGAGGGGGAAGGGCGCGTTTTATACGCCCTTCCCTTATCCCTATATATTTATATATAGTGGTTGCCGCCGCCGTATAAAGCATGCAGCGGTGACCTTAAAATCATGATTGCCGCCGTATATTTATGCAAAATTCATGAATGGCGGCGACCATCATTTTTGTGATTGCCGCCGATGATCATTTGCGGCGATAACCATTAATTTATGGTTGCCGCCGACCTACGGCGAATTTTCATGCGGCGGCATTAATCATGGTCATCGCCGCCGTCTACCTTAACAATGACGTTGCCGTTCTCTTTATCGATCCTGTATCCGTACCTCTTCACCCAGTCCCTCACAGTTCGCTCCGGGACCTCTTTGCCGGTTGAAGAATACCATTCGACGATGTCTTTAACCGTAGGCGGCTCGCCAAATTTGGAGTTATTGACGACGTCCTCAAACTCCTCCGCCTTGGTTCTGCGCTGCTCTTTCGCCTTGTCCTTCCGTTTGCCAGCTGCCTTCTGCCAGGCTGGCCGATCCCCTTCCGGCTCGATGTCCTTGAGGCTTCCGACCTCGTCGACCTTATGGATCGGATACTGGAACCACATGTTCACCGGCTCAAACTTCGGATACTCCCGGAGCGTGCCCTCCACGCGCCATGCAGAGCGTATACGGACGCTCCTGACGGCCTGCTTGATACTTTCCTGAGCTGCGTCCAAGTGCTCCGGAATCGCTCGTTTGGCGTGGTCCTCCATGGCCTTAGCGCTCAGCAGGTCGTCCAATGAGACGTGTTCGTCCAAATAGTCCGGATTGAATTTTTCAAAGAGCTGTTGATAGACCGCGCAAATGGCCTTGTTTTCTTCTTGCTTCAGCAGAGCCTCCGTTATATCCAGCTCAACCAGGTCGATCAGCGCGTCCGGATCGCGGGCAAACACGCCGCTGCCGCTGGCCCGGTCCATCGACTTCTTGCCGCCCTGGGCACCCTTGGAGTGATGATGGCAATAGATGACGCTGGCCCCTAGCTCCGTCGCGATCTTGTCGAACTGATTCGTGAAGTGGGCCATTTGATCAGCGCTGTTCTCGTCACCTGTCAAAACCTTGTAAATCGGGTCAATGATGACGGCGATGTAGTTCTTTTTGGCCGCGCGCCGGATCAGCTTCGGCGCGAGCTTATCCATTGGAACGGATTTCCCGCGCAGGTTCCAGATGTCGATCTTATCGATGTTCCGCGGCTGCAGCCCTAAAGCGTTATACACATTCTTGAAGCGATCCAAGGCGCTCGCGCTGTCTACTTCCAGGTTGACGTAGAGTACCTTGCCCTGTCTGCATTGCCAGCCGAACCATTTCGTCCCCTCTGCGATGGCGATGGAGAGCTCAATCAGCGCAAAGGACTTGCCGGCCTTAGACGGTCCGGCCATGAGCATCTTGTGTCCCTGCCGCAGCACGCCTTCGATCAGAGGCGGTGCTAATGGGGGCATGTTGTCCCAATAGTTTGCCAGGCTCTCCGGATCCGGCAGATCGTCATTGACTCCCTCAATCCATTCATGCCATTCGGCCCAGCTGCTTTTTCCGATGTTGGTGTCGACGATGAACTGTTTCTTTCCGTTCCGCTCGACGCCCGGCATCCGCGACAGCCGGGACGGATTCCGGTTCTGGTTGTCGATGCTCAGGCCGTTACGTTTGCAGACGTTATACAGGTAGTCGACACGTTTGCGGTATTCGTCATAGTTGGCCGCCTCGACCTTCACTATGGCGTGGAGACTCTTCCCGCCGCTGTACACCATGACGGCTATCGGCAGTTCCAGCTCCCGCATGATGGCGTTTTGCTTCTCGATGTCCATGTCGTCAGATTCGACTAGGGCATAGCGGAATTCGGTCACGTTCTCGTTCTTCACGCCCTTGCCATCCAGCGGATTGAACCTAATCCATGCGCCGGCTTCCGGATTGTAGTCGCCCAGGACAGATCCGATGTCACCATTGCATTGGTTAAGAAGTTGGATCAGCTCGCCCGCCGTCCGGTCCCATGCCCCCTTGGTGGGCAAATACTTTCCGTCATCGTTCTGCCACGTATCTACGACGTACCCGACGTTTTCGGACGCCTCAAACAGCGTTTCCAAATACGTGGTCAGCTGCTGCACAGGGTTCCAGACGGCTGGCTCGTGGATCTCCTTGCCCTCGATCCAGTTTTTGTCGACCACGACATAGTCTCCAGCGATTTCATCGTCCCAGCCCAACTCCCGGTCTTCACGATCTGACGACCTTGGCATCCAACCGTTGTCCTTGGCCATCTGGGTAATCGTGGCCCCGGTGACTGGCGTGCCGGATCCCTCGAACGACGTCCACTTTTTGAAGCATTCGCCCGGCTTATACCGGGCCATGTCCCGTTTACTCCATTCGTCCCAGTCGCTGGCCGTATAGCCCTCATATTTCAGTGCCATGCCGACGTTGACCCATTCCTGATAGCTCAGGTAAGTCGGATCGATGTACGCCAGCAGCGCAATCAAGTCCAATTTATGCTCCATAGATCATATCCTCACGATAGGTTTTCGGATCGATGTCACTTGGCGTCCGCCAACCATTGGCTGCTATTCGATCAATCAGGCGTCTGGCCGACTCAAACGACCATGTCCCGACATGCTGGAAGCCGCGTTGCTCCAGGAGACGGATCTGCTTCGGCGTCGTCAGCCCCTCCGCTCGTCTCTTATCCAGGCGCTCCAGCAACTTAGTCGCCTTGCCCGCGTTATCGATCTCGTCAGGCAAGATGCCCAGCTTCTCAAGCGTTTTGATTTGCTTTTCGCTCGGCGGTGCCATTTCCCATCCGAACGACGGCACATAGCTGGCAAGATCCTCCGCCTGAATGCTCATTTCAAACTGCAACGGATCCACAAGCGTCCGCTTACGTTTTTTCATCTCAGCAAGCTGCTTTGCCAAGGCTTCCTCGCGCTGTGCTATTACGTCTTCCGCAGCTTGCTTCTCGACCGCTTCCAAGTCCAACGGAATGCCAGCCTGTTCGATCTGCTTGGTCATGGCTTTGGCAATTTCCTCATTTTCAGCGATCAAATGCGCTGGGTGGCAGAGCTCGTGCCGTTCGGTATGCCAAAGGAAATCCAACAGCAGAAGCTCTGTCTTGCCGGGGAACAGCCGGGTACCACGCCCGACCATCTGGCTGTACAAGCTACGGACTTTTGTCGGCCGCAAGACAACGACACAATCGACGCTTGGGCAGTCCCAGCCCTCCGTCAGAAGCATGGAATTGCATAGGACGTTATACTTGTCGTTTTCGAAGTCGGCCAGGATTTCAGCCCGGTCCTGCGATTCGCCGTTTACCTCGGCAGCCCGGAAGCCGACCGCGTTCAGAATGTTGGTAAACTTCTGGCTGGTCTTGACCAGCGGCAGGAAAACGACGATTTTACGATCATGCGCTACCCGCCACATTTCGGCTGCGATCTGCTCCAGATACGGGTCCAAGGCCGTGCCCAGGTCGCTCGACTTGAAGTCGCCGGCCTGCTGGCCGACTGCGGACAGGTCCAACTGCAGGGGGATGGTTAGCGCTTTGATCGGGCTGAGATAGCCTTGCTTTATCGCCTTCGGAAGTGTGTACTCGTAGGCCAGGCTTTCGAAGTACGCTCCCAGATTCCGCATGTCTCCACGGTCTGGCGTGGCCGTAACGCCCAGGACGTTAGCCGACTCAAAATATTGCAGTACGCGCTGGTAGCTGTCGGATATGCAATGATGCGCTTCATCGATGATGATCGTATCAAAGAAACTGCGGTCAAACTGCTCCAGCCGCTTAGCACGCATCATCGTTTGTACGCTGCCAACTACAACGCGAAACCAGCTGCCGACCGAAGTTTGCTCTGCTTTTTCCCTGGCACATTTCAGACCAGTGGATTTTTCCAGCTTGTCGGCTGCCTGATCCAGCAGCTCCCCGCGGTGAGCCAGGACGAGCACACGCTCGCCCAGCCTTACGCGGTCTTCGATGACTTTCGAAAATACTATCGTTTTTCCGCAGCCTGTCGGAAGTACCAGAAGCGTCCGCTTAACACCTTTTTCCCACTCGGTTTGAATGGAATCGCGCGCCTCCTGTTGGTATGGTCTGAGTTCCATGGTCCCCTCCTAAAACTGGCCAGCCGACCAGCCGCCGTTCTGTTGGCCGGTTGGGAACGGAGGTTGATGCTGCTGTTGTGGCTGCTGATATGTCTGTTGAGGCGGTTGTTGGAAGTTTTGCTGTGCCTGCTGATTGTATTGTGGAGCCTGGTTGTATTGTGGCTGCTGCTGTTGTGTGGGTACGTCATCGTAAGCATAGAAACTCTTGATTTGGTTGCTTGAACGTTCCTCACCGTTATACGTGTAATTTCGCACCTCAAGTCTCAGCCGCCCTCTACGCCCGAGCGTAGCGTTCCAATTCATTCTGAGGGGTTCACCTTTCTTTTTGAGTCCGATTCCAGTGAAGAAATTGGATAACAGCCCTTCTGTTTTGCTGTGTAGGAACAAATTATGGGGAACCACTACGTCACCATGTTCTGGAGAGTGGACGGTTATTTCTAGCTTCGCCTGATTGCACGGCGGCATTTTATCGCTGCCGGCAAACCGACCGCGTTCAAACTTGGTGACCGTGAAATTGTAGTCACCGGCAGGGAGCAAAACAAAGCCCCCGCCGTCCTTTTGAATCTCATCGTCCCAACCCAATTCGCGTTCAATTTGGCTCATGTGTTATTCCTCCCGTTGTTAAAATGGCAAATCATTTCTAGTTTCCTGAATCATCTTGAAAACTTGCGGCCAAGCCCCAACAAGCACCCCTTCGACGAAACCCGGATCGTAATTGGTGATCGGCGTATCCATCGGATAGTAGCCTTTTTTGCTTACCACGATCTGAATCTCGTTTTCTGACACCTGATGTTGTACCATCAGATCCCGCAATGATCGCGGGATGTTCGGATCCAACTGTGGCCAAATGGCGTCAGGCTGCGGTTGCGCTGCTTGATCGGACTGTTGTGTCGGCAGTTCAGCGGCTACCGGCGGCGTTACCGTTGTAGTTGCAGGCTGCGGTGAGGTAGACGTTTGCGGTGGGGGCGTAGATGACGCTACCGTCCTGGATCCATCGAAGATATGGGCGATGTGGGCATAGTCCAGTGGAAACTCGTCCGGTAGACCATGCCGGTTTTTCGCGTCCCACGCCGGATGATGTGTAGCGTAGACCACACGCGCGCCGCCCTGCCCCTTGTGCTTGCGACCTTTATCGTCAACAGCAACGCTGAATGTCTTGTAATTGATAAACAAGACCATGTCCGCCCATTCTTTGACGAGTGGTGCAGTCTGCGAACTCGTTTTCTTTCCAAGCTTGAGCTGGTAGCGATCATAGGCGCCCATTTCGTCTGGTTGTTCGAATTTCACGATCTGAGCGTGAGCCACCAGAACGACATGAATGCCGGCTTCAATGACATCGCTTAGCAGATTAAGGAACCGACCGAATTCCTCTTTGGTGTACACATAGCCGTTGCCGTAACCGAAATCCTCAACTCCCTTCTTGCCGTATTGCGCGCATACACTTTCCACGCAAAGCATTTCAGCCCAGTCGATGGTATCGATGACGAGCGTACCGAACCGGCCTACTTGCTGCTTTACCCATGCGACTTGCTGCTTGAGCATTTCCCAACTTGTCGGCTTCGGTAGACGGTCGACATCCATTTCCGTGGTAGATCCTTCCGTGTCGATAAAGATTGGCTTCGGAAATTGCGCGGCCAGAGAAGATTTCCCGATTCCTTCCGGTCCGTACAGGACGGCCTTCTTCGCCTTTTGAACTTTACCGCTGATGACTTGCATTAGAATTCACCTGCTTTCCATGTCTTCGTTTCGGCCTGCGCCGGCATCTGCTCCGGAAGCTGTTCCTGCCCCGTGACGTAGCCGTCTTCGATGATGATTGAACATTCATCACCGGTGCTGACACGCGTTGCGATGGCCTGCAACCCTTCCTGCTCCAGCCACGCCCCGAACTCGCGCAGAGTCTCCAGGTCCATCTGTTCCAGCTTGTCGAGCAGGATAAACCCGCAGTCCGGTTTGAGCCGGCGGACGATGGCCGTGGCTACCCGCAGTTGTTCGGAACCGCTCATGTTGTCCCAGCGCTGGCCATTATAGATCAGCTCGCCATCTTCGACGGACAGGCCCGGAAGCGGAAGGTTAGCATTGGTCAGCAGGTCCGTCTTTTGTTGGCGGATTGCCATGATTTCAGCTGTCAGCGCGTCATATTGCACGCGGTAGTCGTTGGCATCCGTTTCAGCCTTGTCCTTGTCCAGATTCGCTCTGACCTTACGGTTGATCTCGTCGATTTGACGGATATTGGCTTCCAGTTCCTCGGTCGACTCGTCGATCAGGTCGAGTGTGTCTTTTTGGGCAATCTCCAGATCGGCGGCGAGCTGGGCATACTTGGCCTGAGCCTCGTTCAGCAGCAACTTCAGCCGTTCGACTTCCTGTCCTTGTCTGGCATAATCCGCCTGAATCTGCGTCAATCGCTGGCGCTTACGCTGATTCTCGCCGTTTCTAGCAAGTATCTCTTGCTGCTGTCGGATCAACTCCGACGCCGAAATCGGCTCTTTCGGTGCGTCTGGATAATACGGCTGCTCCTTGGCAAATTTGACTTTCTGATCGGCGATTTGCCCGATGGCATGGCGCCGGTTGTAAATCTCCTGCTCCTTGGTCTCCAGCTCATGTAACCGGTCGCCAACACCGATAATGCGAAGCAGAATATTTGCCTTCTCCTTGTTGGTAGCGTTCATGAATTTTGGTAAATCGATCGCCAGCTCTTCGACGAAGCTGTCGAGCAGCTGCTGGCCGCCTTTCTGGCCGTTCGGATCGATGACCTTCAAGTCGCTGTTTTTGCCTTTACGTTCAACGATCAGGCCATTCGACAGCACGATATGGAGATAAGGCGGAACAGCCGATCCTTCGCGGGCGGGCTGAGAAGGGCGGTACTTATTGCCGCCCAAGCCCCATGCAATCGCGTCCAGCACGCTCGTCTTGCCTTGACTGTTCTTCCCGCCGACAATAGTCAGGCCGGAAGTAGTCGGCTCGATTTTGACCGCTTTGACGCGCTTGACGTTTTCGATTTCGAGCTTGTTGATTTTGATCATTGCTTCCTCCCTGTCCTTTTCAGATGGTTGCATCGAATGATCGAATCGATATTTTCAGTCATGGTAATAACGATGCTTCCGTCGCTCATCTTCAATTTGCACCAGTTCCGAGCGATTCCCCATGTGTCGGTTACTACCCCTATTTCTCCCGACTTCATCTTGACTTCATCGCCCTTCACACAAATCAACATTCTTCCCCCCCAGGCCTTACCTGTGATATGATGAAGGAAACATGGTATTTTTCAGGACTCAGCGTTGCCGCGCTGGGTCTTTTTCAATCCGCGCCCGAGTAGACGTGGATGGAAATGTCCAAACTGGCGTTACATTCTAAACAATCAAGTGACAAAGAATCGTTAATGGAATCGTCATCTTCGTCCAACAAACTAGCACCACACCTTGGGCAAAAGTTAATATTTCCACCTTTCCATTGCTCCTCGGTGCATATGGGCAAAATAACAAATGGCTGATATCCTCCTGCTTCAACAACCGAAGGGCTAAGAACATGTTGTTTTGCATCAGCGATCGCTTGATCTTCAGTTGTCTCTTTTGTTTGAGCAGTGATAGTCAATGTTTCAGTTTGAGCGATAATGCGGTAAATTTTCTCCATTTCATACACCTCCTTTCGCCTTAGACACGAGGCCGCCGACAGCCCAACCTCTCTGCCGGCCGTTGCACTTCCTTGAATGCTCCACGCTTTGGCCTCGCTATGTATGACCTGTCTCATCAGTGCCGGACGGTCATCCCCGGCAGACTGAGGCGGAGAGCCCCAGTTTCGACTTATGTTGAAAGAAGTTCCATAGGCTTGACATTCTTTTTATGCATACTGACTATCCCAACGCTGCTTGTAGTATTCGAATAGACCTTGCTTTTTGAGATCTGAAACCTTACTCATAATCGTTGATTCTGTTCTTCCAAGAGCAAATGAAATTGTTCGACTGTCATCCACTTCATAAAACCGACAAAGGTACTCTAACTCTTCCTCTGTGAAAGGCTTCCGGTGACTGAAATGGAAATCAGGATGGTATTGAATACGGCCCATGCTGTCGTATCTCAAGCCGTCTTCGCAGTGTGTTGGCACTTTACGCGCCATGATCTTGCCCTCCTTCGTAGCCCTGTGATAAGCTACAGGTACCGATATTTTTGTTTAAGCCGACTGTTCGCCGCAGTTGGCTTTTTCTTTTTCTGACATGTTTGCCATCATCAGCAGCCCGATAAAGGCATCCGCACTAATCCGACTTTGCAGAACCGGATAGGCCAGGATGTCCTCAACCATTTCCGCTGGCGTCGCCAGGTTTGGCATTCCCAATCCCTCCTCTCACGCCAGATGAGCTTCCCAGGCGCCTGTCAGCACCCTCTGAACGAATGTTTCGAATGTGATGCCGTACCTCTGACGTACCCGATGGAAAACAAAGTACGTTCCAAGTCGATCCAGTCTGTCGTCGTTCACCGCCTCACCTCCCATCCAGAGCGTCGATTTGTTTACAAATTTTGTGCTGCCACTCCACATCATTTGTCAGGCTCGCAAGATACGATTGCGTTTCCAATAGCCCGAGCTTCCACTCACGGTTGACCAGATACTTGTGCGCCTGCTGCAGGTCTCTTCTTTCTTCAATTGTCAGCGGGCGTACAAGAAGGATTCCGACAAGGACAAGAAGCCGTTTTTGAACTGCACTCACACCGTTCACCCCTTTCAGGTGTACCCACTCAACGCATTTTTGCGTTCAGGTAGTGAAAGTGTTGATCTAAAAACTTCCGCATTTCTTCAGCCCTAAACATCCACCTACTGCTTTCCCGGCCGTTAGATATCAATGTCATCTCTTCCTTAAAATTAGGATTTAGAAGGATATTTTCGATGAGCCAATCGCGTTTTCTGCAGGTTTCTGCTTCAAGGCGCTTCAAATCCCACCAACAGCCGATACCAGAATCCTCAAGGGCATTCTTGACATTCTCCTTAACAAGCTCACGGATATACTGCTCATCGACAATTACTTGAATTGCAGATGATGTAGTCAAACAACTACTCCTCCCTTCTCGCCAATTTCGTCCTCTTTACGTTTTGTCACACTGATTTCCAGCCCTAATGCTTCACATGTTTTTTGAATGGTTGTCTCGTTCCATCTTTTTTTACCTGACAGTATTTCGTGGATGTATTGAGGTGTGTACCCCGTCATCCTCGCTAGATCAGATGGCGTTAATTTTTCAGCATGTAAAAAATTTTTTATCGAATCAGAAATACTCATATAGTTGATCACCTCCTGAAACAATATTAAACCAATAGCTTCATAGGTACAAAGAGGAAAATGAAGCATTTAGCTTCAAATTCCACAAAAAACAAGCTTATGAATCTATTTGCTTCAATTTACTCATAAATGCTCTGATTTTCAACTATTTGCTTGTTGTTTGTTAAGCTGGAAGCTGATAATCTATAAGCAGATGGTTTAAAAAAGTCCGTTCATTATGTTTGGAAAGGTGAAATAATAAAATGGAGAATAGAATACGCGAAATACGTAAGAAGAAAGGTCTTGCGGGGACAACGGTCTCTGAATTTCTCGGGATTACACCACAGTATTATTACGAGATAGAAAGAGGCAAAAAGAGATTAAGTGCCGAGATGGCAGCAAAATTGTCTAGTTTATTCGGTGTCACATCAGACTACCTACTTGGCCTTTCCACTGATACGAGTGCAACTGAAGCAACCGATCTGGCCGATCAGGTTGACCACTACCCTCTTACCCGTAAAGAGGAAAAGGATATAGCTATTAAGCTGCAACAAATGATGGATGAGCTTGAAGGCGATTCGACAATTGCTTTCATGGGAGAGCCTATGGATGAGGAGGATAAAGAACTGTTGCGAATTTCTTTAGAAAACGCATTGCGTATGTCAAAGCAAATGGCTAAAAAGAAATTCACACCGAAAAAATATCGTAAGTAAGCTCCGGGGGTTGTCTCATGGATTTAACGGAACGAACTATTACACAACTTATCAAAATACATGGAACCAACGACCCCATGAGAGTTGCAGCTCAGAAAAGAATTGAGGTTCTGTTTGAGGATTTAGGAAAAAACATTTGGGGATATTACGCATGCTTTAACCGCATCCCAAGCATCCACATAAATTTTCGACTCGATGAATTCCGAGCAAGATTTGCAATAGCCCACGAACTAGGGCATCACTTTTTACATCCTGGCATAAACACACCGTTTCTACGTAAAAACACTCTTTTTTCGATTGATAAAATTGAGCGAGAAGCTAACCGTTTTGCAATTAAGCTGATAATCGGAAACAGCCAGCCTGAATACGGCGAGACAAAAAAATCCTTCCTTTTGCGTTGCTGCATCCCGGAAGAATTACATGTCTTTTACTAATCCTAACAACCTCGTCGTTAGGCTGTTTACTATACACTTAAAACCGAACAAACATTCGCAAAAAAGGGGGTGGTATAGATAAACCGATTGCCTCAAAAATTCATGTAGACTACACAGAAGGGAGTAAATACGCATGGCAAGTTTTCAGAAGTATACAACCAAAGACGGTGTAAGGTGGATGTACAAGTATTACTCAACAATTGACCCGGCCACAGGCAAAAGAAAACAATCTACAAAAAGAGGTTTCAAAACGAAAAAGGAAGCTCAACTAGATGCATCTCGTACAGAACAGGAGATAGCAGACGGCACTTTCATTACTGAGGACAAGGTTACCACCTTTGAACAGGTCTATCATCAATGGTACGAGACAATTTCTAGCACCTATAAACCTAGCACTAAAAAAGCAGTCATATCAAAATTCAAAAAACGGATTCTCCCCCACTTTGGTAACTTGAAAATGAAGGACATTACAAAATCTTATTGCCAAGAAGTAATCAATAAAATAGCAAAGGAAATAAAATCGGTTGAAAACACAAAAATGTATATTAACCAGATTTTTGAGTATGCGATAAAAATGGACATTATTACAAGCAACCCGTTAAAAGGAGTTATTATTCCGAAGAAAAATGAAGCGTTTGTTGTCGATCATTATGACGAGGATAGAAATTATTGGGAGAAGTCGGAGATAAAGAAATTCCTTGAGATCGTAAAACGTGAATGCTCCATGCGAGATTATATGATGTTCCATCTCTTAATTTACACCGGCGGGCGTAAGGGTGAGGTTTTAGCGCTGCGCTGGAAAGACATCGACTTTAAAACCAAAACTATTCATTTCCACAAAACCTTGTTCTATGAAAAAGGACAGTATGTATCGCTGACGTCCAAAACCGCCGCTTCTAGGCGTTTTATCAGCTTAGATGACACAACGGCAGGGTTACTCAAAAAGTACCGTACAGGGCAATCTGGAGCGTCAGTCGTGCATCTCCACTCAAAAGACAACGAAATGGTTTTTACTCGTGAAGATGGATCACCCCTGCGCCTTGCTTACCCTAATGATAAATTGGATGAGATTATCGAATCCCATGATCTCCACCCTATCACTGTTCACGGTTTACGTCATACCCACGCTTCACTGTTATTTGAAGCTGGTGCAAGCATCAAGGAGGTTCAGGAACGTTTAGGTCACTCTGATATAAAAATGACCATGAACATCTACACCCATGTGACCAGAACGGTCAAAGAACAAACTGCATCTCGATTTGAAAAATTCATGGAGAAATGACCGCTCAAATATGGTCAAAATATGGTCACGGTGTTCCGGAGAAAAAATTAAAGCCCCTGACCAATGAAGGCCAAGGGCAATAATCCTTGATACAGCAGGCTCTTAGCGCTTGGAGAATTGAGGCGCGCGACGAGCTGCTTTGAGACCGTATTTCTTACGCTCTTTCATACGAGGGTCGCGAGTCAGGAAGCCAGCGCGCTTCAGAGCGCCGCGCAGTTCCGGATCTGCCTTCAGGAGAGCGCGGGATACGCCGTGACGGATCGCACCAGCTTGACCAGTGGTACCGCCGCCTTTTACGTTAACCAATACATCGTAGCGACCCAGAGTCTCAGTCAGTACGAGTGGTTGTTTTACGATCAGTTTCAGTGTTTCCAGACCAAAATAAGTATCCATGTCACGCTTGTTGATCACAATGCGACCTTCACCTGGAACCAGGCGAACGCGTGCGACGGAGTGCTTACGACGACCTGTGCCGTAGTATTGTACTTGTGCCACGTGTCTTTCCTCCCTTTACCTTAACCGCGGATTTGCCATACTTCTGGTTTTTGAGCTGTGTGTGGATGGTCAGTACCAGCGTACACTTTCAGCTTGCTGAACATTTGACGTCCCAGGCTGTTTTTCGGCAGCATGCCTTTTACAGCGATTTCAAACATGCGGGCTGGCTTGTTTTTCAACATTTCACCTGCAGAGGTTACTTTCAGACCACCCGGATACAGGGAGTGGGAGTAGTATTTCTTGTCTTGCAGCTTGTTGCCGGATAGCTTGACTTTGTCGGCGTTGATCACGATTACGAAATCACCGGCATCAACGTGCGGAGTGAATTCCGGTTTCAATTTGCCGCGCAGAATGGAAGCAACTTCGCTAGCCAGACGGCCAAGCGTTTGACCTTCTGCGTCAACGATGTACCATTTACGCTCGACTTCGAGCGGTTTCGCCATATATGTGGTACGCATGTTTGTCCCTCCTAAATATCTTACACATCCATATACAATCAGGGAAAATCGATTTTGGAAAAGCTGTCTTGTAACGGGAGAGCAACTTCTCCAGGTGTTTCAAAAAAAAACACGAACTTGTTTTTCAATCCCGGGGCTAGAGTGGGGCTAGGCGGGGTATGAAAATACCAAGGAATATCGTACTACATAGAAGCTTTTGAGTCAAGTGCCCCGGAGCATGTTAAACATTGGCACCATTGTTTTTTTCGGGATTTGTTCGCGGCAAAAAACAGCTAATCCTCGTACAAAACCTCCCACATGGTAAGACCCTTGGCTGGAGCTGTCTTTCCCGCAAGCTCCCGGTTCCGGGCGAGCAAAATCGTCCGCAGCTCATCTGGATGCCGCTTCCCCTGCCCTACTTCGACCAAGGTTCCGACGATGATCCGGACCATGTTGTACAAAAAGCCGTTTCCCCGGCAGATGACCCAGATCTCCCGCCCCTGCGTCTCGACCCTCACGTCGTACACGGTCCGCACCTTGTCTTCCACAAAGGTCTTGGCCGAGCAAAAGGAGGTAAAATCGTGCCTGCCGACCAGATGCCGGGCAGCTTGCCGCATCGCTTCCACATCCAGCGGAGAGCGGATGTGATCGGCATAGCGATGGCGAAATACGTCCGCAACCGGACTGTTGTCGATGCAGTAGCGGTACTCCTTGACCTTGACGTCAAAGCGGGCGTGAAACGACGGCGGTGCCTCTTCCACGGAAACGAGCACGATGGAGTCAGGCAGCTGGTTGTTCAGAACAAACCGCCATTTGTCCAACGGAATTTCGCTGTTGGTATCAAAATGAAACACCTGGCCGCGTGCATGCACACCTGCATCTGTCCGGCCCGAACCGGAAATCTGTATCGTCTCCCCCGTGATCCGCTGCAGCGCCGCTTCGATTTCTCCCTGAATCGTCACCTGGTCCGGCTGTACCTGAAAGCCGCTAAAATCTGTACCGTCATAGGCTACCACGCATTTTAACCGCTTCATGTACGCCACCATCCTATCACGATGGCCAAGACGCATGCAGCGAGGGCGATCGAGCCGTCACGCCAGCTTATCGTCAACGTCCGCAGCCTCGTCCGTCCAACGCCGCCGCGATACCCGCGCGCTTCCATAGCCAATGCGAGTTCTTCGGCACGCCTGAAAGCACTGATAAACAGGGGGATTACGATGGGAATCAAATTTTGCGCACGCCGAATCAGATTGCCGCTCGTAAAATTGGCGCCACGCGCCATTTGCGCCTTGATGATCTTATCCGTCTCTTCCATAAGCGTAGGGATGAACCTCAGTGCAATAGACATCATAAGTGCAATTTCGTGAACCGGCACGCCCATTCGGCCAAATGGCTTCAGCAAGCGTTCCAGGCCTTCCGTCAGATCGATCGGCGAGGTCGTCAGTGTCAGCAATGAACTGACCAGCACTAATAAGCTGACCCGAAGCGAGATAAATATCGCTTGCCTGACACCGGTCTCCTCGATGGAAAACCAGCCCCACTGAAAGTAAACCTCTCCGCCTTTGGTAATCAACACGTGGAGGATCACGGTAAACAAGACGAGAAACCAAACAGGGCGAAGACTTTTCAAAATATAGACGAGAGACAGTCGCGAGAGCATGGCGGTCACTGCGGTAAATGCGATCAGGATGCCGTAGGTGATTGCATTGTTGGCCAGAAAGACCAAAGCCGCAAACAAAATGATAAACAGCATCTTGCTGCGAGGATCAGCCCGATGGAGAAAGGAAGTGCCAGGGACGTACTGGCCGATAGCAATATTTTGCAGCATCCGTTATCTCTCCCCTCGGACCGACATCCGTTCCAGCAGATGCCCAATCAGTTCTTCTTCCCGATAGATGGAAGCGGGGAGCTGTTGTTCTTTGGGAAGATGCCGGTTCAGCTGCGATATCAAGGAGACCGTTTCCGGCACATCCAATGCAAGCTCGCGCAGAGCATCAGCCTGGGCAAATACCTCATCAGGCTTCCCCTCCAACGCTACCCTGCCGCCTGCCATGACGATCAGCCGATCTGCATAACGGGCGGCTTCCTCCATGCTGTGCGTCACCAGCAAAGTCGTCAGGGCCTGTTCCCGGTGTATGCGATAGATGGCCTCCAGAATCGCTTTCCTCCCTGCCGGGTCGAGACCTGCTGTCGGCTCGTCCAGAATCAGCACCTTGGGCTGCATCGCCAGCACGCCGGCTATGGCAACGCGCCGCATTTGACCGCCGCTTAAAAGAAACGGAGAACGATCCTTCATTTCCTGGTAATCGAGGCCGACAATCTCCAATGCTTCACGCACCCGAACTTCAGCCATCTCTGGAGACATGTCAAAGTTAAGCGGACCAAAAGCCACGTCTTTGGCAACGGTCTCCTCGAACAGCTGATGCTCGGGATACTGAAAGACAAGTCCGATGCTGCGTCTGCGTTCATGCGGCAGCTTTTGGGTCGGTGTCACCGTCGCATCGCCCAGCCTGATCGTTCCTTTCGTCGGCTGAAGCAGGCCGTTGACATGCTGAATCAACGTAGACTTTCCCGAGCCAGTCTGTCCGATGATCCCCACAAAAGAGCCGGATGGAATGTTTATGGAAACATCCTGCAGCGCGAGGCGTTCAAATGGTGTGCCTACCCCATACACATGACTTACCTCTTCAAAAGTAATTTGCATAAGTGCTCCACCAGCTCCTCTTGGTGCAGGATGAACGGCAGGGACACACCTTCCGCGGCCAATGCGTGACGAACGCGAACAGCAAATGGGACATCGAGTCCAAGCGCCTGCAGCCGCTCCGGATCAGCGAATACCTCGGCGGCGGTACCATCCCATTCCACCTGGCCGGCCCGCATGACGATGACCCGATCGGAAAAAACGGCTTCCTCCGGAAAGTGGGTAATATTCACAACCGTTATTCCCTCTTCCCGGTTGAGCCGGCGGGCCAGATGCAAGACCTCCAGCCTCCCCATGGGATCAAGCATCGCTGTCGCCTCATCCAAAATGAGTACGGAAGGCCGCATCGCCATGATGCCGGCAATCGCGACACGCTGCTTTTGTCCCCCGGACAAGCGATGGGGCTGGTCATGAAGATGCGCTTCCATGCCGACGGCTTGCAGCGATTCCTGTATACGCGTACGCATCTCGGCAGGGTCCGTTCCCATGTTTTCCAAGCCGAAGGCCACATCGTCTTCAACCGTTGCTCCGACGATCTGGTTGTCCGGATTTTGAAAAACCATGCCGACGTGCCGGCGAACCTCCCAAATCAACTCACCGTCACGCGTATCAATTCCGGTAACGAGAACCATTCCTTCTTTTGGCAGCAACAGTGCGTTCATCAGCTTGGCCAGAGTTGACTTCCCTGAACCATTATGCCCGAGAACGGATACAAAGGCCCCTTTGTCAATATCGAGGTCGATGCGCTTCAGCACCGTTTCCTTCCGGCCTCCTTCGCCTTCATAGGCAAACGAGACTCCTTGTAATGCCAGCAAGCGTTCCTCCGTCATCAGGTGTCCACATCCTCCCAGCTAAAAAACAGGGGATTTACAAACAAATAAAGAAAAAGGGCACGAATCAGAGTCCAGTCCCAAGACCAGAGTCTGCCCCCACCCTTTTTCAGGTTGTCTAAAAAGAATGCCTTTTTACACAACCAGAATTTGAAACAGATCTATTACACCAATTCGATGTAAGCCATCGGAGCAGCATCCCCACGACGAGGACCTGTCTTCAGGACACGCGTGTATCCACCGTTGCGCTCTTTGTAACGAGGAGCGATGTCATCAAACAGCTTTTGAACCGCATCGCGGCCTTCTTCTGTAGCTACTTCTTTGCGAACGAAAGCAGCTACTTGACGGCGTGCATGCAGGTCACCGCGTTTTGCCAGCGTGATCATTTGATCAGCGATGGAACGCAGTTCTTTCGCTTTCATCTCAGTCGTCTCGATGCGCTCGTTGATGATCAGGTCAGTTACCAGATCACGGAACAGCGCTTTGCGAGCAGAGCTGCGACGACCCAATTTACGGTATGCCATGTTCTTACCTCCTTCTTACTCGCGAGCACTACGTCGAATTTGCTGCCTAGGTCGAGCGAGATCCGGGTGCCCTCGGGTGCTTCTTACTCGCGAGCACTACGTCGATTATGCTTCCTAGTCGAGCGAGATCTGCAGTGCCCTCGGGTGCTTCTTACTCGCGAGCACTGCGTCGAACTTGCTTCTTAGGTCGAGCGAGATCCGGGTGCCCTCGGGTACTTCTTACTCGCGAGCACTACGTCGATTCCGCTTCCTAGTTCGAGCGAGATCCAGTGCCCGCTGGGTGCCTCTTGCCAGACAAGAGTCAGGTGCCTAGTCGTCGCTGCGAAGAGAGAGGCCGAGTTCTGCCAGCTTCTCTTGCACCTCTTCCAAGGATTTGCGACCGAGGTTGCGCACCTTCATCATGTCCTCTTCGGTCTTCTGCGTCAGCTCTTGCACGGTGTTGATACCGGCACGCTTCAAGCAGTTGTAGGAACGGACAGAGAGATCGAGCTCTTCGATTGTCATCTCCAGCACTTTCTCTTTCTTGTCCTCTTCCTTTTCAACCATGATCTCGGCATCTTTCGCCTCGTCAGTCAGACCAACGAACAGGTTGAGATGCTCGGTCATGATTTTTGCGCCTAGACTAACGGCTTCTTCCGGGCTAATGCTGCCGTTCGTCCACACTTCAAGAGTCAACTTGTCATAGTTGGTCATTTGACCAACGCGAGTATTCTCCACTTGATAGTTGACACGCTTGATGGGCGTATAGATCGAATCAATCGGAATGACGCCAATCGGCAAATCCTCCGATTTGTTTCCATCTGCTTGTACGTATCCACGTCCACGTCCAGCTGTCATACGAATGTGCAGACGACCGCCGTTTGCCAACGTTGCAATATGAAGATCAGGGTTCAAGATCTCCACATCACTGTCCGCGCGGATATCTCCCGCCTTGACTACGCCTTCGCCCTCAGCGTCAATCTCGATGACTTTTTCTTCATCGGAATGGATCTTCAGTGCCAGGCCCTTGATGTTGAGGATAATCTCCGTTACATCTTCCACGACGCCTTCAATCGTAGAGAACTCGTGAAGGACCCCGTCAATCTGAACGGTGCGTACCGCCGCGCCTGGCAAGGACGAGAGGAGAATCCGTCTCAATGAGTTGCCAAGAGTGGTGCCGTATCCGCGCTCAAGAGGTTCTACAACGAACTTCCCGTACGAGTTGTCGTCGCTTACTTCCACAACCTCGATTTTCGGTTTTTCTATTTCTATCATTAAACAAACCCTCCTTCAAAACGTCGAAATTCTTGGGTGGGCAAGCGTTCGCCCACTCAGGAATTTCCCCGGCGGTTTACCGTTTGCGTGCATGACAAGCTAAAATCAGAATTTACCATTCTAGTATGGACATGTTCTGAACGTTATAAACCCGTTACACGCGGCGACGTTTTGGTGGACGGCAACCGTTGTGCGGAATCGGCGTCACGTCTTTAATCATGTTAACTTCCAGACCTGCTGCTTGCAGGGAACGGATCGCTGCTTCACGACCTGCACCCGGGCCTTTTACCAGCACTTCCAGAGAGCGCATGCCGTGTTCCATTGCTACGCGGGCAGCGGATTCTGCAGCCATTTGCGCAGCGAACGGCGTGCTCTTGCGGGAACCCCTGAAGCCGAGGGCACCGGCACTGGACCAAGAGATCGCGTTGCCGTGCGGATCAGTGATCGTCACGATCGTGTTGTTGAACGTAGAACGGATATGTGCTATGCCGACTTCAACGTTTTTACGGTCACGACGACGGGTACGAGTAGCCGTCGCTTGTTTTCTTTTCGCCATGTCCCATTACCCTCCTTTACTTCTTCTTGTTCGCTACAGTACGGCGAGGACCTTTGCGCGTACGTGCGTTTGTTTTCGAACGTTGGCCGCGAACAGGCAGGCCACGACGATGACGGATGCCGCGGAAGCAACCGATTTCCATCAGGCGCTTGATGTTCAGGGAGATCTCACGACGAAGATCGCCTTCCACCTTGATGCTCTTATCGATGAACTCACGCAGTTTTGCCACTTCTTCTTCTGTCAGATCACGAACGCGAGTGTCCGCGTTAACACCGGTAGCGGACAGGATTTTTTGGGACGTGGGACGGCCGATACCGAAGATGTAGGTAAGAGCGATTTCCACGCGTTTTTCGCGAGGCAAGTCAACGCCTGCAATACGTGCCATGTGTCAAAAGCACCTCCTTGTTTACTTATCCTTGTTTTTGCTTATGCTTTGGGTTTTCACAAATAACCATTACGTTACCTTTGCGACGGATAACCTTGCATTTTTCGCAAATCGGTTTAACCGACGGTCTCACTTTCATGGTTCTTGCCTCCCTCTTTAGGGTAGTGAAAAACGCCGAGAACGTTTTTCATAAAACTGTAATCCGACCGCACTGCGGTTGCCAAAACGCTGGCAAGCGTTTCGTTATTTATAGCGGTACGTAATGCGTCCGCGAGTCAAATCGTAAGGCGACAGTTCAACGGTTACCTTGTCCCCCGGCAGGATGCGGATGAAATGCATGCGGATTTTCCCAGAAACGTGAGCAAGCACTTTGTGCCCATTTTCTAATTCTACCCGAAACATAGCATTGGGCAAAGGTTCGATTACCGTACCCTCCACTTCAATTACATCGTCTTTCGCCATCGTACGCTCTCCTTTCTTCTGCAGCTTCAGTCAGACCATGAGTTTTTGGTATATGAAATTCGGAACGAACTTATCGTCGACACGTTGGACGACAATCCTGAAGCGACCGTTGTGCCTCAGCTACGCTCTTGTAAAAATCTCATAGCCATCTTCCGTAATCGCGATGGTGTGTTCAAAATGAGCACATCTTTTTCGATCCACTGTAACAACCGTCCAATTGTCCTCCAAAGTGCGGACATAACGTTCGCCGGCATTGACCATTGGTTCGATTGCCAACACCATTCCCGGTTTCAACCGAGGACCTCGATCAGGCGGCCCGTAGTTGGGAACCTGAGGATCTTCATGCAAGTTTTGCCCGATCCCATGCCCCACATACTCGCGAACGAGAGTGAAGCCAGCAGCTTCTGCGTGGATCTGAATCGCGTGGGAAATATCGGACAGCCGCGCACCAGGTTGTGCCTTTTCCAGGCCCTTGTACAACGACTCTTCCGTCACTCGCAGCAAACGTTGATCTTCCTCTGCAATATTGCCGACCGGGTACGTCCAAGCGGAGTCACCATGAAACCCCTGATACTGGGCTCCAATATCGATGCTGATGATGTCCCCTTCTTGCAATACCCGTTTTCCTGGGATCCCGTGTACGAGTTCTTCATTGACTGAAGCACAGATACTTCCTGGAAAGCCTCCGTAGCCTTTAAACGATGGAATGGCTCCCTTGCTGCGGATAAAGGTTTCGGCGAGTTCGTCCAGTTGCTTTGTCGTTACGCCAGGCTTGATCGCCTTAGCCAGTTCTTGATGGGTGAGTGCGACGATCCGACCAGCTTCGCGCATAACCTCAAGTTCTGCTTTCGACTTCAGGATGATCATTCACTTACCCTCGCAACAAAGACTTAATCTCCTCAAACACAACCTGGATATCCTGCTCGCCGTCAATACTACGCAGAAGACCTTGCTCCGCATAGTAGTCGATCAGCAGTTGTGTCTGGGCAATATTGACATCGAGGCGTTGAGAAACCACTTCCAGCTTGTCGTCGTCACGTTGGAAGAGCTTGCCGCCATCCTTGTCGCAAATTCCCGCCACTTTCGGAGGATTGAACAAGGTGTGGTAGCTCGCTCCGCACACTGGACAAATCCAGCGGCCGGTCAGACGATCAATCAGAAGCTCACGGCGAACATTGATGTTGATGACGTGATCGATCTCACGTCCCAGCTCCTTCACTGTCGCCGTCAATGCCTCAGCCTGAGGAACAGTACGTGGGAATCCATCGAGGAGGAAACCCTTCTCGCAATCTTCCATTGCCAGGCGTTCCCGCACAATTCCGATGACGACCTCATCAGGTACGAGCTGCCCCTGGTCCATATAGGACTTGGCCTTCAGTCCGAGCGGCGTTTCGTTTTTGACCGCTGCCCGGAACATGTCACCGGTTGAAATATGCGGGATGTCAAACTCTTTTACGATTCGTTCTGCCTGTGTGCCTTTACCGGCACCAGGCAGTCCCATCAAGATTATATTCACGTTCATTCCTCCGTCCCATCTGAAAAGCTTCTCACGCACCCTGATGCGGAGCCGTATCCCCGATCAGAAAGCTTTTCAACTACCTCGGTTACTTAATGAACCCTTGGTAATGGCGCTTGATCATCTGGCTTTCGATCTGCTTCATCGTGTCGAGAGCGACACCGATCACGATCAGCAGAGAAGTTCCGCCGATGTAGATCTGCTGAGGCAGGTTGGCCAGCTTACTAAAGAAGAATGGCAAAATCGAAATTGTCATCAGGAACAAGGCGCCAGCCAATGTAAGACGGTTCAACGTACGGGTAATGTACACCTCGGTGTTTTTACCGGGTCGGATACCAGGAATGTAACCGCCATTTTTCTTCATATTCTCCGCCAGTTGTACAGGGTTGATCTGTACAAAAGTGTAGAAATACGTGAAACCGATAATCAAGATTGCGTATAGCGTCATCCCAAGCGCTGCGTTAGGTTGGAAATGTGTGTATATCCAGTTGGCAATACCCGTTCCGGAACCATCTACCCAGAACTGCGCGATTGTTGAAGGGAAGATTACGAGCGAGATTGCAAAGATAACGGGAATAACACCAGCAGAGTTGATTTTGAGCGGAATGTGGGTGGATTGACCACCGTACATTTTGCGACCAACTACACGCTTTGCATACTGCACCGGAATCTTACGCACACCTTGCTGCATAAAGATGACCCCAACAATAATAGCGATGATCACCAAAAGGATAATCAGCAATTTCACAATTGAAAAGAACAGATTCTGAGAAGCATCTGCAAACTGCGTCGTGTAAATCGTCGCGATCCCACTAGGGATGTTTGCAACGATACCGGCAACGATGATAATCGAAATCCCGTTTCCGATACCCTTCTCTGTAATTTGTTCACCCATCCACATCAGAAACGAGGTTCCTGCTGTCAGAGTGAGCGCGATCAATGCGTAACTGCCAATTGACGTATCGTTAAGCAGTCCTGGAGCCATGTTGTTAAAGCCGAACGTCATCCCCACAGACTGGATCAAAGCAAGCACAATTGTGAAGTAGCGCGTGACAGTCGCGATTTTACGACGTCCCACTTCTCCTTCACGAGCCCATTGCGTAAACTTAGGCACAACATCCATGGACAGAAGCTGCATGATAATCGATGCCGTGATGTACGGCATGATTCCCATTGCAAAAATCGAGTAGTTATGCAGCGCGCCACCGGAGAAAGTATTCAACAATCCCAGCAAGTGGTTCGTATTCTGCTGAAACAACTCGACATTCACGTTAGGGGCAGGGACGAAACTCCCGATTCGGAAGACGACCAGCATCATCAGCGTAAAGAATATCTTACGACGCAGGTCGCCTATCTTAAAAATGTTAGTTAATGAGCCTAACATTAGATCACCTCGGTTGTTCCACCGACTTGAGCGATCTTCTCAGCAGCTGCATTGGAGAACTTGTGCGCTTTTACAGTCAGCTTCACAGTCAGTTCACCGTTTGCAAGAACTTTTACACCGTCGCGCATTGCGCTGATTACACCCGTTTCCTTCAACAGTTCAGGTGTAACCACAGTGCCTTCTTCAAAACGATTCAGCGCATCCAGGCTAACAACCGCGTACTCCTTGCGGCTGATGTTGGTGAAACCGCGCTTAGGCAATCGACGGAACAGTGGGTTTTGACCACCCTCGAAGCCAGGACGAACACCGCCGCCGGAACGAGCGTTTTGACCTTTATGACCTTTACCAGCTGTTTTACCAGTACCGCTACCAATACCGCGACCAAGGCGCTTGCGAGTATGGCGGGACCCTTCTGCAGGTTTCAGTTCATGCAATTTCATTCCTTGCACCTCCTAACCGTGTAAAATCAACGTTTACGCTTCTACTTCTTTCACTTCTACCAGATGCTTCACTTTGAAGATCATGCCGCGGATTGCAGCGTTATCTTCTTTCACCACGGTGTGGTTGATTTTGCGAAGACCCAGAGCTTTTACCGTATCTTTTTGATCGACGGTGCGGCCGATCACGCTGCGCTTGAGGGTAATTTGCAATTTTGCCATGTCCATTCCCTCCTTATTAACCCAACAACTCGTCAACAGTCTTACCGCGCAGTTTCGCGACGTCTTCCGCTGTTTTCAGACGGCCGAGGCCTTCCAGCGTAGCGTTGACCATGTTGATGGGGTTGTTGGAACCGAGAGACTTGCTCAAAACGTCACCTACACCAGCAAGCTCCAGAACCGCGCGGACAGGTCCGCCAGCAATAACACCGGTACCTTCGGAAGCAGGTTTAATGAGCACTTTACCGGAACCGAAGTGGCACAGTACTTCGTGCGGAATGGTCGTTCCTTTCATCGGTACACGGATCAGTTTTTTCTTTGCGTCGTCAATCGCTTTACGAATCGCGTCCGGCACTTCTTGGGCTTTACCCATACCAGCGCCTACGTGACCGTTGCGGTCGCCGACTACCACAAGAGCGCTGAAGCTCATGCGACGTCCACCTTTAACCGTTTTCGCAACACGGTTAACGGCGACTACTTTTTCTTCCAGCTCCAATTTGCTAGAGTCGATACGCATTCCTTTCCCTCCTTGTTGTTAGAATTGCAGGCCAGCTTCACGAGCTGCTTCTGCGAGTGCTTTAATACGTCCATGATAAATATATCCGCCACGGTCGAAAATTACGTCATTCAGACCTTTTTCTTGTGCGCGTTTAGCAATCAGTGTACCCACAGCAGTCGCTGCTTCTACATTGGCACCGTTTTTCAGGCCAAGCTCTTTATCCAGAGAGGATGCTTGAGCCAAAGTAGCGCCTGTAGCATCATCGATCAGTTGAGCATAGATGTGCTTGGAAGAACGGAATACGTTCAGACGCGGACGTACTGCAGAGCCGACCAGGCGCTTGCGAATGCGCAGATGGCGTTTTTTCCGAGCTTTGTTTTTATCAGCTTTCGTAAACATTACGCGGCCTCCCTTCTCATAAAACTACGAAGCTTATTTACCTTTTTTACCCTCTTTGCGGCGAACAACTTCGTCGCTGTACTTAATCCCTTTGCCTTTGTATGGTTCAGGCTTGCGGAGGGAGCGGATTTCAGACGCGATTTGGCCTACGCGCTCTTTATCGATTCCTTTAACCACCAGAGTGGTTTGGTTTGGCACATCGATTTCAATACCCTCTTCAGGAGTTACCTCTACTGGATGGGAGAAACCGAGAGACAGAGTTACGCCTTTCCCTGCTTTCGCAGCGCGGTAACCTACACCCACAAGCTCCAGTGTACGAGTAAAGCCTTCGGATACGCCTTTTACCATGTTGGCAACCAGCGCGCGAGTCGTACCATGGAGAGAGCGGTGAAGCTTGTTATCGCTAGGGCGCTCAACGACTACTTCGTTATCGTTAATGTTGATTTTGATATCCGGATGGAAGTTACGAACGAGTTGACCCTTAGGGCCCTTTACCGTCAGCTCAGTACCGTTCAGAGCGAGGGTAACGCCTGCAGGGACCACGATCGGTTTTCTACCGACACGAGACATGTGGTGCACCTCCTGTGCTTTTTCAATCTGTGATTACCAAACGTAAGCGAGAACTTCTCCACCTACGTGAGCTTGGCGAGCTTGCTTGTCGGTCATTACGCCAGCAGACGTAGAGATCAGGGCTACACCCAGACCGCCAAGAACTTTAGGGATCTCTGTGTTTTTCGCGTATACGCGCAGACCTGGCTTGGAGATACGCTTCAGTCCGGTGATTACGCGCTCGTTGTTCGCACCGTATTTCAGGAAAACACGGATGATCCCTTGCTTGTTATCTTCAACGAACTCCGCATCGCGAATGAAACCTTCTTCTTTCAGGATGCGAGCAATTTCTTTCTTGATAGTGGACGCCGGGATCTCCACTTTCTCGTGGCGAACCATATTGGCGTTGCGAATGCGCGTAAGCATGTCAGCGATTGGATCAGTCATAACCATGAGAGAGAACCTCCTTCCCGTTTCAAATTACCAGCTTGCTTTTTTCACGCCAGGGATTTGGCCTTTATAAGCAAGTTCACGGAAGCAAATACGGCAGAGTTTAAATTTGCGCAAAACGGAATGAGGACGTCCGCAGCGCTCACAACGGGTATAAGCACGAACCGCAAACTTCGGTTTCCGCTGTTGCTTGATAATCATTGATTTCTTTGCCACATTCTTCCCTCCTTACTTTGTGGGGTTTATTTACGGAATGGCATACCCATTTGAGTCAGCAATTCACGAGCTTCTTCGTCTGTTTTCGCGGAAGTGACGATTACGATGTCCATACCGCGAACCTTGTCAATTTTATCGTACTCGATCTCAGGGAAGATCAGCTGCTCCTTCAGACCGAGCGTGTAGTTGCCGCGACCGTCGAAAGCTTTCGAAGATACACCGCGGAAGTCACGTACACGCGGGAGAGATACGTTCATCAGTTTGTCGAGGAAGTGGTACATGCGCTCGCCGCGCAGTGTCACTTTCGCACCGATTGCCATGCCTTCACGCAGTTTGAAACCGGCGATGGAATTCTTTGCACGAGTTACAACCGGCTTTTGACCAGCGATGATTTGCAAATCTTCTACTGCGGAATCCAGTGCTTTGGCGTTGCCTACAGCTTCACCAACACCCATGTTGATCACGATTTTTTCTACTTTCGGAACCTGCATGATGGAAGAGTAACCGAACTTGCTCATCAGGCTAGGCACGATTTCGCTTGTATATTTTTCTTTCAATCTTGCTGCCATCTAGGACATCCTCCTTTCCGATCTGACTACTTGTCGAGAACTTCGCCAGATTTTTTCGCGTACCGAACTTTTTTACCGCTATCCAGTACCTTGTAACCGATACGTGTTGCTTTGCCGGACTTCGGATCGATCAAGGATACATTGGATACATGAATCGGTGCTTCTTGCGTTACAATGCCGCCTTGCGGATTGGATTGGGACGGACGAGAGTGTTTTTTCACCAGGTTGATTCCTTCAACCAGGACGCGGTCTTTCTTCGGGTAAGCAGCGAGAACGCGACCTTTTTTACCCTTGTCTTTACCCGTTATTACGATAACAGTGTCGCCTTTCTTAACGTGCATCGCTTGGTGCACCTCCTATCGAGCAAACTACCAGAGTATTTCCGTTCAATTAGATTACCTCAGGAGCCAGGGAGATGATCTTCATGAAGTCTTTTTCACGAAGTTCACGTGCTACCGGTCCAAAAATACGGGTACCACGAGGTGATTTATCCTCTTTAATGATTACTGCTGCGTTTTCATCAAAACGGATGTAAGAACCATCCTGACGGCGAACGCCACGCACGCTGCGTACTACAACCGCTTTAACTACTTGACCTTTCTTGACAACGCCGCCGGGTGTAGCGGATTTAACGGAGCACACGATAACATCACCGATGTTCGCCGTTTTGCGACCGGAACCGCCCAGAACCTTGATGCACATGAGTTCTTTTGCACCGGAGTTGTCAGCAACAGCCAATCTCGTCTGAGTTTGGATCATTTACTGTTCCTCCTTTCGGATGTAATTACCCGAAAATCTGAGTTATACGATTACTGCCTCTTCGACGATACGAACCAAGCGGAAGCACTTGTCTTTGGACAGCGGGCGAGTTTCCATGATTTCCACGATATCGCCAGTTTTCGCAGAGTTGTTTTCGTCGTGAGCCTTGAACTTCTTGGAATACTTCACACGTTTACCGTACAGCGGATGCTTTTTGTAGGTCTCTACCAGAACAACGATGGTTTTATCCATTTTGTCGGATACAACGCGACCTACCATGGTTCTACGCATTTTGCGTTCTGCGGTCATGTTCGAACCTCCTTCCTGTAATTAGCCGATCCCTAATTCTCTTTGGCGCAGGACGGTTTTCGCACGAGCAATATCCTTACGCACTTGTTTAATGCGAGATGTGATTTCGAGCTGACCGGTAGCCAACTGGAAGCGAAGGTTGAACAGCTCTTCTTTCAAGGAGTTAACGTTTTGTTCGATCTCGGCAGTGGTCAAATTGCGAAAATCATTAGCCTTCATGTGCGTCACCACCCACTTCTTCCCGCTTCACGAACTTGCACTTAATAGGCAGTTTGTGCATTGCCAGGCGCATAGCCTCGCGAGCGACTTCTTCGGATACGCCAGCAAGTTCAAACATGATCTTGCCAGGTTTCACTACAGCTACCCAGTACTCAGGAGAACCTTTACCGGAACCCATCCGTACTTCAAGCGGCTTTTGCGTAATTGGTTTGTCAGGGAAAATCTTGATCCATACTTTACCGCCACGGCGGATGTAACGAGTCATCGCAATACGGGCAGCCTCGATTTGACGGTTGGTAATCCAAGCCGGTTCGAGAGCTTGCAGACCGAATTCACCGAAAGCAACAGTGGTACCGCCTTTTGCGTTACCAGCCATTTTTCCGCGGTGCTGTTTGCGGTGTTTCACGCGTTTTGGCGTCAACATGTTTATTTGCCTCCTTCCTCAGTCGCTACGTTCTTCTTCGTAGGAAGGACTTCTCCACGGTAGATCCACACTTTTACGCCGATGCGGCCATAAGTGGTGTGTGCTTCGGCTGTACCGTAGTCGATGTCAGCACGGAGCGTATGAAGCGGAACAGTACCTTCGCTGTAACCTTCGGAACGTGCAATGTCAGCTCCGCCAAGACGACCGCTGACCAGAGTTTTGATTCCTTTCGCACCTGCGCGCAGCGAACGAGTAATCGATTGCTTTTGAGCACGGCGGAAAGAAATGCGGTTTTCCAGTTGACGAGCGATATTTTCAGCTACCAGAGTAGCATCCAGGTCAGGCTTCTTCACTTCGTTGATGTTGATGTGTACGCGCTTGCCAGTCAGTTCGGTCAAGGCTTTGCGGAGAATTTCTACTTCCGAGCCACCTTTACCAATTACCATACCAGGCTTAGCGGTGTGAATCGTAACGTTTACGCGGTTCGCTGCACGTTCGATTTCAATGCTAGAAACAGCAGCATCTTTCAGACGCCCTTTTACAAATTTGCGGATTCTCAGGTCTTCGTGCAACAGAGCTGCGAAGTCCTTGTCAGCGTACCATTTGGACTCCCAGTCGCGGATAATGCCGATACGAAGACCAACCGGGCTTACCTTTTGACCCACACGTAATCCCTCCTTATTTCTCGTTTAGTACCACTGTGATGTGGCTGGTGCGTTTATGGATGCGGCTTGCGCGACCCATAGCACGCGGGCGGAAACGCTTCAGTGTTGGACCTTGGTCCACAAAGATTTTTCCAACAACGAGTCCGTTCGGATCCATTTCATAGTTATGTTCAGCGTTAGCGATCGCCGATTTCAGAAGTTTCTCCACTACCGGAGAAGCTGCTTTCGGCGTGTGTTTCAGAATCGCCAGCGCCTCACCCACTTGCTTGCCTCGGATCAAGTCAACCACCAGGCGAACTTTGCGAGGGGCAATGCGAATATAGCGAGCAACTGCTTTAGCTTCCATCTTTGTACCTCCTCTCTGTCAAGAGAAAATTAGCGCTTCTTGGATTTCTTGTCGTTATCGACGTGACCCTTGAAGGTACGAGTTGGTGCAAATTCACCCAGTTTGTGACCTACCATATCTTCTGTAACGTATACCGGTACATGTTTGCGGCCGTCATATACAGCAAACGTGTGTCCTACGAAATCAGGAAAGATTGTGGAGCGACGAGACCAGGTTTTCACCACGCGTTTTTCGTTCTTTTCGTTCAGTTCAACTACTTTTTTCATCAGGTGATCATCTACGAAAGGACCCTTTTTCAAACTGCGACCCATGTGTGAACCTCCCTTCGCCAAAGGCGTTCGGTTATTGTCTCACCCTGCCTTACTTCTTGCGACGGCGGATGATATATTGATCGGATTTGTTTTTCTTCTTGCGGGTTTTGAGACCGAGAGTCGGTTTACCCCAAGGAGTAACTGGCGCTTTACGTCCGATCGGAGCGCGACCTTCACCACCACCGTGCGGGTGATCGTTCGGGTTCATTACGCTACCGCGTACAGTTGGACGAACACCCAACCAACGGGAACGGCCAGCTTTACCAATGTTGATCAGCTCGTGATCGATGTTGCCTACTTGACCGATGGTAGCGCGGCAAACGTTATGAATGCGGCGAGTTTCACCGGAAGAGAGACGAACGATTACGAAATCGCCATCGCGACCGAGCAATTGAGCGGAAGTACCTGCTGCACGAACCAATTGTCCGCCTTTGCCAGGCTTCAGCTCGATGTTGTGAATGGTAGTACCAACTGGAATGTTAGCCAGCGGCAGTGCATTACCGGTTTTGATATCAACATCTGGGCCGGAAACGATCTCATCGCCAACTTTCAGGCCGTGTGGAGCGATGATGTAACGCTTTTCCCCGTCCATATAGTTGATCAGAGCGATGTTTGCGGAACGGTTTGGATCGTACTCGATAGTAGCTACGCGACCTACGATGCCGTCTTTGTTCCGTTTGAAGTCGATGATGCGATATTTGCGTTTATGACCGCCACCTTGATGACGAACGGTGATTTTCCCGTGGTTGTTGCGTCCAGCTTTCTTGCTCAGAGGCGCCAACAGGGATTTTTCGGGAGTCGACGTTGTGATCTCCTCGAAAGTTGAAACCGTCATTTGGCGACGACCAGGAGAAGTCGGTTTAAACTTTTTGATACCCATTTAAAATTCCCTCCTTTTCGGTAGTCGTCGGGGTTATACGCCTTCGTAGAAAGCCAGCTCTTTGCTGTCTTCTGTCAGCTTAACGATCGCTTTTTTCCACTCAGAGGTGTAACCGGAGTATTTGCCGTAGCGCTTTGGTTTTGCAGGAACACGAGAAGTGTTTACTGCTTCCACTTTCACGCCGAATACTTTTTCAACGGCTTGCTTGATTTCGGTTTTGTTGGCTTTGAGCGGCACTTCAAAAACGTACTTCTTCTCAGCCATCATGTCAGTGGTGCGCTCCGTAATGATAGGGCGCTTGATGATGTCGTGAAGGCTCTTCATTAGGCGAGCACCTCCTCTACTTTCGCAACCGCATCTTTCGTTACGATTACTTTGTCATACGCAACCAGGTCCAGAACGTTAATGCCAGCTGCATCTACGAACTTGGCGCCTGGGATATTGCGGGAAGAGAGCGCTACGTTTTGATCGAACTCGGAGGTTACGATCAGCACTTTGCGATCTACTTTCAGGTTGTTCAGAACAACGGACATTTCTTTGGTTTTTGGAGCAGAGAAGTTCAATGCGTCCAATACCAGCAGTTCGTTGTTTTGCACTTTTGTGGACAGTGCGGATTTCAGCGCCAGACGGCGAACTTTACGGTTCAGTTTGTATCCGTATTTGCGTGGAGTCGGACCGAATACAACACCGCCGCCTTTCCATTGCGGAGCGCGAATGGAACCTTGACGGGCACGACCGGTACCTTTTTGACGCCACGGCTTGCGGCCGCCGCCACGAACCTCAGAACGGTTCTTTACATCATGCGTACCCTGGCGTTGGGCCGCTTGCTGCATAACGATAGCATCGAAAAGAACAGCGTTGTTAGGCTCGATACCGAAAACACTGTCTGCCAGTTCGATTTCGCCTACTTGTGAACCAGCTTGATTGTAAAGAGCTACTTTTGGCATGTCAGTTCCTCCTTTCCTTAACTAGTTCTTCTTGACTGCCGTGGATACTAGAACGTAGCTGTTTTTCGGGCCAGGCACGGAGCCTTTCACCAAAATCAGGTTGCGATCCGCATCTACTTTGATTACTTCCAGGTTTTGAATGGTTACGTTGTCGCCGCCCATTTGACCTGGCAGGGTTTGGCCTTTGAATACGCGGCCTGGATCGACAGCGCCGAGAGAACCAGGACCACGATGGTAACGGGAACCGTGAGCCATCGGACCGCGGCTTTGGTTGTGACGTTTGATCGCACCTTGGAAACCTTTACCCTTGGTTACGCCGGCAACGTCTACAAACTCTCCTGCGGCAAAAATATCAGCTTTCAATTCTTGACCTACCTCGTAATCTGCGAGGTTTGCTCCGCGAATCTCGCGAATGAAGCGCTTAGGTGCAGTGTTAGCTTTCGCTGCGTGTCCTTTTTCCGGCTTGTTAGCTCGATGTTCCTTCTTGTCTTCGAAACCGATCTGGATAGCTTCGTATCCATCGTTCTCTTGATCCTTCTTTTGCAGTACTACGTTAGGACCTGCTTCGATGACGGTAACAGCGATTGCCGATCCGTTCGGACCAAAAACTTGGGTCATGCCAAGCTTTCTGCCTAAGATTCCTTTGGTCATTTGTGCCACCTCCTGTGCTTATATCCACTTACCTTACTGTTGTATCAAGGTCCCTGCCGATGCGCAGGGGCGCCGTTTACGGGGTTTAAAGACTTGATAAATCGCGTTTATTAAGACAACGCCTGCGCGTGTATCGTACTCGAATCTTACAGTTTAATCTCGATGTCCACACCGGACGGCAGATCCAAACGCATCAGCGCGTCAACCGTTTGCGGGGTCGGATTCAAAATGTCGATCAAGCGTTTGTGAGTGCGCATCTCGAATTGTTCACGAGAATCTTTGTACTTGTGAACAGCACGCAAAATCGTATAAACTGCTTTCTCCGTCGGAAGCGGAATTGGACCCGATACATTGGCACCGGAACGCTTGGCAGTCTCCACAATTTTCTCAGCAGACTGATCGAGGATTTTGTGATCGTACGCCTTTAAACGAATACGAATCTTTTGTTTTGCCATTTTAGTCCCTCCTTTTTCGCCCATTTTTTGAAACGGACATTTCTCCGTGGAAATATCCTGCACCCCGGTCATGGCAAAGGGGCCGGGTGTGTCAGCAACCTCCCACATCATCGCAAGTCCATGACCAACATTCAATATTGTACTAAAATGAAATGGGCAACGCAAGTTTTTTCTTGGTTTTCCACACATTTTTCGTACATAGCGGCCTTTTTTTGGCTCACTTTGTCCATCTTACTGATTTCTCAGGGCAAAGGCAAGCGGGATTCACTTCCAAACGCATCGTCGCTCTCTTTCTGTCCTGTTTTTTCACTCGCTAGTTATCGTGCAAAACAGAACCTTCTCTTCCCTGCTATGTATATAAGAAGAAACACGGTATACTGAATAGGTACTCTAGTAAAAAGGAGGATACCGGCTATGCCCGATAGACTCGTCACACCCTATGAACAAATCGGCGGGGCTGAGACCCTCACCCGCTTGGTCGATACGTTTTACGATCTGGTAGCGGCGCATCCCGATCTGGCTCCGCTCTTCCCGGAGGATTTTACAGAGGTGAAGGAGAGACAGTTTCAGTTCCTTACACAATTTCTCGGCGGGCCCACTCTTTACAGTGACAAGCATGGCCATCCCATGCTGCGTGCCCGCCACATGCGTTTTCCGATCGGCCCTACGCAAGCAGTCGCGTGGCTTGGTTGCATGAGCGAAGCTATGGATCGAATCGGCCTGGAAGGTGAGCTTAGAGATCAGTTCTTTGAGCGCCTGCGCCTGACTGCCTATCACATGGTCAACCAGCGGGAAACAGATAAAGCGTAGGGAGCTGCCCCTACGCTTTTGTTATGACATCCGTTTTTGGCTTGACCCCTCTTGCCTGAATCTGCCGCGAGCCTAAATAAACACCGGTGACGATCATCACGAGAGCGAGCAAGTGCAAAGGCTGCAAACGCTCCCCCAGAAACACGGCGGCAAAAAACAAGCTGGCCAGCGGCATTCCATTTAAAAATACAGCCGTCCGGCTTGCCCCCAGCTGGCGAATGCCGTAGTTCCAGCCCAAGGAGCCCAAAGCCGTCGAGAGTCCGCCAGACACGAAAATGACCAACCATTGGAACGGCGATACTTCCAGTGAAACATAATAGGATAAAGGCTGCTCCATGAAAGCTGCCGCCCATAAAAAGACGACCCCGAACACCTGCGACACTGCCGTGATCAACAAAACGGGAACACCCCGGGTAGTCAGCTTCCGTATCAACAAGCCTCCGGTGACATACATCAGCATCGAGGAAAACATGATCAGATCCCCCCAGCCGTTCATCTCGATCGACCCGTGCCGGGACAAAACGACAACCAAAACGCCGCTAAATCCAATCCCGATCCCGAGCGCCTTCCGCCAGGACATTCCCTCGCCGAGCAGAAGCATGGCCAGTAGAGCTGTCGCCAGAGGATTGAGTCCCAGGATGAGGGATGCGTTTCCCGCCGTCGTAAATCGCACGCCCAAAGCAAGCGTCAGCTGGTGCAGCGCTATCGAGCTGGCTCCTACGCCGGCGATCAAAAGCCAATCCGCAGCTTTCAGCTTGAACCGATGCCGATACGTCCACAAGATCGGGCTCAAGCAAAGACCTGCTACAGTCATCCTGATCGCAGCCACATAGAGCGGCGGAAACATGGTAAGGTATTTCACCATCACTACATTGAGTCCCCACAGCGTGACCACACCGGCAAGCATCAGGTACAACCATCGATCATTGTTTTGCATCACTGGCCCTTCTTCCCATTCTTCGTTACAAATCGCATTCGTAATTGTAGCACAGGAATGGCCGTCACTTAATTTCCTTTTTTTGATCGTCGTCATTTGAAAATTCGATAAGGCAATAGCACTCTTTATCCCCGGGTCGTCCATGAGTTTTTCAGCTTATCGGGATTCCGGATGAAATACAAGGCGGCAATCTTCCCGTTTACCAGCTTGATTGTACTAATACCGTAAATCTCGTCTCCCTCATAGGCGATGATGCCAGCCTCACCGTTTACGTTTCCAATTTCCACGCGATAATCAGGAGATTGCTTTCGAGTGATTCCAAGCAAAAAAGCGATAACTCTCTCGCTCGACAAAATGGGCCGCAGGGCCGCTTTGACCTTTCCGCCGCCATCGGAGTAGAGGATCACATCCGGAGAGAGAAGCTCCAGCAATGTAGCGGAATCCTCGGTATGAATCGCTTTTAAAAACGATTCCAGCAAGAGCTTTTGCTGTTCATAGTCAATTCTTTGATCAGGCAGCTCTTTGGAGAGCTTTTGTTTTACCCGACTGAAAATCTTTCGACAGTTCGCCGTCTCCTTGCCCGTTATCTCTGCAATCTCGTCATACTCAAAATCCAGCACCTCTCGCAAAATGAATATGGCTCTTTCAACTGGCGAGAGACTTTCGATCAAGGCCAGCATGGCAATCGACAGCTGGTCTTGATGGATGAGCTGCTCCATCGGCCCAAGCTGTTCATCCCGAAAAACAACCGGTTCGGGCAGCCATGGCCCTACATATACTTCCCTCTTCTTCCGTGCAGACCTCAAGAAATCAATGCATCGATTCGTCAATATTTTGCAAAGCCACGCCTTGACGTTTTCAACGTTTTTCTTTTGGAACTTCTCAAGCGACAAAAATGTATCCTGCACGATATCCTCTGCATCCGCCACCGTACCGAGCATACGGTAGGCAATGGAAAAAAGCAGCGGCTTGTAGGTCACATAGAGCTGCTGTGTATCCATCATGGAATCATCCTCTCTCGCCGTCCATCTTTACTATCTCTTTTGCCGCCTCTCGGGCGCTGGCCAAAGCGGCGTCGGCAAGCAATCCCTCGCGTGCAAACCAATCGCCCACTACGTACAATCCGGGAATTTCCTTTATCGCAGGACTCTCTTTGGACAGTAAGGCAGCGCGTTGCGGTGTCACCAGACTGTGCGAAACCGTCATCGCCGGCAAATAACGCTTTGTAACGGCATTGTCTTGCCAGCCGGGCTGCAGCCTTTCGAGAAAGGCTTCCAACAGCTCGTGATCCCGGTCGGAATCGGGATTTTCGGAAGACCGATGGTACTTGAATACGTGGATCACCTGATAGTCCGGATTATTCGAAAATGTGGCGGCAGCCGATTGATTTGAAAAGTACAAGGGCCGCTCCAAATCCAAGGCAAAAGAGATGGCCGGGTTTGGCAGCTTTTTGACAATAACGTCCAGGGCGGCGCCTTTAACCGGTATGAGCGTGTTTTTCCATTCAGCCAGCACTGTCTGTTCCGCATTTTTCACCATGCGATAGGTAGCAGCGGGGCCTGCCGAGGATATGACGTACCTCGCAGATAGCTCGCCTTGGGGCAAGGCGACCTTGATCGTCGGCGTTGTCCCTTCAATGGCTGCCACATGCTGATTCAACCGGATCGTAACACCGGCCATCAAGGCCTCTTCCCTTAGGTCATCGATAAGGCTTTGCCATCCATAGTGGAGATAGCTTACACCGCCTGCTGCGGATAGCCGAAGCTGCCGGAGCAATACCCCTGCGCTTGCCCGTTCGGGATCGTCGCAGTAGCTGGACAATCGTACAAGCGTAAAGAACAGCTGCCTGACTCGTTCTTCGGCGATGTTCATCGTTGCCCACTCGTAGAGTGACATTTGACATATTGCCTCGATATCCTGCCTTGTCAAACGAAACAACAAACCGAGAAAGTCCTTCCTCTGTCTCCAGGTAAACACATTCGACTTGATCAAAGACAGCGGTGTGGTTGGCAAATCATAGACACCGTCCCGATCTGTAAGGATACCGCCTGTAGTCAGCAAACCTCCTTTTGGGACAATTCCCACTTCGCTCAATACATTCATTCCTGCCCCTTTTCGAAACAAGGCATGTGGTCCCCGATTTACAACACACCCTTCATAGACTTCAGACGATGCGCGTCCGCCAAGCTGCCCCGATTTTTCCAGCAGCACAACCGCTTTGCCTGCATGGGCCAACCAGACAGCTGATGCCAGTCCGGATAATCCGCCGCCGATTACACATACATCGAAATGTTCCACTTTGCGTCTCCCCTTTAGGGTCCCATTCTCATACACAAGACGATCAGGGACAGGCAGTTGTGACAAGTGGCAGCAAATCGCTGCTTGGAAAATAAAAAACCCGACAGCATAAAGCTGTCGGGCTTGGCTTTTACAACAATTACTCAGTGATAGTGGAAACTACGCCCGCACCAACTGTACGGCCACCTTCGCGGATCGCGAAGCGAGTACCTTGTTCCATCGCTACAGGAGCGATCAGTTCAACGGTGAACTCAGTGTTGTCGCCAGGCATGATCATTTCAACGCCTTCTGGCAGTTGGATGATACCTGTAACGTCAGTTGTACGGAAGTAGAATTGTGGACGGTAGTTGGAGAAGAAAGGAGTGTGACGGCCGCCCTCTTCTTTGGACAGAACGTAAACTTCTGCTTTGAACTTGGTGTAAGGTTTAACGGAACCTGGTTTCGCCAGTACTTGACCGCGCTCGATGTCTTTACGCTCAACACCGCGGAGCAGAGCACCGATGTTGTCACCAGCTTCTGCTTGATCCAGCAGTTTGCGGAACATCTCAACACCAGTTACAGTAGTTGCTTTTGTTTCTTCAGCCAGACCAACGATTTCCACTTGGTCACCAACTTTAACCAGACCGCGCTCTACACGACCTGTAGCAACAGTACCACGACCAGTAATGGTGAATACGTCCTCAACTGGCATCAGGAATGGTCTGTCAGTTGCACGCTCAGGAGTTGGGATGTAGCTGTCAACAGCTTCCATCAGCTCGAGAATTTTCTTGCCCCAATCGCTGCCTGGGTTATCCAGAGCTTCTTTAGCGGAACCTTTGATTACTGGAATGTCGTCGCCTGGGAACTCATATTGAGACAACAGGTCACGAATTTCCATTTCAACCAGTTCCAACAGCTCTTCATCGTCTACCATGTCGCATTTGTTCATGAATACTACGATGTAAGGTACGCCTACTTGGCGGGACAGCAGGATGTGCTCGCGAGTTTGTGGCATTGGGCCATCTGCAGCAGATACTACCAGGATAGCGCCGTCCATTTGAGCAGCACCGGTAATCATGTTTTTCACGTAGTCAGCGTGTCCAGGGCAGTCAACGTGAGCGTAGTGACGGTTAGCAGTTTCGTATTCAACGTGGGAAGTGTTGATCGTAATACCGCGCTCTTTTTCTTCTGGAGCGTTGTCGATGGTGTCATAAGCCATAGCTTTTGCGCCACCCGCTTGAGCCAGAACGGTAGTGATAGCAGCAGTCAGAGTAGTTTTGCCGTGGTCAACGTGACCAATGGTACCGATGTTTACGTGCGGTTTATTCCGCTCAAATTTTTCTTTAGCCATGAGAGTGAGCCTCCTCATTAATAAGGGTTTTATAGAGTGAAGAAAGGTTTACCCTATCAACGGTTAACCCTATCATATTGTAAACCTTTCTTGTTTCAAGATAAAGTCAAGCGCACCAATTATTCGCCTTTGGACTTCTTGATAATCTCATCAGCGATGAACTTCGGCACTTCTTCGTAATGGTCAAGCACCATCACGTACGTACCGCGGCCTTGCGTACGGGAACGCAGCACGGTGGAGTAACCGAACATCTCGGACAGCGGTACCATCGCACGGATGACTTGTGCGTTTGCACGAGCTTCCATACCTTCGATACGGCCGCGGCGGGAGTTCAGGTCGCCCATAACGTCGCCCATGTACTCTTCCGGAATGGTAACTTCTACCTTCATGATTGGCTCAAGAAGTACAGCGCCGCATTTCTTCGCGGCTTCTTTCAGAGCGAGGGAACCAGCCACTTTAAATGCCATCTCGGAGGAGTCGACATCATGGTAGCTACCGTCAACCAGCGCTGCTTTGATATCCACCAGTGGGAAGCCGGCGAGAACACCATTTTTCATGGCTTCTTCGATACCAGCTTGTACCGCAGGGATGTATTCGCGCGGTACCACACCACCGACGATTTTGTTTTCAAATTCGAAGCCTTTGCCCGGCTCAAGCGGAGCGAACTCCACCCAAACGTGACCGTATTGACCACGACCACCGGACTGACGAACGAACTTACCTTCGACTTTGGCAGAATTGCGGAATGTTTCGCGGTAAGCAACCTGCGGAGCACCTACGTTCGCCTCAACTTTGAATTCGCGTTTCATGCGGTCAACGATGATCTCCAAGTGAAGCTCACCCATACCGGAGATGATGGTTTGACCAGTCTCTTCGTCTGTGTGAGTTCTGAACGTCGGGTCTTCTTCAGACAGCTTGGAAAGCGCGACGCCCATTTTGTCTTGGTCGGCCTTGGACTTCGGCTCGATCGCAATGTGAATAACCGGATCCGGGAAAGTCATGGACTCCAGAATTACCGGAGCTTTCTCGTCACAGAGCGTATCACCAGTCGTAGTGTCTTTCAAACCTACAGCTGCTGCGATGTCACCGGAATAAACCTGTTGGATCTCTTCGCGGTGGTTCGCGTGCATTTGCAGGATACGACCGACACGTTCGCGTTTGCCTTTGGTGGAGTTCAGGACGTAAGAACCGGAGCTCAGTACACCAGAGTATACGCGGAAGAATGTCAGACGACCTACGTACGGGTCAGCCATGATCTTGAACGCCAGAGCGGCGAACGGACCATTGTCGTCAGCCGGACGTTCTACTTCATCTTCGGAATCCGGAAGCGTACCTTTGATCGCTGGAATATCGATCGGAGAAGGCAGGAATGCCACTACGTTGTCCAGCATCGGTTGAACGCCCTTGTTGCGGTAGGAAGAACCGCACATTACCGGAGTGATTTTGCAATCGATGGTACCTTTGCGCAGAGCTGCGCGAATTTCATCGTTGGTCAGCTCTTCGCCTTCCAGGTACTTCATCATCAATTCTTCATCTTGTTCCGCAGCTGCTTCTACCAGTACAAGACGGAGCTCTTCGCACTTGTCTTTGAGATCAGCCGGGATTTCAACAGCATCGGAGGTTTTGCCAAGGTCATCGGTATAGATGATTGCCTTCATTTCGATTAGATCAACCATACCTTTGAACTGGTCTTCCGCACCGATCGGATATTGTACGGCTACTGGATTTGCACCCAGCCGGGTACGAATTTGCTCCAGGCACATATCGTAGTTTGCGCCGATAATATCCATTTTGTTGATGTAGCACATACGAGGTACGCCATACCGGTCAGCTTGGCGCCAAACGGTTTCGGTCTGAGGCTCAACGCCGCCTTTCGCGTCAAAAACGGTTACGGCACCGTCCAAAACGCGCAGGGAGCGCTCTACTTCAACAGTGAAGTCTACGTGTCCAGGCGTATCGATAATGTTGATTCGATGGCCATTCCATTGAGCCGTGGTAGCAGCCGAAGTAATGGTGATACCGCGTTCTTGCTCTTGTTCCATCCAGTCCATGGTGGCCGCACCTTCGTGCGTTTCACCAATCTTGTGCACGCGACCGGTATAGAACAGAATACGCTCAGTGGTGGTTGTCTTACCGGCATCAATGTGTGCCATGATACCGATGTTCCGCGTATTCGCTAAAGAGAACTCGCGAGCCATTGGGTATGCTCCTTCCATACTCGAATGTAAGAATATGCGGGTATCGAAATCGAACACCCGCTCTTATTACTACCAGCGATAGTGTGCAAACGCTTTGTTTGCTTCAGCCATCTTGTGCGTGTCTTCACGCTTTTTTACTGCTGCACCTGTGTTGTTCGCAGCGTCCATGATCTCGTTCGCCAAGCGTTGTTCCATGGTTTTCTCACCGCGAGTGCGGGAGTAGTTCACCAACCAACGCAGGCCGAGAGTGGTGCGGCGCTCAGGCTTAACCTCGATCGGTACTTGGTAGTTCGCACCACCAACACGACGAGCTTTTACCTCCAGTACAGGCATTACGTTTTTCAGTGCTTCTTCAAACACTTCCATTGGGTTGCGACCAGTACGCTCCTGAATAATGTTGAATGCATTGTACAGGATGTTCTGTGCAACACCGCGTTTGCCATCCAGCATCAAGCGGTTGATCAGACGAGTGACCAATTTGCTGTTGTGAATCGGATCAGGCAGTACGTCACGACGGGTTACAGGACCTTTCCGTGGCATCGTATTCCCTCCTTCTGTTTAGATTTAAAGTTACGCCATCATACCTAGGCGATTATTTTTTTGCTGCTTGGCCCGGCTTCGGACGCTTCGTACCGTATTTGGAACGGCCTTGTTTACGGTTGTTCACACCAGCAGTGTCAAGCGCACCGCGAACGATGTGATAACGAACCCCTGGCAAGTCTTTTACACGACCGCCGCGAACCAGCACGACGCTGTGCTCTTGCAGGTTGTGGCCGATACCACCGATGTAAGCAGTAACCTCAATACCGTTAGTCAAACGCACACGAGCGTATTTACGCAACGCGGAGTTTGGTTTTTTCGGAGTCATGGTACCCACACGAGTGCAGACACCGCGTTTTTGAGGAGAGCTTTGGTTGGTTTGAGCCTTCTTGAAGCTGTTGTACCCCTTTTGCAGAGCTGGGGACTTCGACTTCACAACCTTGTCCTTGCGACCTTTGCGCACCAATTGGTTCATTGTAGGCATGGATGTTACCTCCCTTCTTATTACCCAATCTCAAGACCACAGATCCAGGTGAGTCATCTTTGGTCAAATAGAAAGTCTTTGCCACACAACCAACTTGAAGTTGGACGGAAACAAAAACATCGTTAACCACTTTTCTTTATCGCGGCAGTTGCCGCTCCCACCTCTATTCCACACGCTTTGCCTAACCGGCGCATGGAATCGACGCGGATGACTGGCACACCCTTCTCCTTGCAAAGAAGCTCGACTTTTTGGGTCAATCGTCTATCAGCATCAACCGCGATGTAAACCGCTTCAACCTGATTGTGTTCCACGGCCTTCATCGTTTGTTTGACGCCAATGGTGAGCTCCTTGGCCCGCTCTACTTTTTCATAAGACATGTAGAATCATATCCTCCAAAGTACAGATGTCAGGCACACTTGAATATAATATCAGCTGGGCCCGTCAATGTCAACGCCCGCTATCATTATTTTTATATTATATTTTGTAAGGAAAAGCGCCCATCACGAGGACGGGCACTTTTCCTTTATTCTTTGCGCATACACGCCTGACTGCCTTGTTGTTACTCTACCGACACAGCTTCGCGCTGCTCGCTGTTCTCGCTAGCTTGCGCTTCGTAATCTGCGCGGCTTGCTACCTTGATATTGCGGTAGCGGGACATACCGGTACCGGCTGGAACCAGTTTTCCGATGATGACGTTCTCTTTCAGGCCGAGAAGGCGGTCCACCTTGCCTTTGATCGCCGCATCGGTCAGGACACGCGTTGTCTCCTGGAAGGATGCTGCCGACAGGAAGGAGTCTGTTTCCAGAGAAGCCTTGGTGATCCCCAGCAGGACCGGACGACCGACAGCAGGGCTCTTTCCTTCCATAAAGGCTTTGGCGTTTGCCTGCTCAAACTCATGCACTTCGACATAAGAGCCTGGCAGAAGATCGGTTTCGCCGCTGTCGATCACTCTCAGCTTGCGAAGCATCTGGCGGATCATGACCTCGACGTGCTTGTCGTTAATTTCTACCCCTTGCATCCGGTACACTTTTTGTACCTCCTGCAGGATGTAGTTGGATACACCGCGTTGGCCGCGGACTTTGAGCATTTCTTTCGGGTCAACGGAACCCTCTGTCAGCTCGTCGCCGGCACTGAGCTTGGTGCCTACGGCTACCTTGATGCGGGAGCCGTACGGTACGGCGTACACTTTGTTTTCCGCCTCGCCGCGGACTTCGATCTCACGGCGGTCCTTGCCTTCGCGGATGTCGATGACTTCCCCGTCGATTTCGGAAATAACCGCTTGCCCTTTCGGATTGCGCGCCTCAAACAGCTCTTGAATACGCGGCAAACCTTGGGTAATATCGTCTCCCGCAACCCCCCCGGTATGGAAGGTACGCATCGTCAGCTGGGTTCCCGGTTCACCGATGGATTGAGCGGCGATGATTCCGACAGCTTCGCCGATTTCCACCTCGTCTCCGGTAGCCAGGTTGCGGCCGTAGCAGCGCTTGCACACGCCATGGCTTGTGCGGCAAGCAAGCACGTTGCGGATGTAAATCTCGGTAATCCCTGCTTTTTCGATTACCTCGGCAATTTCTTCTGTAATTTCCTCGTTGCGGCCGATGATGACTTCGCCAGTCTCCGGATGGCGCACAGTTTCAAAACATGTACGGCCAATCAGGCGATCAGACAGCTTCTCGATTTCTTCCTTGCCGTCCTTGATCGCTGTGACGCGAATACCCTTGTCGGTTCCGCAATCGATTTCGCGGACGATCACGTCTTGCGCAACGTCAACCAGACGGCGTGTCAGGTAACCCGAGTCAGCTGTACGCAGCGCGGTATCAGCAAGACCTTTACGCGCGCCGTGCGTGGAGATGAAGTACTCCAATACGGTCAGGCCTTCCCGGAAGTTCGATTTGATCGGCAGCTCGATGATTCGGCCGGACGGGTTCGCCATCAGACCGCGCATGCCGGCCAGCTGTGTAATCTGCGATACGTTACCGCGGGCACCGGAGTTCGCCATCATGAAGATCGCATTGAACTTATCCATGGACTTCATCAGTACTTCGGTTACCTCGTCCTTCGCCTTGGACCAGATGGAGATAACCCTGTCGTAGCGCTCATCCTCGGTAATCAGACCGCGACGGTATTGCGCCATAACGGTTTGTACCTTTTGATCAGCCTCTTCAAGGATATCCCTTTTCTTCTCAGGCACGACGATATCGGCAACTGCGATCGTAATTCCGGCTTTCGTAGAGTACGTAAAGCCCAGTTCCTTGATTTTGTCCAGAATCTTCGAGGTTTCCATTGTGCCAAAACGGCGGAAGCACTCGGAGATGATCGTTCCCAAGAAGCCTTTTTTCACAGCTCCCTGGTCAGGCAGCTTGGCGATAAACTCTTTTACGTCTACGCCTTTATCAAAAATGAAGTAATCATTCGGTACGCCTTTTTGCAGATTGCCTTTTGTCGGTACGTTGATAAACGGCAGCTCTGGCGGGAAGATTTCGTTAAAGATCAGCTTCCCTACAGTCGTCACGAACAGAGCGTTACGTTGTTCTTCTGTAAAGCTGGTCTTGTTCAGTTCCTTCGCTGGCAGGGCAATGCGGGTATGCAGGCTGATAAAGCCGTTTTGGTAAGCGGCAATCGCATCGTGCGAATCGCGGTATACCGTACCCTCGCCAATATCGCCTTCGCGCTCCAGCGTCAGATAGTAGGAACCGAGGACCATGTCCTGGGAAGGCGTTACAACCGGCTTTCCGTCTTTCGGGTTCAAAATGTTCTGCGCTGCCAGCATGAGGATACGGGCTTCTGCCTGTGCCTCAGCAGACAGGGGAACGTGAACCGCCATCTGGTCACCGTCAAAGTCGGCGTTGTATGCCGTACAAACAAGCGGATGCAGACGAATCGCACGGCCTTCTACCAATACAGGTTCGAATGCCTGAATACCAAGGCGGTGCAGCGTGGGGGCGCGGTTCAACAGCACAGGGTGCTCGCGGATGACATCCTCGAGTACATCCCACACCTCAGGCTGAACGCGCTCTACCTTGCGCTTCGCACTCTTGATATTGTGAGCGAGGCCCTTTGCCACCAGCTCTTTCATCACAAACGGCTTGAACAGCTCCAGCGCCATTTCTTTCGGCAGACCGCACTGATACATCTTCAGGTTTGGCCCCACCACGATAACAGAACGGCCGGAGTAGTCAACGCGCTTGCCGAGCAGGTTTTGACGGAAGCGACCTTGCTTCCCTTTCAGCATATGGCTGAGGGATTTCAGCGGACGGTTTCCAGGACCTGTCACCGGACGGCCGCGGCGGCCGTTGTCGATCAGCGCGTCTACCGCTTCCTGCAGCATGCGCTTCTCGTTTTGCACAATAATGTCCGGTGCGCCCAGTTCCAACAGGCGTTTCAGACGGTTGTTGCGGTTGATTACGCGGCGATACAGATCGTTCAGGTCAGAGGTGGCAAAGCGGCGGCCCCCGTCCAGTTGAACCATCGGACGCAGCTCCGGCGGAATGACCGGCAGTACATCCAGAACCATCCAGTCCGGACGGTTGCCGGAATTGCGGAATGCCTCCAGTACTTCCAGACGCTTGATCGCACGGTTGCGGCGTTGGCCTTGCGCCGTTTTCAAATCTTCCTTCAGCGTCTCTACTTCTTTTTCCAAATCGATTTCCTGAAGAAGGCGCTTGATCGCCTCTGCTCCCATCATCGCCTGGAAGGAGTGCCCGTATTTCTCACGGTAGTTGCGGTATTCCTTTTCGGACAACAGCTGCTTTTTATCGAGCGGCGTATCGCCCGGGTCAGTTACCACGTAAGATGCAAAGTAGATCACTTCCTCGAGCGAACGCGGGGACATGTCAAGAACAAGGCCCATGCGGCTCGGGATTCCTTTGAAATACCAGATGTGAGAGACTGGGGCAGCCAATTCGATGTGCCCCATCCGCTCACGGCGTACTTTGGCGCGGGTCACTTCCACGCCGCATCGATCGCACACGACACCTTTGTAGCGAACGCGCTTGTATTTTCCGCAATGGCACTCCCAGTCCTTGGTCGGACCGAAGATGCGCTCGCAGAACAAACCGTCCTTTTCCGGTTTCAACGTACGATAGTTGATCGTTTCCGGCTTTTTCACTTCCCCGAAAGACCAAGAGCGGATCTTGTCCGGGGAAGCCAGGCCGATCTTCATATATTCGAAGTTGTTCACGTCTATCACAGGGCGTTACCTCCCTTTGTACCGGAATCTTACTCTTCGTCCAAGCTTCCGCCTTCAAGCACGAGATTCAGCTTTTCACCACTGCCCTCGTCCTCTTCTTCCATTTCACGCATTTCAATTTCCTGCTCGTCTTCGGACAGGATTTTCACGTCCATACCCAAGCTTTGCAGTTCCTTGATGAGAACCTTGAAGGACTCAGGAACACCTGGCTCCGGCACGTTTTCCCCTTTGACGATCGCTTCGTAGGTCTTCACCCGACCCACGACGTCGTCCGACTTGACAGTAAGAATCTCTTGCAGGGTGTAGGCGGCACCATAAGCCTCGAGTGCCCAAACCTCCATCTCCCCGAAGCGCTGTCCGCCAAACTGAGCTTTACCGCCCAGCGGCTGCTGCGTAACGAGCGAGTATGGACCAGTGGAACGAGCGTGGATCTTGTCGTCCACCAAGTGAGCCAGCTTCAGCATGTACACGCAGCCTACCGTTACACGGCGATCAAACGGTTCACCTGTACGGCCATCGTACAAAATGGTTTTTCCGTCACGGTCGAGGCCGGCTTCTTCCAGCGTTTCGAACACGTCTTCCTGACGAGCGCCGTCAAATACCGGTGTCGCTACGTGGATGCCGAGCATTTTTGCCGCCATGCCGAGGTGCGTTTCCAGTACCTGACCGATGTTCATCCGGGACGGAACCCCGAGCGGGTTCAGAACGATTTCCACAGGAGAGCCATCCGGCAGGAACGGCATATCCTCCTCTGGCATGATACGGGCGATAACCCCTTTGTTACCATGTCGGCCGGCCATTTTGTCACCCACGGAAATTTTCCGTTTTTGGGCGATGTAAACGCGGACGAGCTGGTTGACGCCTGGCGGCAGCTCGTCGCCGTTTTCGCGGGTAAACACTTTCACGTCGACAACGATGCCGGAACCGCCGTGCGGCACGCGCAAGGAGGTGTCGCGAACTTCACGCGCCTTTTCACCGAAGATGGCATGGAGCAAGCGCTCTTCCGCCGTCAGCTCGGTAACCCCTTTTGGAGTTACTTTACCGACGAGGATGTCGCCGTCCTGAATCTCCGCACCGACGCGAACGATACCGCGCTCGTCGAGATTTTTCAGAGCATCTTCCCCGACGTTCGGGATATCCCGGGTGATTTCTTCCGGACCGAGCTTGGTGTCGCGGGCTTCGGACTCGTATTCTTCAATATGGATAGACGTATACACGTCATCTTTTACCAGCTTTTCGCTGAGCAGAATGGCATCCTCGTAGTTGTACCCTTCCCAGGTCATGAACGCGACGATGACGTTGCGGCCCAGTGCCAATTCACCCTTCTCCGTGGACGGACCGTCACCGATGATGTCGCCTTTTTCAATCCAGTCGCCTTTTCTGACGATCGGGCGCTGGTTGATGCAGGTCCCTTGGTTGGAACGGATAAATTTGTGCAGCTTGTATTTGTCGATATCGCCGGCCACTTTCTTGCCGTCGATCTCCTGGTAGCGGCGTACCCAAATTTCACGGGCTGTCACGCGCTCTACCTGACCCGGATACTTGGCGACAATCGCCACGCCGGAGTCTTGCGCTGCTTTATGCTCCATACCGGTACCGACAAACGGCGCTTGCGGAATGAGCAGAGGAACCGCCTGCCGCTGCATGTTGGAACCCATCAGCGCGCGGTTGGCGTCGTCGTTTTCCAGGAACGGAATCAAAGCAGTCGCAACCGAAACAACTTGCTTCGGAGATACGTCCATATAATCGACCTTGTCGCGAGGGACGCTCAAGATGTCGCCCTTGCGTCGGCAAATAACCATGTCGTTGATGAAGCGGCCCGTTTCGTCCAAAGGCTGATTGGCCTGGGCGACGTTGAACACGTCTTCTTCATCCGCCGTCAGATAGGCGATTTCATCCAGCACGAAACCGGTCTCTGGGTCTACCTTGCGCCGTGGAGTCTCAATGAAGCCATAATCATTGATCCGGGCAAAGGAGGACAGCGAGTTGATCAACCCGATGTTCGGACCCTCCGGCGTCTCAATCGGACACATGCGGCCGTAGTGAGAGTGGTGGACGTCACGCACTTCAAAGCCCGCGCGTTCACGCGTCAAACCACCGGGACCGAGCGCAGAGAGACGGCGCTTGTGCGTCAGCTCGGCAAGCGGGTTGGTCTGGTCCATAAACTGCGACAGCTGGGAGCTTCCGAAGAACTCCTTGATCGCCGCGATGACCGGACGAATGTTGATCAGCGCTTGCGGCGTGATCTGGTTTTGGTCCTGAATGGACATGCGCTCGCGAACAACGCGCTCCATACGGGAAAGACCGATTCGGAACTGATTTTGCAAAAGCTCGCCCACGGAACGCAGACGGCGGTTGCCCAAATGGTCGATATCATCCGTAGAACCGACTCCGTGGAGGAGGTTCATGAAGTAGTTGATCGCCGCAACGATATCAGCCGGCGTGATGTGCTTGAAAGACTTATCCACGTTTCCGTTGCCGATGACCTTGATCACTTTGCCGTCGTCGAGCGGAGAAAAGATGTTGATGGATTGCAGACGGATCGTATCCTCTTCGAGAACGCCGCCGTGCGTCCGCACATCTACGAATCCAACGCTCTCTTCGAGCATCGGCAGAATCCGGTCCAGAATCCGGCGGTCGATCATTTGACCTGCATCTGCGATGATTTCACCTGTGCTCGCATCTACCAGCGTCTCAGCCAGACGCTGATTGTAGAGACGGTTTTTCAGGTGAAGCTTCTTGTTCATTTTATAGCGACCGACGGATGCCAGGTCGTAACGCTTCGGGTCGAAGAAACGGGAAATGAGCAAGCTCTTTGCGTTCTCGACTGTCGGCGGTTCGCCCGGACGCAGGCGCTCATAGATTTCGATCAGCGCCTTTTCCGTAGAGTCGGTATTGTCTTTCTCCAGCGTATTTTTGATATACTCGTCCTCACCCAGCAGGTTGAGAATCTCGATGTCGGAACCAAAGCCGAGAGCGCGCAAAAGCACCGTTACCGGGATCTTCCGGGTACGGTCGATACGGACGTAAATGACATCCTTCGCGTCCGTCTCCAACTCCAGCCACGCGCCGCGGTTTGGAATAACGGTAGCGGTAAATGTTTGCTTGCCGTTTTTGTCCACTTTGGTGTTGTAATATACACTGGGGGAACGAACAAGCTGGCTGACAATGACACGCTCAGCCCCGTTAATGATGAAGGTTCCCGTTTCGGTCATGAGCGGGAAATCCCCCATGAAGACTTCTTGTTCCTTCACTTCGCCCGTCTCTTTGTTAAGCAAGCGGACCTTCACGCGCAGAGGCGCTGCATAGGTGACGTCACGTTCTTTCGACTCGTCCACGTCATACTTGGGCTCACCCAGGCTGTAATCGATAAATTCCAGCACGAGATTACCCGTAAAGTCCTGGATCGGGGAAATGTCCTGGAACATTTCACGCAAGCCTTCATCCAGGAACCACTGGTAAGATTTTTGCTGAATCTCGATCAGGTTTGGAAGGCCCAGCACTTCGTTAATACGCGAATACGTACGACGCTGGCGGTGTCGGCCACTTTGAATCACTTTACCTGCCAACTTATTCACCCCTCAGGTTGTGTTTTCACACATAGAAAACTGGGCATTCGGCAAGCTTTTCAGCGGACGAATGCCTTGGTGCGAGCAAAAAATAAAAATGGGTTAAAGCAGCGTTACACATTTTTAACCCAAAGGAAATCTATTTTATAAGAATTCCCATCTTTTTACACCGTCATTCCTCCTTTGAATAAAAAAGCAGGAAAGGCGTTTTGACAATGAGAACTGTTAAAAAAATAGACATTGATCCCATATTGACATTTTATAATGCTATCATATTGAAATATGCACGTCAAGGGACTTTTTTTATAGCTTGGAACAGGGAACTGAACTGTGTTCCGTTATTTTCTTGCTCTAAATATGAAATAGCCTTTTTTCTTATCTACCTCTTCGACTTCCCGATAGACTTCCTGCAGCTTTCGCAAGGCGGAAGGCGCCCCTTGCTTTTTCTGAATCACTACCCACATCTCGCCGCCTTCAGAAAGCAGCTCGTACCCTTCCGTAAAAATGCGATGGACGATCTCCTTGCCGGCACGAATCGGCGGATTGGTCAAAATCACGTCAAACGCTCGTCCCTGAACAGCGCTGTACACATCGCTCACGAGGATCTCCACATTTGTGATTCCGTTCAGTTGGGCATTTCGACGCGCCAATTCGACCGCACGCTCATTGACATCGAGCATCGTAACATGGCCGCGGGCGGCCAGCTTCGCTGCCGTCAACCCCATCGGTCCGTAGCCGCAACCCACATCGAGCACGCGGGCCTGTTCGTCAAATGCCATCGTTTCGATTAACAGCTGGCTGCCAAAATCCACCCGATCCCGGGAAAATACACCCGCATCCGTGATAAAGCGAAGCTCATATCCCCGCAGCGCAAAGGTAAACTGCTGTTCGTCATGCTTCGCTCCCGGGCGGCTTGTGTAGTAGTGATCTGCCACGTATGGTCCACCTTTCCTCGTCGATAGGCACAGCTTCTTCTTACAGAAAATCCCCCTGCCGCAGGCAAGGGGATCTATTCCGCTTTCGGGAAGCTAACTTACTTCACTTCTACAGTTGCGCCAGCTTCTTCGAGTTTTGCTTTGAGGGATTCTGCTTCTTCTTTGGAAACGCCCTCTTTGAGAGTTTTTGGAGCGTTGTCTACCAGGTCTTTTGCTTCTTTCAGACCCAGGCCAGTCAGCTCGCGAACAACTTTGATCACGTTGATTTTGGAAGCGCCGCCGCTTACCAGGTTTACAGTGAATTCAGTTTGCTCAGCAGCAGCTTCAGCTCCGCCGCCAGCAACTACAGCTACAGGAGCAGCAGCAGTTACGCCGAATTCTTCTTCAATTGCTTTTACCAAATCGTTCAGTTCGAGAACGGACATACCTTTGATTGCTTCCAAGATTTGCTCTTTGCTCATCTTATTGTCCTCCCATTCATGGATAAGTGTATTGGGGCGGTTGCTTGCACAACCGGCGGGGTTTGAAACCCGTTCAGGCGATTACGCGCCTTGGCCTTCTTTTTGCTCGGAAACGGCTTTGACTGCCAGTGCGAAGTTGCGCACAGGAGCTTGCAGCACACTGAGAAGCATGGACAGGAGACCTTCGCGGGAAGGCAGTGCTGCCAGCGCTTTGATGTCTTCAGCGCCCACTACTTTTCCTTCGATTACGCCACCCTTGATTTCCAGCTTTTCGTTTTTCTTCGCGAAATCAGCGATGATTTTCGCAGGAGCGATCACATCTTCATTGGAGAACGCGATTGCGTTTGGACCGGTGAGGTACTGATCCAGTTCAGTCAGGTTCTCTTTCGCTGTAGCGAGTCGAGTCAGTGTGTTTTTCAAAACTACGAATTCGACACCTGCTTCACGCAGTTGTTTACGCAGCTCAGTTACTTGCGCTACAGTCAGACCACGGTAATCAGCGATTACTGTCGTTTGGCTAGCGCGCAGTTTTGTAGCGATTTCATTAACCGCTTGTACTTTCTCTTCACGAATAACGGTTGGACGAATTTCTGCCAATTGTTACACCTCCCGTGCTCTATCCTGGAAAAAAGAATGCCCTCGCAGCTTTATACGAGGGCATAATGTATATCGTCAAAGGAAATCTAGCATTTCCTCTATCCGCTTCATTACACGCCTCGGAGGGATATTAAGCAGGGCCAAGGGGCTCTGCACCTTCTGTCTACGGCATGGGATATTCTTTTTCATCAACAGGAACTATCTTATCAACTTCCACAAGGGAAGTCAACTATCATTATTTTACAGCTACACGAACGCCAGGACCCATCGTGGAGCTGATGGATACGTTTTTCATGTAAACGCCTTTTGCTGCCGCTGGTTTCGCACGGTTCAGCGCTTCGGTCAACGCAGCGAGGTTTTCAGCCAGCTTCTCGGCATCAAAGGAAACTTTGCCGATTGGAGCGTGGATGTTACCTGCTTTGTCAACGCGGTACTCGATTTTACCAGCTTTGATTTCGTTAACGGCTTTGGTTACATCGAATGTAACAGTGCCGGTTTTCGGGTTTGGCATAAGGCCTTTCGGACCGAGCACGCGACCCAGTTTCCCTACTTCACCCATCATGTCAGGGGTAGCTACGACTACGTCAAAGTCGAACCAACCGCCTTGAATTTTTGCGATCATGTCTGCATCGCCTACATAATCTGCACCAGCTGCTTCTGCTTCTTTCGCTTTTTCGCCTTTTGCGAACACGAGCACGCGCTGTACTTTACCAGTACCGTGCGGCAGAACAACTGCACCGCGGATTTGTTGGTCAGCACGCTTCGGGTCTACGCCCAGACGGAATGCCGCTTCCACGGATTCATCAAACTTAGCAGAAGCTGCTTTTTTAACCAGCTCGATACCTTCTGCTACTTCATAAACTTTGTTCTTGTCAATCAGCTTCGCAGCCTCTTGGTACTTCTTGCCACGTTTTGCCATGTTTTAAAATCTCCCTTCAATGTGGTCGTAGCGGTTTGATCCTCCCACAAACAAGGGGCACAGCTCTCGTGTACCCCTCATTGCAACAAAGACAATTAGTCTTCGATCACGATACCCATGGAACGAGCGGTACCTTCAACCATGCGCATAGCCGCTTCAACGGTTGCTGCGTTCAGGTCAGGGCGCTTCAGTTCTGCGATTTCACGAACTTTATCGCGTTTCAGGGTAGCAACTTTCGTCTTGTTCGGTACGCCGGAACCAGACTCGATACCAGCAGCTTTCTTCAGCAGAACAGCAGCCGGCGGAGTTTTCGTAATGAAAGTAAAGGAACGGTCTTCAAAAACAGTAATTTCTACTGGAATGATCATTCCTACTTCGCTCTCCGTACGAGCGTTGAATTCTTTACAGAATCCCATGATGTTTACACCAGCTTGACCGAGAGCCGGACCTACTGGAGGTGCAGGGTTCGCTTTACCTGCCGGGATTTGTAATTTAATTACGCGGATAACCTTTTTAGCCACGTAAGACACCTCCTTGCTTCACATGTGGTTATTACGGGGGAATGCCCCCTCCCACCGTTTTGCCGAAAGTCCTATGTAGACTTTCCATCTATAGTGAGAGTGCAAGAAACCCCTTATGGTTGGGGAAATAAGAAACAACATGAAATGTACCACATAGCGTGGTCATTTTCAAGATGAATCCTAATCCAATTTTTGAATCTGCGTAAAGTCTAGCTCGACCGGCGTTTCGCGACCGAAGATATCGACCAGAACGCGAACCTTTTGTCTGTCAGGATGAATCTCGATAATTTCTCCGGTACGGTTGGAGAACGGACCGTCAGTCACGCGCACCATGTCGCGGAGATCAAAATCGACTTTGATTTTGGGAATCTCGATCCCCATCTGACGCAGGATCATATCGGCCTCTTCAGGACGAAGCGCTGTCGGTTTGGAACCGGCGCCCGTGGATCCAACAAAGCCGGTAACCCCAGGGGTGTTCCGTACGACATACCAAGAGTCGTCGGTCATCACCATTTCAACAAGGACATATCCTGGAAACACCTTTTTTGTAACGGTGCGCTTCTTGCCGTCTTTCGTCTCCACTTCTTCTTCCGTGGGAACGAGAACGCGAAAGATCTTGTCTTCCATGCCCATCGACTCGACGCGCTTCTCCAGATTTGTCTTTACCTTGTTTTCATAACCCGAGTAAGTATGAACTACATACCATGCTTTTTCCATATCCACAAGGACGTTATCCGTCCGTCCCTCCTAGGCGTGCAAAATTACGTTCCTAAAATCAAATCAATAAGGCGCGAGATACCCAGATCAATGACAAAGAAGAAAGCAGCGAGAAGCGTAACCGTAATGAGAACGACGACCGTGTAGGTGGTCAATTCCTTTCGGTTTGGCCAGCGGACCTTCTTCAATTCCGATTTGACATCGCCAAAAAATTCACCTGTCCGGCGAAAACTAGATCCTATTCTTGCTAGGAAACCCACACTGCCACCCCCTGACTTCGTCGCTTCCGACCATTACTTCGTTTCGCGATGAAGGGTCTGCTTCTTGTCACGGGAGCAATACTTTTTCAGCTCGACACGCTCAGTAGTAGTGCGCTTGTTTTTCGTGGAGATATAGTTACGCTCGCCACACTCAGTGCACGCCAACGTGATGTTTACTCGCATTTATTGCCACCTCCATCTCATTTCAAACCTACGTATTCAAAAAGAACAAGGATAAAATAGTACGGGAAAACCGCTACTTTTTCCTGACCATTTTAACAAAGCAACCATAGGCAAGAGAGAAATGTGGCCATGGTTACCTAAACAAATTTATCACACCAGTCAACCCATGTCAACAAAACGTCTTGACAAAGCGGAAGCATTTTGTTCCAAAAAGAAAAGAGAGATTCTACCATGTTACAGATGAATCTCTCTACCTTCCAAATACTTTTCCAATTTGCGTTTTACCCGCTGCAGGGCATTGTCTATCGATTTGACATGCCGCTTGAGCTCTACAGCGATTTGCTGATAGGATCGGCCGTCCAGATAGAGCATCAGCACCTGGCGTTCCAGATCGCTCAGGATTTCGCTCATCTTTCCTTCGATGTCGTCGAATTCTTCGCGATTGATGAACAACTCTTCGGGGTCGGTTACCTTCGTCCCGCAAATCACATCGAGCAAGGTGCGGTCCGAATCTTCGTCGTATATCGGCTTGTCCAGGGAAACATACGAGTTGAGCGGAATATGCTTTTGCCTGGTGGCTGTCTTAATCGCAGTAATAATCTGACGGGTTATGCACAGTTCGGCAAACGCTTTGAACGATGTGAGCTTGTCCCCCCGGAAGTCGCGAATGGACTTGTACAATCCGATCATGCCCTCTTGGACGATGTCTTCGCGGTCAGCCCCAATGAGGAAATAGGACCTCGCTTTTGCCCTGACGAAATTCTTGTACTTGTTGATCAAGTATTCCAAGGCTTCGGCATCATTGTCACGTACCAGATCAACTACCTCTTCATCGGACATCAACTCATATTGGGCATGCTTCAACTCCTTGAGGTCAACGCTCACAATGATCCCCCCGCCATCCGGTTTTCCACAGATAGGGCTATTATACATGCGCCGTAAAAAAGCGTCAACCGAATCCATCTTATTCCCTTCGCCATTTTTCGAATATTTTCGCTATTTCCCCATCCAAGGAAATACGCGTGGAGAAGCGCTCTTCACGGGTCTTCTCCACCTGTTGTTTGATCTCCTTGCCGATACTTTCCATGTCGTGAAGCAGCTCCCTCGCTGACTTCCGCAAGGCCCCCTGGCCAAAAATGACGCGCTGGGATGTATAGTCCGAGGTCGCTACATAAATTTGTCGATTTTTCACGTAATGTTCTGCTACGAGCTGCTCGATTTTTTCATCGGCTGTCTCTTTTTTCTTGGTGAAATAAATATCTACCTGATAATCGCTGATCTTTCTTCCGATACCCGGCACGTTGTAGGCATCGAATACGATGATGACCTTTATGCCAGTGAAGCTCTGGTAATCAGCCAGCTTGGAGATCAACAGATCGCGCGCTTCGTCCATGCGCTCCTGATCCTTGAGCACGCGCAGGTCTGGCCAGGCTCCGATGATGTTATAGCCGTCAACAATCAAAAGTTGTTTGGCTTTCCTTTTCGCCATGTCACTTCACCTGAGCCGACAGTGGACTCCTTGCGCGAAAAACTTCGTACATGAGCAGAGCAGCAGCAACAGAGGCGTTGAGCGACGTGACATTTCCGGCCATGGGCAGGCTGTACAGGAAGTCGCAGTTGTCTTTTACCAATCTGCTCATCCCCTTGCCTTCGCTGCCGATCACGATCGCCAGCGGCATCGAGTAATCGCCTTGGCGGAAGTCTTGCTTGGCGCTGGCGTCCGTACCGGCGATCCAGACGCCTTTTTCCTTCAATTCCTCCATGGTTCGCACCAGGTTGGTCACCCGTGCCACGGGCACGTAATTGATCGCTCCGGCGGAGGCCTTCGCGACAGTCGCCGTCAAAGAGACCGAGCGCCGTTTCGGAATGACAATGCCGTGCGCCCCTACCGCATCCGCCGTACGCATGATGGAGCCTAAATTGTGGGGGTCCTCAAGCTCATCGAGCAATAGGAGGAATGGCGCCTCGTTTCGCTCTTCGGCTCTCTTCAGAATGTCTTCCACTTCGACGTAGTCATAGGCGGCGACAGAGGCAATGACCCCCTGGTGATTGTCGGTGCCGCACAGCTGGTCAAGCTTTTTGCGGTTTGCCGTGGTGACGATCACACCTTGCTCCCGGGCCAGGGAGAAGATAGGCCCCATCAAATTTTTGTTGGTCCCTTCCGCAATCCATATCTTGTTCATGGTACGGCCTGACCGCAACGCCTCGATAATCGGATTCTTTCCGACAATCCACTCTTCACTCATGTCCGTATACTCCTTCCACAATGGCAAATGCCTGCTGCATGATCTCCGCCAGCCGCTCTTCTTTTCCGCACAGATACAAAAAGCCGATGAGTGCCTCAAAAGCGGTAGCGTGCCGGTAATCGATAATATCTGCATTCTTTGCGCTGGAGCCGGATTTGGCGTTGCGTCCGCGCCTTACCACCGCCGCCTCTTCTTCCGAGAACTGCGGCATCAGGGTCAGCAGGATGTTTGCCTGCGCTTTGGCAGAGACGTACTGATTGGCCGTCTTGTGGAGCACGTTTGGCTTCACGAGTCCTTTTGCGATCAAATGGTAGCGAACGCAATGCGAATACGTAGCGTCTCCCAAAAAAGCGAGCACCAGCGGATTTAACAAATGAGGATCTTTTGACAGCTCTTCCTTCTGCATCGTTTGTTATGCCCCTTTTATTTTCTTCGCCAGCGAACGCCTTGAGGGGTATCCTCCAAAAGAATCCCCTTTTCGCTCAGGAGATCGCGGATTTCGTCTGCCCGCGCAAAGTTCCGGGAGCGCCGGGCTTCCGTGCGCTCTTCGATCAGCGCCTCCACCTCGCTGTCCAACAGCTCCTCGGCCTGTTCCAGCTGTACTCCGAGTACATCGGTCAGTTCTACAAGCAAGGAAAGGTACTGCTCTACCTGCTCCTGGCCGACATTTGGATGGCGTACATACAGATTGGCTTCCTTGACTACTTCATAAATGACCGTAATGGCATTGGCCGTATTCAGGTCATCGTCCATCTCGGCAATAAAGCTTTCCCGCAGCTCGCGGATGATGCGGGCCTGTTCGTCGGCAAGGCCATTCGGCTCCTGCGGACGGGCAGTCTCCAGTCGGTGGCGGAGATTGGCGTAAGCCGTCTTGATCCGCTCCAATCCGTTGGCCGCCTGCTCCAGAAGGTCGTCGCTGAAGTTGATCGGATTGCGGTAGTGGCCTTGCAGCATGAAAAAGCGGATCAGCTCTCCCCCGTAATGCTGGATCAGGTCGCGGGCCAGGATGAAGTTCCCGAGCGACTTGGACATTTTTTCATTGTTGATATTGAGCATGCCGTTGTGCAGCCAGTAACGCGCGAATACTTTTCCCGTGTAGCATTCGGACTGGGCAATTTCATTTTCGTGGTGAGGGAAAACGAGATCGGTCCCCCCCGCGTGTATGTCGATCTGGTCACCGAGGAATTTCAGCGCCATCGCCGAGCATTCGATATGCCAGCCCGGACGGCCTTCTCCCCATGGACTGCTCCAGCTTACCTCACCCGGCTTGGCTGCCTTCCACAGCGCGAAGTCGAGCGGATTTTCCTTCTTTTCATTGATCTCTACGCGAGCGCCTGCCTGCAGCTCATCGAGGGGCTGATGGGAGAGCTTTCCGTATTCGGCGAATCGTCCCGTGCGGAAATACACGTCGCCTTCGCTATCATAGGCATACCCCTTCTCGATCAGCCCTTCGATAAACTGAATGATCTCGGGAATGGTCTGCATGACCCTTGGCTGGATGTCCGGCGGCAAGATATTGAGGGACCGCAAGTCTTCGTTAAAAGCGTCCGTATAACGGTCCGCCACCTCTTTTACCGTGATGCCCTCTTCGTTGGCTCTCCGGATCAGCTTATCGTCCACATCGGTAATATTTTGCACAAATGTAACCTCGTACCCCCGGTATTTCAGGTATCGGCGGAGCGTATCGAATACAATGGCCGGGCGGGCATTGCCGATGTGAATGTAATTGTACACAGTCGGGCCGCACACATACATCTTCACTTTGCCAGGCTCCAGCGGAACAAACGCTTCCTTTTGCTTGGTCAGCGTATTAGTGAACTGAATGCTCATTGTCCTTCTTATCCTCCCTCAAAGCGCTCACTTCTTTGCGCAACTGCTCGATTTCCTGTTGCATGGTCCGAATCATGTCCGCCACCGGGTCGGGTAGGTTGACGTGGTCTAGATCATTCGTGACCTTTTTTCCGTCCTGTATTCGGATGCGGCCCGGAATGCCTACGACGGTAGAGTTGGGCGGCACCTCCTGCAGCACGACCGAGCCAGCCCCGATCTTGGAATTGTCTCCGATTTTAAAGGAACCCAGCACTTTGGCCCCTGATGCGATAATTACATTATTGCCTACAGTCGGATGCCGCTTCCCTTTTTCCTTGCCGGTACCGCCCAATGTTACTCCCTGATAGATGGTGACGTTGTCGCCGATCTCACAGGTTTCCCCGATGACGACACCCATCCCGTGGTCAATAAACAGCCGCCTGCCGATCTTTGCCCCCGGATGGATTTCGATCCCGGTAATAAACCGGAAAAACTGGGAAATCGCCCGCGCAAGAGTAAACCAGCCGGCTTTCCAGCACTTGTGGGCAATGCGGTGTCCCCATATCGCATGAAGTCCGGAATACGTCAATACTACTTCGAATGTGCTGCGAGCTGCCGGGTCACGCTCAAATACTGCCTGAATGTCATCCCTCATCTGTGAAAGCACAGGGTTTCACCTCCTGCTGTCGTTTGCCTGATAAAAAAATAATTGCTGCAAAACAAAAACGTCTCTGCCGCCTTCGGTCAGAAGGAGGCAGAGACGGGTTGAACCGCGGTTCCACTCTGCTTAGATTGCCAATTGTCCGCCTTCCCAAAGGACAGACTCGGGCAAATCTCGCTTTTTTCCCGATAACGGCGGGCCACCGTTTGCCCTACTGCCGGCCCTTGCCCATAGGCAATGCAGGTTCGGGGTCACAGCTCTCAGGTGCATTTCCTGACAGGTCTCGCCAGACGGCTCTCACCTTTCCGTCCTCTCTTTGGACGAGCTTGCTGCAGTACTCTCCTGGTCATCGCTTGATCGCACAGGGCGGCTGAAAACGTCCGCCCGCGCCGTATTCCATTTATTATTCACCGTTGGCCAAAACGCGTTTCACGCGCTCAAACACGGTCTGTTGTCCCAGCAGATAGAGAGTTTCCGCCAGATCGCGTCCATGCGCCTGACCGGTGGCCGCTACGCGGACCGGCATGAACAGCGCCTTCCCTTTATAGCCGGTTTCTTTCTGCACGTCTTTCAAAATGGCCTTGATCGTATCCGCATTATATTCAGCGGCCGCCTCAAGGTGTTTGGTAAAGGAAGATAATACCTCCGGCAATTGCGGCTCCTTGAGCACAGCTCTCGCCTCTTCATCGTACACCACTTCTTCGAGGAAGAAAAGAGCGGCCAGCGGCACAATCTGCGCACAGTACGACATCTGCTCCTGATACAGAGCGACAATGCTGCGCACCCAAACCTTTTTCTCCTCGCTCAGCTCCTCATCGATAAAGCCGGCTTTTTGCAAATGAGGAATACACATCTCCGTAATCAGATCAACCGATTGACGCTTGATGTAGAAGTTGTTCATCCAGTTCATTTTCGTGGAGTCGAACACCGCCGGCGATTTGCTCACGCGATCTTCCGAGAACAGCTTGATCAGCTCGTCCAGCGAAAAGATCTCTTCTTCTCCACCCGGAGACCAGCCGAGCAGCACCAGGAAGTTGACGATCGCGTCCGGCAGGAAACCGAGCTCGCGATACTGTTCAATAAACTGGATGATGCTCTCGTCGCGCTTCGACATTTTTTTGCCTTCCTGATTGAGGATCAGCGCGAGATGGCCAAACTGAGGCGGCTCCCAACCAAACGCTTCGTAAATCATCAGCTGTCGGGGCGTATTGGACAGATGCTCCTCGCCGCGGAAGACGTGGCTGATTTTCATCAGGTAGTCATCGATGACGACGGCAAAGTTGTAGGTCGGAATTCCGTCCGGTCTACAGATGACGAAGTCGCCCATCTCTTTGGAATCAAACGTGACCTGTCCGCGAATCAGATCGTTGACCACATACTGCTTATCGTCCGGCACCATGAAATGGATGGATGGAGTGCGCCCTTCCTGCTCGTACTGTTCGCGCTGTTCCGGCGTAACATGGCGATGCTTCTCCAGGATGCGCGGCGTTTCTCCGCGGGCGAGCTGTTCTTCCCGCTCCGCGTCGAGCTCTTCCTTGGTCGCGTAACAGTAGTAGGCTTTTCCTTCAGAAAGCAGCTGATCGATGTACTTGCGGTAAATATCGAGGCGATCCATCTGGCGGTAAGGTCCGTACGGGCCGCCGATGTCTGTCCCTTCTTCCCAGGTGATGCCCAGCCATTTCAGATTTTTCATCTGTTCTTCGTCGGCGTTTTCTACGTTCCGGGTCTGGTCCGTATCCTCGATGCGGACGATGAAAGAGCCTCCGTGATGCTTGGCGAACAAATAGTTGAAAAGTGCAGTGCGCGCACCGCCAATATGTAAATGTCCGGTCGGACTTGGAGCATACCGTGTGCGGATTTCTTTAGCCATGATTGCGCCATCCTTTCGTGAAGCGAAAATCGCTTCCTTCTGTCACTTCGTATCTACGGGTTAATCTTACACCCTGTCCGCATTACTTGACAAGCAAGCAGGCGGCTTGGGCAGCAATTCCCTCTCCGCGACCGGTAAAGCCCAATTTTTCCGAGGTTGTGGCCTTTACGTTAATTTGTGACAAATCCTCCGCCTCAAGCACTCGGGCTATCAGCTCGCGCATCTGCGGGATATACGGAGCCATTTTTGGCGCTTGCGCGATGATCGTGGCATCCACGTTGCCCAGACGGTACCCCTTTTCTTTGACCAGCTTCCACACGTGTTCCATCAGCTTGACGCTGTCCGCATCTTTAAAGGCAGGGTCCGTATCGGGAAAATGACGGCCGATATCGCCCTCGCCAATCGCCCCAAGCAAAGCGTCGCTAATCGCGTGCAGCAAGACATCTGCGTCCGAGTGGCCGAGCAGCCCCTTTTCAAACGGGATCGTTACTCCACCAATAATGCAAGGCCGTCCCTCTACCAGCTGATGCACATCAAAACCTTGTCCGATTCTCATGATCCCTCTCCCTTTCTTCTCCTCAAAATTTCTTCTCCAAACCACAGATCATCCGGCGTGGTGATCTTGATGTTTTCGTAACTTCCCCGTACAACAGTGACTGCATGCCCCAGCCATTCGACCAGCATCGCATCGTCGGTGCCAGTTTTGTCTGCCTGCAATGCCGCTTCATGCGCCTCTCGCAACAAGGAAACGAGAAAAGCTTGTGGGGTTTGAACCGCCCACAAGCTCTCTCGTGCCGGGGTCGACTGGACTACTCCGTCTGCCCCTACCACTTTGATGGTATCCTTGACGGGAACGGCCATGATCGAAGCCCGATCTCGCCGCACCTGCCGAATCATCTCGCTGATTTGCTCGCGAGTTACGAAAGGACGGGCAGCATCGTGTACCAGCACGTACGAGCAGTCTGAGGATAGCGCAGCCAAGCCGTTCCTGACGCTGTCCTGCCTCTCGGCTCCGCCAAGCACAACGGTCAGCCTGAGCTGCTCCTGGCGCTTCCACTCCAGCACTTCTTCATGATCCTGCGCGCTAACCACCAGTACAATTTCCCCGATTTCGGGATGGCTGGTGAACAGGCGTACCGTACGAGTCAAGATCGGCTCGCCGCCAAGCGGCAGCCAAAGCTTGTTACGCTCTGCTCCCATGCGCTTCCCGGAACCGGCCGCAACGATTACGACTCCCGTCTCCACGTCTATTCCTCTCCAGTCTCTCTTGCTCAGGATGCTCGAAAAGGGAGGCTGCATCCCTCCCCCTTCACTCAATCCGCTACAATGCTTTTTCCAAAAGCTTCGGCTTGGCGAAGATCATCCGTCCCGCCGAAGTTTGCAACACGCTGGTTACGAGCACTTCCAGATCGTGCCCGATGTAGTCGCGGCCGCCCTCGACGACGATCATCGTGCCGTCGTCGAGATAAGCCACTCCCTGGCCATGCTCTTTGCCATCCTTGATGACTTGCACGGTCAGCTCCTCGCCCGGGAGGACAACCGGCTTTACCGCGTTGGCCAGATCATTGATATTCAATACGGCGACTCCCTGGAGCTCGCATACCTTGTTCAGGTTGAAATCATTGGTGACGACTTTGCCATTCATCACCTTCGCCAGCTTGATCAGCTTGCTGTCCACTTCCGAAACCTCTTCAAAGTCTCCCTCGTAGATCTGGACCTTTACCTTCATTTCCTTTTGGATCTTGTTTAAAATGTCCAGACCCCGGCGTCCGCGGTTTCGTTTCAGTACATCGGACGAATCGGCGATATGCTGCAGTTCCTCCAACACAAAACCGGGGATAACGAGTACGCCTTCGAGAAAGCCGGTCCGGCAAATGTCGGCAATTCGGCCGTCAATGATCACGCTCGTATCGAGGATTTTATACTCTACATTGGACGGGGACCCGCCGCTTTCCTTTTTTGACTTGTCCTTGCGCCCGATCGAGAAGACAGCCATGATCTCATCCCGCTTGCGGAAACCGACCTGAAAGCCCAAATATCCGAGCAAAGCCGAAACCATCAGCGGCAGCAAATCGCTTACTACCGGTATCGGAATGTTGCTGAGCTGGAGGAATAATAAAAAGGCAACGATAAGACCAATAATCAACCCCAAAGCTCCAAACATAACATCCACGATCGGCAATTTTAACAGCGTCTCTTCACCCCAGCGGACGATTCGCGATGTGTAATCGACAAACCAGTTGGCGAAGAAAAAGAACAGCACGGCTCCCAAAACAGCTCCGATGTAGCTTGTATACTTGAAATCACCAAAATTCAAAAGCGTGTTCAAGAGGTTAAAAAGATCAGGACCAAACTTGAAGCCCAAACCTCCTCCGACAAGTATAAAACAAATTTTCCCTAATCGGCGAACCATGCTTTCACCTCCTTGATATTAATATAGACAGAAGCTTAGCGGAAAAACCCTGCTTCTCAAAAACATAACATTCACCAATATGCGAGACTTTCCCCCACTATAACAAAAGTTAAATTCTAGTGTCAAATAGCCAAAAATTTTAACATACATGGCAATTTAACGTCAATGGAGAACTTCCGTTTCCCTCCGGTTTCAAATTGACAGCAGCTGGATTCCCTTCTTATAATGACAGTAATGTGCTGAATAATTCTGAAGATGGTAGCAGCCTAAAGCAGAGGTGAATCATATGGAAAAGCGAAACGTGGACGATTTTCAAGCCCAAGTTTCGGAGCTGCTGATCAGACATCGCAGCGTACTGGACGTCATGTCCAAGGTTCAGGAAAGCGCAGCCCGCATCAACCGTTCACTCACCAAAGCCATCACCGAATGCGGCTGTGTCGAAGTGGTGGCCAGGAAGCAAACATACGACCCCCAAAAAAGCCTGCAGGATAACCAGACACTGCTGGACACGCATTTCTCCGGTCCTTTGTGCGAGCATTGCCGTGACGTAGTTACCGCTGAACTGGGCAAAAACCTCTTTTACATCGCTGCACTCTGCAACATCACTGATGTCCGGCTTGAAGACGTCATTCAAAAGGAATCGGAGCGGTTACATACCCTCGGTGTATTTAACCTTTCATAAGCTCCCATTTGGTATTACGAACGAAGCACCAAAAAAGTTGCGTGCGAACAGAAAAAACCCGCTCCTCAAAAGCGGGTTTTTTAGTGCTCTTGCTACTCAAAGGGCAGCGACTCGTTTTCTTCTTTCTTCTCTTTTCGCAATTTTTTCAGGAGAAGGTCAACGTTTTTTTTTATCCCGTAAAGTGCGTAAACTGCCAATGGCAAGAAGACGATTTTCGGGAACTGCTGCGGGTATTTTACGGCGAAAACAACTACGATCGCCACGATAATGGGTGTGATCCAATACGCCGCTTTGGGAATCCCCACTTTTTTAAAGTTGGGGTACTTGATGTTGGATACCATCAGAAAAGCAAGCAGCAGCATGCTTGCCGCAAGCAACGCTACGTTAAACACGTGGTGGTACAAAGCCAGCGTAGCCAGCACCCCGCCTGCGGCGGTGATCGGCAGGCCGATAAAGTATCCGGGCACACCTGCTTGTACGTTAAAACGGGCGAGTCGCAACGCGCCGCAGATCGGGAATACGGCCGTTACAAAAATACCGATCAGATTGAGATCCTGCAGGGCCACTACGTACATGATAAAAGCCGGGGCCACTCCAAATGTAATCACGTCGGAAAGAGAATCCAATTCTTTGCCAAATTCGCTCTGGGCATTCAGCATGCGAGCCACGCGGCCATCCAAACCATCCATCAACATACCAATAATTACCGTAATCGCAGCATACTCCACATATTGGTTCCCCTGAAAGGCGAGAATAATGGCTACGATACCCAAGAACAAATTGCTCACGGTTAGCATGTTCGGTAACGATTTAACGAACATAGACTACCTCCTGGTTTCCTGCGCAAAGGAGAAACGGGTATGGCACTGCCAGCCCCTGTTAGAAATCCTTCGGCAAATGTCAAAACAATAATGACTCTATCCTATTCTACCTTAAATGTGCCTGTCAATGAACACCTGTTCTTGAATTCGCTTCAATCCGTCTTTGATCGCCCGCGCTCGAACCTCTCCAATGCCGTCTACCTCGTCCAGTTCTTCGATCGTCGCCATCATGATTCGGGGCAAATTGTGAAAATGCTCGACGAGATTTGAAATGATCGAAATGGGCAAGCGGGGGATTTTATGCAAGATCCTGTAACCGCGCGGCGAGAGCGATTCTTCCAGCATGGTTGGGTTGGCGGAATAGCCGAGAATCCGTAAAAAGGGACCCATTTCCAGCACTTCGTCTGCTGTGAGCTTTTTCATCTCCTTTAAGACTTGCTCAGGCGAAACGGCCGGACTTTTGGCGTAATCGCGAATCAGCATATGCGCTTCCTCGTCAATATTGCCGACCAATTCCTCCAGCTGCATGGTGACAAGCCGGCCTTCCGTCCCTAATTCGTATATATATTTGGTAATTTCCGCTTTAATGCGTAAAACCATTTCAATTCGCTGCAGTACAGAGGTCACCTCGTGCAGCGTCACCAGCTCCTCGAACTCCAGCGCTCCGAGGTTGGTTAATGACTGATCGAGTACAGCCTTGTACTTTTCCAGCGTGGAAATCGCTTGGTTGGCCTTGGCGAGAATCACGCTGATCTCGTTTAGGACATAGCGGAATGGACCTTGATACAGAGTGATGACATTGCGGCGCTGAGAAATGGCTATGACCAGGTAATTCGTGTGCAATGCGGTTCTTTGCGCCGTCCGATGGCGAGTCCCTGTTTCGCTGGAAGGGATCGCAGCGGGAGGAAACAGCTGCGTGTTGGCAAACAAGATCTTTTTTGCATCCTCACTAACTATGATCGCCCCGTCCATCTTGGCCAATTCATATAAATGCGCCGGAGTGAAGTCGCAATTAATGGAAAACCCTCCGTCGACAATGTTCTTCATTTCAGGACCGTATCCGACGACAATCAGGCCACCGGTTTTGGCCCGCAATACATTTTCCAATCCCTCGCGGAGCGGAGTCCCCGGGGCAACAAGACGAAGCACATCGCTGTAGACCGGTTCTCTTTTGTTTGTATCAAGCATACAGGTGCTTCTACCCCCTTAGCACTTCACTCAATGCTTCCGAAATATTGCTGACTCCGATCACTTCTATATCAGCGGGAACGTCGAGTCCCCGGATGTTCTTGGACGGGATGATTACGCGCTTGAACCCGAGCTTGTGGGCTTCCCGTATCCGCTGTTCGATTCGGGATACACCGCGAACTTCGCCCGTTAAGCCCACCTCTCCGATGACGACATCATGGGGATTCGTCGCGTGATCGCGAAAGCTGCTGGCAATGCTTACTGCGATCGCCAAATCGACAGCCGGTTCATCCAGGCGAACGCCGCCAGCCACGTTGACATAGGCATCCTGATTTTGCAGCATGAGGCCCATTCTCTTCTCAAGCACAGCCATAATCATTCCGACCCGTTGATGATCGACACCGGTAGCCATCCGGCGCGGGGTCACAAAGCTGGTCGGCGCAACCAACGCCTGCAGCTCTACCAGAACCGGCCTGGTCCCCTCCATGCTGGCGACTACCGTCGAACCAGCCACACCGACTGGCCGTTCCGCCAAAAAGATCTCAGAGGGGTTTCCGACCTCCTCCAGGCCCTTTTCTTTCATCTCGAAAATGCCGATTTCATTCGTCGAGCCAAATCGGTTTTTTACTGCCCGCAGGATCCGGAAGGTGTTATGCCGTTCGCCTTCAAAGTACAACACCGCATCCACCATGTGCTCCAGCATGCGGGGGCCGGCAATCGCGCCTTCTTTTGTCACGTGACCGACGATGAATGTCGCGATCCCCTTCCCTTTGGCGATGCGCATCAGCTGCGAGGTCGTTTCCCTCACCTGAGCGACGCTCCCCGCCGCGGACTGGACGGCAGGATGGAAGACAGTCTGAATCGAGTCGATGATCAGCACCTGGGGGTCTACTTGGGAAATATGCTGCTCGATCAGATCGAGGTCGTTTTCTGCGAGAACATACATCGGGGGCGTGCTCATTCCGAGCCGGTCGGCACGCAGCTTGATTTGCTTCGCGGATTCCTCGCCGGATACGTACAGAACTTTAATCCCGCCGTGAGCTAGCGCAAACGACGTCTGCAAGAGCAGAGTGGACTTCCCGATGCCTGGATCGCCGCCGACCAGAACCATCGAGCCGGGAACGAGCCCTCCACCCAGAACCCGATTCAATTCGCCGATTGTTGTATCCATTCGCGGCTCTTCTTCACCCGCCACCTCAGTCAACGGCAGAGCCGCCGCCTGCCGCTGTCCTCCATGCAAACCCTCATGGCGGGAGGCAGCCTTTATCGAAACCTCTTCCACCATCGTATTCCAATTGTTGCAGCCAGGACATTTGCCCATCCACTTGGGCGATTCATAGCCACATTCTTGACACGCGTATTTCGTTTTATACTTGGACATAGTTTGTACCTCGTTTTGGGATTCTCCTCTATAGGATTATCATACATGATGGAAACAAAAAAAGAATACCTCCTGTATACAGGAGGTACCCTTTCTGCGCTTGCCTAAACCTCTCATTATGAAGTTGTTTTCTCAAGACGCTTTACGACGAGCTTATCCTCCTCAGCATCAATGGAGACGGTATCGCCTTTGCTGATGCTGCCTTTCAGCAATTCTTCGGACAATCTGTCTTCGATGTTGCGCTGGATCGCGCGGCGCAGCGGCCGTGCCCCGTAAGCGGGATCGAAGCCTTCCTTGGCCAGCACTTTCTTGGCTGCCTCGGTGAGTTGGAAATCGATCTCCTGCTCTTTCAGACGCTTGCGCAGATCCTCGGTCATCAAGGAAACAATCTGTTCGATGTGCTCCTGCTCCAGGGAGTGGAAGACGATGACCTCGTCAATCCGGTTCAGGAACTCGGGGCGGAAGCTTTTCTTCAGTTCTTCCATGACCTTGTCTTTCATGTCCTGGTACTTTTTCTCTGTCTCGTTGCCGGCTGTGAAACCGAGTGTCGTGTTTTTCTTGATCAGGTTGGCCCCGACGTTGGATGTCATGATCACGACCGTATTGCGGAAGTCAACGGTTCTTCCCTTGGAATCGGTCAGACGGCCGTCGTCCAGTACCTGCAGAAGAATGTTGAAAACATCGGGATGAGCTTTCTCGATTTCGTCGAGCAAGATGACGGAATACGGTTTGCGTCGGACCTTTTCTGTCAGCTGGCCGCCTTCATCATATCCGACATATCCCGGAGGAGCGCCGACCAGACGCGCCGTGGAGTGTTTTTCCATGTACTCCGACATGTCGACCCGAATCATCGCGTCCTCGTCGCCAAACAGCGTCTCGGCAACGGCCCGAGCCAATTCGGTTTTCCCTACCCCGGTCGGTCCGAGGAAGATAAACGAGCCGATCGGACGTTTCGGATCTTTCAAACCGGCACGCGCCCGGCGAACAGCACGAGCAACCGATTTGACGGCTTCATCCTGCCCGATTACACGGTCATGCAGGATTTCTTCCATTTTCAAGAGTCGTTCTGTCTCTTCTTCTTTCAGCTTGACCACCGGGATTCCGGTCCAGTTCGCCACCACGTGGGCGATATCTTCCGGAGTGACCTCCATGTTCAACTGGCCTTGCCGTTCTTTCCAGTCCTTCTTGGTTTTTTCCAGCTCTTCGCGCAGCTTCTGCTCCTTGTCGCGCAGGGACGCTGCTTCTTCGAACTCCTGGGACTGTACAGCCGCATCTTTTTCCTTGCGTACTTCTTCCAAACGCCCTTCCAGTTCCTTGAGGTTCGGCGGAACCGTAAAGGATTGGAGGCGTACCTTGGAAGCTGCCTCATCGATCAGGTCGATCGCTTTGTCCGGCAGGAAGCGATCTGTGATGTAACGATCAGACAGTTTTACCGCCTGTTCAATCGCTTCATCGGTAATTTTCACGCGGTGATGCGCTTCATAGCGGTCCCGCAAGCCATGGAGGATTTTGATCGCATCCTCCGTATTCGGCTGATCGACCTGGATCGGCTGGAATCGGCGCTCCAGAGCGGCGTCCTTTTCAATATACTTGCGGTATTCATCCAGCGTGGTCGCACCGACGCATTGCAGCTCGCCGCGAGCCAGGGCTGGCTTCAAAATGTTGGAAGCGTCAATCGCACCCTCTGCTCCGCCTGCACCGATCAGCGTGTGCAGTTCGTCGATAAAGAGAATGATATTGCCGGCCTGGCGAATCTCATCCATGATTTTTTTCAGGCGGTCTTCAAATTCCCCGCGATACTTGGTACCGGCCACCACTGTCCCCATGTCCAGTGTCATAACCCGCTTGTCGCGAAGCGTTTCCGGGATTTCGTTGTTGACGATCTTTTGCGCAAGCCCTTCGGCAATCGCCGTCTTCCCGACGCCAGGCTCCCCGATCAGCACAGGGTTGTTCTTGGTGCGGCGGCTGAGCACCTGAATCACGCGCTCGATTTCTTTTTGGCGTCCGATCACCGGATCCAGTCCGCCATCGCGAGCGATTGCCGTCAAGTCTCTTGCCAGGCTGTCCAGAGTTGGCGTGTTGGCCGCAGGATTGCTGCCCGAAGGCTGATGGGAATTCATCATTTCCGAGCTTCCCAAAAGCTGTAGAACTTGCTGGCGAGCTTTGTTCAGACTGACGCCCAGATTGTTCATGATCCGAGCCGCGATTCCTTCGCCTTCACGAATCAAGCCAAGCAGGATGTGCTCGGTTCCCACGTACGTATGCCCAAGCTTGCGGGCTTCATCCATGGAAAGCTCAATGACCTTTTTGGCACGGGGTGTGTAGTTTGGGGTGTAGTTGCCGCCCGCTTGCTCTGTCCCGCGTCCAATCAGCGACTCCACTTCGCTTTGAATTTTGTCGAGCCCAAGGCCGAGCGATTGCAGTGCCTTGGCTGCGATTCCTTCGCCTTCACGGATCAGGCCGAGCAGCACGTGCTCCGTTCCGATATCCTTATGTCCCAGTCTAACGGCCTCTTCCAAGGCGAGTGCCAACACTTTTTGCGCGCGTTCGGTAAAACGTCCAAACATCATAATCTCATGCACCTCCAGTAACCATCTTTATAGTTCTATGCTTTGTTTCCTCATAACTTTTATTTTTGCGTATAACGATGATATGGACAGCAAATTTTCTCGCTTACTGTCGAACAGACAGCTTTTCCCGGATCAGTCTTGCCCGCCGCTCATCCCTTTGATCAGGCGAAAGCTTTTGGCCGGCGTGATGCTGCAAAAAGCCGGGCTGCGTCGTAACCAGCAACTCATTCAAAACGAGATGGGGAATGTTTTTCACGATCTCCAGATCGATTCCCAAGCGGACATCGGAAAGCCTTTGGGCGGCTTCCTTGGATTCCATCGTTCGGGCGTACTGCAGGATTCCATAGGAGCGGAGAATCCGGTCCTCCAATGTGACTCGGGAATGCTCAACCAAATACCTTCGGGCAACCCGCTCCTGCTCGATGATTTGCCTTGCGACACCGTACAGATTGGACAAAATATCCGACTCAGACATCCCGAGCGTCACCTGATTGGACAGCTGGAACAGATTCCCCAGCGCTTCGCTGCCCTCTCCGTAGATGCCTCTCACGACCAACCCTACTTGATTGATCGCCTGCAAAATCCGGTTGATCTGCTGCGTCATCACCAGTGCCGGCAGATGAAGCATGACCGATGCCCGGATACCTGTTCCCACATTGGTGGGGCAGCTCGTCAGAAAGCCTCGGGTTTCGTCAAACGCGTAGTTGACGTGCCTCTCAAAAATATCGTCGATTTTTGTGCCCATATCCCACGCCTGCTGGAGCTGGAAACCGGGCAGCAGCACCTGGATCCGAATGTGGTCTTCTTCGTTTACCATGATGCTGATCGACTCATCGCTGCTAAGGAGCACAGCTCCCTTTCGCGACTCTTCCGCCAGATGAGGGCTGATCAAATGCTTTTCGACGAGAACGCGCTTTTCCAATGGGTTGACGTGCTCCATCTGGATCAGCTCAAGCTGTCCGAGCTTTTTCATCTCCTCCGTTCCGCTTACTTCCGCCACCTTGCGCACGACTTCTTCCGCCTGCGAGTCAGTGGCCAAAAGCGGAAAGGGATGCTGCCGGAGATTGCGTGCGATCCTCAGCCTCGTACTTATGACGATGTCGGAATCAGGGCCTTCTCCTTTCATCCAGTTGCTCCAAGGGTTTTGCATAAACTGTTGTTGGGACATGCTCCTCACCTCCCCTGTTTACGATTGACCCAGCTTTTGTTCCAGTGCCTTGATACGGTCGCGAATTTCCGCAGCCTTTTCAAACTCTTCGCTGGCTACGTGCCGTTGAAGCGCTTGTTTCAATTGCTCCAGTTCCTTGCGCCGTTTCAGTTGGCCGCCGGTACGTTCCGGAACCTTTCCGATATGCTGTGTATTTCCGTGAATCCGGCGAAAGAGCGGATCCAGACGATCCCCCAAAAATGTGTAGCAGTCACTGCAGCCAAAACGGCCGCTCTTGCTGAATTGTGCATATGTCAGCCCGCAGGTCTCGCAACGCAGCGTTTTGCTTGCTGGGGTTTCCTGACTTTTTTTTTGCGCCGGATCGAAATGGAGCAGGCCGGAAAGGAGATTATGAATGCTGAAGTTATGAAAACCGGGAAAGACATCTCCTTTTTCCTGGGCGCATTGCTCGCAAATATGGTACTCGGTCTTTTCACCGTTGACGATCTTTGTCAGATGAAGCGTAGCTTGACGTTTGCCGCATTCTTCACAGTTCATCCTGTCGTCCCTCCTGCCAATGCATTTGGTTACCGCAATAAAATCGTGGCGATCATCTGCTTTAACATGGTAGCCCGCAAACGGTCTCTCAATTCAGCGTCCACTAACAGCACATTGCGCGAAGTAGCAATCTTCATGAGAGCCGCTTCCCGTTGGCTGATCAATTTTTCCTCCAGAAGGCGGTCTATGATCGCATAGCCGACACCTTGGGTAATACTGTCGCCAATCAGTTCTTCCGTGAGCAGCTCTTGCAGTTTCGCCTTGCTGACAATCTGTACCTTTCGAATCCGGATGTAGCCCCCGCCGCCGCGTTTGCTTTCGACGACGTATCCCTTTTCTACAGTAAATCGGGTATTAATGACGTAATTGATTTGAGAAGGCACACACTGAAAGATGTCGGCAAGCTCACTACGCTGAATCTCGACAGAGCCGTCTGGACTTTCCGTTAAAATTCGCTTTAAATGCTGCTCTATAATGTCCGAGATGTTACGCATTCGTCGCCTCCCTGTTCAACAGTGTTTGCTCTTTGATTATTGACTTTGACTATCTTTGACTTTAATTATAATGAGTTTTTTTGGGGTTTGCAAGGGGGTAAGACACTTTCTAGTGTGGGCAAAATGGTCAAAGTTGAAACC
>NZ_JAUMSJ010000016.1:0-105746 GCF_037834415.1 Brevibacillus borstelensis | reverse complement strand
AAGATACAGGAAAGAGGTGCTCAGGTGGTCAACTTTTTTATGAGCGATGTGCCACTAGGTGGTCAATTATTAGATTAGCATTCACAGATAGTTTTCTTCACTAAAAAGTGTTAGTCTTGGAAGGCGAAGTCGGGTCTTAAGCATTGTTCCATTCCCCCTAATGTGAATTCCTATAAATTATGCTTGGATGCGAGCTGGGGGTTGGACTATCATCACGTACGCCTCTATAATTGGCCTTTTTCACTGACGGGCGAATTTTGATTCACCGATTATGAGGATTTGGGTAAAATCCATACCCAATTATCCATGAAAAAGAAACTGCATCTCCCATAGTACACATGTTGACTTGGCTGCTTATCAAAATGTATATTTTGTCACACAAGATACTATGAAATTTGTCCGACGTAAATTGGAGTTTGTTTACTGCCTACCTTCTCAAGAATTAATTCTCGCAATTCGACAGGATAGAGCGGTTGTTGGAGCAAATTACCGATCGGCAACCAATCAATTCCAACTTGTTTATCGTCATAGACGGATAAGGAGCAATCCAATGGTTGATCTGGATTAAGATTACAGGCAAACATAAATTCTACACGATGGATATTGGACTGCATAAAGCATTCTCGGATGAAGAGCAACTCGTCCGGAGTAACCGAAAACCCAGTTTCCTCCAGGCATTCTCGTATTAAAGTTTGATGAAGAGTCTCACCTGGTTCTTGTCCGCCACCTGGCAAAAGGTAATAAGTACCCTCTACCTCATCTTCATACTTCGAAACGAGTAGTTTACCTTGATCTATAATGATCGCTTTTACAGAGTTTTTAATCTTCATAATAATCACCTATGACGATAAAGAGTTTCAGCTACTTCGAAAAATGGATACCCTGAGCCCGTTCTGGATTGGCTCAGCGACGACGAATGTGAAGGCGAATGCGAGACGGTGGAAATCGTATGACCGAGCAACAGAGCATTACGGAGTTGGCCACGAAGATGATATTAGAGTTGATCTTCTTTTACAAGGATTATTCCTACGACGTAAGCGATAAATTCAAAAACATAGAGGACAGCCGCGAAAATAAATTCCAAGGCACTACACCCCCATTATTATTCATCCGTATTAAATACGAAAGTTACAGAATTTGGTTTCGAAACATCTGACAACAAAATACCTAAAGGAGAAAAGAGCATGAAGATCGGTGACAAAGTGAAATGGAGGCAGGCGCAACTCCTAATTGAAGGTGTGAAATATTGTTGCGAGCAGGATGAGTCTTTGGAATGTCGTTGATTTAACACGATAGCTGTGATGTCAACTGGTAAAATATATAGCCCCCAATAAAGAAAGCCTGTGGTGCCATTAACGACGTAATGGATGTATCATCATTCTATGGTGATGTGCCTTCATGCAATGGAAATATTCCCTTTCAGCAAACGCATGATGCCTCATTCGGTCATGTCGATGTTGGATACTTAAAGAACGAAAGTGATCGGCTCGCCTTAGGTGATGACGCTTCTCTCCCAATGAAAATCAATGGTTTAGGAAAATCATCATCTACACCTCATTGCAAGATAGCAAATATTTGTCTTAGATTACAGGCTGGCAGTATTTTACACAACATTGCCTGTGTAAATGAGGTGAAGATCAGTCCACTTTTGATTCGGAATAAGAAACACTAAACTCCTCATTTATCCAGATATCACCTTGTTTCTTAATCTTTGCATCAACGTTGCGAATAGAACCTTTCCCAGAGTATGAGGCACGAATAATGTACACATCGCCTACCTGTTTTGCTTCATGAATATGAAAATCTCTAATCCAGGTAGCACCGCCGATTTTTGATGATTCATATTGCTCGCAGGTATATCTGATATGCCTTTCTAAAGTAAAACCCTTTCGATACCATTGGTCTAACCAGTTAATAAGTTTCCTAATGGGAGGCTCCGGATATTTTTCTTCAGCAAGTGCAATTAATGGGAAAGTGGGTAAGTAACAAAGCAAAATAAGTGAGGTGAGGAATTTTTTCAGATACACCACTCCTTTTCAAATATGTTTCCCTGTGGAATGGTGAATATTATGGTCGCAAAGAGAAATTGTGTGGAGGAGATGGAAATGTCGGTTTTTAAGAGAAAACTGTTCTGGAAGTTGTTAGGGGTTCTGCTTATTGTCGTTCACATCATCCTCCAAACCAATCTCTCACCTTTTCCAAAGTATCTGGTTATTTTACCGGTACTTGGGATAGTTTGCTTTTTTGTCTCAGATCATTTTGAAAAGAAATGACTTAACACATATTTCAAGAGTAAAAAAAGAAAGACCCCAGCAAGGACAAAGTGAACTGTGACCTTAAATGTAGACAGTTTAAAAAAAGTCCATTGGCTAGGCAGTCAAAAGATGGCTTCTGAATTCATCAGGAGTCATCTTTTTTAATGACCAATCTGTTTTGTCGACCCATCTTTGACTACCGAGAGGTAGGCACATTGACCATTACCGTAGTGCATATAAGTAATATCCGTGAGCAGTACTTTCTCTGGCTCCCCTTGGTCAAACTGGCGATTCAACAGATTAGGGCATATCTGATGCTGTTGTGTTGCTTTCGCCATTTTGCGATAGGGATTAGCACGCCTAATCGTAGCTGTAAGATTATATTTGCGCATTAATCGACGAATCTTTTTATGGTTCATAATGATTCCATTTACACGTTCCAGCCGCATTTTAATCACAAGAGCTCCTGCCTTGCCACGAAGAGCATCAAAGTGCTCTTTGATAAGTCGGAAGTCGTTTTGATCAGTATTCTCACGGAACTGGCGAACCTCTTCGGCAGTACGCCAGCGATAATAACCGCTCGCACTCACACAAGCAAGCTTCCACAGATAACGCGTCATTCGCTGCAAGTTGTGTTGACGGATGGTCTGGTTGATCAATTGGTAGCGCTCGGAAGGCGTTAATGTTTCCTTTGCATCTTCTGCTTTTCGAGCGCATCGAGCTTTTTTAGAAAGTCGTTCTCCGCCTCTAGCAGCTTGATGCGGGCTTCGGCACGTTTTAGCTTTTCCTCGGTAGACAACCTTTCTCCTGTTGGTCTGCCAGTACTTCCTTTCCCTCGTTGTTCCTCTAAAAGTCCGTTCTCTCCAAGAGCTGTATATGTGTTGCGCCAACGTTTTAAGCACTGCTTGGGTTTCTCATGACCAATGACATCTAGGTCAAAACCTGCGCTACGAAAGATCACCATAGGTGTTTAATCGCTGATGTATGCTTTAACGGCAGCTAGATTAAATGCTGGAGCATATGTAATACTTTTATCCGTTTCATGCAAGACGTTTGGATTCGACTCCAGTGCTTTATTTCATGCTCCGAAAAAATCTTTGCACTGTTCCTTTTTTTGCCCATTAATTTTTCCCCCGCTCTTTTCGAATTAGGTTGATTAAAACACAAAATGCCCCACAAGAAGGTCACTTTTTTTAAAGTGTCCATCTTGTGGGGCACAGTTCAAAGGAGTCCAAACGTTTTTTTCTCCAAGAAAAATAGACCATGGGCAACCTGAAAAGGGGAAGCGAAGATGAGCATACCTCTTGACTGGTAGCATCCGATAGCACTCCAACGGCTGAGGTGGAAGAGGCAACATGCTCGCCTTATCTTCAACAAAAGCATCTGCTTGCTGCCGTAATTGTTGACAATCCACCGATCCAAGTGAGAGCCGGAAAACAAGGCGGCCAAGTTTGCTAAAAAGCTAAAAAAGCTAGTTCCTGCCATGAATGATACGCTGCCGATCACTTGCCCCGTTCTTCAAGCGTGCCATTGAGGCGGAGAAGAACACAGCCGAGCGGGTTGTCCTGATGAAAGAGGTGCAAGCTGGCAAAGAGTCGGGAGGAGGGGCCTTTCAGCATGACCAGAGCTATGTCGCCCTCCCGAATGCTATCCACTGCGGCGGCAAACGGCGACAAGCTGGAGGGCTGGAACAATCTGGGCTTGTCAAGAAAAGGCGCTGGCGGGCTGCCAACAACAAGCGGTCGCGAAAGGATCATCGAGAGGCCAACGGCCAAACAATCGATATCGACAAGCCTTTCAAAGTAGGAGGTGAAAAGCTGATGCATCCAGGCGCCCCGGCAGGAAGTGCAAAGCAAATCGTACAGTGCCGTTGTAGCATGCAGGCTTTGTTTGATCAGGGACCGTTATCTATATTTCATAATGCGTTTCCAGTGTGCCGGTAGCTCAAATGTTTTTATATGCTGAAACTTTGTCATTTCAACTGTGCCGGTTCCACCTATTCGAAACGTTAGGTGGTCAATTCCAACACCAATATGCGGCCCAACAACTGGAACAACCTTTAGTTTTACCAAAAAGTCGAAAGAGCGATAGCCTTGAATTCTCTCCGCGGTTAAGACATCTACGAAATATGGATAAACAGTTGGTGATTCCGTTAAGAAATCTTTGTAATAATTATCTACCGCTTTCTCAATATGCGGCATGAGTAAGGATACAAAGATATCTTGATACAGTTCTTCTTTTGATTGCTCAGGAGGCGTGTAATTACTTTCAGCATAACTAAAGGGCATACCGACGCCAAAACTCATCGATAAGCATATTACGATCGCTATTATCTTCATGGATCACCTCGGAGAGAAAAGTATTACTTAGATTTCCCTTAGTTGTACTCATTAATGAAAAACTCTATTTCCTTGGCGGACAAGGGAGCCAATGGTCGGCCTTTTGCAATCATCCTTTTGCAATCATCAAGGAAGAAGGTGAGGAACCATTACAAAAAGATATCCCAATCACAAAAGCTGACGCTTCTAAACAAATTGTTGATAGAGTCGTGTATGAGCCGGATACTGAGGATGCCCACGGCTTCAGGGAGCGGCAAAACACGTACAACAACGCGATCTGGATGCAGACACCTGGGCACAAATTGAAAGAGACGAAATTACCGAATTCTCCATGTACGGGAGTAGGAAAACGAGAAGAAACTGAGGAAACCTCTTCGGATACCGATGATGAAACGGTAGAGAAGGGGCTTTTGCATTTAATTGCAAAGGCCGTGTTCCCGATACTCAAGGGTGACGTCAACGGCTAATACGAAAAGGAGATTACCAAAGCTGGCGGTAAGATTTCCGTCCGTATGGAGAAGCAGAAAGAAGCCCAGACCACTCTTATTCTGAAAAGATGGAATAAAAGGAGAGGCTCGATGCTGAATCAGCAGTCCACATCCCCTTCCCGGAAAATTTCTTTGCAAGCCACCGCTATCTTTTCCTACAGTGGCAGCAAGAGGTGATACTTGTCCTATGTACGCACGCAGTTTTTCTGGAACCGTTTACGGGATCAACGGTATGGTGGTCGCTGTTGAAACCGATATAGCAAATGGACTGCCGCAGTTTGATCTGGTCGGCTTGGGGGGTTCAGCTGTGAAGGAATCGCGGGATCGCGTCAGGGCCGCACTTCGCAACTCCGGCTTTGAGTATCCGATGCAGCGGATTACAGTCAATCTCGCGCCCGCTGACCTGAGAAAGGAAGGCTCCGGCTTTGATTTGTCCATCGCGATGGGAATCCTGCTTGCTTCCAAACAAATCCAACCGCGAAAAGAGGCTGTTTTGCTGCTGGGAGAGCTTGCCCTGGACGGCTCTTTGCGGCCAGTCAGCGGAGTTCTTCCCATTTTGCTGCAGGCACAGGCAGAAGGGTTTACACATGTGATCCTGCCTGAACAAAACGCGGCCGAGGCAAAATTGGCAGAACTGGTAGTGCTTCCTGCTGCCAGTTTGTGTATGGCTGTAAAGTATTGGTCAACTACCTTGGAAGCGCCGGATGCTGTGGAGGACTGTCCAGCCGACTCTTCTTCCGGTCATTCCTTGCCCGACTTCGCCAACGTATACGGGCAGACTTTTGTCAAACGGGGCCTTGAAGTGGCGGCTGCCGGTTTTCACAATGTCATGCTCATAGGGCCACCCGGCTCGGGAAAGACGATGCTGGCGACATGCTTGCCCTCGATTATGCCAAAAATGAATCTGGACGAATCGTATGATGTTACAAAAATTTACAGTATCGCCGGACAATTGACGGAGAAAAGAGGACTCATCCGGGAGCGGCCGTTTCGCTCGCCGCATCACACCGTTACGACAGCTGCGCTCGTTGGGGGCGGAGCGCAATGTCCAAGACCGGGGGAATGCAGCCTGGCACATGGCGGAATCTTGTTTCTTGATGAGCTGCCAGAGTTTTCCCGGCATGTATTGGAGGCGCTCCGGCAGCCACTGGAATCGGGAGTAGTCACGATCGCCAGATCCCGGCATGTATTTACGTACCCCGCCAGATTTTTGCTGATCTCATCGTTAAATCCTTGTCCGTGCGGATTCTTCGGCTCAAAAGACCAGCGTGAATGCACATGTACGCCACAACAAATCTTCAGATACCGCGCCAAGCTCTCCGGACCTTTGCTTGATCGAATCGATCTTCATCTCGAAGTGCCCCGGGTCCCGGTGCAGCTGTTGAACGAAAGGAACGCAGCCGAGAGTTCAGCCGAAATTCGCGCGAGAGTAGAGGCGGCCAGGGCTGTTCAAAGCGAGAGATTTGCGAAACGCCCAGCGTCACCGTTCAACAGCGCCATGAACGGAGAAGAGCTGCGCCGTTGCTGCAAATTGGATAAAGAAGGGCAGGAGCTCCTTCAGATGGCGTTTGAAACACTGGGGCTGAGCGCGAGAGCATATGACAGGATCGTAAAGCTGGCCCGGACGATAGCCGATTTGGCTGGAGCGATTGATATTGCATCCGCGCACGTGGCAGAAGCTATCCGATACAGGGCGCTGGATCGCAATATAGCGGTGTGAAAAGCACGTCACGTCGCCTAAACAATCGTGACGACATGGAACACGAACTGAGCGCACTCCTTATCATCCTACGGCCGGCAATATTTAAAGGAAAGACTGGTTGCTCAGACTGCACGAAATAGGATTGGTTGCCCATATTGCCCAACCAGATGAGATTTACCCGTTTGGATCGGAAGAACTGGAACTGCTCAATTCAACACGATAGTTACTGAAAAAAACCTTGGGTTTCCTAAGGGATTGTTGATGGAAATTACGATATATTTTCTAGCCTGCACCGTTCGGGCGAATATCATCGCACACGGCGTAAATCAATCTTCAGGATATGATAGGAAATTTCAGGTAATAAACCACACGATTTGTTAAATGTAGAGGTTCTAAATACTCTTGAGCCAAAGGCATATCCGAAAAAATGAACAGGAAGCTGGCCAAAGCAAGAATTCACGAGTTTTTACAGAAACAATGAAAAGGGTGTGCCCCTTTTGAAACAGAGACACACCGAATGCTGTTTGGCGTAAAAAGAATATACGGTTTTCAGTTATTACTGATAGGAATGATCTTATGTGTTTTGAAATCCCATTTGTATAGATCGGTTTTAACGTGTTTTTCCTCACCAGTTGTAGTGTCAAGCACACTCGCCCACAACTTTAGACCATCATAGGAAAAGTCTAGAATGTGCATGTCAGGTAATTTTTCGGTGGTAAGTTTATCCACTTCAACCAAGCTAGCTTGCTGGTATTTCAGTACTGACACCTGAATATAATCCGGATCGACACCTCCATCTGAATTTTTCTTATGCATCATGTAATACACAAGGAGGTATAGGTTTCCATCTTTCTCATCTTTGATAGTGTCCAGTACCCCGAAAAAAATGTTTTCACTGTTTGGGCCGTATTGCATTGCATCGATCTTAACCACTTTTCCATTCTTCTTCCCTAAAAAAGCATAAGTTGTATCTGCAGCCTTGTGGTTTTGCTCTAGCAGGTATAAATCATCCTTAATATGTCCAATGTTGTCCATTGCACCCGAATCGAATACTTGATATTCACTCGGAATAACCAGGTTTGATGGGTAGTGAACAGAACTACCATTTTGAGGCAAAGCATATGCGGTACTGGCAATCGACATCAGTGCGACTAACAAAGAAACTGCCCTTTTTTTCAAAATAAATCCTCCTATTTCAAATTTGTGGAAATATTTTATCATGTTTCCTGTAACCTGCACAAGATAAGCCTGGGTCAAGGGTATTAAATTCAAATGAAACACAGCCATTCTTACAAAACACTTTGGTTACAGCATAAACCAACCGTTTAACAAACATTACGTTTGTTCCCAAGGTCGTCATTGGAATTAGGGAGGGGAACAGGATGCATTCAGGACGTGAGTTGGAAATAAGAACACGTGACGCAGAGGAGGATCTGGATCTTTGCAGATTGCTGCTACAGGGTCTTGGGTAGCCAATGGAGAAATCGCGATAGAGCTAGGTGGAAATGAGAGTCCAGAGGATCATGATTTCATCGCAGAAACCCGTGAAGCGCCGCCTTACTGTTTAAACGAGCAATAGCGGCTGATAAAAAGCTGAAGTGGGAAGCCGGGATGCGGCGTGAATGCTTGACGATTGGATAGATTCTTCGCCAAGGGCAACGGCTGCTGGACTGCATCCTCTTCATACCTTGCATAAAAGCCTAAGCTTCGTCCCCTCGCTTACATACGATGCGATTCTCCGCAAAAAGCCAACCCCAGAAAGTGACAGCTTCCTGAGCCGTCGCTTCGCTATATGGCTGGCTTTCAGCTTCACGAATTTTGAGCTGCGTCGGAGGGGCCGGAAAACCTTTACGATTTCATCTGGCCGCCGGAGTATTTACTACTCATTAAACAAAACGTCGCGGGTGTCAGGATCAGCAAACTGACGCACTGCATTTCACCCACATTCGTTCTATTGATATTGAGAATTGTTAATTTTCAAGCAAGGAACCTCTCATATAAACCGGAACACTTGCATAGTTAACAAACTCTAAGTAATACGTGCCGGGCTCTAGAATAAAGTCTTCTTCCTTATAATCTCTTGCAACAATCGACATGGACACACTTTTTCGGTCACTGACTCTAACAATACTGACCTTTGAATCCGGATACACGGGAGCCCAATATATATTAGCTGTACGGACTTGTAGCTTTACTGATTTCGTTGAGTCGATAAAGAACGTGTCTGAGTTATGCCAACGATCTAATCTAGAAATATCAAACGAAAGAAGAACCTGACCTTGGGCTTGTGCTTGGGTTTGAACTTTCTCCTGACTTAGTTTCTGGATTCCAGTCTGTGTGTTTTCATTCGCGAATGCAGCTTGAGAGCTAAATGTTAATGCAGAAGAACAGCAACACCACATAGTAGAAGCTTTTTGAATGTATTACTCAGCATCTTCTCTCCCTCCGAAATTTCCATTTAATTACATTTATAGATTATCAGTGGAATACACTTCCTGCAAGAGGTTTTTAAAAAAGACTTATGGAAATACCCATTAAGCAATAGGCAGGTGGCCGGAGCCTTCAAAAGCGTAGTCACCGCTGTGTGTGTGCTCCAACTCCAGTTTAGGCTGCGATTTGCGTTTTTCTTTCACTCTAAACATCAGAACGCAATCTTTCTACTCTTTGATCGGTAGTGTGATCTTAATCAATTTTTATCCTCAACGTCAACAGAACCGCTCCAACTTAAAAGCACCCTGAATCGCGGGTGCCTAATAGCCATCGTTTATTTTGCAGTAAGAGGTCGTAAGCAGGCTAATTTTCTCTTGTATAACATCGCTTTCCTACCTTGCCACAGATGATCTGTGGTTTTGGTCAGGCCTACACCGAGCGGGCGATTTTCATCGCACACGGCGTTTCATCGACGGATAAGAAGACATTTAGAACGGACAGTTTCAATTGTAACAGGTGTATTCTCAGACTCGAGTCACCATTTGGTCAAAAGAGAGCCGCGTTTTCTGCTGCTCCCCCATGAAGAAACGCCTATTCCGTTTTGAGAAAAGGCATTAGGCAAGCGGCTTGTGAACGACGACTCGGAGGGCTTGGAATGCTTTCAATTCCCGGATCACCGCATAACGAACTTCTCTTCGTTCACTGGCTGTTGAAACAATAATTGTTTCTGTGCGCTTATCTTCCGTCCCCCTCGAGGATTGTTCATGTTCTCATGTTAGAAGCGAAACTACTTTCGGTTCCCTGGGCGGGTTCCTTCTTTCGGCTCCCTACGAGGGGGCTTTTTTGTTGATATAAGAATTGTTTCGATTTCCAATGAAATTTTTAAAATTGCTCAACCGTATTCGTTTTAGGGATTTATTCCCTTTGGATACATTTAATTGAAAAATGGTGATTCTATCGAAAAGGTTTCTATACTGTTCTACTTTTGATCTGCTTTGACAGTCGCTGTCTATTGTTTTATTGCTGTACCCCAAAACGTTTATCAGGAGGTTCTCAAAAAATCCATATATAAACTATTAATATAATTAAATGGAAATTAAAAAGGAGAGAAGATGATGAAAAGAGCATTCAGAAAGATTCTGCTATGTGGTGTTGCTGTATCAGCTTTAACGCTTGGCAGTCAAGCCGCTTTTGCAAGCGAGATCAAACAAAACCAAACGCAACAATTGAACAAAGGGGAAAGCAAGGTTCAAGCTGAAACACAAAATCAGAATGCATTCTTTTGGTTTAACCGTTCCAGATTGGATAGCCGTGGCGTAGCTTCCTCAGGAAAATTCACCATTGATTCAAGAACATCAGTTAAGCTAGCTGCATTTTTAGGTAGTGTAAGCTATCCAGTGTTCCCAGATGCAAAGGTCTATATCGTTAATGATTATGGCCAAGTCTTGTCTATGTCCATCATTGGAAAACAATATAATGAGGAAAATTTTGTACTTGAGCCTGGAGCCTACTATTTAGAGTGTGTCAACTATTCCAGTGGACCCATTTATATGAACGTATCCTTATACAAAAATTAGCATACGTGAAGATCAAAGCCAGCCAAAAAGGCAATGCGATGGCCGAGGAAGCCGTCACTCGCTTTGAAGACCGCACGATATACAAGCGAGGGGAACAGTAGCCAAAAGTTGTCGGCGTCGGCGAGAAAAGCTTACACTTTCCCGCAAAGCAACGACCCTCTTCATCGGAAGAGGGCCGCAAGAAACGGATGCATGGCAAGAACGCATCCCGTGTTACTATTTTCAAACAGTTTATTGACCAATGATAATCCGTTCCTTCGGATAGTGATACGTAATAATGCGCTCGTCTTTTTTGAGAAACAGCAGCAGGTTGATGATCCCGATCCGGCCGATGACCATCATGACGATCAATATCATCTTTCCGGCACCGCTCAGTTCGGATGTGATGCCCATCGATAGCCCTGTTGTTCCAAAGGCCGAGCACACCTCAAACAGCACTTGCGGAAGCGGGAGCTGCTCGATCCACATCAAGGACACAACCGCAGCGATGACGAGCATGATGGCAACAAAAAAGACGATGAACGAACGAATGATGTCTTCTTCGACAAGCTCTCTGCGAAAAACCTTCACGTCTTTTCGGCCTCTCATATATGCGACCACCGTAGCGACGAGGACGAAAAAGGTTGTCGTCCGAATCCCGCCTCCCACGCTGCTTGGAGAAGCCCCAATGAACATGAGCGCTGAGAGAACCACGATCGTAGGCGTGGACAAAAGGCTGCTGTCCATGGTGGACAACCCGGCGCTTCGCGTAGTGACAGACTGAAACAAAGAGTAAAACAGCGATTCGTGCCAGGTTTTTCCTTGCAAAAAAGAGTCTTTTTCAAACAGGAAAAACAGCAGGGTCCCAACTGCAATCAAGGAAAAAAAGGTAACAGTTGTAATCTTTGTGAATAGAGAGAAGGCAAACCGTTGCCTCACTCTCCGATGGGCCAGGTAGTTTCTCAGTTCGATCAGCACAGGAAAGCCCACCGCGCCGCAGATGATCAGGCCCATCGTAATGGATTGCAGGATATAGTCATGGGAAAAGCTCTGCAGCGAATTTCCGTAGATGTCAAATCCGGCATTGGTAAAGGCGCTGACCGCCCCAAAAAATCCGTAGTAATAAGCTTCATACCAGTCTTGGTGATAGCCGGCGATCAGAAAATAGCTGCCGAGAAGAATGGTCCCAACGAGTTCAATCACGACAGCAAGAACGATGATGTTGCGCATCAATTCCACAAGGCCGGCCAATGTCGGGCGATTGTGGTCAGTTGCAATCCACTTGCGGTACTCCAAGCCGATTCGCTGTCCCAGCATCATCCAAAAAAAGGTTCCCAAGGTCATAATCCCGATCCCGCCCACCTGAAAGAGCAGGGTAAGCAGGATGATTCCCTTTTGATTGAAGACCTCATGAATCGTGATGACGTTCAGTCCTGTTACGCTGATGGCACTGGCCGCGGTAAACATGGCATCAATAAAGGACAGCTTTACGCCCGGAAGGTGGAAGAACGGCAACCATAACAATAGAGAGGATACCAGTACACTGCATAAATACAAGAACACGATAATCTGAACGGAACTAAATCTCTTCTTTTTATAGGTGAGTGCCAAAAAAACTGCCTCCTGACCATGATTCATACCGGTAATCATAACGGAATCACAGACAACTTGCAAAGCTAAGCCGATTGACTGATCTCCTCAAAAATGCTCCGGCGCTTTGTGACGTAAAGCAGAACCAACGCTCCGAGCCCAAACAAAAAGAGAGCCAATGCGTCGATCTGCAGGATTCCCGTGTTTCCGACAGAGATAAGCTGTCGAAGCCCCTCTACCGCATAGGTCATCGGCAAAAACGGCTGAATAAAGGAGAACAGACCAGGCTCCAGTTCAACCGGGTAAGATCCGCTGCTAGACGTAAGCTGGAGCATTAATATGAGTACAGCAGCAAATCTTCCCACATCATTGCCGAGAACAGACAAGAGCATAAACAATATGGCGGTAAAGCACAGTCCGATCAGGATGGCAAAACCGTAAAGCAGAAGAGGGGGCAGCTCTGTATGGACGCCAAGCCCAGCGTGCAGGATGAACACGGAAATAACCGCCTGCAGGATGCTGACCGAGGCTAGGGCAAAATATTTATTCGTGATATAGGAAATCGGACGCTTCGGCATCGCGTACACCTTTTTTATGTCGATCACAAAGAACAGCACCAGCGAGCCTACCCATAGCGAAAGCGCGAGAAAATAAGGGGCAAACCCAGTGCCGTTATTGGGCACGGGATGCAGGTTTTGCTCAACCGCAAGGACCGGGTCGGCGATAACCTGTACCCGCTGATCAACCTTCCCATCTTGCTTGGCCATCCCTGCCGCTTCTTGGAGCTTCTGGGTCAGCTCATGCTGTCCGCGGGAGATTTCCCCAAGACCGCTGCTTAATTGGTTGGCACCGTCCAACAGTCGGGTGTTTCCTTCCTGCAAGCGGGAGAACCCTTGGCTGAAGGTCTGTAAACCGTTGACTAGAGCAGTACTGCCCTCCTGTAGCTTGTGGATATTTTCAGACAAGCTACTAAGCTGTTCAGGCAACGAAGCGAGGGCAGCGTCATTCTTTAGTTTGCCGGAAAGGCTGCTTATTCCGCTATGAATACGGTTCAGTGCAGTCTTTAATTGATCGGTTTGTTTTTGAATGCTCTGGTCTGTTTCCTTTAGTCGGGAATGGGCATTGGCCATATCGGCGCGAAGCTGCTCGACAGATCGCTTTGCCTGCTCCATATCATCCCGTACGGTTTGGCGGTAGCTATAGGCATTTTCCAAAGCAGTCAAGACCCTTTTTCCCGCTTCCGAATTCTTCAGCTCCGGATTGGTTTCAAACAAGCCGACGAGCGAACGGTTAAGTTCGTCCATCGCTGCCCGCTGCTTCTCCAGAGTTGTGTTGACCGGAGCCAATGCGTCATCGCGGAGTTTAGCCGCAGCCTGTGCGCTTGTATTGATGGAGTCCGCAACAGACGCGATAGCCTGACGGCCGCTGCGAAGCTCGCTGATTGACGCTTGTGCTCCAGCGGAAAGGGCATCCAAATCACTGGACAGCTTTTCAGAAGCTGAAACGACCGATTGCAGGCGCTCCGCAGTTTTCCCAATTGCCGCTGACGATAGACCGGCCACAGTGTCCAGGCGAATAATCCCGTTTTCCAGTTGATTGGCACCCTTTGATAGATCAGCAAGTCCCGCGGACAATTTTTCCATGCCCGAGTGCGTCTCCTGCAATCCGGCTGTGAGTGCGCTGGCTCCGTTTAAGGCTTGATCTGTTCCGGCAGCAAGCGCGGCTGATCCATCGGCCGCTTTTTGAAGGCCTTCTCCACCTTCCATCAGATTTTCAAAGACAACCTGAAGATATCTGGTTGTCAGCTCATGCTGGAGCTGTTTTTCCACCGTTTCTGCTATCGTTCTGGAAATTTTTGCACCCAGCATGCTTGCTCCCTCATTGATACGGTATTGAAGCTGCGTCTGTTCAGGAGCGGAGGTACCTGCACTGTACGCTTTCTCAGAAAAATCCTCAGGGATAATCAGCAAGATGAAAAAGTCAAGCTTGTTAATCCCTTCTTCGCCTTCAGGCAAGCTGACTTCCTTCCAATTGGTTTTCTCGTCGGCAATCAGTTTATTCGCCAAGTCTTGTCCCAGGTTAACCTTGCTCGCTCCCTGTGTCATTCCCCGATCCAGATTGACCACAGCCAGGGGAAGTCGATTGACAAGCTCAGTTGGATTCCAAAACGCCCACAGATAGAGAAAACTGTACAAGAGGGGGAGAACCATCAAGCCGAGCACGGATCTTCGCAAGATGTGGGATGACCACATCTCTTTAATGTCTTGTAAAGCAAGCCGAATTCCATTCATCTCCAAGTTCCTCCGAATCAATTCCTTCGCTTTCAAATTCAATACGAATAATGTATCACCAAAAGAGTTGGGGGAAAACCAAAAAAGAGTTCCTCCTGTATAGAAGGATACTCTTTTTCAGATTGTCAGGGCCGAAGATCGTCTGCTTCGGAAAGCGGTTCACTACCGTTTGATCCGCTCTCTGACAGTATCTGTTCGATTTCGCCGGTGTCTCCCTTCGCGTTTATGAGCTCAACCAGCTGCTGCAGGCCTGTTGAATCTTCCATCTCCGTATGCTGTCTTGTCCTTAAAGGCTCTTTCATCAGGTGCCTCCTACGTTTCCATTATCGTATAGAATGCACTTCGGCTTATGATAATATGAGGGGTTGTTCCGGAGCATACTGAAGAAAACGATTGTCCCAGGAGGATATCCAATGTCCAAAAACAAAAACATCGATTTGCACAAGCAAGGTAGCAAAGGCAAAGCTGCAGAAGTGGCACCGCAGAAAGAGCGTACACCCGTAGAGCGGACGCAAACGAATCGCTAGTGGGCAAATATTATGTAACGACTACAAGTGAAACCCAACGTAAATTTCGACGTATTACATAGAAAGAGCGACTTAGTTTGATACAAACGGGAGGGTCCGGAATGATTGTTACAACAACCAATACATTGCAAGGGAAAGAGATCGAAGAGTATATCGATATTGTAAGCGGGGAAATTATCTTGGGCGCCAATGTTGTGCGCGATTTCTTGGCAGGCATTACGGACATTATCGGCGGAAGAAGCGGCGCATACGAAAGCAAGCTGGCAGAAGGCCGGGAGATGGCCCTTCGCGAGATGAAAGACAAAGCGCGTGCTTTAGGCGCGAATGCCGTCATTGGTGTCGATCTTGACTTCGAAACGCTCCGTGAGGGCATGATGATGGTGATCGCCACCGGAACCGCAGTTAGAGTCAGATAGCCATAGCCATTTCTGCACCGCAAAATCGTACCCGTGACAGCAGCGATACACGTTCACAAAAAGAAGAGAAGCCGGTTACTAGGTTAGTCCGGCTTCTTTTTTTGTCTTTACTCCATACCTTGTATGAGACTATGCTGTAAATAGAAGGAATATTTGGGCAGAGCGGACAGAAGCTGATAATTCCGGTTAGGAGTGATCCAAATGACAGTACAAGAAACGATTTCAACGTTGGCAGAAAAAATAAACGCTAATCCGGCTGGTTTGGAGGGGCTTCGCGCAATTTTCCATTTCCAGCTGAAGGACAGCGGCCTATTCCAGATAGCCTTTTCAGGGAATGCTGTAACGGTAGTCGAAGGGGGCCAGGAAGAAGCGGCTTGTGTATTGGAGATGTCGGACGCAAACTTCATCAAGCTGGTTCGGGGAGAATTAAATCCGACAGTTGCCTTCATGATGGGAAAGCTTAAAGTAAAGGGTGATATAGGGTTGTCCTTAAAGCTGCAGTCGATTCTGCAAAGATATCAATAACGCCGGGATCAAAAGCAAGTCATTTTTCTGGAAAAACCGGTTCATTTCCGCAATTAACAGAAAAATACTGGTCAATGGTCGAAAGGCTGATATAGAATAAGACAAATGAATCAGGAGCAAAAGAGGGAACTATGCGCCATACATGTACATTCTTAGCGATCATCAAGGAAGTGGATGAACAAAGTGTTCTCTTTGACTTTTACAACGTTACGAAACGGCCGGCAATGTCGAAAGAGCTGCTGAAGAATGCTGTCATACTGCCTCGCCATTACTTCGACTACCTGATGTACAACGGAGTTATGGAAGTGGAAAGCAGCGTTCTTTATCAGCCGCTGGAGGCGCAACCGGCAGCCATCGGGATGAATATTCGTTCCCTGGGAAGTTCTGTATTGTTTGATATGTGTTTTTCGCCACAAACCTACAAGCTCTGGCAAAACGCGGACATGATTATCACCGACATCGCATTGCCGGCTGACATTTTCGAGGAGTATGTGTACCGCTTGGGCGCAATCAGCCGCTTTCGTTATTTGGGGCGTGTGGATGACCCTGCCGTGGCCACGCAACTCGGCGAAAATGACATGATTGAGTTCAAGCGGGACTTTCTGCTTTCCAAAAGCGGCATTATTAAAACGGTGGTAGCCTTTGCCAATTCCAATAACGGCAATCTGTTTTTAGGAATTTCCGATGAGGGGGAAATCATCGGCGTAAACCATGAAGTAGAGCATTATGGGGACCCGGACAAATACGTTTTGGCCATCACGCAGTACATCCAGGACAAAACGGTTCCGTTTTTGACTCCATTTCCCAAGATAACGTTACGAAAAGTGCAGGATAAATATGTGGTCGCTATTTTCGTGGAAGTGGGCTCAGAATTGGTATGTGGCTTGGACAAGAACAACGAGAAATTCGTGGCCATTCGAACGAACAATCGCTCTGTCGCTGTTAAAGATCCGCATCAGATCGGTGAAATCTACGTGAAGCGTAAATTGGGCAGCGAAATCAGCCGTCGATTGGGGCTTCTGTGAGTGTATAGACAGAAAAGCGAACACGATGGGGAGGTACCTGCATGAAAGTGAATTTGCGGACGTATCTGTTTCCGGTGCTGATGGCCGGCTTGCTTTTGGCTGGGTGTGCAGAAAACTCAAATGGACAGCCGGATGACATGAAAAAGCAGATCGACAACGAACTAGGGTCGGTTGAAAAGGTTACCGTGCTGTCTACAGATGGTGTCGAAGTTCCTCTGGAATTGCAAACATTTCTCAAGGAATTGCCCCAGCAAGGGGGAGACTTGCAAAAGTCGGATCAATTGCTGGCCCGCGATGAAATCAGGTACACGCTTGTCTTATACAGGGCAAAACAGGCTCCGTTGGTTGTCGAAGTAGGAGAACAGGCAAGCCAGTACGGAGAAAATACGTACCGGGGACAGGGGGCAGTGAAGCTGTATCAATGGATTTACCGTCAGGCCGGAATGGGCCTGATTTCGGGCACATACCGGAACGCTGTGCTGTCGGCGGTGGATCTGAACCAGACCTTGTCGCTTGACAACGGACAGACGGAAGTTGTGCAGCAGACGTTTTTGGCGGCAGAACCGCTTGCCGAAAAAGAAAAGCAGCAATATCCGCTTCATCCGTACTATCAACTGAGGATAGACACCGGGGAGAGAATGCTGGACGTGACTTTGCTTACTCCGACGATGATCGCCATTCCGTTCGGTCGGGAGACGCAGTATTACCGGATTCAAGGTTCGCTGTTTTCCAAACTGACCCAGTGGATGCCTCCTCGCAAAACGACCGATGATTCCTTTCAGCAGCTTTATCAAGCTACGACGATCCGCTTGGTTGCGACCGGGGACGAAAAGGTGGCCGCGATGGAACAAAAGCCGACGGAGACCACTGTCGAGCAGGGAATGGCCCATCAATGCATCCGGTTGTTAAAAAACAGTGTTCCGCTCGCAAAGGCACCGCAAAATGCAGGGCAGGAAAGATACCAGCTGACGTTTATAGTAGGCGAGAAAAATCTTACCATACACTTTTTCAACGACTATTTCCGCTACCAAGGGAAGTGGTATGCGCAAAACAAGCTTGATGACGAAATTATGCGCCTCCTTGGGGCAAAAAAGTAGAAGCCAAATTTCATGAAGTTCGCCTCATATGGTCAGGATAAAAGAGAAGAAACCGATGATGAGACTACCACTTTTGCGAATTTTGTCGTAGAATAGTCATGTTGCACTGATAGTGGCAGTTTTTATCATGCAAAAGTTAGCGTCTGGCACGGTTGGACTGCCGATCTTTATCTGCCATAGGAGGATGGAGAATGAACATTCATGAGTATCAAGGCAAACAGATACTTAAGCAGTACGGTGTAAAAGTTCCTGAGGGAAAAGTTGCCTTCACAGTTGATGAAGCGGTTGAAGCGGCGAAAGCACTGGGCACTTCGGTCGTTGTGGTGAAAGCGCAAATCCATGCAGGTGGCCGTGGTAAGGCTGGTGGCGTGAAGGTTGCGAAAAACCTCGATGAGGTTCGTACATACGCCCAAGAAATCCTCGGCAAAGTTCTGGTGACACACCAAACCGGCCCGGAAGGAAAAGAAGTGAAGCGCCTTTTGATCGAACAAGGCTGCGACATCAAGAAAGAATACTATGTAGGTGTTGTTGTTGACCGTGCAACGGGTCGCGTCGTGATGATGGCATCTGAAGAGGGCGGTACGGAGATTGAGGAAGTTGCAGAGCGCACTCCAGAGAAAATCATCAAAGAAGTAATCGACCCTGTGACTGGCTTGACTGCTTTCCAGGCACGAAAGCTGGCATATGCGATCAACATTCCGAAAGAACTGGTTAACAAGGCTGTCAAGTTCATGATGGGCTTGTATCAGGCATTTGTTGACAAAGATTGCTCCATCGCTGAAATCAACCCGCTTGTTGTTACCGGCGACGGCGAAGTTATGGCACTCGATGCCAAGCTGAACTTCGACAGTAACGCTCTGTTCCGCCACCCTGACATCCAAGAGCTGCGCGATCTGGACGAAGAGGATGAAAAAGAAATCGAAGCTTCCAAATACGACCTGTCCTACATTGCCCTTGATGGAAACATCGGCTGCATGGTAAACGGTGCCGGTCTTGCCATGGCAACCATGGATATCGTGAAATTCTACGGCGGCGACCCAGCCAACTTCCTCGATGTAGGCGGCGGCGCAACGGAAGAAAAAGTTACGGAAGCGTTCAAGATCATCCTGAAAGACCCGAAAGTAAAAGGGATCTTCGTCAACATCTTCGGCGGTATCATGAAGTGCGATGTCATCGCAAATGGTGTCGTGGCCGCTGCCAAACAAGTGAAGCTTGATCGTCCGTTGGTGGTACGTCTGGAAGGTACCAACGTCGATTTGGGTAAAAAAATTCTTAACGAATCCGGTCTGAACATCGTTGCTGCCGAGTCCATGGCGGACGGCGCTGAAAAGATCGTAGCGTTGGTAAAATAACGAACATCCCCTGACGTACAGGTTCGATGGGCCATATTTTCGAACGGTATCTACACGTGATGAAAAAGGTGGGAAATATACGCGATGAGTATTCTTGTTAATAAAGACACGAAAGTCATTACCGTAAACATTACTGGTGCAACTGGACGTTTCCACGCGCAAGGTGCTGTCGAGTACGGAACAAAAATGGTCGGCGGCGTGAACCCTGGCAAAGGCGGCATGGAAGTTGACGGCATTCCTGTATTCGACACTGTGCAAGAAGCGGTAGACAAAACGGGCGCGAACGTTTCCGTGATCTACGTGCCAGCTGCGTTCGCTGCCGACTCCATCATGGAGTCTGTCGATGCTGGCCTTGACCTCGTAATCTGCATCACTGAAGGCATCCCTGTCCTGGACATGGTGAAAGTAAAACGCTATATGGAAGGCAAAAAGACAAAACTGATCGGACCGAACTGCCCTGGCGTCATCACTCCGGGCGAGTGCAAGATCGGCATCATGCCAGGCTACATTCACAAGCCAGGTAAAGTGGGGATCGTTTCCCGTTCCGGTACCTTGACTTATGAAGCGGTGCACCAAACTTCCACCCGCGGCATCGGTCAATCGACAGCGGTAGGTATCGGTGGAGACCCTGTAAAAGGAATGGAATTCATCGACGTTCTGGAAATGTTCAATGAAGATCCGGATACCGAAGCTGTTATCATGATCGGTGAAATCGGCGGTACTGCCGAAGAGGAAGCAGCAGAGTGGATTAAAGCCAACATGAAAAAACCGGTTATCGGTTTCATTGGCGGCCAAACAGCGCCTCCAGGAAAACGCATGGGCCATGCTGGTGCCATCATTTCTGGCGGTAAAGGAACAGCCGCTGAAAAAATCGCCAAGTTGGAAGAATGCGGTGTTCGCGTAGCGAAAACTCCGGCAGTAATTGGAGAAACCCTGGTTGAAGTTCTGAAAGAACGCGGCCTTCTCGAAAAAGTAATGAGCAACTAAGCAGAATTTCTGCTTGTGCAATAGAAAAGGACAGGCTCTGTGCCTGCCCTTTCTTTTTTTGTCCCTTTTCATGGCTGCGTCTTGCCAGTGCCCTGTTTTTACAGAAGTCCAACACGTTTCGACAAACAGGAAAAGACCTGAGCAGTCAAGTTTTCTAGAGCACCCCTCTGTCTCTTTGTAGAATAAAAGCAAAAGAGTGCGAGGGAGGTTGCAATGTAGATGACAGCTGTCGACAGACATGCAGAGGAGATGGGGTGGTATTGCGGGCTTGTGAGCATTCCGGGTCTGGGAAGAAAGAAGCTGCGAGAACTGTACGAAAAGCATGGATCGTTTTCGACAGTGGGAAAAGAGTGGCGTCACGTGGCGGCAGAGGCAGGCTTCTCAGCCAGAGTGATCGGAGCGGGAGTCGAGAGGCTGACCGAAGAAAGGACGTCGAAACAGCTTTCTTTTTTGAGAGCAAACAAAATCGGATTGATTGGATGCTGGGAAGAGGCCTTTCCTCCTTTGCTCCTCGATATACCCGATCCTCCGCTGGCTCTCTTCTACAAAGGCGACCGTGACCTCATGATTGGCCCGGCTATCGGCATTGTTGGCTCCAGAAAACCAACCCACTATGGACGTGCCGCCTGTACACATCTGGTAAAGCAGCTGTGCGGCGAAGGGCTGGTGATCGTCTCCGGCCTCGCGCACGGGATCGACGCGGAAGCCCATAAGACTGCTCTGCGGGTCAATGGGGCGACGATTGGCGTATTGGGTTGCGGCATTGATATCGTTTACCCTACTGCTCACCGTTCCCTGTTCCGGGAGGTTGAATCCGCAGGCTTGCTCATTTCCGAGTATCCGCCCGGCGTACCGCCTGTTCCGGGGCTGTTTCCCGAGCGCAACCGGATCATCAGCGGTTTAAGCGCAGGAGTAATCGTGATTGAAGCCGCGGAGAGGAGCGGCTCTTTGGTTACGGCCGATTGCGCGCTGGATCAAGGGCGTGAGGTTTTTGCCGTGCCCGGTCCGATTTTTTCCGAGGTGAGCGTCGGACCGAATAACTTGGTCAAACAAGGAGCAAAGCTAGTAACAGGTATCGAGGATGTCCTGAATGAGCTCCCTGCACACTGGAAGCCGATCGCGCAAGGAAAGAAAAGCAGTTCGGCGGCGGGCGAGGAAGGAATTGCCTTGCTGGATGCCGAAGAACAAAGGCTGTTTGCGCATATCCGCTACGAGCCGATCCATATGGATGAAGTAGGCCGGCACCTTACGGAAGCGGACCAGGCCCATTTGTATCGAACGCTGCTTAAGCTGGAAAGCAAAAATGTGATTGCCAGCCTACCGGGAGGGTATTATGTGAGACGATAGTCACTTCTGTCTGGAATCCTCCCGGAGCCTCAGTACTTCAACTGTTTGACAAATCGGATAAGCATATTTAATAATAGGGGAGATTCCTAACAGAAAGGGGAGGAAAAAAATGGCTGACACGCTAGTGATTGTCGAATCCCCGGCGAAAGCAAAAACAATCGGTAAATACTTGGGAAGCAAATATATAGTAAAAGCGTCCATGGGCCATGTGCGCGACCTCCCAAAAAGCCAAATGGGCGTTGATGTTACGCAGCAGTATCAACCGAAATACATAACCATTCGCGGCAAAGGCGACGTGCTGAAGACGTTGAAAGACGCTGCGAAAAAAGTAAAAAAAGTCTATCTCGCAGCCGACCCGGACCGCGAAGGGGAGGCGATCGCCTGGCATCTGGCTCAATATCTCGGCCTTGATCTGAACCAGCCTCTGCGGGTAGTTTTCAACGAAATTACGAAAGACGCCATCAAGGAAGCTTTCAAGCACCCGCGCCATATCAACATGGATCTGGTGAATGCGCAGCAGGCGAGGAGGATTCTGGACCGTCTCGTTGGCTACAATATCAGTCCGATATTGTGGAAAAAGGTGCGCAAGGGTCTGAGTGCCGGGCGGGTTCAGTCCGTCACTGTCAAGATGATCATGGACAGGGAACGGGAAATCCAGCAGTTTATTCCCGAAGAGTACTGGACGATCAGCAGCATGTTGATCAGCAAAGGAAAAGCTTTTGAAGCCAAATTTTACGGGATTGGCGACGAAAAAACAGAGCTGAAGTCCGAAGCTGATGTAAAACAGGTCATGGAGCGGATTGGCGACAATCCTTACCGGGTAAAAAAAGTCACCAAGCGGGAAAGAAAGCGAAATCCCGCACCGCCTTTCATCACCAGCTCGCTTCAGCAGGAAGCTGCTCGCAAGCTGAATTTCCGGACAGCGAAAACGATGCGGATTGCCCAAGAGCTTTACGAAGGGATTGACCTGGGCAACAAAGAAGGTGCAGTAGGTCTAATTACCTATATGCGAACGGATTCAACGAGAGTTTCCGTGACCGCCCAGAATGAAGCAAAAGAGTACATCTTGGAGAATTTCGGTGCAGACTACATATTGACAGAACAGCGTACACAGGCAAAAAACGAAAATGCGCAGGATGCGCACGAGGCGATACGCCCGACCTCTGTGCTGCGGGCTCCAGATCAGCTGAAGGAGGTGCTCAGCCGTGATCAGCTTCGCTTGTATCGCCTGATCTGGGAGCGCTTCCTGGCGAGCCAAATGGCATCTGCTGTTCTGGACACGATGAGTGTGGATATCGACGTAAACGGGGTAATCTTCCGGGCAACAGGCTCCAAGGTAAAATTCCCCGGATTTATGAAGGTATATATAGAAGGAAGCGACGACAATAAAGAGGAAGAGTCCTTCCTGCCCCCGATTGAGGAAGGCGAAACCCTCGAATTGAAGGAAATCGAACCCGCCCAGCACTTTACACAGCCGCCTCCACGCTATTCGGAAGCAAGGCTGATCAAGACGCTGGAGGAGCAGGGAATCGGGCGTCCTTCGACCTATGCTCCTACGCTCGAAACCATTCAAAAGCGCGGCTATGTGACTTTGGAGGAAAAACGCTTTCTGCCGACAGAGCTGGGGGAAATCGTCATCACCCTGATCGAAGAATTTTTTCCGGAGATTCTCGATGTGGAGTTTACGGCAAACATGGAGTCGGATCTGGACGGAGTGGAAGACGGCAAGGCGGATTGGGTAAAGGTGCTGGATGAGTTTTATCAAGGTTTCGCCAAACGGGTGTCCGTCGCTGAAGAGCAGATGGAGGAAGTCGAAATAAAAGACGAAGAATCAGACGAGTTTTGTGAGCTCTGCGGAAGTGTCATGGTTTACAAGCTTGGACGCTTCGGGAAGTTTCTCGCCTGCTCCGGATTCCCTGATTGCCGAAATACAAAGCCGATCGTTAAAGAGATTGGCGTAAAGTGCCCAAACTGTGAAACCGGATCGATCATTGAACGTAAATCCAAGAAGAACCGTATTTTCTATGGATGCAACAGGTACCCGGACTGCGATTTTGTCTCTTGGGATAAGCCAATATCGCGCCCCTGCCCGAAATGCAGCAGCTTGCTGGTCGAGAAAAAGCGCAAGAAACAGGGCGTCAGCGTGGTGTGCACCAAGTGCGATTACCAGGAAGAAGCAGATTCCTGAGAACGTATGGAGGATAACAGCATGACAAATCAACCGTATGTGACAGTGGTCGGCGCCGGGCTTGCGGGGAGTGAAGCAGCCTGGCAGATCGCCCAATCGGGCGTACGCGTAAAACTGTACGAGATGCGCCCGGCAAAGCAGACGCCGGCCCATCATACCGATAAATTTGCCGAACTTGTTTGCAGCAACTCTTTGCGTGCCAACTCGCTGACCAATGCAGTAGGTGTGTTAAAGGAAGAAATGCGCTGCTTCGAATCTGTCATTATCGGAGCAGCGGACAAATGTGCGGTGCCTGCCGGCGGAGCGCTGGCAGTAGACCGGCATGAATTTGCCGAGTACGTCACCGATGCCGTACGGAACCATCGGCTGATTGACGTAATGACAGAAGAAGTTGCAGAAATCCCGGACGGTATCGTCGTCATTGCGACAGGACCGCTTACTTCGCCGGCTTTGTCTGAGCAGCTCAAGTCCTTGACCGGCGAGGAGTACCTGTACTTTTACGATGCAGCTGCTCCTATTATTGAGAAGGATTCCATCGACATGGAGAAGGTCTTTGTGGCTTCCCGCTACGACAAAGGCGAAGCGGCATATCTAAACTGCCCGATGTCGGAGGAAGAATTCAATCGCTTTTACGATGCTCTGATCGAAGCGGAGGCTGTTCCGCTCAAGGATTTCGAGAAGGAAATTTTCTTTGAAGGCTGCATGCCGATCGAAGTCATGGCAAAAAGGGGCCGGCAAACCATGCTGTTTGGTCCATTAAAGCCGGTTGGACTGATTGATCCCCGTACCGGAAAACAGCCGTATGCGGTTGTTCAGCTTCGTCAGGATAACAGCGCGGCAACGCTTTACAACATCGTCGGCTTCCAGACGCATCTCAAATGGCCAGAGCAAAAGCGAGTCTTTTCCATGATTCCCGGTCTTGAGAACTGCGAAATTATCCGTTACGGCGTCATGCATCGGAATACATTCATCAATTCCCCGAAGCTGTTAAAGCCGACATACCAGTACAAAGACCGGGATACGCTGTTCTTTGCAGGGCAGATGACGGGTGTTGAAGGATATGTGGAGTCTGCTGCGTCAGGCTTGCTGGCTGGTCTGAATGCGGCCAGGCTGGCCAAAGGCGAAGAGCTGCTCGTTTTGCCTCCGGAAACGATTATGGGCAGCATGGCCCGCTACATCACAACAACTGATCCGAATAATTTCCAACCGATGAATGCCAACTTTGGGCTTGTTCCGGAGCTTGAGAAGCGCATCCGCAACAAACGAGAGAAAAACGAAAAACTCGCTGAGCGGGCGCTAGACACAATTCAGAATTTTACACAAAAACGACACAAATTAGGTTGATATCAGATTTTTGGCTATGTTACTATATAGGTGCCTTTGAGGAGGTGCGTGTCAGATGGACAATTCACAGCAAATATCCACGGCAATTGAGCTGTTTGTAGGCTATTTGCGCGTCGAAAAAAACGCCTCTCCTCACACGGTGAAGCAATACGTGGCAGATATCAGCGAATTCGTCGCCTTTATGGAACAGCACCAAATCCCTGTATTTGCTGCTGTTTCTTATTTGCACGGCCGCTCCTTTCTCGCGCATTTGGCTAAAAAGGGTCTATCGCGGCGCAGCATCGCCCGCAAGCTGTCCAGTTTGCGAAGTCTTTACCGTTTTTTGTTAAGGGAAGGTCAACTGGCGCAAAATCCGTTTCAGTTGGTATCGACGCCCAAAGTGGAGAAAAAACTGCCATCCTTTCTGTACCCGAATGAACTGCAATCGTTTTTCGACCTGCCTGACACTTCAACCCCACTTGGCATGCGGGATCGGCTCATTTTTGAGCTGTTGTATGCGAGTGGGATTCGCGTGTCCGAGCTGGTAACTCTCACATTGGATGCAGTGAACGCAAGCATGGGAGTCGCCCTGGTTTACGGAAAGGGCGCGAAAGAAAGATATGTTCCGATCGGCAGTTATGCGTGCGACATTCTTCGGCAATACCTAGATAATGGAAGGAAAAAGCTTCTCGCCGACAAGGCTGACCACGGGTATCTTCTTCTCAATTATCGCGGGGAGCCGCTCTCCGACCGCAGTGTCCGCCGTATCGTCGACAAATACGTGGAGACGCACGCGCTCAATTTGCGTGTATCGCCTCATACGTTTCGTCACACATTTGCTACCCATCTCCTCAACGGAGGTGCGGATTTGCGTACGGTACAGGAGCTGCTTGGTCACGTCAATATTTCGACAACTCAGGTGTACACGCATGTGACCAAGGAACGGTTGCGCCATGTTTACGACGCAGCCCATCCACGCGCGGGTCATTCCCGCCCAGGATCGGCCGGAAGTACATAAGCGGGAGGAATCTGCAATGGAACAGTTTCACGCTACTACTATTTTTGCCATACACCATAACGGAGAAGCGGCCATGGCTGGCGACGGTCAAGTCACGTTCGGCAACAGCATGGTAATGAAGCGCGGCGCGAAAAAAGTAAGACGGTTGTATCGCGGCGAGGTACTTGCCGGTTTCGCCGGCTCGGTAGCCGACGCGATCACCCTGTTTGAAAAGTTTGAAGCAAAGCTGGAGGAGTACCACGGGAACCTGCAAAGAGCCGCTGTGGAATTGGCCAAAGAATGGCGGATGGACAAAGTTCTCAGGAGACTCGAAGCGATGATGATCGTTTGCAACAAAAACAATTTGCTTCTGATCTCCGGGAACGGCGAAATCATCGAGCCGGATGACGGTATTCTGGCCATTGGTTCAGGCGGAAGCTTTGCGCTGGCTGCAGGCAGGGCGTTGAAACGGTATGCGCCGCATCTGAGTGCAAGAGAGATTGCCGAAGCTTCTTTGCGGACAGCTGCTGAGATTTGCGTATTCACCAACGACAATCTCGTTGTCGATGAGATGAAGTGAAAGGAAGGGAGGACTCCTGGTGCTGAGCCTTGAACAATTAACCCCGCGCAAGATTGTAGAGCATCTGGACAAATACATCGTCGGCCAAGGCCAAGCCAAAAAAGCGATTGCCGTGGCCTTGCGCAACCGATATCGCCGGAACATGCTGCCGGAGCATATGAGGGATGAAGTCATACCGAAAAACATCCTGATGATCGGCCCGACCGGTGTGGGGAAAACAGAGATTGCTCGCAGGATCGCCAAATTAACAGGCGCGCCTTTCATCAAGGTGGAGGCCACTAAATTTACGGAAGTCGGATACGTTGGCCGCGACGTGGAGTCGATGGTTCGTGATTTGATAGAGGCAGCCATTCGCACGGTAAAACAGGAGAAGATGGAATCCGTCAAGGAAAAGGCTGAAAAATTGGCCAACGAGGCCATCGTGAATATCCTCGTTCCAACGCGAAAGCAGCAGCAGTCGTTTAAAAACCCGCTGGAAATGCTGTTCGGCGGCGGGCAGCAGCAGCAGCAATCCACTGAGCCGGAAGACACTTCGATTGAGCAGCAGCGCCGGCAAGCGAAGTGGCAGCTGGAAGCCGGACAACTGGAAGATCAGATGATTGAGATCGATGTGGAGGATCAATCCCCCTCCATGTTTGACATGTTCCAGGTTCCGGGTACAGAACAAATGGGGATGCAAATGCAGGACATGTTGGGCAATCTGCTGCCGAAGCGGACGAAGAAGAGAAAATTGCGAATTAAAGATGCACGAAAGGTATTAATTCAGCAAGAAGCGCAAAAACTGGTGGATATGGATGAAGTTACGCAGGAGTCGATCCGGCGAGCCGAGAATCATGGCATCATCTTCATTGATGAGATCGACAAGATCGCCGGCAAGGATGGGAGAGGTCCCGACGTATCGCGTGAAGGTGTACAGCGAGATATCCTGCCCATCGTGGAAGGTTCTACCGTGATGACAAAATACGGTCCGGTAAAGACTGACTTTGTTTTGTTTATCGCTGCCGGCGCTTTCCACATTGCCAAACCATCCGATCTGATTCCGGAGCTTCAGGGACGCTTTCCGATCCGGGTCGAACTCACCAGCTTGCGGGTAGAGGATTTCGTCAGGATTTTGACGGAGCCCAAAAACGCTCTCCTGAAGCAATACATCGCTCTTCTTGAAACAGAAGGGATTCGGGTAGAGTTTACCCTGGATGCCATTTCGGAGATTGCCCGATTGGCCGCAGAAGTAAATCAGTCCACCGACAACATCGGTGCAAGACGGCTTCACACCCTGTTGGAAAAACTTTTGGAGGACCTTTCTTTTGAGGCCCCTGAGATTCATCTGGATGTGGTGCAGATCACGCCGGAATACGTGCGCGAGAAGCTCGGCTCTATCGTCGGCAACAAGGATTTGAGCCAGTACATCCTATAAAACATACGATAGTCAATTATTGACTGGGAGGAAACCATAATGGATCTGTTGTCAAAAACAAGAAGAATCAACCGTCTGCTGCAAAAGTCAGCAGGACACGCGGTCAACTTTAGTGAGATGGCTCAAGTATTGAGCGATGTGATCGAAGCCAACATCTTTGTGGTCAGCCGCAAGGGAAAATTGCTTGGCTTTTCGATCCACCAGGAAGTAGACAATGAGCGCATCCGTAAAATGCTGGAGGAGCGCCGCTTCCCTGAAGAGTACAGCCTCGGCTTGCTCAAAGTGGAGGAGACTTCCGCAAACCTGGACGTTGACAGTCCGTACACCATTTTCCCTGTAGAGATGAAAGAAGTATTCCGCACAGGCTGGACGACATTGGTTCCAGTTATGGGCGGCGGTGATCGATTGGGTACTCTGATCCTTGGACGGGTCAATAATCAGTTTGTCGATGATGATCTGATCCTTGCCGAAGTAGGGGCAACTGTAGTCGGAATGGAAATTCTGCGCGAGCGTTCTGAGGCGATTGAGGAAGAAGCGCGCAGCAAGGCAGTCGTACAAATGGCGATTGGTTCCCTATCCTACAGTGAACTCGAGGCTGTTGAACATATTTTCGAAGAGTTGGAAGGCAAAGAAGGTCTGCTGGTTGCATCGAAGATTGCGGATCGTGTGGGTATTACGCGTTCTGTCATTGTAAATGCGCTGCGGAAGCTGGAAAGTGCCGGTGTGATCGAATCTCGTTCCTTGGGAATGAAAGGTACCTTCATTAAGGTGCTGAATGAGAAATTGCTGCCAGAACTGGAAAAGCTGAAAACTTCATGACACTTTTTTGATTCAAGTAAACCTGTTAGCCAGGTTTCAACTGTATAAATAACGGGTAAAGGTAAGGTGTAGCTAAACAGGCTACACCTTTTTCTAGGTCTTTAGACCTAGCTATTTGTCGAAATTGGGGGAATTGAATCGAAACTGTAAAAAAATATTAAGAAAAAAAGCTGGTAAATTCAAATATATGTAAGGTTCTTTTACAATTTTCCATCACACTAACAAAAACAGGAAGCTTCAGGGATTTAGTCCCATTGAATCATTTTGTCACAACTTGTGAGAATAGGGCTTTTTTCGTCATACCAGTTTTGCTATGATGGAGTCGTATTCTGGTGTCGAATTAACAGGAAAAAATGGAATTTTTGTGGGAATGGAGCGAAAAAGAAAGGTTTGGGGAGTTGAAAAAAATGCTCGTAAATAACCATTTAGGGATCTTGGAGCGATCCTTGGACGCGGCCACGCTTCGACAAAGAACGATAGCCAACAACGTTGCTAACATTGACACCCCGCAATTCAAGAGCAAGCAAGTTGTGTTTGAAGACCTACTTAAACAAGAAATGAGTGGGGCTTCTGGACAACAAAAGCTGCAGGCGTATCGTACCAATGCCCGGCATCTCCCATTCGCAGACAGCGGTCTGAATGTGGTGCCGAGAATCGTCTCCAACTCAGAAAACTTCGTTCAGAACAACGGCAATGATGTAGATCTCGAGTTTGAAATGAGCGAGTATGCCAAAAACCTGATTTGGTACAACGGGTTAACTCAGTTGACAGCGGGGCATTTTCAAAAATTGCGCAGCGTAATAGAAGGCGGAGGTAGATAAGAATGAGCTTGTTTCAAGGAATTGATACCAGCGCCTCCGCTCTGACGGCAAACCGGCTCAGACTGGATACGATTGCGGCCAACGTGGCCAACGCAAACACGACCCGCGCTACATATGTAAACGGGGCCTGGCAGCCGTACAGAAGAAAAATCGTTGAGTTGTCCCCGAGAGCGGCGAGTCAGTCCTTTGACAGCGTATTGCAGGGAGCAATAGGCATGGTATCCGGCAAAACGGAGCAAGGCGTACGGGTAACCTCTATCCGTGAAGACAATACCCGCTTCCAGCGAGTGTATGATCCAACGCACCCGGATGCTGATGGCGAAGGCTATGTTTTGATGCCGAATGTCGACATGATGAAGGAAATGGTAGACATGATATCGGCATCGAGAGCCTATGAAGCAAACGTAACGATATTGAACGGTGCGAAGAGCATGATGATGAAAGCACTGGAAATCAAGTAGGGAAAGGAGTTGTAACTGATGGATATTAACGCGCTTTCCCAGATTGGCGGAGTGCAGCCCCAATTTCAGACCAAAACCTATACGCCGGCTGAGGTAAGCAAATCGTTCTCAGCGTATCTATCCGATGCGCTAAGTCAGGTCAATCAAGCTCAGGTAGACTCGGCAAATTTGGCAGACCAGTTTGCGATGGGCCAAATTCAGGATGTCCACCAGGTCACGATTGCAGGGCAGAAGTCCTCGATCATGCTGCAAATGACCATGCAAGTTCGTAACAAAGTCATAGAATCCTATCAGGAAATCATGCGCATGCCACTTTAATGTTTTGGCGGTATCATTGGTGAGGTGAACCATGAACGAGCGTCTAGCACTATATAAAGATCAAGCTTTGGCGAAATGGAACCAGCTGCCTGCAAAACAGAAATGGATGATTTCCGGTATCGCACTCTTTTTGATCGTCTCACTTGGCCTATACATATACATCGCTTCACAGCCGGTGTACAAGCCGTTATACAACCAGCGGCTGAGTGAACAGGAAATCGGAATCATCAAGCAGGAGCTGGAAGGAAAGAAAGTACCATACCGAATTACAGACAACGGCACCGGTATTGAAGTGCCTGAGAAAATGGCACAGGATGTCATCGTTGACCTGGCAGCCCAAGGTATACCCAGCAAAGCAGGGATCAACTCTGAAATTTTCTCCAACACCTTGGGTGTGACTGACCGTCAATTTGACGTAATGAAGAAAGAAGCTCTCCAGCAGGAATTGCGCAAGATGCTGGAACGGGTAAAAGGTGTTCGCACCGCGCAGGTAATGATTACGCTGCCGCAGGAAAGCGTTTGGGTGACCGAGACGCCTGAGAGTGCGACAGCTTCGGTTATCGTCGATGTCGAACCAGGAACCAGATTGGACCAAAAACAAATCAACTCGTTGTACCTGCTTGTTTCCCGCAGCGTCCCCAAGCTGTCTCCGGACAACATTACGATTTCCGACCAGTACTCCAACTTGCTGGAGCGGACCGATGGCAGCGAGCCGGAGGGCAACCTGAGCGCTTACGAACAGCAAGAAAAAATCAAGGCTGACGTGGAAAGAAAGATTCAACAGAACCTCTACACGCTCTTGGGCACGATTATGGGCCGAGACAAGGTTATTGTTCATACCTTTATCACCATGAACTTCGATAAGGAAAACCGTGTTGAGAATCTGGTTGAAGCGCCAGACAAGGAAAACAACGAAGGACTTATCATCTCATCGCAAAAATTATCGAAAGCGTTTAGCGGCCAAGGCGCTCCTCCTGGAGGCATCGCAGGAACGGGAGCAAACGACACGCCTGGCTACCCGGGCAGCACGCCACAGGGCAATAACAGCCAGTATGAAGAATTAAATGACACAATCAACCGGGAAGTGAACCGGATCACCCGCAACATTTCCATGAGTCCTTATAAAATCGATGACATCACGATTAACGTAGGGGTAGAACCTCCCGAAGGCGCACAGATCGATGAACAAACAATCGAGAGCATCAAGCAAGTCCTTCGCAATGTGGTTCGCGTAACCTTGAGTGACAAAGGCATCGACTTGACACAAGATGAATTGGACAAGCACATTTCGGTTCTGCCGCGTCCATTCTCCGGAAAAGTCACGGTTGATAATTCCGGAAGCCTGACACCGGCAATCCTGTATGGTACGGGTGCAGTTGCGCTGCTGGCTCTGGGCGCTGTTGCCTACCTGATCTATCGCAGACGCAGCCAGGCGAAGCAGCAAGAAGAAGAATTGACAGATGTCATGTCTATGCAACCGACAGAGATACCCGACTTAACTTATCAAGACGACACAGATCAGGCAGTGGTGCGGAAACAACTGGAAAAATTGGCGCGCAGCAAGCCGGACGAATTCGTTGTTTTGCTTCGTACGTGGTTAGCTGAAGATTAAGGAGTGAAAGCAAATGGCTCGCGGCGCAAAGGAATTGTCAGGAAGACAGAAGGCTGCGATCCTGCTCATCTCTCTCGGGCCGGAAATTTCCGCCCAGGTGTTCAAGCACCTGAGAGAGGACGAGATCGAGCAGCTCACGTTGGAAATCGCCAACGTTCGTAAGGTAGACACGGATGAAAAGGACAAGGTCTTGGCAGAGTTCCATCAGATTGCAGTCGCTCAGGAAGTCATCTCTCAGGGCGGCATTACATACGCCAAGGAGATCCTGCAAAAAGCACTGGGCGAAACCAAGGCGATGGATATCATCAACCGCTTGACTGCAAACCTCCAGGTACGTCCATTTGACTTTGCAAGAAAAGCGGACCCAGGTCAGATCCTGAACTTTATCCAGAATGAGCATCCACAAACCATCGCGTTGGTCCTCTCTTATCTGGAGCCTCAGCAGGCAGCGATGATTCTCTCCGCGCTCCCTCAAGAAAGACAAGCAGAGGTTGCCAAGCGGATCGCTTTGATGGACAGTACGTCGCCGGAGGTTATTACACAAGTAGAGCAGGTTCTGGAACAAAAACTGTCAGCTACCGTTACCCAGGATTATACCCAGGCTGGCGGTATTGAAGCGATCGTCGCCGTTCTTAACGGAGTGGATAGAGGGACAGAGCGTACCATTCTGGACTCTTTGGAAATACAAGACCCGGAACTGGCAGAAGAGATCAAAAAGCGGATGTTTGTCTTCGAGGATATCGCTACTCTGGACAACCGTTCTATTCAGAGGGTTATCCGGGATGTGGAAAATGCAGATCTCCAGCTTGCGCTTAAAGTTGCCAGTGAAGAAGTCCGTGAAGTTATCTTCCGGAACATGTCCAAACGGATGGCAGATACGTTCAAAGAAGAAATGGAGTTTATGGGACCTGTCCGTCTGCGTGACGTAGAGGAAGCTCAGTCCCGTATCGTCGCAATCATTCGCCGTCTGGAAGAAGCTGGTGAGATCATCATCGCCCGCGGCGGAGGAGATGATATCATTGTCTAGGATTATCAAGCTGTCTCATTACCAGACATCGGACGAATCATTTCTTCTCTCCGTAAGCTCTTCACCCATACAGACGGTTGAACCGGCTGAAAGGTTGCAAGAAAATGTGCAGATTGTAAAAAATGCAGAAGAAGAAGCGAAAATGATTCTCCAGGATGCGGAAGAAACCGCTCAGGGACAGCTTCGCGAGGCGATGGAGCAAGCAGAAAAAATCCGGCAGGAGGCGCTTGCGGAAATCGAGCTTTGGTGGGAAAACAAACGGCAGGAAGCGGCCGAGCTCTTTGCCCAAACCGAGAACCAGGCCAGGGAACAAGGATTTCAAGCGGGTGTTCAAGAGGGCAAGCAGCTGGCATGGGAAGAAGAGCGGGAAAAGGTGGACGAGGCCCGCAACCTGCTGGAATTTGCCCATCGGGAAAAAGAGCGGATCATCGCTGAAGCAGAACCCTTTCTGGTGGAGCTAAGCTTGGAGATTGCGAAAAAAATCATTGGCAACGAGTTGGGGACATCGCCAGAAGCTGTACTGGAAATCGTGAAGAATACGCTTCAGCGGTCGCGGGTTCACGGAGAAATAACAGTCTGCGTAAATCACCGCCACTTTGATTTTGTTCAACAGCACCGGGCGCAGCTGCTCGCTCTTCTGGATGGACAGGCTGAGCTTGCGATCTACCCCGATCACACGGTAGATGAAGGCGGCTGTGTCATACGGACGCCGCTGGGCAGTGTCGACGCCCGAATTGATACGCAATTGACGGAGATCAGACAAGCGCTGCTGGATATCGCCAAGGGAAGTGAAGAGGCATGACTGTTCTTGATATCGGCAAGTACAGACATATCCTGCAAGGAATTGATCCTGTGCGCGTCAATGGAAAAGTGACCCAAGTAGTTGGATTGACGATTGAATCACAAGGTCCTGAGGTCAAGCTGGGGGAGATTTGCCACATCTACGCAAGTCAAAGTGAAGAACCGGTTGCAGCAGAGGTCGTCGGATTTCGGGACAACAAAGTGCTGATGATGCCGCTCGGCGAGCTGACTGCGATCGGCCCGGGCAGTGATGTGGTAGCCACCGGCCGTTCCCTGCACGTCAAAGTGGGCCCGGAAATTCTCGGACGAATTCTCGACGGGCTGGGCCGTCCGCTTCAAGGCAGTCTGCCGCTGGGGCTTGCTTCTTACCCGACATCGAACATGCCGCCTAATCCGCTGCTGCGGCCACGCATTCAGGAGCCTTTAAGTGTCGGCGTACGAGCGATTGACGGGTTGCTTACAGTGGGAAAAGGACAGCGCGTTGGTATTTTCGCCGGCTCCGGGGTCGGGAAGAGTACGTTGATGGGAATGATCGCTCGCAATACGACAGCAGATATTAATGTGATTGGATTAATCGGAGAGCGCGGCCGCGAGGTCATGGAATTTATCGAGCGCGACCTCGGCGAAGAGGGTCTGAAAAGGTCGGTTGTAGTCGTAGCGACGTCGGATCAGCCGGCCATGATACGGATCAAGGGAGCGATGATCGCAACCTCGATCGCCGAGTATTTCAGGGATCGCGGACTCAATGTCATGATGATGATGGATTCAGTGACGCGGTTTGCAATGGCTCAGCGCGAGATCGGCCTCGCGATCGGAGAACCGCCTGCGACACGCGGTTATACCCCTTCCGTTTTTTCCATGCTGCCAAAGCTGCTGGAACGCGCAGGAACAGCGGACAAGGGAAGCATTACCGCTTTTTATACCGTGCTTGTCGATTCTGATGACATGAATGATCCGATTGCCGATGCTGTTCGCGGAATTTTGGATGGCCATATCGTCCTGGACCGAAAAATTGCCTATAAGGGTCACTTTCCGGCTATTGATGTCATGGCGAGCGTCAGCCGCGTGATGAACGAAATTTGTACCGACGAGCATCTCGATGCGGCACGTCAACTGAAAAGTTATCTGGCTACATACAAGGAAGCAGAGGATTTAATTAATATAGGCGCTTACAAGCTAGGCACGAACAGGGAGATCGATCAGGCGATCCGCTACCGCGATGTCATTCGAGATTTTACCGTACAAGGCACCCACGAACCCTCGGATCTCCAAAGTGCCATCAAGGCGCTGACAGCTCATTTTGGGGGAGTGAACTAGTGTGAAAGTGTTCCAGTTTCATCTCCAGAAGGTCCTTGATGTAAAAGAGAAGGAAAAGGAGCAGGCTGAATGGGCCTTCGGGAAATCGATCCAGCGGAAAAATGAAGAAGAGTGGAAGTTGGGACAGCTGCACGAACTTCATGAAGAAGCGACAGGGATGCTGCACTCTGCGCAAGCTCAAACCGTCAGTGTAGCTCACTTGATGGAGATTACCCGTTACCGCCAATCAGTCGAGCGTTCCATCTCCAACCAGAAGCTGACCGTGTACGGATGCGAACAGGAAATGGAACGGTGTCAGCAGCATTTGACCGAACGCATGAAAGAAACGCAATTGTGGCACAAGCTGCGGGAGAAAGCCCATAGGCAATTTCTCGAGGCTGAAAAACAACGGGAACAAAAAGAGTTGGACGAAATTGGCACGCAGCTCTATCTTCGCAAAAGCAACTGATGGAGGTTCACTATGGAAGAGATCCAAGAAGAACGGGAATACAGCAGGTGGGAATGGTTTTTTTACATGATTGTCATCCCTGCTCTGTTTGCCACACTCCTTGGGGGCGTCTTTCTCAGCTTTCTGGGTGTCAACGTCTTGGGACAGGTGCTTAAATGGGCCAACAGCATTCCCTACGTGGAAAAAATAATTCCCGATGACTATGCGGCAGACGATGGAGAAGCGCTAAGTGCTGATAAGGGAAAACAGGTGCAGAGCCTGCAAGAGGAACAAACCAAGAACCAGCAAACCATCGCCAGCTTGCAAGGAGAAGCAGAGAGGAAAGACGCCGCCATTCAAGCGCTGGAGAAACAAGTTCAGGATTTGCAAAAAATGATCGAGGACAAGCGTACGACCGAGGAAGAACGCCAAAAACAGTACCAGGATTTGGCGAAACTGTACTCGACCATGTCCCCCAAAAATGCGGCGGCGATTGTCGAAAATTTAAGCCTCGAAGAAGCCGTTACCGTGATGAAGAAGATGAAGGCGGAGCAGCAGGCCAATATTTTGGCCAAAATGGATCCGAAAAAAGCGGCTGATATCTCGATCCTGCTCAAAGACTCGGTTGTTAACAAAGATGACGACATCGCAGCCTTGCAGGAGAGAGTCCAGGTGCTGACAAAGGCATTGAGCGAAACGCGGAAGGATTCCACCAGTTTGGACTCGCTCGTCAATACGTTTTCACAAATGCCTGCAGAGGATGCGGCTTCGATCATCCGCTCGCTCATGGGGACCAATAAAAATCGCGCAATCTCGATTTTGGCGGGCATGTCAAATGACAAGCGGGCATCCATTCTGGCAGCAGTAGCCAAGGAAGACAGCCAAAAGAAAGAGGATGTGGCAGCCCGAATTACTAGCGAGTTGCTTCGATAAGCGAAGGAGAAATTGATTCTTGTTCGCTTGTCGTTACCATAAGCAACAAAAAAACAAGAGGAGGTGACAGAGATGAATGCAGCTAATGTAACCGCGCCAGGCGTACCTGTTTCGACGGGGACCGTGCCCAACGGCTCGCCGATTCCGACAGGGACAGCTGCTCAACAGCAGACAGGGACTATGGGGAACTTGTTTGCCATGCAGATGTTGTCGGCCCTTGATCAATTGCAGGGAGCTGAGGATGCAGTCATCCAGGTAGAGACGGATGGAAGTGACGAAGAAGAGCTGGGGGAAATTGCCGATTTATTAGCCCTGCTTCAACAGTTGTTCAGCACATCCGCAATAAAGAACCAGGAAACCTCCAACGAGGAAACCATCAACGCCTTGGAAGCAAAAACAAAAGAGTTGTCTAGCCTCATGAATAAGCTTTCAGAGCCATTGACTTCGCCTGGCAATCAAGCCCAAAGCTTGCTGGCTATGTTCACTCAGCGGGGTGTTTCGCAACCAACTGCAGAGAAGCTTGTCGAGTTTTTGACTGCACTCACTCAGACCCATGAGCCTGTCCATCAAGCCGGATTGGTGAAAATGGGCAAGCAAGCAGAGGAATTGCTCCAACAATGGGGAGTTCCAGTGCCAAAAGGGGAAAAAGGAAAGGCTGAAGACGCAAAATCAAGCGGACAAGCCTTGCTAGCAGGTCAAGCGGCTCGTTCCAAGGAAGTGACAACGACCGTGCACGTGTCACAGCGGGCAAGCCTGATGTCGGCAGCGCAGCCGATCCGAGTCTCGCAGGCATTGTCCAGCTACCAAGCCGAGGCTGGAGTGCAGGCCAAGTCAACCACTTCAGGAAATCAGCAGCAAGCTTCAGATTTGATTTTGGAGCCTGATGCCAGCGTCTTGACTGCTCAACAGAACAATGCGAATGTGCAGACCTTTGGACAGAAACTAACTGTTCCGACTGGGGGTCATCCGATTCATTCGAATCAGTTCAGTCAGCAAGTGACACAGTTGTTTGTCAGGCAGATGAAGTTGACGCAAGTGGACGGAGTTCACGAGGCAAGGCTGATTTTGTATCCTCAATCGCTGGGGCAGGTTGACGTAAAAATTACCTCACACAACGGGGTGATTACCGCCCAGTTTTCGGCGGAAACAACCGCTGGCAAAGAATTGCTTGACAACCAGCTTCCACAGTTGCGCGCTGCTTTGACACAGCAGGGACTGCAAGTTGACCGCTTGGAAGTCAATCAGCAGCAGCAGACGGGAAGCTTACCCTTCCAGCAACAGCAACGGGAACGTCAACAGCAACAAAACAGTGAGAATCAGCAAAACAGCAAGCAAGACAAAGCTGAATTTTCACTTGAAGCCCTTGTAGATGGCAGTGCTGATATGGACAAAATCGGGTATTCCGGTTAGAGATAGGGACAAGGAGGAGCCGCCATGTACTCGTTTCACGTCGGGCAGACCTACTTTCCTTTAAAACCAAGCCATACAGTACCTGTCCGTCCGAGCAGTTCCCCACCGGATGGAAAAGCCTTTCAAGATTATCTGACGGAATCCGTTGCGAGAACAAGACCAACCCGGGAGCTTACGTTCAGCCAGCATGCTTTAAACCGTCTGAATGAGAGAGGAATCAGCTTGGATGAGGCAAAGATGGATCGGCTGGTCAAAGGGGTTAGAAAAGCTGCCGATAAAGGGGCGAAGGAATCTCTGATCATGATGGACAATGTGGCGTACGTGGTCAGTATCCAAAATCGAAAAGTGATTACTGCCGTCGATGACGGACGAATGAAGGATAGCGTTTTTACCAATATTGACAGTGCTGTTTTTGTGTAATGACAGAAAGTGGGCTGGACCTCTTCGGAGGAGGCCCTGTAGGCTGCCGACTGACTGAAGCAGTCAACCACAGAACAATTTCGAGGGGGAATCGCGTTATGTTACGTTCCATGTATACCGGCATCTCTGGTTTGCGCGGGTTTCAGACAAAACTTGATGTGATCGGCAACAACATCGCCAACGTGAATACAGTAGGTTTCAAAAAGGGACGCGTCATGTTCCAGGACATTCTCAGTCAAAACCTTGCAGGCGCAACTGGTCCAGCTGAAGAGGGTGGAAAAGGCGGTTCAAACCCTATCCAAATTGGCTTAGGGTCGCAAATGGCGTCGATTGATACAGTCTTCTCGGCAGGTAGTCCCATGCAAACCAACCTGCTAACCGATTTGTCCATTGAGGGCGATGGTTTCTTTATGGTAACTCCTGACGATGGAACCACTTTCTACTATACGCGAGCAGGCAACTTTACGCGGGATTCCCAAGGATACTTGCTTAACTCTCAAGGACTGAAACTCGTTGCAACCGGTGGAGGAACCATTCAAATCCCGCAAGACACTTACACTTCTTATTCAATTGGAAAGGATGGCGTGATTACGACTGTTGACCCTCAAGGCGTTTTGGACACGCCCTTTACCGTCGGCATCATGAAATTCAACAACCCGGGCGGTCTCAAAAAAATCGGCAACTCGCTGTATGAGAACACAACGAATACCGGTCCATTCGATGAAGCTCCTGATACGCCAATCACCGCTACTCAGGCAAAAGTAAACATCATCTCCGGCCAGCTGGAAATGTCCAACGTTGACCTTTCCGAGGAGTTTACCGAGATGATCGTTGCTCAACGTGGTTTCCAGGCGAACTCTCGGATCATTACGACATCCGATTCGGTGCTGGAAGAACTGGTGAATCTGAAACGATAATGTGACAAGGGAAGCGGGGAGGAAGGCTTGACGCTTTCTCCCCCCGCAACCCGAAAGGAGCGGCAGATGATCCAATTAACCCGATTCAACGGCGCACAGTTTTATCTAAACGCGACGCACATAGAAACGGTGGAGTCCACTCCCGATACGGTTATTACCTTGCTTACGGGGAAGAAGCACATCGTAAAGGAAACGGCAGAGGAAGTGATTGCGCGGATCCTGCGTTTCTACCAGCACGCGTTTCCGGCGTTTACTCCGCCGCGCATGCCGGATGACGATTCCATTGAATAGCGGGAGGCGCAAACAATGTTTCAAAATCGCTTGTTTAACATGGCCCTTATCATCATTATTGCGATATCGCTTCTAGGCGTCATATCGTTCGTGCTCTGGCAAACATACCTCTCCCCTGCAGCACAGTCAGCAAGCCAGGATGGATCCAAAGAGGTAAAGGCTCTCTCTGCCAAGGAAATGCAAGAGTACTCGATTGACACCGGAGAGATAACCACAAACCTGCTTTCCAAAAGCTACATCATCGTTCGGTTCACGATCACAGCAGACAGCAGCAGCTCCAAGGAAGAGCTTGAGAAGCGCCTGCCGCAGGTGAACCAAATTATCATCAAGACGCTCGCGGGTCTGGAACCGGATGATATCAAGGGAACAGAGGGAATCAACAAGCTGGAAGCCAAGATCATGAATGAGATCAGCGCGTTGATGCAGGAAGGCAAAATCGTCCAGGTTATCACAACGAAGCATCTTTTGTCCTAAAGATGATGAATGAATACATAGCAAGGAGGTGACGACAGATGGCCGAGGTTCTCTCACAAAGTGAGATTGACGCGTTGCTGGCAGCACTCTCTTCCGGGGAGATGGATGCCAACGAGCTGAAAAAAGAAGAGACTGAGCGGCGGATTAAAGTATACGACTTCAAACGGGCATTGCGATTTTCCAAAGACCAGATTCGCGGCTTGACGCGAATTCATGAGAACTATGCCCGGTTGTTGACGACATATTTTTCAGCTCAGCTTCGTACCTTCGTGCAAATAACAGTTGCCTCCGTCGATCAATTGCCGTATGACGAGTTTATTCGCTCCATTCCAAAGATGACGATTCTCAATATTTTTGAGGCGCCGCCACTTGAAGGGCGAATGGTATTGGAAGTGAATCCGAACATCGCGTACACGATGCTGGATCGACTCCTCGGAGGACAGGGGATTATCCCCGACAAGATGGGGGCACTGACAGAAATTGAGACAACTGTGATGGAACGCGTGTTCGGAAAAGCGCTGGATACCTTCCATGAAGCGTGGAAACAAATCATCGAGTTGGATCCTTATTTGGAAGGGCTCGAAATGAATCCCCAATTCATGCAGATCGTCTCCCCGAACGAAATCGTGGCGGTTATCTCGTTCAGTACAAAAATTGGCGATACGACAGGGATGATCAATCTGTGCTTGCCGCACGTGGTCTTGGAGCCAATCATGTCGAAGCTGTCCGGACAGTACTGGTTTTCCAAACAGAAGAAAACGAGGGATGAAGAGGAGCGTTTGCGGGTTGAGGAGCGGGTAAAGGCAGCCAGTCTGCCGATTATCGCAGAGCTGGGGACTGCTACCATCACCGTAGGCGAGTTCCTGCAGCTGCAGGTTGGGGATGTGATTCAACTCGATCATCTCGTCGAGAGCAAGTTGAAAATTAGAGTGGGAGATCAACTGAAGTTCCTCGGACAGCCCGGCACGCAAAAAGGTCGTGTTGCGGTGCAGATCGATGAAGTCCTTGAGGAAGGGGAGGAAATGAATGAGTAGAGACATGCTTTCTCAAGATGAGATTGACGCGCTGCTTCGAGTAAACAATTTGGTGGAAGAGGAAACGGAACAACCGGGCGCGCCAGATGTTGCCGACTATCTTTCCCCGTTTGAGCAAGACGCACTCGGAGAGATCGGAAACATTTCGTTTGGCAGTGCTGCGACAGCTCTCTCAACATTGTTAAGCCAAAAGGTGGACATTACGACACCGACCGTTTCCATGGTTCAAGTCAGCGATTTGGAAAAAGAATTTCCCATACCGCATGTAGCGGTCCATGTAGAGTATACGGATGGCTTTAAAGGCGTCAACCTGCTCGTCGTCCGGATGGAAGATGCGGCCGTCGTAGCCGATTTGATGATGGGCGGAGATGGTCGTCCCAGCACGACAGAAATGTCGGATCTGCATATCAGCGCTGTCCAAGAAGCCATGAACCAGATGATGGGGTCTGCTGCCACATCCATGTCTACCATTTTTAATCAACTGGTGAACATTACTCCTCCGGGAATTGATGTGATGGATCTCGCCCAAGGGAAAGGCGGAGACAGCTTCACGGAGGATGACACTCCATTGGTCAAAGTTTCTTTCCGTCTGAAGGTAGGAGAACAGGGAGAGCTGATCGACTCCAATATCATGCAGCTATTGCCGCTTTCCTTCGCGAAAGATATGATTGGCCGATTGACTGGGGCCTCTGATGGGGACGCAGCTGCTGCCAGTCTTGCAGAAGAGGTTCAGGCAGCGACTGCTCCAAGTCAGCCTGTCGGACATGCGGAGCCGACGATTCCGCCAAGTCCAGCCAGCCAGCCTCAAGCAGCTGCCCAGCCGCCGTACCCGGAACAGCCGGTACAAGCTCCGCCTCATGGGTATGCGCAGCCACCGATGTACCAGGAGCCGTATGGACAGCATCCTTATCCGCCGGCTTACGGATATCCGCCGCAGTATGCGCAGCCGCCAGTACCGCATGCTCCCCAGCATTTCGGGGCGCAGTCAATGAATGTGGCCAACGTAAAGGCAGCGCAATTCTCGCCGTTTGGAAACGGGATGTTTGCTGCACCAGACGAACAAAATCTCAACTTGCTTCTCGACATACCGCTGCAGGTCACGGTTGAGCTTGGCCGCACGAAGAAGCTGATAAAAGACATACTCGACCTGTCGGCTGGTTCTATTATTCAATTGGACAAGCTTGCCGGCGAGCATGTGGACATTTTGGTAAACAACAAACTGATTGCCAAAGGCGAGGTTGTGGTCATCGACGAAAACTTCGGGGTTCGCGTTACCGACATTATCAGTCCGATCGACCGCGTCTCTAAATTGCAATAACAACGGTAAACACGAGGAGGAGCTTATTCATGTCTAACAAAGTTCTCATTGTCGATGATGCTGCATTCATGCGCATGATGATTAAAGAAATTCTGTCCAAAAACGGTTTCAGTGTCGTCGGAGAAGCAAGCGACGGAGCACAGGCGGTCGAAAAATACAAGGAACTGGGTCCTGATCTTGTAACCATGGACATTACCATGCCGGAGATGGATGGAATCTCCGCCTTGAAAGAAATTAAAAAGATTGATCCGAATGCGCGCGTTATTATGTGTTCCGCGATGGGGCAGCAAGCGATGGTAATCGACGCGATTCAAGCGGGAGCAAAAGATTTTATCGTGAAGCCGTTCCAGGCAGATCGCGTACTGGAAGCGATCAAAAAGACGTTGAGCTAATGATAAAACTCCGGGACACAAGGGTGCGGCTCATCTGGATTTGCTGCCTGCTGTTGCTGCTCGTCGCTTCCCTTCCGGCTCAGGCTTCGGCGGAGAACAGCTCTGTCGCCGATGCGCTGAAAAAAGGCACGCTATCGACTGATGGGTCCGCCGGTCCACAAGAGCCGGCACCCATTCCAGGAAGCGGGTCTGGTAGCATGTGGGGCTACCTCGTCCAGGTTATTTTTTCGCTGGGCATCATCCTGGTGCTCATCTATCTATTGCTCCGGTTCCTGTCAAAAAGGCAGGCGGGGGTGGCGCAAGGGCCGATAAAGGTCATCAGCATGGCGCCGCTGGGTAATGGGAAATCGGTACAAGTAGTCATGATTGGAGAGTCTTTGTACGTACTCGGTGTCGGAGAAAATGTTCAATTGCTGCACCACATACCAGCTGGTGATGAGGCGGATCTGATATTGGCGGATGCTGAAATAAAAGGAGCGCTGCCATCGCCGCTGCAATGGCTTCCGTTTGGCAGCAAACGGAAGAACCGCGATGAACATTTCCAAGCCTCCGACGGACAAGGACATGCCTTTGAAGAAATGCTCCGAAATCAGTGGGGAACGGTTAGGCAGCGACCGGAGCAAAACGTCCGCTGGATGGATGAGCAAGGTAAGGACAGAGGAGATTTGGGATGAAACAATTTCTGCAGCTGCTCGCGATTGTGCTCGCATTGCTGGCCATACCGGATATGGCGGCGGCAGCACCAGTTCAACCATCATTGATCCCTACAGTTGACTTGAAAATAGGGGGTGGTTCCGGTACGCCGCAAGAGACCTCAACAGCCATTCAACTGCTGTTGATCCTGACGGTTCTGTCTGTAGCGCCTGCTATCTTGCTGCTCATGACCAGCTTCACGCGAATTGTCGTCGTCCTGTCGTTTGTCCGCAATGCATTGGCAACGCAGCAAATGCCTCCAAACCAGGTATTGATCGCACTCGCTCTGTTTATGACTTTTTTCATCATGTCCCCTACGTTAGCCAAGGTAAATGAGACGGCTGTCCAGCCGTTTATGCAGGGGAAGCTGTCACAAGAACAGGCGTTTGCCGCTGCGGTCATCCCGTTCAAGGAATATATGGCCAAACAGACACGCGAAAAGGATCTGGCGCTATTTTTGGAGTTTGCAAAAGCGGAGCGGCCGAAGACGGTACAGGACATACCGCTTACCGCATTGGTTCCGGCATATGCGATCAGTGAGCTGAAAACAGCATTTCAAATCGGTTTCATGATTTTTATTCCGTTTCTTGTGATCGATATGATCATTGCAAGCATTTTGATGGGGATGGGGATGATGATGCTTCCCCCCGTGATGATCTCACTCCCGTTCAAGATTTTGTTGTTTATCATGGTCGATGGATGGTATTTGGTGGTCAAGTCTCTTCTGACCAGCTTTTAGCCGTACGAGAGGTTTTTCAGCTTAGGAGGGTAGAGCATGACACAAGAGTTGCTGATGAGAGTTGCCCAAAGCTCTGTCTATACCATTTTGCTGATCGCCGCTCCGGCGCTGGGCGTAGGTCTGCTGGTAGGGTTGATCGTCAGTATTTTTCAAGCAACGACACAAATTCAGGAACAAACGCTCGCTTTTATTCCCAAAATCGTCGCCATCCTGATCACCATCCTGGCTGTCGGTCCCTGGATGCTGCGAATCATGCTTGAGTTCACTATGGGGATATTTGGAAATCTCCATAAGTTTGTAGGGTAACCGATGGCAGCCTTTCTGATTCACCTTCCTGTGTTGTTGCTTGTCTTTGTCCGTCTGACCGCTTTCTTCGTATCGGCCCCGTTCTTTTCGATGAAAGGCGTGCCGAATCAGTTCAAAATCGGTTTGGCTTTGTTCATGGCTGTGATCAGTTTTGGTTCTGTCCCTGTCCAAGGGGCGATCCCGATGGATTTGACATTTATCCTTCACGTCATCAAAGAGGCGTTGGTCGGAGTAATACTGGGCTATATTTGCGAGCTGATCTACGTCACGGTACAGGTAGCGGGCGGGATTATGGACATGCAAATGGGATTGGCCATGGCCAACGTTATCGATCCGCGCACCGGAGCGTATGTCCCGCTTACAGGGCATTTTAAAAACATTTTGGCGATGCTGTACTTTTTGAGCATGAATGGACATCATATGCTGATCCGCGGGATCATCAAAAGCTACCAAGCGATTCCGCTTGATGCCGCATGGGCAGCTTTTGGCAGTGAACAGGTCATGTGGCTGGCGGTAAAAGTATTTCGGGAAATGTTTTTAAGCGCATTTTTGATCGCGACGCCGATTGTCGTCTCACTGTTTCTCGTGGACCTTTCTCTTGGTATTATCGCCAAATCAGTCCCGCAATTTAATATTTTTGTTGTTGGACTTCCGATCAAACTGCTGGCAAGCTTTCTGCTGCTAATGGTAGTGATGCCTGCTTTTCTTCTGACGTTGAGCAGTTTGTTCGAGAAAATGTTTCGATCGTTTGCGGAGATGATGAAGCTGCTCGGAGGAACAGGATGAACCGACTTATTTTTTTGTATCCTGTCGATCTTCAATATTTTAGCGGGGAGAAGACAGAAAAGGCGACACCAAAAAAGAAGCAGGATGCTCGGAAAAAGGGGCAAGTGGTAAAAAGTGCAGACTTGTCTCCTGCTCTAAGCCTGATGGCAGTGTTTCTAGTGCTCGTCGCTTTTGGTGCAACCATGTTTCATTCCTTCGAAAATCTGATGAGGGAGTCGCTGATCACTTTTTCGACGTGGCAGGTAAATGAAGAAAATCTGGCCATCATTATCAGGAAGGTTGCATGGGAAGCAGTAAAGATTGCGGGGCCTGTGCTCGCCGTTGTTTTTGTGGTTGCCCTCTCGGTAAACTACGCCCAGGTAGGGTGGCTGTTTACTACGGAAACGATCCAGTTCAAACTGGAAAAGCTGGACCCGATCAAGGGTGCAAAACGGATGTTCAGCCTCCGTTCGCTGGTGGAGCTGGCCAAATCGCTCTTGAAAATCAGTACGGGGATTTTGGTTGCGTACATGATTTTATGGGATGTTCGGGATGAGTTGCTCAGGCTCTCCATGCAACCGCTGGAAGCAACGCTGTCGTTTGCGGCATCGGAGGCAGCCAAGCTAGGGCTGTTGATCGGGCTGTTGCTGGTCGTCCTGGCCGTCATGGATTACGCCTATCAACGGTATGAGTACGAAAAAAATCTGCGAATGTCCAAACAGGATATTAAAGATGAATACAAGCAGTCGGACGGTGACCCTCTCATCAAAGGGAAGATCCGTGAACGTCAGCGCAGCATGGCCATGCGGCGCATGATGCAGGAGCTGCCGAAAGCTGATGTGGTGATTACCAACCCGACTCACTTTGCGGTTGCGATTCGCTACGACAGCCAAGAGATGCACGCTCCGACAGTCATTGCCAAAGGACAGGATTACATGGCTTTAAAAATTAAGGAAATTGCCAAGAAACACCGAATCATAACGATGGAAAACAAGCCTCTTGCCAGGGCTCTACATAGCCAGGTAGAGATAGGTCAGCCGATCCCGGAGGAATTGTTTAAAGCGGTTGCCGAAGTTCTCGCCTATGTATACAAACTGCAAGGGAAAGTGAAGTAAAAACAAAGAAGAGAGGAGGACAAACGGTGGGATTGAAATTGAAAGAACTGGGTACGGTCTTGTTCGTCATAAGTATCGTTGTCATGATGGTGATCCCACTGCCTTCCGAGTTGTTGGATCTGCTTCTCATTTTGAACATCTCCCTTGCTTTGACGATTTTGCTTGTGTCCATGTACACGCGGGAGACGTTGCAGTTCTCCATCTTTCCTACCGTCCTGCTGATTACGACGCTCTTTCGGCTGGCGCTGAACGTCTCGACGACGCGGAACATTCTCTCCCATGCCGAGGGCGGAAAGGTTATCGAAGCGTTTGGAAGTTTCGTCGTAGGGGGCAATCAGGTCGTAGGCTTTGTCGTTTTTCTGATCCTTGTCATCATTCAGTTTATCGTTATTACCAAAGGCTCGGAACGCGTAGCCGAGGTTGCAGCCCGCTTTACTCTGGATGCTATGCCAGGGAAACAGATGAGTATTGATGCGGATTTGAACGCGGGGATGATTACCGATTCGGAAGCCCGTACACGGCGGAAAAAAATCGAAGAGGAAGCGGATTTCTATGGCGCCATGGACGGTGCCAGCAAGTTTGTAAAAGGGGACGCCATTGCCGGTATCATCATTTTTATCGTTAATATTATCGGTGGATTCATCATCGGTATGGTGATTCACGACATGAGCTTTACTGAAGCGGCTTCCAAATTTACGACCATGTCCGTTGGGGACGCGCTTGTGAGCCAAATCCCGGCGCTGCTCATTTCGACCGCGACCGGTATCATCGTCACGAGGGCAACCTCAGGGGAAGGACTGGGCGAGGATATCGCCAACCAGATGTTCAGCTATCCGCGTCTGCTGTTCATTGTGGCGGGTGGAATTTTCCTGCTTGGCTTGCTCACTCCCATTGGCCTTGTACCCGTTGTACCCGTAGCTGGCCTTTTGGCCTTTGCGGGATGGAAAATGACCCGGAAGCAAAAGGTCGCCTGGGAAGAGACCGCTCAACAGGAAGAAGACCAGCAGCTTGAGGAGGTGCGGAGTCCGGAAAGCGTCGTCAACCTGCTCCAAGTCGATCCGATTGAGTTTGAATTTGGCTACGGACTGATACCGCTGGCGGACAGCAAGCAAGGCGGAGATCTGCTTGATCGCGTCATTATGATCCGTCGCCAGGTTGCTCTGGAGCTCGGAATTGTAGTTCCAGTCATTCGCATCAGGGACAACATTCAGCTTCGACCGAATGAATATGTGATCAAAATCAAGGGCAACCAGATTGCGACGGGAGAAATCTTGCTCGATCATTATCTCGCCATGAGCCCCGGCTTTGACGATGATGCCGTTGTCGGGATCGAAACCGTTGAACCTGCGTTTGGTCTTCCCGCTTTGTGGGTAACAGAAGAAAATAAGGAGATTGCTGAGCTTTCCGGATACACGGTTGTGGATCCGCCGTCTGTTGTGGCGACTCACTTGACGGAGGTAATCAAACGTCACGCGCACGAATTGCTGGGCCGTCAAGAAACGCGTGCCCTGATTGACAATGTCAGAGAAGTGGCGCCCGTTCTGGTCGATGAGCTGATTCCAGGCTTTCTGTCGATCGGGGAAGTGCAGAAGGTATTGCAGAAGCTGCTGCGTGAAAAAGTCTCGATTCGCAACCTGACAGTCATTTTGGAAGCATTGGCCGATCATGCGATGTACACGAAAGACCCGGAAGTGCTGACCGAATACGTACGTCAAGCCATGTCTCGCCAGATTACCTTGCAATACACGGAGCCGGGGCAGCCGCTCCGCGTTATCACGGCCGGACCTGGACTTGAAAAGACGATTTCCGAACATGTCGAGCAGACTGAGCAGGGAAGCTACCTGGCTATCGATCCGGAAACATCACAGCTCATTTACCAGAATTTATCAACGGAGGTTAGCAGAATGGTAAATTCGGGACAGCAGCCCATCATTCTATCCTCGCCTGCCGTTCGCATGTACCTGCGCCAACTGATGGAGCGAATGATGCCGGATGTTCCCGTTCTGTCATACAGTGAGCTGGAGCCTCATGTTGAAGTGCAAAGCGTAGGGATGGTGAACATTTCGTGAGAGTAAAACGATACATAGTCGACTCCATGCCGGAAGCACTTGACAAAATTCGCATTGATCTAGGATCCGATGCCATCATTCTCAATTCCAAAGCAATCAAGACAGGGGGCTTTCTCGGATTTTTTGGCAAGCAGCAAATCGAAGTCGTTGCCGCTGTCGATGACAAGGACTCCGAAAAGCAAAAAGGCCCAGCTGCAACAAGGCAGCGCGCTGTCCCCGCCAAACCGGCAACAACAGGCGCATACACTGCGCAGAGAGCCTATCAATCTGCGGCAGCAAGCTCTTCCAATAAAAGCGTCAGCAGCGAGTCTCAGCCAATGCAGGATGAGACTTCCGCAGTGCCTTTTGAACTGCAGCTTACTCGTGAGCAGAGTCAGGAAGCGAAGCATCACCAGTCAGCCAATCTCCTGAAAGAAGAGCATCCAGAAGAAAAACGCCCTGAAGAAAAACCGGTTCAAACGGCTACATCTCGTTCCTCAACAACCGATGCGCTTCCGCCGCTCAAAGAGAAGGGCGATCAAATCGCCCTTGAGGTGCGGAGCATGCGCCAAATGTTCGAAAAGCTGTTGACCAACGATTTGAAACAGCAGCTGCCACAACCGGTTCAAGCGGTGAGCAGCAGGTTGCGGCAGCAAGAGGTGTCGGAGGAAGCGGCTGCGCAGATTATCCAGCAGGTCATCTTGGAGTGCGACTCGGACTGGGATGAAGCCAAGGCCATTTTGAAGGCGGAGGAATTCATCGCCCAATGTCTCGAAAAGGCTGTGAAACAGCCGACCAGTATCGAGAAAGACGTGCGGTACGCGTTCTTTTTTGGGCCGACCGGGGTAGGGAAGACGACCACCATCGCAAAATTGGCCGCAGCCTGCATGTTAAAGGAAAAGCGAAAGGTCGGCTTCATTACTGCAGACACCTATCGGATTGCGGCTGTCGAACAATTGAAAACGTACGCAAACATTTTGAATGTGCCGTTTGAGGTGGTTTTTTCTCCGAAAGAAATTCCCCAGGCGATGGAGCGATTAAGCGGATGCGATTTGGTCTTCGTCGATACTGCGGGAAGAAACTATCGCAATGACGAGTATGTGCAAGGGATTCGCGACCTGGTCGTGGCAGATCGAAACAGCCTTAACTTTTTGGTGCTCAGCCTCACATCCAAATACAGCGACATGAGAACGATCATCCGGAATTTTGACGATGTACCGGTTTCCCGGGTCATTTTTACAAAAGCAGACGAAACGGATGCTTATGGCGCCATGTTGAACGTAGCGTTTGAAACGGAGCTTTCGATCTCTTATGTGACGACTGGCCAAAATGTCCCGGACGATATTATCGTGGCGACCCCCAGGCTGATAGCTAAGATGATTATGGGAGAATGATTCGTATGCATGACCAAGCAAAGCGACTTCGTGAGCGAATGCAGCAGAATTCCCCCTCCCGTCAGACACGGTTGGTTACGGTGACAAGCGGCAAAGGGGGAGTCGGGAAATCGAATTTCAGTCTGAACTTCGCTCTCGGCTTGCGCGAGAAAGGGCACAAGGCCATTCTGTTTGATGTCGATTTGGGTCTGGCGAATCTGGATGTACTGATGGGGATAACGCCCAAACGTCACCTGCTGCATGTAATTGAGCAAGAGACATCCGTGTGGGACATCATGGAAACAGGGCCCGGTGATTTGGAGTTCATTGCCGGAGGCTCCGGTTTTACCCAAATCCTTCAATTGGACAACAGCAAGCTGGACATCCTGTTTCAAAAGCTGGAACCGCTGCAAGGCTACGCGGACACGATCATTTTTGATACGGGTGCGGGTATCTCTCAGGAGTCCTTGCGATTTATGCTGTCTTCGGATGAAGTCATTCTCGTCACGACGCCAGAGCCGCCAGCTATTACGGATGCGTATGCAGTAATTAAAATGATCCATTCCCGGAATCCACAGACAAAGGTTCGCCTTGTCATCAACCGGGCAACGTCTGAACGTGAAGGACAAGCTACAGCTGACAAGTTGAGCATGGTAGCCAAACGGTTTCTCGATATGGAGATAAGCAAGCTCGGTTATGTCATGGATGACGATCACGTCACAAGAGCGGTGAAGCAACAGCGTCCTTATTTTCTTGCCTTTCCTCAGTCTCAGGCTTCGAAGAGCATTCGAAACCTGGTGGCCGAATACCTGGGGAGCCCTGCGGCAGCCGCCCCCGGTTCACCAGGAGGATTTAAAGGGTTCTTCATGAAACTGAAAGGCTTCATGCCGTAATACAACTAGACTTCGGAAGGGAGCGATGGCGGATGAGTACTATTCGGGTTCTCGTCACAGATGATTCGGCATTCATGCGTAAGGTTATTTCAGACATCCTGCAAAGCGACCCTGAAATCGAAGTGATTGACCGAGCAAAAAACGGGCTTGAATGCGTGGAGAAAGCAAAGAAGCTGGAGCCTGATGTGATCACCCTTGATATCGAAATGCCGATCATGAATGGTTTGGAAGCGCTAGAACAGTTGATGAAGCAAAATCCTGTTCCTGTAGTGATGTTGAGCAGCTTGACCAAAGAGGGTGCTGAAGCGACCATACGTGCTCTGGAATTGGGAGCCATCGATTTTGTCGCCAAACCGTCCGGTCCGATTTCGCTCGATATTCACAAGGTTGGCGATCGTTTGATCGAGAGAGTAAAGGCTGCGGCTCAGGCTAAAAAAAGGACGAAAAAGTTTACGCTCCATCCGGAGAGCACCTCTTCCTCGCCTTTGATTCCAACCAAAGCGACGGATGAGAAGTCGGCTGGTCAGGCGAAGGCGGTGCCTGACTCACCTCTGAAAAGAGTCCCTTCGGGTGCGGCAAGGCTTGTGGTGCTCGGCACTTCAACCGGAGGACCAAAAGCGCTGCAGACGGTTCTGACCGCACTGCCTGCTCAGCTTCCCGCCCCGATCGCGATCGTACAGCATATGCCGGCCGGCTTTACAAAATCGCTGGCACAGCGTCTGGATTCTCTCTGTGCAATCCGTGTAACGGAGGTGACCGACGGAGAATGGCTTGAGCCTGGAACCGCTTATATCGCTCCGGGCGGATATCATTTTGAAATTCAACAAACGAATGGAAGACTTCAGGCCAAACTGCACCAAGAAGAGCCTCGAGGTGGTCACCGCCCTTCTGTCGACATTCTTTTTGAGTCTGTTAGCCGATTGACAAAAGTAGACAAATGGTCAATCATCATGACAGGCATGGGAAATGATGGGACGAAGGGCCTGATTAAAATGAAAGAGACAGGTCCTGTGACGAGTATTATCGAGGACGAATCGACATGTGTTGTGTTCGGAATGCCGCGTGCGGCCATCCAGGCGGGCCTCGCTGATCATGTCGTACCGTTACACAAAATTGCAGAAACACTCTGCAAGCTGCTGCACTGATTTTGGGAGGTGGATCACCCATGGACATGAATCAATATCTGGACATGTTTATCGAAGAGTCAAAGGAACACCTGCAAGCGATCAATGCCAACCTGCTCGTTTTGGAGAATGATCCGGAAAGTATTCAGATCGTCAATGAAATTTTTCGCTCTGCTCACACGTTAAAGGGTATGTCCGCGACAATGGGCTTTGAAGACATGGCGAGCCTGACCCACGAAGCGGAAAATGTGCTCGATTTAATCCGGAATGACAAGCTGAAAATCAACAGCGATATTATGGATGTGATATTCGAGAGCGTTGACCTGATTGAAGGCATGGTCATGAATATTATGGAAGGCGGCGACGGCTCCGCGGACGTATCCAAGCCGGTGGCCAAGCTGCGGGCAATCGTGTCGGGGGACTTTGCTTCCGCTGCAACCGAGGCAGCTGAAGAAGCCGTCGCGGCAGGCGAAGAGTCCGCAGCTTCCCATTCGGAAGAGGGCAGCCGCGAATATGCACTGGATGAGTTCTCCTTGACAGTGCTGAAGCAGTCAAAGGAAGCGGGCAACAACCTGTTCTGGATCAAAGTGACCCTGCAGGAGAACTGCCTGTTGAAAGCAGCCCGGGCTTATATGGTTTTTGATCAGCTCGAGTCGATGGGCGAAGTGATCAAGTCGACGCCTCCCGCAGAGGATTTGGAAAACGAACGGTTTGACCTTTCCTTCGAAGTAGTTTTTGTGACGATGGAGCCTTTGGAGAAAGTGAAAAAGGCGATTGAAAATATTTCGGAAATCGCGGAAGTACTGGTAGAACCGGTAGAAATGAAGGAAGCCGGAAAAGAAGCCAAGGAAGCGGAAAAACAAGCGGCTGCGACCGCCGCTCCTGCAGCTGCCAAGAAGGAAGCGGGACCTGCACAGAACAACGCGGCTGTGAAAAAAGTGGCGGCAGGCGGAAAAACCATTCGCGTCGACATCGAGAGACTGGATGTTCTGATGAATCTGTTCAGCGAGTTGGTCATCGACAGGGGCCGCTTGGAGCAGCTGGCCCGCGAGCTTGGCAAGAGCGAGCTGCAGGAAACCGTAGAACATATGAGCCGCATTAGCGGAGATTTGCAAAACATCATCCTGACGATGCGCATGGTCCCGGTAGAACAGGTGTTCAATCGCTTCCCCCGGATGATTCGCGACTTGGCAAAAGATCTGAATAAAAAAGTGAACCTGGAAATCTACGGGGCGGAAACCGAGCTTGATCGGACTGTCATCGATGAAATTGGCGATCCGCTCGTGCACCTGCTGCGAAATTCGCTTGACCACGGTATCGAATCTCCAGCGCAGCGAAAGCAGGCTGGCAAGCCGGAGGAAGGAACGATTCAGCTTCGCGCCTTCCACAGCGGAAACCATGTATTTATTGAAGTAAAGGATGACGGGGCAGGCATTAACAAAGACAAGGTTCTGAAAAAAGCACTTGAGCGCGGCGTCGTAAATCCGGCCAATGCAGATACTCTGACCGACAGGCAAATCTTTGAACTGCTGTTCTCGTCCGGCTTTAGCACGGCTGAGGTCATTTCTGACATTTCGGGACGGGGCGTCGGCCTAGACGTCGTAAAAACAAAGATCGAGTCGCTCGGCGGAAACGTAAGTGTCGACTCTGTCCGCGGACAAGGAACGACCTTCCTGATCCAGCTTCCGCTCACGCTTTCCATCATCTCGGCCATGCTCGTTCAGGTCCGGAATGAAAAATATGCCGTTCCGCTCAGTTCGATTATTGAAACAGCGGTATTCCGCAAAGAGCAAATCATGATGGCGCACCGCCAGAAGGTCATTGACTTCCGTGGAAAAGTCGTTCCTCTCGTCTCGTTGCAGGAAATTTTCCAAATTCCGGATAACGGAGCGGAGAAGGACGACGAAGTAGCCGTAGTAATCGTTCGCAAGGGAGAAAAAATGGCGGGACTTGTCGTCGATTCGTTTATCGGCCAGCAAGAAATCGTGCTGAAGTCACTGGGTAAATACCTGGTAAACGTGTTCGCCATCTCCGGGGCGACGATCCTGGGAGACGGACAAGTAGCTTTGATTATCGACTGCAACGCACTGATTAAGTAAGGGGAGGGCAGCCGTATGCTCGAGCAAAAGGAAATCATCGGAGAAGTAAAAGTCATCGTTTTCCGCCTGAAAGACGAAGAATACGGGGTTGACGTAAATCAGGTCAAATCGATTGAAAAATTGGAGCATATTACCCGCGTTCCGAGAACTCCCGCGTTTGTCAAAGGGGTAATCAATTTGCGCGGTGTGGTAACGCCGATTATCGATTTGCGCAATCGCTTCAGCCTGGAAGAAGCCGACTATACCGAGTCGACCCGGATTATCATTGTAGCGGTTGGAGAACTGGAAGTTGGTTTGATCGTAGATGCAGCAAACGACGTGATCGATATCCCGGTGAATGCGATCGAACCGCCGCCTGAGGTTGTCGGAGGCGTAGAGGCAGCATACCTGCGCGGAGTGGCCAAGCTGGAAAAACGCCTGCTGATTTTATTGAATCTGGATAAAGTTCTGAGCAACGAGGAAATCAAGCAACTCGACGCCTTTGAGGGATAAGGGATGGAATACTTTACAAAGTTTGGCGATTTTCAATTTGATGTCCTTCGGGAAGTAGGGAATATCGGAGCCGGTCATGCTGCGACAGCCTTGTCTAAACTGATACAAAAGGAAATCGACATGAAAGTGCCGCAGGTAAACATTATCCCCTTTGACCAAGTGGCAGACTGTGTCGGTGGCCCAGAGGCCATTGTCGTCACAGTCTTTCTCCGGGTAGAGGGAGATTGCCCGGGAAACATGTTTTTCATTCTCGATATGGATTCCGCACGTCACGTGCTGCAACAGATCATCGGTGACGTGAAGGATGTAGAGGAGTGGACAGAGTTCGAAGTTTCCGCTCTTCATGAGATCGGCAATATTCTCACCGGTTCCTACTTGTCCTCACTGGCCGACTTTACGAACTTGAATTTGCAGCCATCTGTCCCGGCGCTGGCGATCGATATGGCAGGAGCAATCCTCAGCTACGGACTCTTGGAGCTGGGACAAGCAGGCGATTATGCGCTCACCATCGATACCGCTTTCTTTGAAGGCAACGAGCTGGTCCAAGGTCACTTTTTTCTGATCCCTGATCCCGAATCCTTAAAGACATTATTTCGTTCATTAGGAGTACCGTTCGATGGAGATTATTAAAATTGGCATGGCTGACTTTGGAGTTGCAAAATCTCCTGACCGGTTACGAACCACGGGATTAGGTTCATGTGTCGGCGTCGTCATTTATGATTCCGTACATAAAGTTGCCGGAATGGCTCACGTCATGCTACCGGAATCCTCTCTCGGAAAAGGCGGGGAGATCGCCATCGGCAAATACGCCGATACGGCCATTCCCCGTCTCATCCAGGACATGAAGCTGGCTGGCGCGTCGACGCACAACATGGTCGCGAAGCTGGCCGGAGGGGCTCAGATGTTTGCTTTTCTAGGCAAGAGCGATACGATGAGGATCGGACCGCGAAATGTAGAAGCGTGCAAGATGGCGCTGCAGCAGGCGCAAATCAGAGTAGTAGCCGAAGATACAGGGGGCAATTGCGGGAGGACCATCGAGTTTGACTCGAGTACCGGTCTGTTGCAAATTCGAACCGTCAATCAAGGTGTGAAGGAAGTATAGGTATGTTGGGGACTATGTGGGTGAATACAGGATTCGGGGCACTTGCCTCTGTCATTACGCTGTTTACGGCTTTGTCCGGAAACGTCTGGTTGGTTTCCCTGGAACGTGCCGGTTTTGCATTTATCCTATTTTTTCTTGCAGCTTTTCCGATCCGCTGGCTTGTCGCCAAGATTATGGGGTCTTCCTTGAATCCCGAGACCATGGCTCCGGCTGAAGCTTCCGGGGGGGACATCCCCTCGGCTTCGGGCGAGCCGGATCATCCCGAGGAAGACAGCGAGTTTATGCCGCTGTCTGTGGAGAAGATCGGGAGCGCTCCGCTGGTGCATGATCCCACCACCGTTGCAGATGTTGTGAGGCGATTAACTGATAAATAAAGGTTGGTGACGAAATCGTGGCACGGCTAACCAATCAAGAAAAGGCGAGGCAGTTTGACAAATGGGTAATGTGGAAGGAGGAAGGCAGCCGGGACGCGGAGGTGGACCTGGTTACGCAGTACCTTCCGCTAGTAGACAAGGTAGCCAATCGACTTGCGATTAACCTTCCGAATAATGTAGACAAGGATGATTTGATCAGCTATGGCCGTTTCGGCTTGCTTGATGCGTTGGCGAAGTTTGATCATACCCGTGGGCTGCAGTTTGAAACGTACGCGATGTGGCGGATTCGCGGAGCGATGATCGATGGATTGAGGGAAAACGATTGGATTCCCAGAACGGTCAGGGACAAGGCCAAAAAAATTGAGGAGGCGTATACGCTGTTGGAGCAAAAGCAGTTGCGGACGCCGACCGATTCAGAGGTTTCTTCCTATCTGGGCATCACCGAGAAAGATCTGCAGCAAGTATTTTATGAAACCTCACTTGCCACGATGATTTCCATTGACGAGGCTGTAGGGGAAGAAGAGGAGCAGAAGACCGCAAGACATTCCTACATCGTCGATGAAGTGACCCCGCGTCCCGACCAGGTTGCCGAAATGTCAGGCCTAAAAGAAGTGTTGACCGCCGTTATTGACAAGCTGCCGGAGAAAGAGCGTCTCGTCGTTTCCCTGTTTTATTTTGAGGAGCTGACCTTGTCAGAGATTGCAGAAGTAATGAGCTTGTCGCCGTCGCGTATTTCACAGCTTCATTCCAAGGCGATTTTTCGCTTGCGATCCGCACTTGCCAGATGGAAGTCTCAGCTTGTTTAAAAGAAAGGCAATAAAAAAGCAGATATAGAAAATGGGAGAAGAGGGCCCATGGTTTGAGAGGGGTAGAAAGATGGAAGCGATAGGAAACTACAAGCTCGAAGTCAAAATCTCTCAGGACAAACTGGAAGCCGGAATCATGTTGGTGATTGCCGACCAGGAGCTAGGATCTCAGTTTCAAATTACAGAGACGGAAGTACGCGTAGCATTGCGCCAGAAAAAAATCACGCACGGCATTCTCGATCAGGTCGTGCAAGAGCTGTGCAGGCACCCGGAGAAATTTGCGAATGCATACGTCACCATCGCGAGCGGCATCGCTCCCGTTCCGGGGAAAGACGGGCAGATCGAGTACACGTTTTTGGATCAGCATCAAGACGAAAAACGGCCCAAAGAACTGGAAGACGGTCGAGTTGACTACTACAGCATCACAAGCATTCCGAATGTCGCCAAAGGACAGCTGCTGGCGCGGAAAACCCCTCCTTTGCCCGGAAAACCGGGTACTGCTGTTACCGGAGAGCCCATCGTTCCTAAAGCCGGCAAAGACGCTGTTTTGAAACCTGGAAAAAACGTCGTGCTGAATGCGGAGAGAACGATGCTGTATTCAGCAATTGACGGGCAGGTTTCCTTTACGGACAATGATAAAGTGAACGTATTCCCCGTGTTTGAAGTAAATGGGGATGTTGACTTTAGTGTCGGGAATATTGATTTTGTGGGAACGGTGGTCATTCGCGGTAACATTCCGACTGGATTTCGAGTCAAAGCATCCGGGGATATCCGCGTTCTTGGCAGTGTTGAGGGGGCGGAGCTGGAGGCCGGGGGATCGGTCGAGATCAAGAGCGGGATCGTCGCTCAAGACAAGGGACAAGTCATCGCCGGCAACAATGTGAAAACCTCATTCATCCAGAATGCAAATGTAACTGCGGGCAATCAAGTGGTGGTTTCGCAGAGCATCATGTTCTCCCAGGTGCGGGCGGGAAAGCAAATTATTTGTAACGGCCCGAAAGGAATCATCATTGGCGGCACGCTTCAGGCAGGGGAAAAAATAACGGCCCGTGTCATTGGGAATACGAGCGCTACGCCGACCGTTTTGGAGGTCGGGGTCAAGCCTGAGCTTCGACTGGAATTGGCGTCCATCAATAAGGAACTGCAAATAGTGTATGAAAATTTGCGCAAAACCGATCAAGGGCTTGGCGTGCTGAATCAGCTCATGCAAGTAAACGGTGACCTTTCGCCGGAAAAAAAGGCGATGCAAATCAAGCTGACCAATACGAGACTGATTCTGGAAAAGGAAGGAAAACAACTCGAAGCTCGAAAAAAGGAAGTAGAGATGGAGCTGGAGGGAGACTCGCCAGCAGCGATTGATGTGTATTACACCATGTACCCCGGAATCAAAATGGTATTTGGCAAGCTGGTTCGATTCATTAAACAGGAGTTTGCCCGTACACGTTTTCTCGTCGTGAACGGGGAGATTACTACTTCTACTCTCGTCTAAGCATAGCGATTCGGTCAAAAGGAGTTAGCCCTGATGAGTCTTAAAACGGTTGAGTTGCAGGTGGCCTTGCCGCGAACTGCAGAAGTCGGACGCATTCAGGAACAGTATCAGCATCGGCTAAACAACGAGCAGCATCTCCTGCAACAGGAACAAAAAGTGACAGACCAACAGAAAAGTCAACGGCCGGCCGATGTCAACGAAACGGAAAAAAACCAGCTGCGGGAAAAACAAAGACAAAACCAACAGGGCAAAGGGGAGTCGTTCCGGGCTTCCTCCGAGAAGGCAGCGGATTCCGCTGAAGAAGGCGGCTCCGCAGCAAGGGAAGTAGCCATGCGAGATCCTCTTCGCGGACGGTACATCGACATCTCCATGTGACGAAACATCATGAAGACAATAGGAAGCATAGGTGACTGAAATGAATTGGTCTTATTATATCTTGATGGGGGCAGGGGTGGCCGTAATGGTGCTGGCCCTGCTGTTTTCTTCCAGAAATGCGAAAAGGGACCGAAACCCGGCCGCGCCGCAGCTGACCATGAAGGAAGTAGAGGAGACGCTGCATCGCTTTGTCGTACAAATCAAGCAAGAGCAGAAAGCTGCGGACGAAGCGGCGCACAGATCGTTGGCGCAACTCAAAAAACAGCTGGCTGAAACGAAAGGACGTCTGGACATAGTGGAGCGGGAACTGGCGGAACTGCGCTCCCTTGGTCTTCAGACACAGCCGGCAACAAGCGAGGAACTGGAGCCCTCTCAAGAAGCAGCGGATGTGCTGTCCATGCGAGAGCGGTATCGTCGCGTATTCGAGCTGGCGCAAGAAGGGCTGGGCCCGGACGAGATTGCGAAAAGGCTGGGCGCCGGCAGAGGAGAGATCGATTTGATTTTGTCATTGGCCAAGCCGCAGAGAGGGGGAGCGGCCAATGAACAAGCGTGAGCTCTTGTTTGGATTCGGCGCTGGCTTGCTGATAGCGGCATCGATTCTCGGAATCACAGCGCAAAAGGAGACGACTGCTGCTGAATTATTAACGAAGGAGCAGCTGGAAAATGCTGCCGAGCAGCTTCAGTTGGTCGTACTGTCGAAGGCAGAGCTGGAGCAGCTCAAGCAGGACAAAAAGGTTGAGCTGCAGCCGTTGCCTACCCCTCCAAAGCAGCCTGCCGCACCGGTTAGCCCTTCTCCTGAGCAGCCAAAGACAAAACAGCCGGATGACCCGCAGCCGGCTCAAGCGCAACCGCCTGTGAAGACCGAGGGACCGAAGGATGCTGCAGCGGAGGTCCCGGTCAAGCCTTCTGCGGAAAGCTTGGATCCAAGCAAGCCGCTGCAGCCTGTTCCTGCAGATACTCCTCAAGTTTCAGCGCCGACTGAGCCGCTGGTCAAAGAGATGAAGACGATCCAAATCCCGTATAAAGCGACGGCGGAAAGTGTAGAGCGTTCGCTGGTGGACTCCGGGATACTCACCCCTGACAACACGTTTGTCGAAACGTTGAAAAAGCAGAATAAACTCAATCGGATACGAGTCGGCACCTACCAGATTCCCGTCGGAGCGAGTGAAGCTGACATCGTGACAATCATCGCGACGCCTCCGAAAAAGTGAGGCGATTTTTTTTGAGTCAAATGGGATTCGTTTGTTGCAATCGTATAGGGCATATGATATATTCATTAACGGTGTTGAATTCGCACGTCCACCAATTCCGGCAATGGTGCTGCCAGATTGGCAGTTTTGTCTGGAAAATGCGGTGAGGCGGAGGTAAGCACAAAAAACCATTTTTTAAGGAGGTGTGAAAATATGGCAGTGATTTCGATGAAACAGCTTCTCGAGGCTGGTGTTCACTTCGGTCACCAAACTCGTCGCTGGAACCCGAAAATGGCACGCTATATCTTCACCGAACGTAACGGCATCTACATTATTGACCTGCAAAAAACCGTGAAAAAAGTTGAGGAAGCGTACAACTTTGTACGTGAACTCGCTCAAAACGGCGGAAAAGTGCTCTTCGTAGGAACGAAGAAACAAGCACAAGAATCCGTGAAAGAAGAAGCAATCCGTACAGGCCACTACTACATCAACCAACGCTGGTTGGGTGGTACGCTGACTAACTTCTCTACGATTAAAAAACGTACGGCTCGCCTTGCTGAGCTGAACCGCATGGAAGAAGACGGTACTTTCGCCGTTCTGCCGAAGAAAGAAGTTATCGTTCTTCGCAAAGAGAAAGAGCGTTTGGAAAAATTCCTGGGCGGTATCGCACACATGGAAGAACTGCCTGACGCGCTGTTCGTAATCGATCCGCGCAAAGAGCGCATCGCGGTAGCAGAAGCTCGCAAATTGGGTATCCCGATCGTTGCGATTGTAGATACTAACTGCGATCCGGATGAAATCGACTACGTTATCCCTGGAAACGACGATGCCATCCGCGCTGTCAAGCTGCTGACTTCCAAAATGGCTGACGCTCTGACCGAAGGCAACCAAGGCGGAGAGCAAGCTACAACAACTGCGTAAGCAAGTGTATGAGGGTGGACTGAGGGTTTCAGAACCCCGTCCACCCTTTTTAACACCTATACTTAGATTCGACTTTATCAAGGAGGTTCTACGATATGGCAATCAGTGCACAAACGGTGAAAGAACTGCGTGAGCGTACAGGCGCAGGGATGATGGACTGCAAACGCGCTCTTGAAGAAACGAACGGTGATATGGAAAAAGCGATTGACCTTCTCCGTGAACGCGGAATCGCGAAAGCTGCGAAAAAAGCGGGCCGCATCGCAGCAGAAGGCTTGACTTCCTACGCTGTAGCAGGCAATGTTGCGGCGATCGTGGAAGTAAACTGTGAAACAGACTTCGTAGCGAAAAACCCTGAGTTCCAAGAACTGGTTAAGGACATCGCTGAGCACGTTGTATCCCAACGTCCTGCGAGTGTAGAAGCTGCTCTGGAACAGCCGTTCAAAGGCCAAGGCGAGACTCTCGCTCATGTGATCAACGAAAAAATCTCCACTATCGGAGAAAACATCTCTTTCCGCCGCTTTTCCGTAATGGAAAAGTCCGATAACGGCGTTTTCGGCAGCTACCTGCACATGGGCGGCCGCATCGGCGTTCTGGTTGTACTCGAAGGATCTTCGGACGAAGTACTGGCAAAAGACCTGGGTATGCACGCTGCTGCTTCCAACCCGCGCTTTGCCAACCGTGAAGAGGTATCTCAAGACGAGATCGAGCGCGAGCGTGAAGTGTTGAAAAACCAAGCTCTGGCTGAGGGCAAACCGGCAAACATCGTAGAAAAAATGGTAGAAGGCCGCCTCTCCAAATACTTCGAAGAGTACGTAATGGTTGAGCAGCCATTCGTTAAGGATCCGGACAAAAAAGTTGCTGCTCTGCTGAAAGAAAAAGGCGCTACGCTGAAAGGCTTTGTCCGTTACCAAGTGGGCGAAGGCATCGAGAAAAAACAAGAAGACTTTGCGGCAGAAGTAATGGCGCAAGTGAATAAACAGTAATCATCGGAAAAATAGGGAACACCTGCGTGTTCCCTATTTTACAAGAGCAGGCTAAGTCGCCTGTACAGTGTGAATTGCCGGCGAATGCAAAAGTCGCCAGGCAAGCTGGGAGGATTCCGGTAAAGCACAGAGAATGTTTCATGAATGGAGGCCGTTTCACATGCCACTTCCTGCCTATAAACGGGTTGTGTTAAAGTTGAGTGGGGAAGCTCTGGCGGGGGATATCGGGTACGGGATTGACCCGAAGGTTATTTTCTCCATCGCCAACCAGATTAAGGAAATTGTAGAATTGGGAGTACAAGTTGCAGTTGTTGTCGGTGGTGGAAATATCTGGCGCGGACTCTCAGGCAGCTCCAAAGGCATGGATCGGGCTACAGCCGATTACATGGGGATGCTGGCAACCATTATGAACTCGCTCGCTCTGCAGGATGGATTAGAAAAAGTGAACGTCCCGACTCGTGTACAAACGTCCATCGAAATGAGGCAAGTAGCTGAACCATACATACGCCGCAGGGCAATACGTCATCTGGAGAAACAACGCGTGGTCATATTTGCCGCAGGTACGGGGAATCCCTATTTTTCCACGGATACGACGGCTGCATTGCGGGCCGCCGAAATCGAAGCCGAAGTGATTCTGATGGCCAAGAACAAGGTAGACGGTGTCTATTCCGCTGATCCGAGCATTGACCCAACAGCAGTGAAGTACGACAAGCTGACGTTCCTCGAAGTGTTAAGCAAGGGTCTGGGCGTAATGGATTCCACGGCATCGAGCCTCTGCATGGATAATGACATTACACTGATTGTCTTTAATATTTCCGAAGAAGGCAACATTCGTCGCGCCGTTATGGGTGAAAAGATCGGAACATTGGTTAAGGGGGAATAATACATGCCGCAAACCGTATTGAAAGATATGGAAGAACGTATGAGCAAAGCTATCAGCACACTGAAAAAAGATCTTGCCAGTCTGCGTGCCGGTCGCGCAAACCCGGCTATTCTGGATAAGGTTGTCGTCGATTACTACGGAACGCCGACACCAATCAGCCAATTGGCCAACATCAGTGTGCCGGAGCCTCGCATGCTGACGATCCAGCCTTGGGACAAATCCGCGCTGAAGGAAATTGACCGGGCTATCCAGCAATCGGATCTCGGGCTGACTCCTTCCAACGACGGGGTAATCATTCGTATCGTGATTCCACCGCTTACGGAAGAGCGCCGGAAGGAACTGGTCAAAGTAGCGAACAAAAGCGGAGAAGACGCCAAGGTAGCGATTCGGAACATTCGCCGTGATGCCAACGATGACATCAAAAAGCTCGAAAAGGGTGGAACCATATCTGAAGATGAGTCCCGTCGCCATCAGGAGACGATTCAAAAAGCGACTGACAAATACATCGCTGAAGTCGATAAGATTGTCAAAGAAAAGGAAAAGGACATTCTGGAAGTGTAATGCTTGATCCCCCTCCGACAGAGGGGGATGAATGTCTATATCTCTCATTTTGGGGGAACACTTTATGTTAGAACATCTCGCGCGCAAGTTGACTCGAAAAGAAAAACAGGATTCATCAGCAGATTTTGACAGCACCGGTCCAATCCCGAACCACGTGGCCGTCATTATGGACGGAAACGGGCGTTGGGCCAAAAGGCGGAATCTTCCCAGGATTGCCGGACACAGGTCGGGAATGAAGACGGTCAAAGAAATTGTGAAAGCATCCGATGAAATTGGTGTGAAGTATTTGACCCTGTATGCATTCTCTACCGAGAACTGGAAACGGCCGAGGGAAGAAGTAGACTTTTTGATGAAACTGCCGCAGGAATTTTTGTCGACAGAATTGGAAGAATTGATTGAACGAAACGTTCGGATTCGAATGGTCGGCAGTAAAGAGGAGTTGCCTGCACATACGCTGAGCGCGCTGGAAACGGCGGAAAAGCGTACAAAGGAAAACACGGGCCTGCAATTGAATTTCGCTTTGAATTACGGGGGACGAAAGGAAATTGCCTTAGCTGTAAAAGATATAGGTACCCGTTTGCAAGCGGGAGAGATCGACCTGGAACAATTGGACGAAGAGATGATTTCCCGACATTTGTACACGAGTGACATCCCAGATCCTGACTTGTTGATACGCACCAGTGGAGAACTTCGTTTGAGCAACTTTATGTTGTGGCAGCTGGCCTACACGGAATTGTGGTTTACCGATGTGCTTTGGCCCGATTTTACCAGGGAACATTTATATCAAGCGATTGCGGAATACCAGGGCAGAGCTCGTCGCTACGGAGCGGTATAAGCCGAGAGGTGGAATCAGTTGAAGCAGCGAATCATTACAGGCCTCATTGGCGGGGCAGGCTTTTTGTTATTGGTTTATGCAGGGGACCTGTGGTTCTCGTTACTTGTATGTTTCTTGGCCGTTATAGGCCTTTTTGAATTTTTGCGGATGGCAAAAGTCCAACCGTTGAGTGTGGCAGGGGTACTGGCGTATCTGCTCATGATCAGCCTGTTGTGGCCGGCTCTTTCCTTTACGAAAGAGTCTGGCGTCATCATGCCTGATCTGGTACTGCCCGTAACCCTTCTTTTGCTTTTGTACGCGGTCTTTCGAAAAAATCAGTTTCACATCGAACACGCCGCCCTTGCGTTGGTGGGGGCGTTATACATAGGCTATGGCTTTGCCTATATGGCTGCTTTGCGCAATTTGCCGGATACAGGGCTGATGCTTACTGTACTGGTTATCCTGGGAATATGGGCGACAGATTCAGGCGCGTATTTCACGGGAAAAGCAATCGGCAAGCACAAGCTTTGGCCTGCGATCAGTCCGAACAAGACGGTTGAGGGGGCTCTCGGAGGTTTGCTTGCGGCCATTCTCATCGTGATGGCTGTAAACGAATGGATTGGCCATATTCCTTTTGACAAGGTGCTGATCATCGCCCTGGTCAGCGGGATTGCCGGGCAGCTGGGCGACCTCGTCGAATCCGCGATGAAGCGTCATTTCGGAGTGAAGGATTCAGGGCAAATCATCCCGGGACACGGCGGGATTCTCGACCGTTTTGACAGCATGATCCTTGTCTTTCCGGTTTTGCATTTGCTGGGCATTGTCTAGCGGGATAGGCCATATAGAAAGTATATAGAGGGTGAAGCGTTTGAAACGAATATCGCTCTTGGGCTCAACGGGCTCCATCGGGAAAAGTACACTCGACGTGGTGTCGCAACATCCGGAGGAGTTTCGCGTAGTCGCTTTGGCGGCAGGGTCCAACGTAGACCTGCTGGTTGAGCAGATCAAACAGTTTCGGCCGGAGCTGGTCTCTGTCGGAAACGCTCTTGCCGCAAAAGAATTGCGAGGGCGCCTTGGGGACGGCCGGGTCGAGATTTTGTACGGAGAGGAAGGATTGCAGCAGACGGCAACACATCCAGACGCCGATTTTGTCATGACGGCAGTAGTCGGCAGTGTCGGGGTTGCTCCTACGCTGGCTGCCATCGAAGCGGGAAAGACAATCGGTTTGGCCAATAAGGAAACCCTGGTCAGCGCAGGTCATATTGTGATGAAAGCAGCAAAGGACCGGGGCGTGCAAATCATTCCGGTCGACAGCGAACACTCGGCGATTTTTCAATGTCTACAAGGAGAGCGCCGGGAGGACGTAGCCCGGATTATTCTGACAGCTTCCGGAGGCTCCTTCCGACATTTGAGCAGGGAAGAGCTGGCGGGCGTCTCCGTAGAGCAGGCATTGAATCATCCGAACTGGAGTATGGGATCGAAAATCACGATAGACTCGGCGACGATGATGAACAAAGGCTTTGAGGTCATTGAGGCGCATTGGCTTTTCGGACTTCCTTATGAAAAGATTGATTGTGTCCTCCATTGCGAAAGCATTATTCACTCCATGGTGGAATACAAGGACCGGGCTGTCATGGCACAGTTGGGAACTCCGGATATGCGCGTGCCGATCCAGTATGCGCTGAGCTACCCGAATAGAATGTCGCTTGGTACGGAAGCGCTAGACCTGGTGAAGAGCGGAACGCTTCATTTTGCACCGATGGATTTTGACCGCTATCCTCTGTTACAATTAGCTTATGAGTGCGGAAGAGTAGGCGGGACTCACCCCACTGTATTAAACGCTGCAAATGAAGTAGCTGTAGACAGCTTCTTAAAAGGAAAAATCGCTTTTCTGGAGATCGAACAGATCGTCCGCCAAACGTGCGAAGCCCATCAGGGGACGAGTCATCCATCTCTGGAAGAGATTTTGGCAGCCGATCAGTGGGCACGTAAACAGGCTGCGGGCTGTCTGGGTGTTAACAAGCGTTAAAAACGGAATGAAAGGTGGCTGTTCTCTTGCCTTTTCCCAACTTGGATTCAGTGGAATCTATTCTCGCGATTGTCATCGTGTTCGGTGTACTTGTCTTTGTGCACGAGCTTGGCCATTTTCTGCTGGCGAAACGAGCCGGTATCTTATGCCGGGAGTTTGCGCTCGGAATGGGGCCTAAGATTTTCAGCGTAAAGCGGGGAGAAACAGAATACACGCTGCGGTTGCTGCCGATTGGCGGGATGGTACGCATGGCGGGTGAGGACCCAGAGCTGGACATTCTCAAGCCGCACATGGAAGTGACCTTGGAGCGAGATGCGGTGGGGAAGGTTACCCGCATCCTGCTGGATGGCCCAAATGGAGAAGGCAAAGGTGCGGTTAGAGGTACAATTGTCGATTTTGACCTGGAGAAAGCATTGTCAATCGTTCTGGAAACAGACGGGGCGCAACGTACGTTTTCGGTGCATCCGCAGGCTCAACTCGTAAAAGACGGTCGTGAGGTGCAAATTGCCCCGCTCGACCGCCAGTTTAAAGGCAAGACGGTCATGCAGCGTTTTTGGGCTATCTTTGCCGGACCCGCTGCCAACTTTTTGCTCGCTTTTGTGCTGTTTATCGTCATCGGGCTCGTCTATGGGGTTCCTGTAAACGAGCCGGTGCTGGGCGAGGTGATTCATGGAGGCCCGGCAGCGCAGGCTGGATTGCAATCAGGAGACAGGATTGTTGCGATCCAGGGGCAGCCTGTGGCGACATGGAGAGAGATGGTCGAGATCGTCAGCAAGTCGCCGGACAAGCAACTGGAAATCGTTGTTGACCGGAGCGGGCAGACGATCAACGCGGTCGTCCATGTCAAAAACGAGGAAAATGTCGGGAAGATCTTGGTGGGCAACGCCGTCACCTACGCTCCGGGGGAAGTGCTGCAGTACGGCGGAAAATCGACATACGAATTTACTGCCATGATTTTGAAGAGCATCGGCATGCTCTTTACAGGCTCGGTAGGACTGAACGATCTGAGCGGACCGGTCGGAATCTTTAAGATGACGGGCGAGTTTGCCCAGCAGGGATTGGCGATTCTCATGAAATGGGCGGCTGTACTGAGCATCAACCTGGGACTGATCAACCTGATTCCTTTGCCTGCACTGGACGGGGGCAGACTTGCTTTCCTGCTGATTGAAGCCCTGCGGGGGAGACCTGTTGATCCAAATAAGGAAGGGATGGTACACTTCCTTGGGTTTGCCTTTTTAATGTTGTTGATTTTAGTTGTGACGTGGAACGATTTACATCGGTTGTTTACAGAATAAAGCAGTGTTCACAGTCTGTTTGACAAACATATAAGGATGGTGCCCTATGTACAAGCGCGAGGAGACCAAACCGGTATTTGTGGGAGGCGTGCAAATCGGCGGACAAAAAAGCGTTGTCATCCAATCGATGACAACAGCTGATACAAGAGACGTGGAAGCCACGCTGGCACAGATCCAGCGGCTCTATGACGCCGGTTGCCAAATTGTCCGTCTGGCGGTAATCAACGAGGATGCGGCGCGTTCCATTAAAGCGATCAAAGAACGTTCTCCACTCCCGCTCGTGGCAGATATTCACTTTGACTATAAGCTGGCTCTGATTGCCCTGGAGAGCGGAATTGACAAAATCCGCATCAATCCAGGGAATATCGGTTCAAAAGAAAAGACAAAAGCGGTCGTGGAAGCATGCCGCGAGCGGAATGTTCCGATCCGCATCGGGGTAAACTCCGGCTCTGTGGAAAAACGACTTCTGGAAAAATATGGATACCCTTCTCCGGAAGCCATCGTGGACAGCGCCATGGATCATGTGCACATCCTGGAAGAGCTTCATTACGACAACATCGTCATTTCGCTGAAGTCCTCCGATGTTCCAACCATGATTCAGACGTATTCCCTGATGGCCCAGAAGCGCAATTACCCGCTTCACGTAGGGGTGACCGAAGCTGGGACACAGTTCTCCGGCAGCATCAAATCCGCCGTCGGGATCGGCACAGTCCTGTCAATGGGAATCGGTGATACCATCCGGGTTTCGCTCACCGCTGATCCTGTCGAGGAAATCAAGGTGGCCAAGCAAATCTTGCGCAGCCTGGAAATTGTGAACAACGATCCTGTGGTCATCGCCTGCCCGTCGTGCGGACGTTGTGCCATCGATCTGATCGGACTGGCTACCAAGGTCGAGGATGCCGTTTCTACCCTGAAAACGCCTTTGAAAATCGCCGTTATGGGATGCGCGGTAAACGGCCCGGGAGAGGCCCGAGAAGCAGACGTAGGAGTTGCCGGCGGGAACGGCGAGGGCCTAATCTTCCGCAACGGTGAAATTGTCCGGAAGGTAAAAGAAACGGAATTGTTCGAGGAACTGATGAAGGAAATCAACGAAATCGTGGAAGAGAAAAAGACCACCCAGGTCGGATAGACCCTTTGCAACGTGAAGGAGGACACGTGTGTGTTAAAGCAAAGTCAGATGTTGATTCCAACTCTGCGGGAAGTGCCGTCAGACGCGGAAATTGACAGTCATAAACTGCTGCTGCGCGCAGGGATGGCGCGCCAGCTCGCTTCCGGGATTTACACGTATTTGCCGCTGGCGCTCAGAACCCTGCAAAAAATTCAGACGATCGTTCGCGAAGAGATGAATCGGGCAGGCGCTCAGGAACTGCTGATGCCAGCCATGCAGCCGGCAGAGCTGTGGCACCAAACCGGCCGTTGGGATGTGTACGGGCCAGAGCTGGTCCGTTTGAAGGATCGTCACGACCGGCCTTTTGCTTTGGGTCCCACTCACGAAGAAGTGATCACGAGCCTGGTGAGAGACGAGATCAACTCTTACAAAAAACTGCCGATCAATCTGTATCAAATCCAGACGAAGTTCCGCGACGAGGTGCGTCCCCGCTTTGGTCTGATCCGCAGCCGGGAGTTTATCATGAAGGATGCCTATTCGTTTGATACGACGCCGGAAGGTCTGGACAAGAATTTCCAGGCCATGTACGATGCCTACACACGCATTTTCACAAGAGTAGGTCTAAATTTCCGGGCTGTGGAAGCTGACGCTGGAGCGATTGGCGGAAAAGGCACCTATGAGTTTATGGCCCTTTGCGACATTGGCGAAGATACGATCGCCTATTCGGAAAATGGCGACTATGCGGCCAATCTGGAAAAAGCGGAAGTGGTATACAAGCCTTCCGACAAGCAGAAGGGAGATGCGCCAGCGGTTGAAAAGGTGCATACACCCGGCGTAAAAACGATTGAACAGCTGACACAGGCGCTGGGCCTTGAAGCCAGCCGCATGATCAAAAGCCTCGTCTATCGGCTGGACGAGAAGCTGGTCATGGTCCTCGTCCGCGGGGATCACGAGATCAATGAGGTAAAATTGAAAAACCTGTACGATGCCACCCATGTAGGATTAGCTTCGGAGCAGGACATTCTGGCCGCGATTGGAGCGCCGGTCGGTTTTGTCGGTCCAGTCGGGGTTGATCAGGAAAAGCTGGAGATCATTGCCGATAACTTTGTGCAGGATGTCACAGAGGGGGTAGCAGGTGCCAACGAGAAGGATTGCCATCTCGTTCACGTGCAGCCTGGCCGTGACTTTACCGTCTCCCGTTATGCAGACCTCCGCAACGTCATGGAGGGGGATGAATGTCCGCGCGGTGGCGGCGTAATCAAGTTTGCACGCGGTGTGGAAGTCGGACACGTGTTCAAGCTTGGCACGAAATACTCCACTGCCATCGGCGCGACCTTTCTGGATGAAAACGGACGGAGTCAACCGATGATCATGGGATGCTACGGTATCGGCGTTTCCCGTACGCTGGCAGCTGCGATCGAGCAAAACAACGATGAGCACGGGATTATTTGGCCTGTATCGATCGCGCCTTTCCACGTCCACGTCATTCCGGTAAACGCCAAAGTCGAAGCGCAGCGGCAGCTGAGTGAAGAGATCACGGAGGCACTCCAGGCTGCTGGAGTAGAGGTACTCTACGATGATCGCCCGGAACGCGCCGGGGTCAAATTCAAGGATGCTGATCTGATCGGCCTTCCGCTCCGCATTACCGTCTCCGACAAAGCGTCAGAGGAAGGGCTCGTGGAAGTGCGGGTGCGCCGGACGGGGGAAACACATCAAGTGCCCCGGACAGAGCTGGTGTCGTTTGTCAAAACGCTTCTGGCCCGTGTGGACAGCACAGGTGCGGAACTATTTTAAGTCCTAAAATCAAGCAGGAACTTGCACGGATTTTGTCGAAATAGTCGGGGTACACCCCCTTTTCCTAGGGGGGTATCCCTTTTTTATTTCTTTTGTTCGTTCCTCGCGCAAAAGGAAGACATTTTCGGGTTAGATCGGGAGATTGAGGTGGAAGAGACCGTGAATCGGTTACAAGAACAAAAACATCGCTTCTCACTGTTGGTTAAGCAGATGGAACTGCCAACTGATTGGGTGGAGCGATTTTTTCTTGAAGCACAGATCGACAAATTGGAGCTGTATCGTCAAAATAAGGAATGGGTCTTTCATTTTACACTTCCGCGCCTGCTTCCTGCTGATGTTTTCAAGGCGTTTACGGAGCGGCTCAAGCAAACGTTTGCGCATTTGGCTGCAGTGGACGCCCGTTTTCGCTATCACGAGCAGCCAGCTGTTGATTTTGCCGTCCAGGAATATTGGGACGTACTGCTTGCGAATTTGGAGCAAAGCCTCAATTCACTGGCGGTCACTCTGCGTACAGCCCGTAAGCAAGTAGAGCAGCAGGAAGTGAAAATTTATTTGCCGACTGAAATGGCCGTAGAGATGGCCAAACGAAAACGGGCTGACAGCGAATTGGCGGCGTCGTTTGAAAAAGCCACAAGCTGTGTCCCCCGTTTTGCCTTTATCGCAGAAGAAAGCGACGAGGCGTACAAGGCCTTTGTGGAACAGCGCGAAGAAGAAGAGCGGGCGCTTGTCGAGGTGGTCATGAGCGCCGTCCAGCAAGAGAAGGACAGCAAGGGAAGCGAGCAGGCGGAAGCGGTTGCCACGCTGATGATCGGCTATGACATTAAGGATGCCCCGATCCCAATCTGCGAAATACAGGAAGAAGAGCGTCGCGTCGTCATCCAGGGTACGGTGTTCAATGTCGAGGTCAAGGAGCTGCGCAGCGGCAGACATCTGTTGACCTTTAACGTAACGGATTACACGGACTCGTTGACTGTCAAGATATTCTCGCGGGACAAAGAGGACGTCAAAATGCTGGAGGTTCTCAAGGACGGCATGTGGGTCAAAGTCCGCGGAAGCGTTCAGCACGATACATTCCTGCGCGAATTGGTCATGATGGCCAATGACGTCAATCAAATCGAGAAAGTCAGCCGGAAAGACACCGCTCCAGAGAAAAGGGTGGAGCTGCACTGCCATACTCCGATGAGTGCCCTCGATGCAGTCGCTTCGGTCAAATCTCTCATTTCTACTGCGGCAAAATGGGGACACAAGGCGATCGCCATTACGGATCACGGTGTCGTTCAGGCTTTCCCGGAGGCTTACGGGATTGCAAAAAAGAACAATATCAAATGCATCCTCGGCATGGAGGCGTACGTCGTTGAGGACGGCGTGGACATTGTCTACAACCTGACGCCTGATCGCGATTTGCCGATCGACGATAAAACGGAGTACGTCGTATTCGACACCGAGACGACCGGCTTAAACGCGGCGGAGCATATCATCATCGAAATCGCCGCGGTAAAAATGCGCGGTCTGGAAATTGTGGACAAATGGACCGAGCTGATCGATCCGCAGCTCGAAATTGGCCCCAAAACGACGGAGATTACGGGGATTACCAATGAGATGCTGCGAGGGAAGGAAACGTTGGAAGTCGTCCTGCCCCGCTTTAAGGAGTTCGCAGGCAATGCGGTGCTGGTTGCCCACAATGCCGAGTTTGACAAAAACTTTATCAATGCCTGCGCCAAGCGGATCGGCATGGAGCCGTGGAGCAATCCGTTTTTAGACACGCTGCCGCTTGCCCGTATGATGTATAAAGGAATGCGAAATTACCGCCTGGGCACGCTCGCCAAGCGCTTTAATGTTGAATTGATCAACGCTCACCGCGCTTTGGACGATACCGTCGCCTTGGCTCACGTGTTTCAGTACATGCTCAAGGATATACGGGAGGCAGGGATTTCGAGTCTCATGGCTCTTAACGAGAGAAGCAACGCCGAAGTGGATTACAAGAGCGGCAGGCCGTTTCACGCGACCATTTTGGTGAAAAACAAGGATGGACTGAAAAACCTGTACAAGCTGGTTAGCAAATCCCATGTGGAAACGTTTTATCGGGTCCCGCGCATCCAGCGAAGCCAGCTCCTGAAATTCCGCGAAGGCTTGCTGTTCGGTACCGCTTGCAAAGAAGGCGAGCTGATGCAGTCGATTTTGCGTGGGAAATCGAGGGAAGAATTGAAGGAAGTGGCCGCTTTTTACGATTTCCTGGAGCTCCAGCCTATTGCCCATTACGCGCCGCTGCTCAGAAATGAGGAAATTCCCTCGCTGGAGACGATGAAAGGCTACCACAAGATGATCGTGGACATCGGCAAAGAGCTGGGGAAACCGGTAGTGGCGACAGGGGACGTTCATTTTCTCAACCCGCAGGATGACATTTTCCGCGACGTGTTCCTGCTCTCACAGGGCTCGCACGATGCCGGCAACCAGCCGCCGCTGTACTTGATGACGACCGACGAGATGCTGGAGGCGTTCGAATATCTCGGAGAAGACATCGCCCGCGAGGTGGTGGTCACGGCCCCCAATGAAGTCACGGAAAGCATCGAAGAGGTCTCGCCGATCCCGGACTCGCTGTATACGCCGATTATCGAAGGAGCCGATGATGAGCTCCGTCAAATGTGTTACGACAAGGCGAAGAGATTGTACGGAGATCCGCTGCCGGAGATCGTCGAAAAGCGTCTGGAAAAAGAGCTGACGAGCATTATCAAGCACGGCTTCGGGGTCATTTATCTCATCTCGCAGCGGCTTGTGACCAAGTCGCTCTCCGACGGCTATCTGGTCGGATCGAGGGGATCGGTAGGATCATCTTTTGTGGCGACGATGTCAGATATTACCGAGGTAAATCCGCTGCCCCCGCACTATCGCTGTCCCGAGTGCAAGCACAGCGAGTTTATCACCGACGGTTCGATTGCCTCCGGCTTTGACCTTCCCGACAAGGAATGCCCTTCCTGCGGGCATCAGCTCGACAAAGACGGACAGGATATTCCGTTCGAAACGTTCCTCGGCTTTAAAGGAGACAAGGTCCCCGATATTGACTTGAACTTTTCGGGCGAATACCAGCCTCGGGCGCACAAATACACGCAGGAGCTGTTCGGCGTTGACTATGTGTATCGCGCCGGAACGATCGGCACGGTAGCCGAAAAAACGGCGTATGGCTATGTCCGAAAATACGCCGATGAGCGGGGAATGACACTGCGGAATGCGGAAATTGCGCGTTTGGTAAACGGATGCACAGGGGTAAAACGGACCACCGGCCAGCACCCGGGGGGAATTATCGTTGTGCCGTCCTACATGGAGATCGAGGATTTCTGCCCGATCCAATATCCTGCAGATGACAATGAGTCCGAGTGGAGAACGACGCACTTTGATTTCCACTCCATCCACGACAACCTGCTGAAGCTCGACATTCTGGGGCACGACGATCCGACTGTTATTCGGATGCTCCAGGATTTGACCGGACTCGATCCAAAGACGATTCCGCTTGACGACAAAGCGACGATGTCAATTTTCAGCTCGACGGAAGCGCTGAATGTAACGCCAGAACAAATCCGCACCAACATGGGAACGCTTGGCATTCCGGAATTTGGTACCAAGTTTGTGCGGCAGATGCTCGAGGATACGAAGCCGACGACCTTTGCCGAGCTCGTGCAGATTTCCGGACTTTCGCACGGAACCGACGTCTGGCTGAACAACGCCCAGGATCTGATCCGCAGTGGAACGTGCAGGCTGCCCGAGGTAATCGGTTGCCGCGACGATATCATGGTTTATTTGATCTACAAGGGCCTTGAGCCGTCCCGCGCCTTTAAAATCATGGAGTCCGTACGTAAAGGGAAAGGGGTTCCCGAGGAAGATCAGGAAGAGATGCGCAAGAACAAAGTCCCTGAGTGGTATATCCAATCGTGCCAAAAGATCAAGTACATGTTCCCGAAAGCGCACGCAACGGCTTATGTCATGATGGCTGTTCGCATTGCCTACTTCAAGGTGCATTATCCACTCGAATTTTACGCGACGTACTTTACGGTGCGCGCCGACGACTTTGACATTCCGCTGATGGTAAAGGGATCTTCGGCGATTCGGCAAAAAATCGAGGAGATCGAGGGCAAGGGGCATGACGCGCAGCCGAAGGAAAAGGCGCTTTTGACTGTTTTGGAAATGGCTCTGGAGATGGTAGAGCGCGGTTTCCAGTTTGCCAATGTAGATTTATACCGCTCGGATGCCACCAAGTTCCTCATCGACGGCAACAAGCTGATCGCGCCTTTTAACGCCTTGCCGGGCCTCGGAACGAACGCCGCGATCGGAATCGTAAAGGCGAGAGGAGAAGGGGAGTTTTTATCAAAGGAGGACCTGCTCGCCCGCTCCCGCATTTCCAAAACCATTCTGGAATATTTGGAAGAACAGGGAGCGCTTCAAGGGCTGCCTGAATCCAACCAGCTCTCTCTGTTCTAAAACACGGGCCGTGTGCTCTGGCTTCCTGGTCAGACCAGTTCGGACAGGTTTCATCCCCGCGGTTGTCAACAGACGGCTGTTATGCTATAATTTTTTTGGAAATACTGGTTATTACGAACGCAGATCGAGAGTGGGGAAACCCACTCTTTCTTTCTGGTTGAACTTAACGCTTCAATTGACAAGGAGGTACTTGCTTGAGCAAGGTAACAGACATCGTCACCGACCTGGTTACTCCCATTCTCGACGAGCTGGGTCTGGAACTGGTTGAGATTGAGTACAAAAAAGAAGGCAGCAACTGGTTTCTGCGCGTGTTCATCGACAATGAAACAGGAAGCATCGACATCGATGACTGCGGCCTTGTCAGCGAGCGGCTAAGCCAGCGGCTGGACGAAGTGGACCCGATCCCGACCGCATACTTCCTGGAAGTATCTTCACCGGGAGCAGAGCGTCCTCTGCGAAAAGAAAGCGATTTTCGCAAAGCTGTTGGCAGGCACGTACATATCACGACGAAGGAGCCCATCGAAGGCGAAAGCACTTTCGAAGGGGAACTGATTTCCTTTGAAGATGGTAAGCTGACAGTGAAAGAACAGAAGAAAACGCAAGTCATCACACTGGAGCAAATTGACACAGCCCGAATGGCGATTGTCTTTTAATACTGTGGTCTGTGGGTAAAGGAGGAGGCAACGAAAATCATGAACGCCGATTTTATCGAGGCATTGGAAGCCATTGAGAGAGAAAAGGGAATCTCCAAAGATATACTGATCGAGGCGATTGAAGCAGCGCTCATTTCGGGATACAAACGGAATTTTAATTCTGCCCAAAACGTACGTGTCGACGTCAATCGTCACACCGGGCAGGTTCGGGTTTTTGCGCGCAAAACCGTTGTGGAGGAAGTGCTCGACCCGCGCTTGGAGATTTCCCTGGAAGCATCGCAGGAAATCGACCCCAATTTCCGCCTGGATGACATCGTCGAGATCGAGGTAACCCCGCGCGATTTTGGACGCATCGCGGCTCAAACGGCGAAGCAAGTGGTTACCCAGCGCATTCGCGAAGCGGAGCGCGGCTTGATTTACAGCGAGTTTATCGAACGCGAAGACGACATTGTGACTGGCGTTGTGCAGCGCATGGACCAACGCAATTACTACATTGACCTGGGGAAAGCGGAAGCGGTCATGCCGATTACGGAAAAAATGCCGACTGACGATTTTAAGTCCCAGGACCGGGTGAAAGCATACATTATCAAAGTCGAAAAAACGACAAAGGGTCCGCAAATCGTCGTGTCCCGCACGCATCCAGGCTTGCTCAAGCGACTGTTCGAGCTGGAAGTGCCGGAAATCTACGACGGTGTGGTAGAGATCAAGTCTGTTGCCCGTGAGGCGGGAGACCGCTCCAAAATCGCCGTACATTCCATTAATCCCGACGTCGATCCGGTCGGAGCTTGTGTCGGCCCGAAAGGACTGCGCGTTCAGACGATCGTCAACGAATTGAAGGGCGAAAAAATCGATATCGTTCGCTGGTCGGAGGACCCCGCTGAATACGTGGCCAACTCGCTTAGCCCGGCCAAGGTACTCCATGTAGAAGTCAATGCGCCTGAAAAAGTAACGCGGGTAATCGTTCCTGACTACCAGCTTTCACTGGCGATCGGAAAGCGTGGACAGAACGCGCGTCTCGCAGCCAAACTGACCGGCTGGAAAATCGACATCAAGAGCGAATCGCAGGCAGAGCAAGAAGGCATCGTCTATCCGAAATCTGAGGAAGGCGATGAGGGGGCGGATTGGGTATAACCATGAAGCAAAAAAAAATCCCTTTGCGAAAGTGCATCGTTTGTCAGGAAATGTTTCCTAAAAAAGAACTGGTACGTGTCGTACGAACGCCTCAGGAAGAGATCATGGTTGATCTGACTGGCAAGGCGGCCGGACGCGGGGCTTATGTGTGCCGTCAGGAAAGCTGCCTGAAGCCGGATACGTTTGCCGCAGGCAAATGGAAGAAAGTGTTGGAACGAGCCCTCAACATGTCTGTCACCCAGGAACAGTACGATGCGTTTCGTGAAAAATGGCTGGAGATGATGGGACAATGATCCCCAAGGCAGCGCAAATGTTGGGATTGGCAATGCGGGCCCGCAAGGTCATAACCGGTGAAGGACTGGTCGTTGAGGCCGTTCGAAACGGAAAAGCCAAGCTGGTGCTTCTCGCTGCCGATGCCTCTGCCAATACATCAAAAAAAGTGCAGGACAAGTGCGCCTATTATGGTGTGCCGTGTGTTTCCGCAACTGACCGCTATGAGCTTGGCCGAGCCATCGGCAAGGAAGAGCGGGTAACGATTGCCGTAACAGACGGGAAACTGGCGGAAAGCATACAGCGTCTGCTCACCTAATTCAGAAGGGGTGATCTCATGAAGACACGAGTGTATGAGTATGCGAAGCAGCACAACATGAGTAGCAAAGAAATCCTCAATTTGCTAAAGAGATTAAATATAGAAGTTGCAAATCATATGAGTATCATGGACGAACCGATGGTCAAAAAGATCGAGGATCATTTGGCCAAATTGCGTTCGGGAAGCGGAAAACAACAAGAGCAGCAGCGCTCTTCTGAAAAGAAGGGAGCAAAGCCTGTGAAGACGGAAGAGAAAAAACGGGACGATGCAAAGGGACAAAGTTCGCGAACCGGGCAATCCAATCAACAGCAGCATCGTCGCAATGACCGTCCGGGAAATCAGGCTGCCAGCAGACCAGGTGGTCAGCGGCCGGATCAAACACGGCCACAGCACGGAAAAAATCAGGGGAAGAATCAGGAGAGAAAACCAAACGATATGAGAAGTCAACCAGGGAAACCGCTTGATCGCAAACCAGTCAACCAGCAAGAGCCAACGGTGAATGAAAAAGACAATGTACGTACGGGCGAGGATTTCGAAGAAAAGGTAAACATCCCGAACAAGGTAAGCTTGGAAAAGCGGGAAAAAATCAAAAAAGCTCCAGGACCAAAGAAAAGCTTTGAAGAGAACAAGAAAAACCAGCCGTTCAAAGGCGGAAATAAACGTCAGGACAACCGCAGGCACGGCGGCAACCGCGAACAGCAGCAACAGCGCCCCGTACTGGAGCCACCTAGCAAAATTACGTTTACGGAATCTTTGACTGTAGGGGAACTGGCGAAAAAGCTTCGCAAGGAACCGGCGGAAATCATTAAAAAGTTGTTTAATTTGGGCATCATGGCGACGATTAACCAAGATCTCGACAGGGATGCGATCGAACTCATCTGTTCGGAATACAATGTGGAAGTCGAAGAAAAAATCGTCATCGACGAGACCAACTTCGAAACGATCGAAGAAGTGGACAATCCGGCAGATATGGTGGAGCGTCCGCCTGTCGTCACGATCATGGGCCACGTAGACCACGGGAAAACGACACTGCTCGATGCCATCCGCTCGACAAACGTAGTAGCAGGAGAAGCTGGCGGCATCACGCAACACATCGGTGCCTACCAAGTGGAAATCAAAGGGAAGAAGATCACTTTCCTCGATACACCTGGCCACGCGGCCTTTACGACGATGCGTGCGCGCGGAGCTCAAATTACAGACATTACGATTCTGGTGGTTGCCGCGGACGACGGCGTAAAGCCGCAAACCGTCGAAGCGATCAGCCATGCCAAGGCAGCCAAGGTTCCGATTATCGTCGCCGTAAACAAAGTGGATAAACCGGAAGCCAACATCGACCGGATCAAGCAAGAGCTGACAGAGTACGAACTGGTAGCGGAAGAGTGGGGCGGAGATACAATCTTTTCTCCGATTTCCGCAAAGCAGCGCCAAGGTATCGAAGAGCTGCTTGAATACATTCTGCTTGTTTCCGAAGTCCAGGAATTAAAGGCAAATCCAAACAAGCGTGCCCGCGGTACTGTCGTGGAAGCCGAGCTGGATAAAGGACGCGGACCTGTAGCGACTGTTCTCGTGCAGCATGGTACGCTGAAAGTGGGCGACCCGATTGTCGTCGGTTCCGCCTTTGGACGCGTTCGTGCCATGGTGAATGACAAAGGGCGCCGCATGAAGGAAGCCGGACCAAGTACGCCTGTAGAAATTACCGGTCTGAACGATGTGCCGCAAGCCGGCGATCAGTTCATGGTCTTCGAGGATGAGAAAAAAGCGCGTGCCATCGGGGAAGCCCGGGCTTCCAAGCAGCGTGAATCCGAGCGCCGTGCAAACACACGCGTTTCTCTGGATGATCTGTTCCAGCACATTCAAGAGGGTGACATCAAGGAGCTCAACCTGATCGTCAAGGCTGACGTTCAAGGTTCTGTGGAGGCTCTCCGCGGCTCCCTGGAAAAAATCGATGTCAACGGAACGCGTGTAAAAATCATTCACACAGGCGTAGGTGCGATTACGGAATCCGATATTACCCTGGCAAATGCCTCCAATGCGATTGTGATCGGCTTTAACGTACGTCCGGAACCAAACGCGCGGAGCATGGCTGAGCAGGAGAGCATCGATATTCGACTGCATCGGGTTATTTACACCGTGATTGAAGAAATTGAACAAGCACTGAAAGGCATGCTGGACCCTGTCTATAAAGAGGCCATCATCGGCCAGGCAGAAATTCGCGAGGTATTTAAGGTGTCCAAAGTGGGCAACATCGCAGGCTGCTATGTTACAGAGGGCAAACTGACCCGCGATGCCGGTGCTCGTCTGATCCGTGAGGGCGTCGTGATCTACGAAGGAAAGCTGGATACGCTGAAACGCTTCAAGGATGATGCCAAAGAAGTAGCCGCGGGCTACGAGTGCGGTCTTACGCTGGAGCGCTACCATGACATCAAGGTTGGCGACGTGATCGAAGCCTTCGTCATGGAAGAAGTAAAACAATAATGATTGCGGGGGCGCGGATTCAATTGTTTCTGCCTGCCTGCCAAAATCTGAAAGAGAAAAGGGCCATCGTCAAAAGCGTTCTGGGAAAACTGCGGAGTCGGTTCCATGTCTCCGCAGCAGAGCTGGCCTATCAGGAGCAGTGGCAGCGTACCGAGATTGGTATCGCTGCCGTTGCCAATGAAATGTCCTTTTTGGCAAATCAGATGCAAGCAATCGTACGGCTGGTGGAAAACCACCCCGGTGTGGAGTTGATCCACGCCGATACGGAATACTACGAGTAAGAAGCCAGCGGAGGTGATAACTATGAACAAGACACGGATGAGCCGGGTTGGCGAAGAGATTAAAAAAGAGCTGAGCATCGTTTTGCAGCGCGGTTTGAAGGATCCACGCATCGGATTTGTGACGGTTACGGATGTAGAGGTGACAAGCGACCTGCAGCTTGCGAAGGTATACGTCAGTATTTTTGGCAGCGAAGAACAACGGAGAGACTCTCTGGCAGGGCTGCAAAAAGCGAAGGGCTACCTGCGGACAGAGATCGGAAGACGGGTAAAGCTGCGTCATATACCGGATTTTGTCTTTAAATTGGATGAATCGATTGATTACGGTAGTAAAATTGAGACCATCCTGCGTGAAATCTCCACGGATGGAGAAAAAGGGGACAAACAGGATGAGTAATTACAGCCGTTCCTTGGAGGAAGCGGTCAGCTTCATGAAGAAGCATGACCGTTTTCTGGTTCTTTCTCATGTCAATCCGGACGGGGACGCCACCGGATCCGCATTAGCCGTCGCGCAAATTCTACGCGATCTTGGGAAAACCTACGTGGTCATCAATGAAGGTGAAACGCCGTCCAGGTTTTCGTTTTTGCCCGGATTCGAACAGATTCTCAATGTATCGGAATCTCCGCTGGAAGAGACTTTCTCAGCGGTGATTGCTGTCGATTGCGCAGATCGCTCCCGGATGGGCAAGGTAGAGCATTTGTTTGCTCCGGATGCGCTGCTGTTAAATATCGATCATCACCCGACGAACGATGGATTCGGCACCTTCAATGTGATCCGGACAGATGCTGCAGCGACCGCGGAAATCCTATACGACCTGGCTGTTGCCGGGAACTTGCCATTTCAAGCGGATTTGGCCTTGTGCCTGTATACCGGCCTGTTGACCGATACAGGCGGATTCCGCTACTCCAACACCACGCCGCATGTGATGGAGAGCGCTGCCAGTCTGCTTAAGTACGGAGTGAACCCCGGGGACGTCGCTGAGCGTTGCCTCGAAGTGATTACGCTGGGGCATGTCAACATTTTGAGGAGGGCGTTAGCCAGCCTGAAAATGTCGTTCCAGAATCAGGTTGCTTCTGTGTGCGTCAGCAGACAGGATTTGGCCGAGGCCAATGCCGACCGGGAAGACGCAGGCGGTCTGGTTAACTACTGCCGAAACATCGAGGGTGTCGAGGTCGGCCTCTCCTTCGTAGAAGCAGAGCCGAACGTAGTCAAAGTAAGCTTGCGTGCTCGCAGTTACGTTAATGTGGCGGAAGTTGCCAAACAGCTTGGCGGAGGCGGCCATGCCAAAGCAGCGGGATGTACGCTTCACGGATCGCTGGACGAGGTGCGCTCCCGCGTGTTGGCTCTGCTCGGGGAAGTCATGGGAGTGAAGGATCATGAGTAAGGTTCACGGTGTCGTCGTCCTTGATAAACCTGCCGGACTTACTTCCCATGATTGCGTGGCTCGCATACGCCGGATGTTTGGCACCAAGAAGGTGGGGCATACGGGTACTCTCGATCCGGATGTTACGGGCGTGTTGCCGATTTGTATCGGCAATGCGACGCGGCTGGTCGAGTATTTGCAAGATCTTCCGAAAAAGTATGACGTCGTCATGCGGCTCGGCTCCTCGACGACGACCGAGGATGCATCCGGGGAGGTTGTCGAGCAGAAGCATGTCGCCTCCGGTGAAATGACGCAGGAGAAAATCAAGGAAGCCTTCAGCCGGTTTTTGGGCGAAATCGAGCAGACTCCGCCCATGTACTCGGCTGTCAAAGTAAACGGGAAGCGTCTATACGACCTTGCACGCGAAGGAATCGTCATCGAACGGGATGCAAGGAAGGTTACGATTTACGAATTGGACTTTCATCACGTGAAAACGGACGGCGAGTTTGTCGACATTGCCTTTTCCTGCACATGCTCCAAAGGAACGTACGTCCGCACTTTATGTGTTGACCTTGGACGAACTCTGGGGTATCCTGCCCATATGAAGCAGTTGCGGCGAGTCAAAAGCGGTCCGTTTTTGGAAAAGGAAGCGATCCCGTTGGAGCGGCTGGAAGCATCAGCCCAGGCCGGTGAGGATGTAACGAAGCACGTGATTCCGATTGCGCAGGCGCTGTCGTTTCTACCGCGTTACCAGATCGCTCCTGAACGAAAAAAAGCGGTTTTGAACGGACTTGCGACCGCTCTCCCGGGTTTTGCGGCGGAAGAAGGTACACTGATCTGTCTATTTTCGGGAGAACAGCTTCTGGGCATCCATCGAGTCTGCCTTGGACCCAAAGGCCTTTTTGCAAAGGCTGAAAAAGTCTTTCCTCCTGAGGTGTAACCGTGAAAACGATATCCTTGACGTATCCTTTGCCAAAAGATTTGCCGCCTGTCCCCTGCGCAGTCGCATTGGGTTATTTTGACGGTGTACATATAGGCCACAGGCGCGTGATCCAGAAAGCGATTGACACAGCCAAGGCGAATGGCTGGAAAAGCGCCGTGATGACTTTTGATCCACACCCGAGAGAAGTGCTTGGGCAAACCGGGTATAGTCAGTATCTTACCCCTCTTCCGGAAAAGCTGGAACAGTTGGAGAGAATGGGGGTCGACCTCGTTTACGTCGTTCGCTTTGACATTTCCTTTGCGGCCGTCTATCCCGAGGACTTCATCGAAGAGTGTCTGCTGCCCCTGGGTTGTCGTCATGTCGTGGTCGGGTTCGACTACACATTCGGATACAGGGGGATGGGAACGGCCCAGACGTTGCAGGAGCTTGCCCGGGGCAGATACGGCGTAGATATTGTCGGCCCGGTCAATCGCCTCGGTGAAAAAGTGAGCAGCACGGTCATCCGCGAGTACCTGCACCACGGAGATGTGGAGCAGACCCGGCACCTGCTGGGGCGCCCGTATAAAATCAGAGGAGAAGTGGTGCATGGGGACAAGCGTGGCCGCACCATCGGTTTTCCGACGGCAAACGTTCGCGTCTCAAGTCCTTATCTCATCGGAAAAAACGGAGTGTACGGCGTCCGGTTTACCGTTGGCGAAAAGGTATACCAAGGTGTGATGAATGTCGGGATCAAGCCGACATTTGAGCTGGAGAAGAAAGAAAAGTCGTTGGAAGTCCACATTTTTGACTTTGAGCGCGAAATTTACGGGGAAGAAGTGGAAGTCGAATTCATGTTCTTTATTCGGGATGAACAAAAATTCTCTGGAGTTGAAGCCCTCATTGCCCAAATCCAACAGGATGTACGGGTCGCGAAACAAAAATTCGCCGAGGGAAATGCATGATTCTTCTTTGCTTTTACCCAGTCTGTATGCTATAATTCATAACGTTGCAGAGAAACCGCAGCTTGGTTGTCCGATTCTCACCGACGGCAAACTCGGCTGACGGGGATACATTATAGGAGGTGAGTCAAGATGGCATTGTCTCAAGAACGTAAAGCACAGCTGATCCAAGAGTTCCGCACTCATGAAAATGACACCGGTTCTCCGGAAGTTCAGATCGCTATCCTGACAGAAAACATTAACAATCTGAACGAGCATTTGCGTACGCACAAGAAAGATCACCACAGCCGTCGTGGTCTTTTGAAAATGGTAGGTCAACGCCGCAACCTGTTGGGCTACCTGCGCGAGCTGGATGTTCCACGTTATCGCGAACTGATCAATCGTCTTGGTCTGCGTCGCTAGTTCGTATCAGGAGAAAAAAGCGGGTTCATCCCGCTTTTTCTATTATCCAAAACTCCTGCCAATGCTGCCCATTTAATTTTGATGGCGGCAGGAAATAATACATACAGGTAGAAAATGATTGTGTATCGTGCACAATGAAGTAAAGGAGGACTGCTAGCAACATGGAGCAACAATTCCGTACATACGAGTTTGAACTGGCAGGCCGCAAACTGACGCTGGAATTTGGCAAAATGGCTAAGCAGGCGCAAGGTTCGGTCTTGGTTCGATACGGCGATACGGCTATTCTTTCTGCCGTTACGGTTTCCAAAGAGCCGAAGCCAATTGACTTCTTTCCATTGACGGTCAACTATGAAGAGCGTCTCTACGCTGTCGGGAAGATTCCGGGAGGATTTATCAAACGAGAAGGACGTCCGAGCGAAAAGGCCATTTTGGCCAGCCGTTTGATTGACCGTCCGATCCGTCCGCTGTTCCCCGAAGGGTTTCGCAACGATGTCCAAGTGGTAAACACGGTGCTGTCGGTCGATCAGGATTGCTCTCCCGAGATCGCTGCCATGATTGGAACCTCGGCTGCTCTCTGCGTTTCCGAGATTCCCTTTGACGGACCGATTGCCGGCGTAATTGTTGGACGTGTAGACGGAAAGCTCGTCGTCAATCCGACGGTTGAGCAGATGGAGAAAAGTGACATCCACCTGGTGGTTGCAGGAACGCACGACGCGATCAACATGGTGGAAGCGGGGGCAAACCAGGTTCCTGAATCAGTCATGCTGGAAGCGATCATGACCGGTCACGATATGATCCGGCAGCTGGTAGAGTTCCAGAACAAGATCGTAGCCGAAATCGGCAAGGAAAAAATGGCCGTCGTGCTTCATGAAGTGGATACCCAGGTCAACCAGGCTGTTCGGGAATACGCCGAAGCGCGCCTGAAAGAAGCGATTCGCATTGAAGAGAAACAGGCCCGGTACGACGCCATCGATGCGATCAAAGCGGAGACCAGGCAGCATTTCGCTGAAGCCGATCCAGAGACCTATGCAGAGCAAGAGCGGGCCATTGACGAGGTGCTCTACAACATCGTCAAAGAAGAAGTACGCCGCTTGATCACGGATGAAAAAATTCGCCCGGATGGACGAGCTCTTAACGAAATCCGTCCGCTGTCCAGCGAGACGAACATCTTGCCGCGTACCCACGGTTCCGGACTGTTTACGCGCGGTCAAACCCAGGCTCTCAGCGTGTGCACCCTCGGTGCGTTGGGCGATGTGCAAATTTTGGACGGTCTTGGACTGGAAGAGTCCAAACGCTTTATGCACCACTACAATTTCCCGCCGTACAGCGTAGGGGAAGCAAGGCCGCTTCGTCCTCCGGGTCGTCGCGAGATCGGTCACGGTGCGTTGGGTGAACGCGCAATCGAACCGATCATCCCGTCCGAAAGCGAATTTCCTTATACCATTCGCCTGGTCTCCGAAGTAATCGAATCGAACGGTTCGACTTCGCAAGCCTCAATCTGCGCCAGTGTACTGGCTCTGATGGACGCCGGCGTGCCGATCAAGGCTCCTGTGGCAGGGATCGCCATGGGTCTGATCATGGGTGATGATGGCAAGACCTTCTCCATTCTGACTGATATCCAAGGGATGGAAGACCACCTGGGCGATATGGACTTCAAGGTAGCGGGTACCGAAACAGGCGTTACGGCGATCCAGATGGACATCAAAATTGCAGGGATCAACCGCGAAATTTTGGAGCAGGCGCTCGAGCAGGCGAGAGAAGGCCGTTTGACGATCCTGAGGCATATGCTCGGTACGATCTCCGAGCCGCGCAAGAGCTTGTCTCCATACGCGCCGAAAATCCTTACGATGCAAATCAATCCGGACAAGATCCGTGATGTTATCGGTCCTCAAGGCCGCATCATCAACAAGATCATCGATGAGACCGGTGTCAAAATCGATATCGAACAGGATGGCCGAATCTTTATTGCATCGGTGGACCACGAGGCAAACCTGCGGGCGAAACAGATCATCGAAGATCTGGTGCGCGAGGTAGCGCTTGGCCAAACGTATCTGGGAACTGTAAAACGCGTGGAAAAATACGGGGCATTCATCGAGCTGTTCGCTGGAAAAGAAGGGCTTTGCCATATTTCCCAGCTGGCTGAAGAACGTGTTGCGAAGACGGAGGATGTCGTGTCTGTCGGCGATAAGGTCATGGTAAAGGTTACCGAAATCGACGACCAAGGACGGATCAACCTGTCCCGCAAAGCTGTTCTGAAGGAACAGGCAGACCAACAAAACGCACCCGTGCAGGCAGAATAACGGCTGTACCCGGAAAAACAACCAGATGTTTTTCAACAGACAAAGGCTTCGTCACTCGAAGGACTCTTCGCGTACGGAAGCTTTTTCTTTTGCCTTCTATCTTCCCTGTTTCGCTCATACATTGGACAAAGAAGGAACTTGTACGTGCGAATGCAGGGAGGGGCATGTAAATGAACAAAGCGGTGACACTTAGAATTCTGTTTACGGTAAGTTGTGCCGTACTGCTCACTCTCACCCTGAACTACAGACCGATCGATCAATACATAGAAGCGGTAAAAATTCAATCCGTCACAGCTGACAAGCCAATCGCGGGTGAGCGGGATGAGGAACTGCGAAGGAAGATCGACGAGTGGAAGCAGGGGAAGGAGGAAGCTCCCATTGATGCGAGGATCGATCGGGTGTGGCGTGCCATTCCGGGGTATAACGGACTGGCCGTGAACGTTGAAGCTTCCTTGGAAAAACTGAAGAGCTCCGGGACAATAGGACCCGAAGCGCTCGTATTCGAGGAAATTCCTCCTGCGATCACGCTGGAGAAGCTGGGGGCGCACCCGATTTACCGGGGAAATCCACAAAAACCTGCTATTTCTTTTATGATTAACGTTGCATGGGGCAACGAATATTTGGATGCCATTTTAGATACGCTGGACAAACACCATGTAAAGACGACGTTTTTTTTGGATGGTTCCTGGGTGAAACGGTACCCGGAGCTGGCGAAAAAAATTGCCGAGCGCGGTCACGAAATCGGAAACCACGCCTATTCTCACCCGGATATGGCGAACATCGGCTTGGAGCGAATGAGGCAAGAAATCGCGAAAACCCAGGATGTCATTCAAAAGACGCTGGGGATCAAACCGGTTTTGTTTGCACCGCCTTCCGGCTCTTTTAATCAAACGGTCGTCAACATCGCCCATAACGAGTATCAAATGAAAACCATATTGTGGACGGCGGATACGGTTGACTGGAGAAAGCCTCCGGTTGACGAGATGGTTAGGCGGATTGGGGAAAAGATGGACAACGGTGTGCTTATCCTGATGCATCCTACTGAACCGACAGCCGCCGGGTTGGATCGAATGATCCAGGACGCAAAGAAAAAAGGCTTGCTCCCGCTGCCGGTTTCAGAGGTCATTTCCAGTAAGCGGCTGAGATGACACCCCCTTTATTGTGAGAATAGGCGAATTTTGTTATAGTAAAACTTGTTTGCAAGTACTTGAGCATGCAACGGATGGAAAAGCAACCGAGGAGGGTTTACGTGATACAACGATATACATGTGAGAACGGGCTCCGGATCATTACGGAGAAAATCCCGTCTGTGCGCTCAGTGGCATTGGGCGTATGGGTCGGAACCGGATCCAAGTTTGAGACCGAACGGGATAACGGAATCTCGCATTTTCTCGAACATATGTTCTTTAAAGGGACGACGAACCGATCGGCAAAGGAAATTGCAGAAACGTTCGATGAAATTGGAGGGAATGTAAACGCCTTCACCTCCAAGGAGTACACATGCTACTACGCGCGCATCCTCGATCAGCATGCTCCGATCGCCTTGGATGTACTCGCGGACATGTATTTTAACTCTGTGTTTGATGCAGAAGAGCTGGAGAAGGAAAAGAATGTCGTCATCGAGGAAATCAGCATGTACGAAGATACGCCGGACGACCTGGTCCATGACTTGATCGCCCGTGCATGCTACGGCGACCATTCGCTCGGATACTCGATCCTTGGCACGGAGGAGGTTCTGCGCTCTCTGAAAAGGGAGGATTTGCTGACCTACATTGACGGTCACTACCTCCCATCCAACACCGTCGTTACGGTAGCCGGAAACTTTGACGAAGCGCTAATAGAGGAGATCAAGCGCAGATTTTCTTCTCTGAAGCGAAGCTCTACCATGCCTGAGATTGGTGCTCCGGAATTCCAGGGACGTTCGATCGCCCATCACAAAACGACGGAACAGGCGCATCTGTGCATTTCCTTGCCGGGCTTTCAGGTAGGCCATGAGGACACGTATTCGCTGATCCTGCTGAATAATGTGCTTGGCGGCAGCATGAGCTCCAGGCTTTTCCAGGAAATCCGCGAGGAACGCGGGTTGGCGTACTCTGTATACTCGTACCACTCTTCCTTTAAAGAAGCGGGTACATTCGCCATCTACACGGGAACAGCGCCGGAGCAGGTTGGGCAAGTCTTTGATATCGTTGCCAATGTGCTTCGGGATGTCACTGAGCACGGCATCACCGACAAAGAACTGAACAAGGGAAAGGAGCAGTTGAAGGGCAGCCTGATGCTCAGCCTGGAAAGCACAAACAGCCGGATGAGCCGTCTTGGCAAAAACGAATTGCTGCTGGGTCGTCATCTCAGTCTGGATGAGATTGTCGCGAAAATCGATCGCGTTTCGCATGAATCTGTCCACTCCGTCGCAAGACAGCTGTTCCGCTCCAAGCTGGCCATGGCGATGGTCAGTCCGTTGGAAGGCTTCCCTGACAATGTTAGAAGCGATATTCTCCTGTAAAAAAATCCGGCATAGACCGGGTTTTTTTTCGTATAAAAGTAGAAACGAACAACGCTGACGAGCCCGTAGCTGGTGTGTAAAAGCAGGCGATCGTTTGCAAGAAATGGCAGCGAGGCTGTTTCAAGAAGGGGGATTGAGCGCATGCGTTTGAGCGAGATGAGCGGAAAGGAAATCATTGGGCTGGACAATGGGGAACGGTTGGGTGTCATTGGCGACTCTGATCTGGAGATCAATACCGAGACAGGAAACATTCATGCCATTATCGTTCCAGGCGGAAGCTTCTTTGGCTTTGGCAAGAAGCGCGAAGACATGGTCATTCCGTGGGACGCGATCGTAAAAATCGGACCGGATATGGTAATTATTCATGTGAATAAAAATCAGTCACAAGCTTTGGAAAAATAGGCGCTTTAGTCACCGAACCGGATATGACCGAATAGGATGGGGTAGACGTAACACTTTCCGTTATCTTTTTCACACGGAAAAACCTTTGCGTTTCGATCGTTTAATGCAGTAAAATGTGTGGAAAGGGGAACGCAGCATGCTAACGGGCAAACACGTTGCCTTTATCGGCGGCGACGCACGCCAGTTGGAAGTGATCAAGCGTTGCATTCAACTGGATGCCAGTGTCACGCTGATTGGCTTTGACAACCTGGAAAGCATTTTTACAGGGGCAACCAAAAAACCATTAACATGCGATGTGTTGAAAGACGTTAACGCCTTGATTCTTCCCATCGTTGGGTCGGATGACAATGGCTTCGTAGAAAGCATATTTTGCTCCAAGCCGCTGCAGCTTTTGGAGGAGCACGTAGCGAGTCTTCAAAAGCACTGCATTGTCTACACGGGTATGGCAAAATCGTATTTGAAGCAGCTGCTTGCCGCTCAGCAAATCGGGCTGGTGGAGCTTCTGGATCGCGATGATGTAGCCATATACAACTCCATCCCGACGGTAGAGGGAGCCTTGATGATGGCTATCCAGCATACAGACATCACGATACACGGCTCACAGTCCATCGTGCTTGGTCTGGGACGGACAGGCATGTCCATGGCCCGCGCGCTTCATTCGCTGGGAGCCAGAGTTCGTGTAGGGGCAAGACGTCAGGAACACATAGCACGCATTTTTGAAATGGGGCTTGTGCCCTTCCATATGAGCGAATTAAAACAGCAGGTAAGCAATGCCGATTTTATTTTCAATACCGTCCCGAAGCTTGTTCTCACCGCGGAAATCATCGCCCAGATGCCCCAGACGGCATTCATTCTTGACCTCGCCTCCAAGCCGGGCGGGACTGATTTTCGCTATGCCGAAAGACGGGGGATCAAGGCTTTGCTTGCACCCGGATTACCCGGTATCGTCGCACCCAAAACAGCCGGACAGATTTTAGCTCAAACCTTGTCGCGTCTTATCGGGGAGCAAACGATCACCAGGGGGAATCGGCATGAGTAAACTTCAGGGAACAACGATCGGTTTTGGACTGTCCGGCTCACACTGCACGTTCGAGGAAACAATGCCGCAGATCAAACGGCTTGTTGACGCGGGAGCGCGCGTCATTCCCATCGTCACGGCGACGCTGCTGACGACTGACACCCGTTTCGGCACCTCCGAGAGCTGGCAAAAGCAGCTGGTCGACATTACCGGGGAAAAATTGATCACAACCATTCCGGAAGCGGAGCCGCTCGGGCCATCCAAGCTGCTCGATGTCATGGTAATTGCTCCGTGCACAGGGAACACGACCAGCCGTTTGGCAAATGCCATTACCGACAGTCCCGTGCTGATGGCGGCCAAAGCGACGATGCGAAACTTGCGACCGGTTGTGGTGGCGATCTCGACAAATGACGGTCTGGGGTTGAACGCAGCCAATATTGCAAAGCTTCTGGCGGCAAAAAACATCTATTTCGTGCCGTTTGGACAGGATGCGCCTGACAAGAAACCGACCTCGCTGGTCGCTCGTATGGAACTGATCTTGGAAACGTGTGAGGCTGCGTTAGAAGGCCGGCAATTGCAACCCTTGCTAATAGAAAGATTTCAATACTAAAACCAGTACTGTTTGAGCGCGATTAGGAGGAGAGTAGAAGATGGCGAACCAACTGACCTACAACGTTGCTGTGGTCGGTGCAACCGGCGCAGTCGGGCAGCAGATGATCAAGATTTTAGAAGAGCGGAATTTCCCCATTAAGGAACTGAAGCTGCTTGCTTCCAGCCGTTCGGCAGGAAAGACGGTCACGTTCAAGGGCAAAGAGGTCGTTCTGGAGGAAGCCACACCGGAAAGCTTTGCCGGGATTGATTACGCCCTGTTTAGCGCAGGGGGAGCAATCAGCAAGGAGCTGGCTCCTCACGCTGTACGGCACGGGGCGGTCGTGATCGACAACACCAGCGCATTCCGGATGGACCCCGAGGTTCCCCTGGTTGTTCCGGAAGTGAACATGGATGCCGCTCTTGCCCATAAGGGAATCATTGCTAACCCGAATTGCTCAACAATTCAAATGGTAGCCGCTTTGAAACCCCTGTATGATCGCTATGGAATAGATAGAATCATCGTCTCTACGTATCAGGCCGTCTCCGGAGCGGGCGCTTCCGCCATTCATGAATTATTGACACAGTCCCGCGACGTTTTGGATGGCAAACAGCCCGAGTGCAAAGTCCTTCCGGTCGGAAAATTGCCGGTGCATCATCAAATCGCGTTCAACGCCATCCCGCAAATCGACGTATTCACGGAAAACGGCTTTACGTACGAAGAGATGAAAATGGTGAACGAGACAAAGAAAATATTCGGAGACGAGAGTGTGCTCGTATCGGCCACTTGCGTTCGCATCCCGGTAGTATATGGACACAGCGAAGCGGTCTATGTGGAACTGAAAGAGGATTACGATCTGGAAGAAGTAAAAGCGTTGCTGGAAAAAGCGCCGGGCGTCGTTTTGACTGATGTTCCGGAAGAGCAACGCTATCCTTTGGCCGCCGAAGCGACAGGCAAGCTGGATGTGTTTGTGGGACGCGTGCGCCGCGACCTGCATCACCCGAGAGGTCTGCACATGTGGATCGTTTCCGACAACCTGCTCAAGGGTGCTGCTTGGAATACAGTACAAATCGCCGAAGAACTCATCAAAGCACGAGCATAGGGGAGAGGTTTGTGAAAATTCTCGTCCAGAAATTCGGAGGATCTTCACTGACGACAGAAGATTGCCGGATCAGGGCTATTACGCATATAAAAAGAGCGATCGACGAAGGCTATGCCCTCGTCGTTGTCGTGTCAGCGATGGGGCGCAAGGGCGACCCCTATGCGACCGACACGTTGCTGCAGCTCATTCGCAACAACGGAAACGGCTTGCCGAAGCGGGAGACGGATCTGTTGATGCATACAGGAGAAATTATCTCGGCAACGGTCATGTGCAGCATGCTGAATGCAGAAGGAATCGAGGCTACTATTCTGACTGGCGGGCAGGCAAATATCGTCACCAGCGATGACTTTACCAATGCACAGATTGAAACGATCGAACCCAAGCGGATCGTAAAGGAGCTGGAAGCGGGCAAAGTGGTCATTGTTCCCGGTTTTCAGGGACGGACATCCGATTGGGAAATTACGACACTTGGGCGGGGAGGGAGCGACACGACAGCAACAGCTCTCGGTGTCGCTCTCCATGCCGAAATGGTCGATATCTTCACGGATGTGAACGGCATCATGACGGCTGATCCACGCATTGTGGAAGAAGCGCAGCCGCTTTCGACGGTTACGTATTCTGAAATCTGCAACATGGCTCATCTGGGGGCGAAGGTCATACATCCACGGGCGGTCGAGATTGCCATGCAGGCGAATGTGCCGATTCGGGTGCGGTCCACTTTCTCGGATGATCCGGGAACACTGGTTACCAACCTGCTTGAGATCGGTCGAATGGGGTACACTGTACATGATCGGCTGGTCATGGGGATTGCGCATGTTCCCAATATTACGCAAATCAAAGTCGCGAGCAAAGACGGCCGTTACGATACGCAATTGCAAGTATTCAAGGCAATGGCGAACAACGACATCAGCGTTGACTTTATCAATGTCAATCCGTTGGGCGTCGCGTATACGGTCCATGATGAAATGGGAGATAAGGCTTCCCGTATCTTGACGGATATGGGGTATGAGCCTCAGCTGCTGCCGCATTGTGCAAAAGTCTCCGTGATCGGTGCGGGGATGACGGGTGTTCCAGGTGTCATGGCTCAGATCGTGGAAGCTTTGACACAGGAGGACATTCCCATACTGCAATCTGCCGACTCCCATACGACCATTTGGGTTTTGGTTCATGAAGAGGATATGGTTCGCGCGGTCCGGGCTCTGCATCAGCAATTTCAATTGCATACCGGACACTTGTAAATGGCAGCGGCATTATACTTGTGAGAATAGGCAGAGGAGCTGGGGGCAGTGGCACGTTTTGGCCGATTGGTTACCGCAATGGTAACTCCTTTCAATCAGCAACTAGAAATCGATTACGAACAAACCGAACGTCTCATTGATCACTTGCTGGCTACCGGTACGGAAGGCATTGTGGTCAGCGGCACAACGGGGGAGTCTCCGACGCTGTCCGTCGGGGAAAAACTTGATTTGTTCAAGCACGTCGTTTCCTATGCAAAAGGAAAATGCCATATTATTGCCGGAACAGGCAGCAACAATACGGCGGCAAGCATCGAATTTACTAAAGAAGTTGAAAAGATAGGCGTCGACGGCGTCATGTTGGTTACACCGTATTACAGCCGCCCGTCCCAGGAGGGAATATACCATCATTTCAAGGCACTGGCAGAATCTACGAAACTCCCGGTCATGCTGTACAATGTACCGGGTCGTACGAGTGTAAACATGACCGCGGAGACGACACTCCGGCTCGCGAAGCTGCCCAACGTCGTCTGCGTGAAAGAAGCTTCGGGCAATCTGTCGCAAATGGCGTCGATTATCGAGCATGCACCGGAAGGGTTTGAGCTTTACAGCGGAGATGACGGGTTGACGCTGCCGGTGCTTTCCATCGGGGGCGTAGGAATTGTCAGCGTAGCCAGCCACGTGGTGGGTGCCCAGATGTCTGAGATGATTTCTGCTTTTTTCCGAGGAGAGCATGCACAGGCTGCGGCAATCCATCGCAAGCTTCTGCCTGTATTTGAGGGCTTGTTTGCGTATCCAAGTCCGGGGCCTACCAAAGCTGCCTTGGAGAAGCTGGGAATTCAGACGGGAGGCGTTCGTTTGCCGCTCGTCGCTCTGACCGAAGAAGAAAAAGCATTTGTCTATAACTTGCTGGGATAATGGCAAAATCTAAGCGGGAGCCGAATTTATGAGAAGGCTCCCGTTTTGATTTTCCTCAATCTCTCCCGATCAGGTGTGAATAAACGAATGGATTAACCATTGCAGGAGAAGGATCAGCACTCCTAGACCAATGTTGAGCCAGCCGAGAATTTTGGCCGCTCGTCGTTCTCTCGGCATGATCGCCGATTCATAGTTCGCTACGTCAATACGGAGGACGGCTATGCCAGCTGCTATCGACAGAAAAACCACATAGTAGATGTATCCCAGATGTAAGGGGACGCTCAAAAGATTACCTCCTATCCCAGCCTCATTCCTACACGGCGGATCGTGGTCGTGAAGTGGATGTCAACTTCCAATTTCTTGAATTGCTCCCGCCAGTTTTCTTTCGTTTTGATGTGAGTATTCCAGTAATCGGGGAGCTTGGCCCGAATGTACTCCCCAAATCCGAATATATCTGATTCATCCTTTTGTGTTTTGGCAATTATGTTTTCAATCGTGTTTTTGGCATGCCTCGAGGTTTCGGCAGAGATTTCTTTCAAGATGCCGGGCCGATTCAAGGAGCCGGTGTTTTTTGTCTTTTCAACGATGTCAACTTCTACGTGAATGTCAAGCTTAATTTTTGGCCGTCCGTGCTCCATCACAGCGCTTATTTGCGTGCTGCGAGAACGCGATCGCACCAACACGCTCGCTTTTTGGCCGGGTACAGGTGTAAAAGCGGCATAGCCTCCCTTTGTGATTCCCTTGACTGCCATGAAGAAGCCGATTTCCAAAGGCTTCAGGACCCCGACCATCCGATCTCCGTGAAAATAGGCCAGTCCCGAGATCTCGGTGTTTTCGTACCGTTTCACTTCTACCACAGGAAGGAAGGGCTCTTGGCCCAACTTTGATGAGGCGCTCCAAAACAGGCCGAGAAAGTCACTGGGAAACTTGCCCAGTAAAACGGCGTTTTCCATCATTGCCGAGAGATAAAGTGTGGGAATTCGTTCCAATTGCGGGGAACTCTCCATCACTTTTGAAGCTTTCCCATTGGAAATGATCATCCAGGCTGTCCGGCGCACTTCCGGATTTCGTCGCAAATAGTCGTTTAATTCTCCGACACCCTGTTTTGCCACCTTGTCGCTGACGATAATAACCCGCAAATGTCCGAAAAAAAGTCGATCAGCTATCTCTTGCTGGAGGTTCAGGATAGCGTCATCGAGCGTGTGGCCGACGGTGCTCAGTACCCAAACCGGCTTTTGCGATCCGCTGCTGCCGCTTTCCGGACCCAAGGGAATTCTTCCCGGTACGGCAATTTGCGCCGTGATTTGAATCAGCGCCTTTTTGGGCTTAGGGAAGGTATGATCCAAATGACTGAGCTTGGATTCATATTGTTCCTCGTTGTCTTCTACAACATCAATGGCGATTCCGAGAATGTTTGCCCTCGATTCGATTTCTGTTCTGTCCCAGCATCCCGTAAGGATAGGCAGGAGTAGAGCGAGTATGAAAACGATATTAAGGTGACTCCTGTGCGTGTTCCCGATCAAGTTGATCCTCCCTTTTCTTTCGCAAAATGGCGATAATCAACAGGACAGCCGGGTAAGCGATCGTGATAATGAGACCATACAAACCGATTGTGAGTATAAAACGGTATGTATCAAGCACATTTTGCGGGAGCATGGCCAGTACAAAGATGAACGGCAAGAGAAAGAACGAAAACATCTTGTGATCCCTGAGCCGCAACAGATTGCTCAGCGAATGGATGGTGAAATAATAGGTGGAAAACAGTGTCGTGAAGACAGCTGTCACCCAAACGGCGAGAAACAAAATATCCAACCGCTCCAGGACATTGGCCGGGAGCGACGTCATTCTGGCCAGCTCAAGAGTGGGCCAAATGAGAAGCTTTGTCTCTTCGGCTCCAAAAATCGTTACGGTGGCAATGACGATCAACAAGTAGAGACCGCCGGAGACGATAATTGCCAGCAAACAGGCCTGTAATGTTTTTGCCGGACGGGGCATGGACGGAATGATCATCGTAACGATAAATGAACCTTGAAAAAGAGCGGCAATGGTCAAGCTTCCGTAAAGCCATTCACCGTTCGCGACCCGAGCGATAGGCAGCAAGTTAATCATATCGGCGTTTTGCAAGGACAATGCGACGATCAAAAGACCCGGAGCTAAAATAAACGGCAGGTAGAACAAATGGATGTAAGAAAATGTATTCATATCGTTTCGGCAAGAGACAGCCGTGAGAACGAGCATGACAATAACCGTTACCTCCAATGGAGTGTTTCTGAGTACGGAAGTGACGACTACTTCGCCAAATTCTCGTGCCGTTAGCGCAGACAGCAAAGCAAAAAACAATACAATAGCGACACTCCCGATCCTGGCGATCCAGGAGCCGAGAATATCTTCGCTATAATGAATGATCGATTTGCGAGGAAAGCGTTTCCCTAAAGCCGCTAGAATGCTTAAGGATAGGAGTGCGATCATTGCTCCGAGAAAGGTCAGAAGCGGGGCTCCGCTGTCCGCTGCTTTCACAGCGATCACGGGCAGGGAAAGAACTCCTACCCCGATGATGGTGCTGATTAAAACCGCGGTAGCTTGCAAAAAGGTAATTTCACGTGGAGTCTCCATCCGAATCCTCCCATCTTCTATTTCCGACAGAAACCGGATCTAGCGTATTGTGAGGTGGCTGCTCGATTGACTGGCTCTCGGTCCCAACTCGGACGGAATTACGAGGGTGCAAAAGCTCAGGGCGCTTGGGAGAAAGCCAAAAGGGGCCCCGTACCATTGTGTCCTTCATCCCTTGCCATTGACCAGGTACCAGAGGACTCATGAATGGTATGCCAAAAGAACGCAGAGAAAGCATGTGGTTCACGATCAGGATCAGGCCAACCATGACGCCATATAGTCCAAAAATGCCTCCCAGGATAATCAGAGGAAAGCGAAGCAGCCTCAATGCAAGAGCCATGTCGTATGCGGGAGTTGCAAACGAACCGATGGTGGTAAGAGCGATCACAACGACCGTGATCGGGCTTGCAAATCCAGCAGATACGGCAGCTTGTCCGATTACCAGCACACCGACAATGGACAGTGCGCCGCCGACTTGCTGCGGCAGCCTGATCGTCGCTTCCCGCAATACTTCCATGGAAACCTCCATGATCAGCACTTCCAAAAGGGCAGGAAAAGGGACTCCGGCACGGCCGCCGGCAACGGCTACGGCAAACTCGGTCGGTATCAGTTCGGGATTGAAAGAGATTACAGATACATATAGAGAAGGGAAAATTAGTGAAAATAAGAGAGCGACCAGACGGGATAGCCTGACAAAGCTGGAGAGCAAAAAACGCTCGGAATAGTCATCGACAGATTGATAAAATTGGCTAAAGACCGCTGGAGCGATCAGAGCAAAAGGGCAGCCGTCGACCAAAATAATCACCCTGCCTTCCAACAAGTTGGCGACGCACTTGTCGGGGCGTTCCGAATTCTGTATTTGCGGAAAGGGAGACAAATGATTGTCTTCGATGAACTGTTCCAAATAGCCGGAATCGATTACACCGTCGATATCGATTTTCTGAAGTCTATCAATGATTTCTTTGGAAAGTGCAGGATTGCACACGTCTCGCAAATAGCAGACAGCTACTTTCGTCCTTGTCTTCCGGCCGATCTGGATTGTTTTGACGAGCAAATCCACGGAAGGGAGTCTGTTCCGCAAAAGCGCGAGATTCACTCCGAGATTTTCAATAAAGCCTTCCCGGGAACCGCGAATCACCTGTTCCGTTTCTGGTTGACTGATGGCGCGATGTTCCACTTTGCCCGAACCCGAAATAATCGCTCTGTCAAGGCCATCGATAATAATGGCAACCTGGCCGTCCAAGATACGATCGACCAACGTGCGGTACTTGTTTCCAGTAGATACATTCCCGCCAAACAGGATGTCATTGGTGATCAGTTCCGGCAGCTCGCTTCTATCCACGCTCCCGCTCTCAACGTGGGCAGCATTTTTTTGAAGCAGGGGTCGCAGGATGTCCTCCTTCATCTCCCGTTGATTCGTGAGGTGTTCCAGGTAAATCAGAGCTGCCGGATAGCGGCCAAACACTTCAAACCGACGAGTCTTGAAGTCGTCGGTGCCACCAAATGTCTCCTTCATGCAAGCGAGCGTTTCTTCAAGTTTGGCAGGTAACCGCTGATTTTCAGAGAAGGAAGAGCCGATCAAGGCCTTGGCAGAAGAGAGCTTTCTAGTCTCCTTCCTGTACTTGAACCGTTGCCACATAGACATGCGGCCACCTCCTTTTCGGCGAGTTACTTATAGTCTGTCAATTTCCATCCAATTCATTCTTAATATTGCCGATTTTTTATTCTTAAAATGACTTTTCCGGGTGGCTGTTTTTTCTTGTGTTCCTCTTTTCTATTCGGGTATAATGAGTGTAAGTGATTTGGGGCGGTTAATTTGAGTGTGAATGACAACTAAATATAGGAGGTTACACGTTTGGCAAAATCGAATCACTCTGTTCTCATTTTCGCCCTGGGCGGAGTAGGCGAAATTGGGAAGAACATGTACGTAGTCCAATGCGATGATGAAATTGTCGTCATCGACGCCGGATTAAAGTTCCCGGAAGAGGAAATGCTGGGAATTGATATGGTCATCCCGGACATTACGTACTTGGAGGAAAATCGCGACAAGGTTCGCGGTATTGTTGTTACGCACGGACACGAAGATCACATCGGCGGACTCAGCTATGTGCTCAAACGTTTGAAGGTACCGGTATATGCGACAAAATTGACGCTGGGTCTGATTGAAGCAAAATTAAAAGAAGCGGGTATTCTAAACGATACGAAGCGCATTTTAATTAACAGCGACTCGGAAGTTGATTTCGGGAACATGAAGGCCACGTTTTTCCGCGTCAACCACAGTATTCCAGACAGCGTTGGCGTTTGCCTGGAAACCCCTGAAGGATACGTGGTGCATACGGGAGACTTCAAGTTTGATCAGACACCGGTAAACAATCAACAGGCAGATCTGGCCAAGATGGCTATGATCGGCGACCGTGGCGTATTATGTCTGCTTTCGGACAGCACCAACGCTGAGCGGCCTGGTTTTACCGGCTCGGAGCGTTCAGTCGGTGTTGCAATCAAGGACGTGTTTAGCAAGGCGACAGGACGGATTATCGTTTCCACCTTTGCCTCCAACGTTCACCGGATTCAGCATGTAGTCGATGCTGCGGCGGAGTACGGCCGCAAGATCGCGGTCGTGGGCAGAAGCATGCAAAACGTCATCAATATCAGCAAGGATCTGGGCTACCTCCATGTACCTGAAGGTCTGCTGATCGATACGGATGAAGTGAACAAGCTTCCTGCCGAGCAGGTCGTTATTTTATCCACTGGAAGTCAAGGGGAGCCGATGTCCGCGCTTACCCGTATGGCCCGATCCGCCCATCGGAAAGTAGATATCCTTCCAGGGGACACAGTAGTAATCGCAGCTACACCTATTCCTGGCAATGAAAAGTACGTGGCGCGCACCATTGACCAATTGTCTCGGATTGGCGCTGAGGTGATTTACGGCGGGCACGGCCCGAATGGAGCGGTACACGTATCCGGTCACGGCAGCCAGGAGGAGCTTCGTTTGATGCTGAACCTCATGAAGCCGAAGTACTTCATCCCGATTCACGGCGAGTTCCGCATGCTGAGAACGCACGCCTTGCTTGCCGAACAAGTGGGAATCCCGAGTGAAAACATTTTCTTGTTGGACAATGGCGACACAGTGGAGATTTCCGGGGGAAAAGCTCGCTTTGGTCCAAAGGTTAACGCTGGCAATGTATTGATTGACGGCCTTGGCGTCGGCGATGTTGGAAATATCGTTCTCAGGGACCGCAAATTACTGTCACAAGACGGAATTCTGGTAGTTGTCGTTACACTCAGCAAGCAAAATGGTACGATTTTGTCCGGTCCAGACATCATCTCCCGCGGCTTTGTCTATGTACGGGAATCGGAAGAGCTGTTGGACGAGGCAAATCGCATCGTCACCCAAACACTTGTCAAATGCATGGAAGAAAATGTGAATGAATGGTCTTCGTTGAAAAACAATGTCAAGGAAGCACTGGGCCGATTCTTGTACGATCAAACCCGCCGTCGTCCAATGATCTTGCCTATCATTATGGAAGTGTAATTTAACATTTCAAAATAACATTCGCGGAACCCTTGATACATCAGGGGTTCCTGATGTTTTCGGGGGTTGAAAACGAGGGTTCTGACAACCGATTGACAACCTTTAGTTCGTTAAAGCTTAGACTTTGGCCCGCTTTATGGCCTGATCGAAATTTTTGGCGAGGTCCCGCTGCATTGAAGGGAGAACGTGGGCGTAGGTGTTCAGTGTGATAGTGACATCTGAGTGGCCTAATCGTTCACTCACGATTTTGGGGTTTTCACCCAACTGCAAGAGGATAGTGGCGTGGGTATGTCGGAGATCATGAAACCTGATAATAGGTATACCAGCAAACTTACAAGCGATCTTGAAATCATGATTCACGTCGCCAGGAAGTACCGGTGTGCCTGTCCAGTTCGCCACCACCAAGTCATTATCTTCATAACCCTGACCTAATTGGAGTTTGATTTCTTTCTGTTTGATATAATGGCTTTTCAGTTCCTGCAAAGCAAATTCTGGTACATCAATAGTGCGGATAGCTCCTCTCGTCTTAGGTTCTTGCATGACCGCTTTTCCGCCGACATTAACAAGGGTCTGTTGGACTCGAATAAGCCCATTTTCTAAATCGCAGTCCGACCAACGAAGGCCGAGAATCTCACCTCTTCGCATCCCGCAAAATATAGCCAATACATACACAATATAAAACTTCTTGTTGCCGGTTTTCCTCTTCTTGATTGTTTAAGAATTGGTTTATTTCTTCCAATGTCCACGTCTGTACCTGCTTTTTCTCGATCCGTGGTGGAGTAACGAGGGAGGTGACATTTTCCTTAATCAATCCCCATTCTTTTGCTTTTCGGAGTGACTTACTTATGACTGCATGAATGTTTCGGATGTAGCTGGCTGCCAGACCAACATCTACCTTTTTTGGCGTAGAGTCTTTGAAGGTGACGCGGACTGAGGTCTTACACGTTCCGAGCGTCAGGGCCGGGAAGTAGACGTGGGATTGAGCGGAGAGCATCATACCAAAAAGAAAAACTAATGGACCCGATCCGTATGCAAGCGTTTGTTGCAAGAAGTACAGCTGGCAGCCCATCGAATTTGTCAGAGTGGCAAAGGCAACAGATCGAAGACGCCCTTTGTGTATTGAGTGAAAGGGAGCGGGATTGCTATTTAATGGCATATGGGGAGTGTTTCTCCCACTCAAAGATTTCGAACTTTCTTGGTATCTCAAAGAGCAGTGTGAATACACACATTCAACGAGCACAGAAAAAAATTTCAGAACGTCTCCCAAATAGCTTGTTCCTTATCTGAGGGCAGGCTTTTTACGTGGACAAGAACCTACCATAATAAAAGTAAAACCGATTTCTTGTCATGTTATACACAGTACAGTGTTCCTACATTTTGTGTTTAAGATCAGATACCAATTGAAATGGTTATAAAGGTTGCGTATAATGTAATTGATTCTTAGTATTGGAGGTATTTGGAAAATGAATTTGAAAAAAAAAGTTTTCCGACTTATTATTTCGTTGATCTTTTCTGTATATATAGTTGGTAGCGCAATGCTTGAAGGGTTTCTTTATTTTGTTATTGTTGACGATGTGAACCAAGGTTTCATACCGTGGGAAGATTTTTGGGGTGTTTCAAAACTGACTGTAATTCGATTCCTTGTAATGGCACTGGTTATATTCATCATGTACCGACTTCGAAGCAGAAAGTTGTTTATATTGCTTTTTGGCATTGCTCTTTTCGAATTTATAGTATTTCTTGGGGCAAATCACTTTATATTTTATCCGCCTTTAATATCCAATCTCTTAATATCTATTATTTGTGGTCTAATTTTAAAAAAGTATATAGGTTTTTTCGTGCCAAGGGGAGGGTCAAACTAAAAGGTGTAGTTCTGAAATAACACAATCCTAGCTGCGAACAAAGACATCCCGTCTCACTTTTCAAAAGGTGAAGACGGGATGTTTACATTTATATATGTGAATCAATTTTTGTCTATAACATCAAAAAAGTCGAATATATGCAATACTCTAGCTATATTATCAAAAATAACTCTTTCTTTGTCATCTTCTCCAATATTAATTACGCGAGTACGCTCTTGGAGCTGGTCCATAAGGTCTCTCACGTCATCTCGTATTCTTCTTGGCAAAAGATGTATATTATCCTCAACGAATTTGGCCATATCGTCAGGATAAACATGAGCAGCTATCTCAAAAACCATTGAAGTAGTTGATACATCAAATGATTCCCCAATATGACGCTTATAAATTTCTTTCATTCTACTTGCCAAATCGGCTATATCTTTTGATGACGAATCGGATATTAAATTCCTGAATTCACGATCATTTTCGATGTTAATGTTGCCACGACGAACTTCAAATGTAATATCGTATCCGTTAAAGCGTATCGTGGTTTCATAAGATTTTACAGCCATAGGAGTTAATTGGTTGGTTTTGGACTCATTGTATAATTTTTTTGCTTCTTCACTAATTTCTAAGGAGTCATTCTGAACGTTGGAGGAATGTGTGTTTAATTCGTTTTGTGTTGAATCAGTGTCTGGCTTACTTACGTATTGTGCTTGATGATTTGTAATGCTTTGATTGGAAATTTTCATCCAAAAACCTCCTAAAAAATTAATTTACTTACATTATTGTAATCGGTTCTTATTATTGGGTATTTTATACATTTTCTTCTTGTTCACAAAATGTTCACTTTTTCTCTGGATTTTATTGAAGTCTTGGTAGCAACTTATAAGGCTAGTCTTTTTTGTCGTGCAAAAGCCACCTATATGTGAAAGGTGCTTATCTTTCGGGAACCCCTTCTCTACCGCCTGGGAAACTGGGCGGGTTTTTTGCGTAAAGCAGGAATATACTATTAAACGTCAAATAATACTAAGGTCAATAATCCAAGGAACGGGATGTAAGGATGGAAAAGTTAAAGGACGCAGATGTACGCGAGGTCCTTCTCGGAAAGTTACAATTGAAACATGGTGAAGAACCAGACACACTAATAATTAATGAGATGGGAGTCTGCCTTGGGCAGTCACGAGTAGATATTGCGGTGGTTAATGGAGTTATTCACGGGTACGAAATCAAGAGTGAGAGTGATACGCTGAGTAGACTGCCAAGTCAGATGGATGATTACAACAAGGTTTTTGATAAGGTCACAATCGTTACTGCAAATGAATATCTGGACAAGGTAAATGAGATGGTTCCTGATTGGTGGGGTATCATCGTTGTTACAAACATTAAAGGGCAGGCAAGAATGAAGTATGCGAAAAGGGGAAGAAAAAATCCTTCCCAAGATCCTTATTCTCTTGTCCAATTACTCTGGAAAGAAGAGGCATTGGCTTTACTAAAAGAAAAAGGCTTGCACAAAGGGGTTTTGAGCAAGCCAAAAAATGTGTTATATGAGAGACTGGTAGCGAATATCCCTATGGGCGAATTGAAGCAACTGGTGTACCAGGCGTTGAAGAGCCGTGCAGGTTGGCGAGTTCATTGATCACTAAGGTTAGATGATGGTTAACCCCAGCACGCCTCCACGTTTCATGACTACCAGTAGAAACACCGTTTAATTGGTGTGCGCAATCGTAGATGTAACCATCGCCGTATGAGTATGAGCGACCGTAATAATCGGGGTGCTTTACGACATCTTGAGCAAGAGAAATGTACTGTTGAAACCCGCCATTAGCAGTACCTTTAGTTGACGCACCACGAAAGATGAGGAATTTATCTGCTGTAGTGTATCGAATGGTAGCCGCGACTTGCATCATTGAAGGATCGAAATTGGTGTAAGTGTTGTTATTGATTGTGTAGTCTCCGAAAGATGGTAATCTTCCCAATCCACCTCGGATACTCACCAATTGCTTATAAACATCAAATTCGTTTCTTGGCAGATTACCAAGGGTATTCGCTTTCATACGGAGACTACTTGGCATTGAAGTTCCCATTAAACTAAAACTTCTCCATTGAGTTAAGTAGGGGAATTGGACAATCCCCATTAGGGCATTTGTGAAAAGTACTGAAGGTGTATCGTCTCCAATATATTCAAAATCAAGCACTAAATCAATGTTTTCCGGTGTTAGATGTAAATTATTTATTACCAAGTCAATATCATTTTTCAGATTACCTAGATTGTTTAATTGTCCACGTTTGACTCTAAGACAAAGACCTCGACCATACTGGCGAAGGACGTTTTCTAGTGAACTCCAAAAAGGTTGATAATGAGCCGTGTTTACGACGGGGATAGCTGGGGTGCCATGAGCCTCGATGTCTTCTATTACATATTCCAAAAAGTGTTTACCCGTACTCATGAATAGTTGATCATCAACTTCTAGCTGGATTGTATCAACGAAAACTGGTGTATCATTGTTCCAGCAACGTCTTACATCTTGACCTATATTAACTAATTCTTTGTCAAGCTTTTGAGAGCGGGATTTTTCGTCTTCCTCTTCTTCGAAGAAGATCGGAGTTATCTCCAGTAAAGGAGTCATATGATTTTTAAGTGGATGATCTAAATATTCTAGAGCTCTTTGTTCACCTCTTTTCCATTTTATTACGGGTACATAATGTGAGTGATCAAACATTTACATTTTTCCCTCCTTTTTACGGAATAGAGGATTATTTCTCCAATTTAATCCATATATCCTATCATATGTCGATATTTGTAGGTCGAAAGTTGTGGGACAATGGAACCACTTGGCGGCGATGGGATAAAGCTGCAACAGAATTGGATAGTGGGTTGGATGTGTACTGGTTTCATGCGGGAGATTGTCGAAATCTTTTCGGCAAGGGTAGGATTAAGTATTGCTCTTATGCCTGTTGAAAAAGCTTACGATAGGTAGGGACTGACCCCATAAGGTAAGACAAATCAAAACACCTTCCAGAGAATGCGACCATGTCGTAAGATATGGGGACAACTTGGAGGTGTTTTTTCTGTGACAACAAGAGTCAGTTATCCTGCGGAAATTAAGTTAAAGGCTGTTGAAATGAGGCTGGCGGGTGTATCAGTGAGAGAAGTAATGGAGCAACTCTGTATCAAGAACAAAACGCAGGTAAAAACATGGTTACGGTGGCATAGAAACGGCGAAACTCACCGCTTTGAACAACCGGTAAGTAAACAGTATACGTATGGGAAAGGACCAGAGGTTACATCTGAAGTTGAAAGATTGAAACAGGAGAATCGCTTCTTAAAGCAACAATTGGATGTCTTAAAAAAGTACAAGGAGTGGGAAAGGAGGTGTCACCAGAAGCACCAGTCCAGTGGATGGATTCCATAAAGGGAGAGGTCTCTATACAACAAGCGTGTTAATGGCTGGGCATTGCTCGTTCCACCTACTATCGGTGGAAAAATCAAAGGAATACACAACAGATTTCGAAACCAATCGTCACACGTATTCGTGAGTTGTGCCTAGCACATAAATTTCGCTATGGATACCGAAAAATCACAGCACTTTTACGCCGAGAGATGCAAGTGAATCATAAACGAGTGCAACGGATTATGAGAGAAGAAGGCTTGCAATGTCGAGTGAAAATAAAAAAGCGAAAGGGAACCGGACAACCGTTCCAGGTCGCTGATCATCTTTTGAAACGTGATTTTCTTGCGGAACAACCATTGCAAAAGCTAGTTACGGATATTACTTACCTGCCTTTCGGCAGTAAAATGTTGTATTTATCTAGCATCATGGACTTGTACAACGGAGAGATCATCGCATACAGTATTGG
>NZ_JAUMSJ010000015.1:0-112352 GCF_037834415.1 Brevibacillus borstelensis | reverse complement strand
GTGTCAAAATGAATCGAAGATGAACGGTTGTGCATTACGGGAATGGCGGAACGGTGCTGATTTCGCCGAAGGATCGGGACGCGTTTTTGAAAGAGCTGCGCCGCAAATGTCCGAATGCATTGATCGAGTAGAAGGAGGGGAGAACGATGTTTCTCTATGACAAAGAACGACCGCTTAGTTGGAAAGAACATTCTGTGGCAGCAAAAGAAGGGTACAGCGTGAGGGATATTGCCTACGACAGCCCGCTTGGAGGAGAGGTTCCGGCGTATTTGGTGACTCCGGAGGGGAAAGGCTGTCTGCCGGCTGTTCTGTTTTTGCACCCGGGCCAAGGGAACCGCGCTTCCTTTTTGCCGGAAGCGGAGAGATTGGCCACCCAGGGGATCGTATCGCTGTCGATTGACGCACCGTTTTTGCGGCAGGCCTTATCTCCGGAGCTGTCTCAGGAGGAAAGAGCGGTCCAGCTCGTAGAAATGATGATCAAAAAAGAATTGTTTGTCCAGACCATCGTCGATCTGCAAAGAGGGGTGGATCTCTTGGTCAGCCTGGATAACGTCGATGCGGAGCGGATCGGCTATGTGGGCCACAGCTATGGCGCGACCTGGGGCGGTGTCTTCGCGGGCGTGGAGAAGCGCGTCAAGGCCTATGTGCTCATGGCAGGCTACTCCCGGTCCACTGTCTGGCACCGGACCAGCGGGCACCCGGTGTCGGCCCTGGTTCGGCAGATTTTGCCCAAGGAGCGATTTGAGCGGGTTTTTGCCGATCTGGAAGAGCTGGATGCGGTTCACTACATAAAAAACGCGGCTCCTGCTCCTGTACTGTTTCAATTTGTGCATCATGATGAATTCATCGACAGGGAGCAGGCTGATCAGTATATGGCTGCCGCAAGCTCTCCCCGCGAGGTCAAATGGTATGAGAGCGACCATCTCTTCACAGGCTGCGAAGAGGCTGAAGTCGATCGGAGAGAATGGCTGCTTAGACAGTTGGGATAGGGCTGATCAGTGCACGAACAGGCTTCGGATGCCCTGTCTTTCTGCCTGCACGAAAGTCTGCCAGCCGGACGACAGTAGGGGGAGTCCGGCGAGTTCCCCCTACATAGGTAAAGTGTAATTCAAAATGCAATCCCCAGGTCAATCGAGTAGGCCTTCGCCGTTTTCTGCACATATTCATCCAGCTGCGCGGCCGCATCCATGACGGGCCCCCCGTGGCATACCTCCAGACGGCGGGGCGCCAGCTTTTTGACGATAACGCTGCTGCGCACCGCCTCGCCCATATCAGCCGTAAACATCGGCATTGGCCTGTGCAGCTTTCCTTTCTTTGAGGTAAACAAATCCCCGGCCAAAAGCACCTGATCTTCTTCGTGAAAGTAAACGACGTGTCCCGGTGAATGCCCGGGGGTGAGGCAGGGCCGCAAACCGGCCACTGTCAACAGCTGACCGTCCTCGTTCTCCTTGAGGGCTTCCGCCAGGCCGGGTGCCACGTTTTTCTCCGCTTTCCTGCGACCGGGGTACGCAAGCTGGCCTTCCATGTAAGGGATCTCCGTCCGGTGGGCGTAGACGGGGATGGCGTAGCGCTCCACGAGCGCCTTGACGGAACCGGTATGGTCGGAATGACCGTGAGTCAGGAGAATGCGCCGGAGAGGTCCCGCTCCCAGCTGATCCACGGCTTTTTCAATCCCTTTTGCCATAAACGGCATCCCCGCATCCACCAGCGTTACCCCTTCGTCATCGGCTACTGCCCATACGTGTACAGGGATCAGCATCCAGGAACGGATGCTCCAGATATGCTCCGAAATTTGTTCCACTTTCATTTCGCGGAAGCCTCCTCATGTGCGATTTGCTTGCAGCCTGCCAGCGCGACCCGCAGGGCCAGCTCAAAGGTGGAGCCCAGCCGTTCCATCAGCATGTCAAACGGCTCCTCCGACTGGGAGTACGTGCCGATCACGCCGTGCAGCGTGAAAAAATAGACGCGGGCATACGCCCACGACTGTTCTTCTGTCAGATGCGGCGGAAGGCAAGCGGTCACAGCGTCCTTCAGCAGACCAAACAACCGGTTTCGCAAGTGCTGAAGCGCAAGGGAAGGCTCCTTTTCGTCCACGCGGGAGGACTTCGCCATGAAAAACAGCGGGTACATGCTCCGGTTCAGCAAGCAAAAGCGAACGAAGCAGGTACTGACAGCGAGAAGCTTTTCCTCCGCTGAAAGCGAGCCATTTTGCAGTTCCGCCTCCATTTCCGAAAACAAGGCTTGCAGCGGCTCCATGGACAGATGGTGAAGCAGCGCTTCCTTGTCCTTAAAATAAATGTAGATCGTCGTATGGGAGCATCCCGCCGCCTTGGCGATTTCCCGCATCGTCACAGCATCGTAGCCCCGCTCTGCAAAAAGGCGTCCCGCCGCCTCCAGGATCAATCGCTTTGTCTCTTCCGAACGCTGTTCCTGTTTTCTGGTCATATAAGAAAATTCCTTTCCATGTTTCTATTTCAAGAAAAACAACGCAGAATTTATAACCATTGGTTATTAACCGTTGGTTATAATGTAACCGATGGTTATGTTTTGAGTCAAGCGGTTTTTGCCTGCGGTACGCGAAATTTTTGTTCCCCAAACAGTGGGGGATCGCAAGAAAGACAAAGATCGCCTATGAAGTGTAAAATAATGTGTAGGAAGGAAGAGAACATCGATGAGCGTTCTCGCAAATTCACGGACAGGAGATTGGATATGACACAGCAAGCACCCAAAATCGGCGTCGGCGCCGTCATCCTCGATTCAGACGACAGGCTGTTGCTCGTCTACAGAAATCGCGAGCCGGAAAAAGGGACCTGGAGCATTCCGGGAGGGAAGGTTGATCTATACGAGCCGTTGGAGCAGACAGTAGTACGGGAAATCAAAGAGGAAGTCGATTTGGAGGTACAGGTGGAAAGGCTGCTCTGCTTGGCTGAAACGATCCGGCCGGAAAAGGGGGAGCACTGGATTTCCGCCATCTATGTGACCCGCATCGTATCGGGCGAAGCTCGAAACAGGGAAGAGGGCGGAGCCATCGGGGAGATCGGCTGGTTTGCGTTGGATATGCTGCCGGAACATCTGGCCTGCTTCGCGGTGCCGGCGATCGAAAAGCTGCTCTTGGAAGCGCGGTCCCATGCTTAGCTGCAAGCGGCCATTTCCTTGTTTCCGCCCCGGACAATTTTGCTTGGAGCAGGACTGTCCGCTCGTATAAGATAGGAATATAGCACTACTTCCGGTATGTGAAGATAATAGAAAAAGGGAGCGGCAGAAATGACGGCAGGGAAGATCGATTCCGACAAGGAGATTTTTCAAATCATATTTTCAGAGAAATTCTGGTTTGTCATTCCCGAGTACCAGCGATCTTACGTTTGGCAAACGGACAACATCACCGAGCTGGTGGAGGACCTCGTATTTGCTTTTGAGAACAAGCCGGACAATGATTACTTCCTGGGCTCTCTCGTGCTGAAGCGGATCAAGACGAGCTCTTATCCGGAGTACGAGGTGCTGGACGGGCAGCAGCGGCTGACCACTTTCTTTATCATGATGGCCGTCCTGCGAGATTTGATCGACAGTGATCAATTCAAGCACACGCTGCAAAAGAAGATTTACCAGGAAGAAAACCTGTTGGAGAACGTCCCGGCGAGAACGCGGATTACGTACAAGATCCGGGACAAGGTGGAGGATTTCATTCAATCGCACCTGATCGCAATGGACGGAACGACGAAGGAAAAAGAGCTGCAGGCCCTGCGGGAAAGCGAAAACGTCTCGCTGGAGAACATGGCCAATGCCGCCCTCGTTCTGCGTTCCGAGCTGCAGGACAAAATTTCGCCGGGTGATATGCCCCAGTTTGTGCGGTTTATTTTCAACAAGGCCTTGTTCATTTACGTCTCCACGGAAAATACAGAAGACGCTTTTCGGATGTTTACGATCCTGAACAACAGGGGCATTCCTCTGACAAACGCGGATATTCTCAAATCGCAAAATATTGGGGCGCTCTCATCGGAAAGGGAAGTAAACAAATACGCCAAGGTTTGGGAAGAGATCGAAGGAAAGCACGGGGAAAATTTCGACCGCTTTCTCCAGTTCATCCGGACCATCCTGGTGCAGGAAAAAGCCCGCGCCAATCTGCTCGAAGAGTTCCACGACAACATTTACCGTCCGAAAGCGCCGAAACAGCCGAGCCTGCAAATGGGCAAAGACACATTTGAATTAATTGAGCGATACAATACGATTTACGAGGACATCATCGAGCTGCAGGGCTCGAATTTGAGCAATGGCTACAAAAATCTGATCACCGTCATGCGGATCGGCCTGCGTTCGGAGGATTGGATTCCGCCGCTCATGCATTATTATGCCAAATTCGGTGCGGCTCATCTGGAGCGATTCCTGAAAAAGCTGGAGCATAAATTCACCGGAGACTGGGTGTGCGGGATCACGCCTACGGTGCGTCTGGAAGCAATGAACAGCATTTTGAAGGCAATTGACAACACCCCTGCGGATCAAGTGGAAGAGTTGTTCAAGAGGAAGGAGCTCTTCGAGATTGACGAGGATGAGTTTGTCCGCAACATCGATGGACATGTGTACAAAAAGCAGTTCGCCCGTCATCTGCTGCTGAAGCTCGAGTACCTTTTGAGCGATAACACGGTGCATCTCTCCGGCCACAGCTACATTACGGTGGAGCATGTGCTGCCGCAAAATCCGGCGGATGCCAGCCAGTGGAAGCGGGATTTCACGGATGAACAGAGAGTGTATTGGACGAATCGCCTCGCCAACCTCGTCCTGATCAGCCAGAAGAAAAACAGCGCGCTTGGCAATCACGATTTTGAAGAGAAGAAGAAGCTGTATTTGCGAAAAAGGATTGACGCTTTCCAAGCCAACAAGGTATTCATTGAACAGCATTCCAAGTGGACGCCTGACGTTTTGCGGGACAGGCAGGCGAATATGATCGACTTGCTGAAGAAGGCAGATTAGACCGCATCGCTAAAAAACGGCCCCCTGTTCAGCTGCGGCAGGGGGATTTGCTTCGCAGCGTGCCCGAAAGGCGGCATGAAACACAATTCCACCGGTCCAAAAACGAGTGTTGACAACATGACTAACCGCCCATATAATTGGATTACGATAGGCGTAAAGCAATGGAGCTTTACCGTTGAATATTCAGAGTATATCAAGAAGTGGAAATTATGTTTATCACTCCCTTTATTTTTTTGGTTCAATTGTAAGCGGTTCCAGTTTTGTCCCGATTGTTCACAATTCACAAGTGTATATAAAAAAGCAAAGGCGCTTGGGTAATCTGCTACCAGATTACTAAGCGCTTTTATTGTTAATTTTTGCTATTTGCGCAGGGGGAGAACGATGAGGGAAAAAACAGGATGTCGCTGTCCCGGTCTTCGCGACTTGCCGGATGACGCCCCTGACAGCAGAGGAAGTCCGCGGCTGAAGGCTGGTTACACAGGCTTGGGATCGCTCCATGCCAACATGCACGAAAGAATGCTCGAGAAAAGGTGGGGTTGATACATGGACCAAATCGGAAGTTATGTCATTTACTTTATCATGATTTGCGCGGTGATCGGCGCAGTCGCGGCCATCCGCAACAGTGATGAAGGGCTCGGCAAGGAGTTTATGGAAGGTCTTCATTCCACCGGTTATATCTTCGTACCGGCGGCAGGCATCATGGCGTCGATTCCGTACATTTCCTGGTTCATCGACAAGGTTTGCGGGCCGATTTTCAACAAGATCGGGGCCGACCCGGCGCTTGCCGCCACGGCTATTTTGGCCAGCGACATGGGCGGCTACCAGTTGGCCAACGTGCTCAAGAGCTCGTACGAGGGCTGGATTATGGCGATGATCGTCGGATTCATGGCGGGCGCTACGATCGTGTTTTCGATTCCGATGGGGCTGGCGATGCTCGACAAACGGGATCACAAATACATGGCCCTTGGCGTGATGTCCGGGATTTTGACTGTTCCGATCGGCGCCTTTATCACCAGCGCCATCCTGGTGATGACGAATACCAAGGTGCGCGAAACGATTTCCACGGATGCGGAATCCACCTACGCCTTTGCCATCGGATACGGAAAAATCCTCATCAATCTGTCGCCGATTCTGGTGTTTGTGGTCGCGATTGCGCTTGGGCTTCGCTTCTTGCCCGACCTAATGATCAAGGCATTCATGATTTTCGGAAAAACGATGGATGCAGGCATCAAGCTCGTGCTTGTATTTTCGATCGTGGAGTACTTCACAGGCGTCTTTTCCAAGCTGTTTGGCTCCTGGGGCTTCGATCCGATCATCGCTGATCCGACCGATCAGTTCCGCGCCCTGGAGACGGCTGGCTATATTGGTATTATGCTGGCGGGTGCCTTCCCGATGGTGTACATGCTGCGGAAGTACGCGGCGAAGCCTTTGCAGGCGATGGGCAACCGGATGGGCCTGAGTCCGACAGGCAGCGCAGGCTTGCTTGCGACAATCGCCAACATCCTGGCGATGTTCCGACTGGTCCGATCCATGCCTCCGAAAGACAAGGTAATCAATATCGCGTTTGGGGTATGTGCGGCGTTCTTGCTGGGCGACCATCTGTCGTTCTCGGCCAACTTCCAGCCTACGATCATCCTGCCTCTGATTATCGGGAAGTTCGGGGCCGGCGTGATCGCAATCGGCCTGGCCTACTGGCTGTCCGTACCCAAAGCGCTTGAGCTGGAGAAACAGGATCGTGAAAACGGGATCATCGGTCCAACGGAATATCTCGAGGGACAGAAAGAGGTTTCGGCTGCGAAGGATGCAGCGGCGTCGTAAGCAGTCGCACAAGAGAAAAGCAGGATAGATGCAAACGCAGCCAGGCATGTAGAGCATGCCTGGTTTTTGTTGTTTTTTCCCAAAGTTGTAACCTGTACTTTGAAAATCCGTCTATTAGTAGCTGTAAAACAAAAAAGCAATCCGGAGGGAAGATGGATGAAACACTCTTACAAGATTTTATACGCCAACAAAGCAATTGCAGGCTTGGTTATGGCTGCGCTGCTTGCTCCAATTCCGGCTTGGCACGGTGCAACGGCGTCGGCAAAGGAGAGCACGGCGACAAAGGCAAACGAAAACGCGCAAGTCAATCAGGTATCCAAGCAAACAATGGAAAAGGTATACCGATACTGGCCGGAGTTGGGGTCAATGGGAACAAAAGTATTTCTGGGCGGAGGAAGCAGGCCGATCTATACGATCCGGTTTATGAAAGACGGACTCGTCTACGCCGATCTCAAGATTGACGCCGAGACAGGAGCAGTGCTGCAATTGGAGAAACGCTCCGACACCCCGGAAGCTGACGCTTCGGAGGCGGTCGCCAGGGAAAAAGGGGAGGCCTTCTTGCGGGATATGCTGGGGGATGAAGTGTCGCAGTACCGGTTCGGGAACAATTCGTCATTTGTCCGGTACGTCAACGACTTGCCTGTGGCCGGAGACAGCTACTTGATCCAGGTGAGCGACAAGGGGCAAATCGTCCAAGTCGAGGCAAAGGATGCAGCGGGGAGAAAAATTGACCCGGGAGCATTCCCCAAGCCGACCGAAGCGATGGACCGGGAGCAGGCGGAGAGCGCCTTTGCAAGCTATATGAAGCCTCTCTATGTCGGCCGCAACCAGCAGCAGGAGCTGGTATACCGGCCCGCTTTTTCCGGCTCTTTTGACGCCCGGACAGGGAAAGAAGTGGATGACGGTTCGCTGGGAAGCGGCTACACTCCCGTACAGGTGAAGGCGGGCGGCAAGCGGGTGACGATCAAAACGCCGCAGGAAGCGGCGCAGGTGCTGGAGAAGGAATGGGGAATCAAGCTGAACGGCGCGACGTTTGAACCTAGCGACATGCCGAAGGAAATGCTGGCGAAAAATGAAAAAGAGTACCAGACGACCGATGATAGTTTTCGGTTTTCCACGATCAACGATCAAGTCGTGCATTTTTATCTGACGAAGGCATCATTGGAAGAGCCTCCAAATGGAAAAATCTCGCGAGAAGAGGCTCTCTCGAAAGCGATTCAGTTCCTGGAACCGTATCTTGACCCGAATGTGACGGAGCTGCAGGTGAGGGACCGCGAGGAAACGAAAAGCAATCCCCCGAGACCTTATTGGGAGTTCAGCATGTACGTGTCGCATGAAGGAATCCCGGTAAAAAGCCAGCGGTACATGGTGAGAGTTGGCAAGTCAACAGGGGCAATCCTTTATTTCCGAAAGGATTTTCAAGATCAGAAGCTGACTTTCCCCAACGGCAAGCAGGCCATTTCCGCCAAGGCGGCAGCCGAAGCCTATCTCAAAGAAAATCCGTTGGAGCTGGAGTATGTGTACCCGGTGGAAAACGACAAGATTTCTTCCACGCCCGTACTGGTTTACCGCCTACAAAACCGGTACGCCTCTGTCGATGCGTTTACAGGGAAAATATCGAGGTAACGAACTACGCCGCTCCTGATCGGTCAAGAGCGGTGTTTGATCATTTTGAATCGTTTTGTTGAGGAGGTACCCTCGTTGTATGAAAAACAAAGTCTGGAACAGCAAATCATGGAGAACTATCATAAATACTTCAAAGAAATCTACCAAATGATGCTGTTCTTCACGGGAGACAGTCACAACGCGGAAGATTTGACGCAAGAGGTGTTTGTCCGCGTCTTAAAAGCGCTCCCAAGCTTTCAGGAACGCTCCGGTATGAGAACGTGGATTTTTAAAGTGGCGCGAAATGTAGCGATTGACGAGTATCGAAAAAAGCGTTTGCGAACATTGTTTTCACCGGATCTATTCAAAATTCTCCCCTCGACCAATGGATTGCCTGAACAGGAATTGCAGATAAAGGAGACACGTGAATACATTCAGAAGGCTTTATTGAAGCTAAACTCCCATCATCGCCTGGTCATAATCCTCAGGGGGCTGAAAGAATACAGCGTCAAGGAAACTGCAGAAATTTTAGGGTGCAGCGAAGCAAAAATAAAAGTGGATTTCCACCGTGCGTTAAAAAAGTTGAGAGGCACTGTGGAGGAATCTATGAAAGGAGCAAGGACAATTGAACTTTCATAGGGATGACGAGAAATTGTTGGATGAACTGAAAAAGAATCCTGACCTGGAGCCCAGGAGCGAATATTATCATTCTCTGGCAACGCTTCTGTCCAAAAAAGCAAAGGAGATGGAGAAACGAAGAAGATTTGTTTCTTTAGCGGGAACCGTGGGTACGTCGACCGCAGTGATCCTGTTGATTGCTTGGTTGACAGTATTTCCTCAACTGAAATACCCATTTTTTAAAGGGACAAATTCTATCGCTACGCCACAAGCAAACATTCCGGAGGAGAGCATTCAACAGCTGAACGGGATTGCCGGGAAGACGCTTGCAAAGCTGTACCGCTATTGGCCGGAGCTGAGGTCAATGGGAACAAAAGTATTTCTGGGCGGAGGAAGCAGGCCGATCTATACGATCCGGTTTATGAAAGACGGACTCGTCTACGCCGATCTCGAAATTGACGCCGAGACAGGAGCAGTGCTGCAATTGGAGAAACGCTCCGACACCCCGGAAGCTGACGCTTCGGAGGCGGTCGCCAGGGAAAAAGGGGAGGACTTCTTGCGGGATATTCTGGGGGATGAAGTGTCGCAGTACCGGTTCGGGAACAATTCGTCATTTGTCCGGTACGTCAACGACTTGCCTGTGGCCGGAGACAGCTACTTGATCCAGGTGAGCGACAAGGGGCAAATCGTCCGAGTCGAGGCAAAGGATGCAGCGGGGAGAAAAATTGACCCGGGAGCATTCCCCAAGCCGACCGAAGCGATGGACCGGGAGCAGGCGGAGAGCGCCTTTGCAAGCTATATGAAGCCTCTCTATGTCGGCCGCAACCAGCAGCAGGAGCTGGTATACCGGCCCGCTTTTTCCGGCTCTTTTGACGCCCGGACAGGGAAAGAAGTGGATGACGGTTCGCTGACAAGCGGCTACACTCCCGTACAGGTGAAGGCGGGCGGCAAGCGGGTGACGATCAAAACGCCGCAGGAAGCGGCGCAGGTGCTGGAGAAGGAATGGGGAATCAAGCTGAACGGCGCGACGTTTGAACCTAGCGACATGCCGAAGGAAATGCTGGCGGAAAATGAAAAAGAGTACCAGACGACCGATGATAGTTTTCGGTTTTCCACGATCAACGATCAAGTCGTGCATTTTTATCTGACGAAGGCATCATTGGAAGAGCCTCCAAATGGAAAAATCTCGCGAGAAGAGGCTCTCTCGAAAGCGATTCAGTTCCTGGAACCGTATCTTGACCCGAATGTGACGGAGCTGCAGGTGAGGGACCGCGAGGAAACGAAAAGAAATCTCCCGGGACCTTATTGGGAGTTCAGCATGTACGTGTCGCATGAAGGAATCCCGGTAAAAAGCCAGCGGTACATGGTGAGAGTTGGCAAGTCAACAGGGGCAATCCTTTATTTCCGAAAGGATTTTCAAGATCAGAAGCTGACTTTCCCCAACGGCAAGCAGGCCATTTCCGCCAAGGCGGCAGCCGAAGCCTATCTCAAAGAAAATCCGTTGGAGCTGGAGTATGTGTACCCGGTGGAAAACGACACAGTTTCTACCACACCCGTACTGGTTTACCGCCTACAAAACCGGTAAGCCTCTGTCAATGCGTTTACAGGCCAGCTGGCAAGGTAACGAACCTGGCTGTCTCTTGGCAAGAGCAAGGTGGACATGAACTTTTCTGCCAGATCTGGCCGAACATGAGCTGCAGCCGAGTACGAGCTTGCTGCCGCAGGAGCTGGTTCGACCACCGTCATGCACCACCACAACTTGCGCCGGGAGAGGCTCACGATTGAAAAATCCCTGCTCTTTCGGACACTGTCCAAGGCTTTCTTTCAAAAGCGAGACACTCTTTCGCGTCGACCTTTGAGCTGTTACTCGGATACGACTGCTTTTGGAGCGCAGTTTCGCTTTTGGAACGGGGCCGGACAGAAACACGCCAAGAACGTGTTTCACCGAGCCTTGTGTATGTTTCACCTGGTTCATTTCCCTTCCCCAAAAGTCCGGTCAAGACCTTCTCAAACAACTTGCAAGCGAAAACAAAAAGTGGTATTTTATTATCGACATACTTAAAGGTCTAAAAAACAGGAGGTTGCCATGTCTCCGCGAACGAAAGAACAATGCGAAGAGTTACGGGAAAAACGCATCCAACAAATCCTGGAAGCTGCGGAACAGATCTTTTTTGAAAAAGGTCCTCTCTTTGATATCCGCGACGTCGCCAAAAAAGCCGGGCTCGGCTACGGCACTGTTTACCATTATTACAGCAACAAGAACAGCCTCGTCGGCGATCTGTTGGATAGAGGGTTTGAGCTTGCGGAAGCGTTGACGAGAGTCTCTTTTTCCGGGCAAGACAAGTCTGCAGACCTTCTCGATGCGTATTGTGCCGGTCTCCTGCAGTTATGGCTGGAGGCTCCGGCTGCGTTCATCGTGTACAAATGGGCTGCCGAAAACTTTGTAGGGATGGAGGAGCAGCTCCGCCGGACAGCCAAACAGAGATTTGACGATACCCTGTATCAGCCGCTGCTGGAGTGTGTCGCAGAGATGCACAGACAGTCGGACACGCTGACGTCCGGGACCGATCCCGGCCGAATCGCCAACTTTATCATCGGCACCCTGGTCGGCTGCTTCGGCATCTCCATGTACCACAAGGATGCTGGTTTTTCACCGGAGGGAGTGCTGTTCATGATCCGAAAGAGCGTAGGTGAAGGTCTGCTGCTCCAAAGCAGAGAGAGCGATGGGAGGAGCCAGTTGTGATTTACTTGAAGACTCGCGAAGAGATCGAGCAGATGCGGCAAGCAGGCCAGATCGTGGCGACGTGCCACAAGGAGATCGCCAAGAGAATCAGGCCAGGCGTCACTACGCAGGAGATCAACGATTATGTCGAAAAGCTGATCAGGCAGCTCGGCGGAGGGACGTATCTCGATGGATACAACGGCTTCCCGGCAGCGATCTGCGCATCGGTCAACGACGTCATTGCACACGGCTTCCCCAGCAAGAAGCCCCTGAAAAACGGGGATATCGTCAAAATCGACATCGTCGCCACGCACAACGGCTGGGTGGGAGACTCTGCCTGGTGTTATGCGGTCGGCGACATTTCCGACGAAGCGAAAAGACTGATGCGGGTGACCAAGGAATGCCTGTACAAAGGGATCGCGCAAGCTTTGCCGGGGAATCGGATCGGAGACGTGATGCATGCGGTTCAGACCCATGCGGAGGAAAACGGCTACTCCGTTGTGCGCGATCTGCTGGCGCATGGAGTAGGAAAGTCGCTGCATGAGGAGCCCAACTACAATCACGTCGGAAAGCCAGGCAAAGGATTTCGGCTGAAAGAGGGCATGGTGCTTACGATCGAGCCGATGATTAATGCGGGAACCCACCTGATGACCATCGATGCCGACGGCTGGACAGCCCGGACGCTGGACGGCAAGCTGTCGGCCCAGTATGAGCATACGATCGCGATCACGTGCGACGGACCGATCGTGCTGACGGAACAAAACTAGCCGACGGAGCAAAACTATATCGGGCCTTGCCGGTGACCGGATCTCTTTGCACATTTCCGCCTGGCAGGCCTTTTTGCATTTCGGAGCTATACCTTGCCGCCGACAAGAGCTACAATAGGAGGAAGCGTTCTTTTTCGATTGCGCCCGGATGAAAGGGCGCGTCCGGCGCCGCGGAGCCTTCCGGCCTTTCGCACAGGCGCTGTAGCAACAGGAGGCGAAGCAGCTTGCTTTCACCAGGATTGGCTCTACATACAGACAAGTATCAAATAAACATGATGTACGCGCATTGGATCAATGGCACCCACAACCGCAAGGCGGTTTTCGAGGCGTTTTTTCGCAAGCTCCCGTTTGGAAACGGTTACGCCGTCTTTGCGGGCTTGGAGCGGATTGTCAAATACGTGGAGGACCTCCGCTTTGAAGAGAGCGATCTGGAGTATTTGCGCGAGCAGGAGGAAAACTACGATCCCGGATTTCTCGAAGAACTGCGCAATTTCCGCTTCACGGGGACGCTCCATTCGGTCAAGGAAGGCTCGCTCGTCTTTCCAAGCGAACCGTTGGTACGCGTCGAAAGCCGAATTTTTGAAGCGCAGCTGATGGAAACCGCGCTGCTTAATTTTATGAATTACCAAACCCTCATCGCCACAAAGGCGTCGCGAATCCGCCAGGTGGCCAAAGGCGATCTGTTGATGGAATTCGGCATCCGGCGGGCCCAGGAAGCGGATGCCGCGCTCTGGGGAACGCGGGCGGTCTACCTCGCCGGGTTTGACTCTACGTCCAATATGCTGGCCGGAAAGCTGTTTGGCATTCCGACAGCAGGGACCCACGCCCATTCCTGGGTCCAGTCGCACGAAAACGAGGAAGAAGCGTTCCGCCGCTATGCTGCCGCCCTGCCCGACCAAGTGACATTGCTGGTGGACACGTACGATACGCTGGGGAGCGGAGTGCCGCATGCGATCAACATCGGCCTGGAAATGCGCCGGCAGGGCAAACGGCTGAGGGCTGTCCGGCTGGACAGCGGCGATATTGCTTTTCTTTCGATCAAAACGAGGGAAATGCTCGACGAGGCAGGGCTTTCCGACGTGAAAATCGTCGCCTCCAACGATTTGGACGAGCATACGATTATGAACCTGAAGGTACAGGGGGCAAAGGTCGACTCCTGGGGAGTAGGGACGCAGCTGATTACGGCCGCGGATCAGCCGACGCTTGGCGGCGTCTACAAGCTCGTTGCCAGGGAGGGCGACGATGGCGAGTACATCCCGACGATCAAAATATCGGCGAATCCGGAGAAAGTGACGACGCCGGGGGCGAAAGACATTTACCGGCTGATCGACCAGAAAACCGGAAAGGCGATCGCCGATTACCTCTGTTATCCGACGGAGACAGACATCCAGGAGCAGAAGCCGATCAAGCTGTTCCACCCGAGTCATACGTACTTGAGCAAACAGGTGGAAAAGTACGTGGCGCAGCCGCTGCTCGTCCCGATCTTTGTGGACGGCATGCGTGTGTATCAATTGCCTGAACTAGCCGAAATCCGCCGCCATCACGACGAGCAGCTGAAGATGTTCTGGCCGGAGTATTTGCGCATGCTCAATCCGGAGCATTACCGGATTCATCTGAGCGAGAGGGTCTGGCTGACCAGAGCAAGCCTGATGCAGCGCTACATCGAAAAAGGCAAATAGCTGCCCGGCATAGCGGGGAATATGGCCGCATACACATGTGAAATAACGGATATTGAAGTGCGATTCGCCGCCAGGCCACCGTCCGTTACTCGATCCGCCACGGGAACATCATCGCCGAGACCGAGCCGAGCCAGCCTGTTCTCCGATTTGGAGATACGAGTGAAATCGTGACGTTCCAAAAATAACGAGGGGGGATATCCCTCTCTTTTTTTGTGCAAGGAAACATGACCATCAGGAATGACAGAAAATATCCGGTCAATAATGCCGGAGCCAGAGAGGGATGTTTGGCAATCGATCTCATTGAGGGAGAATGGTATGGCGAGGTTGCCGCAAGCAAGCAGGACGAACACGCCTTGAGAGGGAGACACAGAATCAATACCTTTTGCCGTTATCGGAAAATAGCGTCCTGACCTTTGCGTATACACGCACAGGCAAGCTCGGGAAGACGAAAGCCAGCTCTCCCGGCACAAGCGAAGGAATCTCCTCGGGCGTTTCAATAATATGTTCGATTCCGAGTTTTTTCAGAGCGTCGGAATGTTGCTTGGCGTCCGCCCAACTGACGACGAAATAGAGTGATTTTTCCACGGAACAGACTCCTTTTATACGGTAGTTCAGCCGGGCAATAAATGAATCCTCCCCAAAAATCAGGGGAGGATTTGTACGTTAACCCAGGAAATATTTGGCGGCCAGCAAGCCCGCCACCACGAGCACGATGAAAAATACAAATATTTTCAAATCCTTTACCGTTTTCCGAATCATCTCGGCATCTCGTTTGGTGTAATTCATTTTCCGCTTTTCCCCTCTCTGGAATGTCATGCGTTCCATAAGGGGAGCCGCCGATGAATATCGACCCATACCGGATGGGCATGAGCAAGATCCATTTTAGCAGCGTTTGAATCACGAACAGGAAGGTCACGAGCGGAACGGCAAACGTATGTTGAAAATCACGCAGCTTGTCCATGAACATGGACACTTGCAGCTTTTGCTTCAAAAACTTGACAGTAAAATGAGGCCGGTAGCTGACAATGTGAACGGCTTCGCTTTTTACAGACGTGTACTTCGCTGTTGCATCGGAAGCAAATGTATCGGCTGGCGAGGGGATCGCCGGGAATATGCACAAGCAAGCGATGACAATGGCGAGAATCCATTTATACGTCAACCAGTTTGAGCGCAGGGCCATTTTGTCTCCCTTTCTAGCAAAGGTCGTTACCATCTATCATACGCAAAAAGAAGGCCGATTTCCAGATCGGAGCCTTCGCTGGTCTCTTTTGGCGTCGCCCCTGCTCCCAATGCTTTCTCTGGAGCGTATTTTCGACATTGCTATCCCGCCATCAACAAAATAGCAATCGATAAGAAATGCGCGCAAGCATTTCAGGCTAGAATAAGGGTCTGAAAATGAAGCGTCCAGGAGATAACGGTAAGGAGAGCTCGTGAGAAGGGGCGCATTTGCCAAGGAGAGGAGAACGAACCGTGGAAAAACGCGAAGAAACACATACAGGAGGGACATTTGGAAGCAGAGAAAATTTTCTGGTAGTCATGGTCATGATTCTCGGTGTTTTCGTGGCCATTTTGAACGAAACCTTGCTCAACGTAGCTTTGTCCAAAATCATGGCCGACATCGGCATTTCGCCAAGCACGGCACAGTGGCTGACGACCGGGTACTTGCTCGTGATCGGCGTTCTTATCCCGATCACGGCGTATTTGCTCCAGCGATACACGACAAGGAGCCTGTTTCTGTCGGCTATGGGCTTGTTCGCTGCGGGAACATTCGTCGCGGCGGTATCGCCCGGATTCGCCTTGCTGCTTACGGGCCGGGTGCTGCAGGCTGCCGGGACCGGGCTGCTGTTTCCTTTGCTGACGAATGTCGTGTTTGCGATCGTTTCGATGGAAAAAAGAGGCTCGGCGATGGGGACGATTGGCATCGTGATCACATTTGCGCCCGCGATCGGACCTACGCTGTCCGGGGTTATTGTCGAGCACTTCAGCTGGCGTGTCCTCTTTTACGGAGTTCTGCCCATCGCCTTGTTTGTCATTTGTTTTGCCTATGCCAAGCTCAAAAATGTGACGGAGACGACAAATCCCAAGATTGACATCCTGTCGCTGCTCCTCTCAACCTTTGGCTTCGGCGGGATTGTGTACGGCTTCAGCAGCGCAGGAGAAGCGCACGGGGGATGGACGAGCAATGGCGTCCTCATACCGATTGTCATCGGCGTCGTTTCATTGGGGCTGTTCGTATGGAGGCAGCTTGCGATACCCGAGCCGCTGCTTGACCTGAAGGCATTTCGGTACAAGGTGTTTCGCATATCGACGCTGATCATGATGATCGTCATGATGGCGATGTTCTCGGCGATGATGCTGCTGCCGATTTTTCTACAAAACGCGCTGGGGTACAGTCCGCTCCGGGCGGGCCTGGTCATGCTGCCCGGCGGAGTGGTCATGGGGATCATGTCGCCGATCACAGGTCGGTTGTTTGATAAATTTGGCGCGAGGTGGCTGGCGGTCATCGGATTGGCGCTGATCGGAAATACGCTGTGGCAATTTGCCTTCATTACGCTGTCCACCTCTTACGGTACGATCATGCTGTTGAACACGCTGTTGATGCTGGGCATTTCCATGCTGATGATGCCGGTGATGACCAATGCCTTAAATGAGCTGCCGCCGCCGCTATACCCCCACGGCACCGCGATTATCGGCACGCTTCAGCAGGTGTCGGGCGCGGTCGGGACAGCGATGCTCGTAACGGTCATGACGAATAGCTCCAGGCGCTTCCTGGAAAGTCCGTCAGGTGCGCAAAATGATTCCGCTGCGCAAATCCTGGCTATGCTTGCGGGAATGAAAAGCGCGTTTCTCCTGGCATTTGGGCTGATCGTCATCGCTTGGGCATGCTCCCTGTTTCTCAGACGGGCAGCCGCACCGAAGCAGGAGCCGGGCGGCAAGCGGGTGTCCGCACACTGACAGTCGGCGGTTGGTGAAGGCAAGGCGGGTGTGGAAGCAACGAAGGCAGAAGAAACGCATGCGGATGAGTGTAGTAACAAAGAAGCAAATAACTGAAGAAGTGCCCCCTCGGAAAGCCGTTTTCCTGCTATAGTAGAGACAGAACATTTTGAATGCGTAAAAAAACAGCAGGAATCAATAGTAGTCATGTCGAATTTGTCGGATTATTGTCTGGCGACAGCGTTGTGACGGACTGAAAGGGGGAGAAACATGCCAATTAAATTGCCTGATGAGTTGCCGGCTACCGAGATACTGGAGAATGAAAACATCTTTGTGATGAAGGAGAGCAGGGCGTTTACCCAAGACATTCGCCCGCTGCGCATCGTCATTCTCAACCTGATGCCGGTAAAACAAACTACGGAGACACAGCTTCTCCGCCTTTTGGGGAATACCCCGCTGCAAGTGGAGGCCGTCTTGCTTCACCCATCCAGCCATACCTCCAAAAACACACCGGAAGAGCATCTGGCGACCTTCTACAAGACCTTTGAGGAAATCAGGCACGAGAAGTTCGACGGAATGGTCATCACCGGAGCGCCCGTGGAGCAAATGGATTTTTGCGAGGTGAACTACTGGGAGGAGCTGCAGCAAATTCTCGACTGGAAGATGGCCAACGTGACGTCGACGCTGCATATCTGCTGGGGAGCGCAGGCAGGGCTGTACCATCATTTCGGCGTACCGAAGCATCCGCTCTCCGAGAAGCTGTTCGGCGTTTTTCCGCACACCTTGAACAAGCAGAATGTAAAGCTGTTCCGCGGGTTTGACAACGTATTCTACATCCCGCACTCCCGCCACACCGAGAATCGGCGGGAGGACATCGAGAAAGTGCCGGAGCTGGAGATTTTGTCCGAGTCGGAGGAGGCGGGCGTCTACATCGTCGCGACCAAAGACGGTCGGCAAATTTTCGTCACCGGACATTCCGAGTACGATCCGTGCACGCTTCGGGATGAGTATGAACGCGATGTGAGCAAAGGCCTCGAGATCGCCATCCCCAAGCACTATTTCCCGGGGGATGACCCGAGCCAGCCGCCAGTGGTCAGGTGGCGCGCTCATTCCAACCTGCTGTTTTCCAACTGGCTCAACTACTATGTGTATCAGGAAACGCCATACGATTGGAGCGCGATTAAATAAGGCTTGCCAACCATCCGCTTTTGCCGGGTGGTTTTTTCTGCGGTCAAAGGGGGAAAGACGCGGTCGGACAGCGCAAAATCAAGTCCGGGGAGGGAAGCTGCGGGAGGCATTTTCAAAAAAATAAAAAGCATCGCACCATTTGGAAATAACAGTTGACTTCATACAGGATGCCAGATAAACTCATTATTAACACCGATGGAGAAATTAAAAAAGCTTTCCGACCGAATTGAAGCAAAAACCGTCTGCTCCTCGTGTTTGATCGGAGTATTATCCATCTTTTACCGTACAATTTATAACACTGTTGGATAAATAAACCTTGAGACGCGAATATGTGGAAGAGGAGCATGTCCGTGATGAAAAAAATCGTAAAACAGGACCAGGACGTCATAAGGCAGCACAACAAGCAGATGATCCTGGATATTATCAAAAAGCAGCGTCCGATCTCCAGGGCGGAACTGGCCAAGATCACCAAAATGAGCGCTACCTCTGTCGGCCGTTTTGTGAGCGAGCTGTGCGAGGAAGGCCTGGTGCAGGAGACGGATTTGACATCCTCGGGCGTCGGGCGCAAGGCAGTCCAGCTGGATATCATTGCTGACGCCGTGTATACCGTAGGAGTCGAAATTGAAAAAAAGCGAATCAAATTCGGGATAATGGATTTCAGCGAAACGATCGTAGAGCACCACCGCGTCGCTCATACGGCATTGGAGTCATCGCCGGCGGAAACGGCAGCGTTGATCGGGCGCCAGATCGCCGGGCTGATCGAGAAATGCCGGATCCCGCTGGAGAAAGTCGTCGGCATCGGGATCGGTGTCCCCGGTGTGATCGATTACGAAAAGGGGATCGTTCAGTTTTCCAGCACGCTTGGCTGGAGAAACGTGCCGTTTGCGGCTCTGGTGGAACAAATCCTCGCGATCAAGACGGTGATCGACAACGACCTGAAGGTGAAAATCCTTTCCGAATACTTGTACGGTTCGGCCAAGGGCTCGGCGAAAACGACCTTGATCGGGATCGGTACCGGTATCGGTTCGGCGCTGATCATCAACGGAGAAATTTTCCGGGGGGGCTCGAACAGCGCGGGGGAGCTGGGGCATACGACCTTGGACCCCAACGGCAATCTGTGTGAATGCGGCAAGCGCGGCTGCCTGCAGACCTATGTAGACGAAAACGCCCTGATCACCGAAGCGCGGCGCGTCAAGGAGATCACCGACATCGGCCAGGTATTCGAAGCGGCGCGTGCCGACGAGCGCTGGGCCAAGGAGATCGTCTCCCGCACAGCCCTGTACATCGGGATCACGATCAACAATATCGTCTGCATGTACAACCCGGATACGGTGATTCTCAGCGGAGATTTGATCGAGAATTACACGGAAATCGTCGATTTGGTTCACGAGCACTGCGAGCAAGTGATCTGGGAGCCGTTCAAGGGAACCTTCCGTATCATCGCTTCGGAGCTGAAGGGAGAAGCCATCGTAATCGGTGCGGGCGCGTTGGCGCTGCAGCACTTTGCCCCGCTGGCCGGAGCCGATATTGCATAAGACAGTCGGCCTGATTCACTCCTGCTGCCAGCTGGCTTTCTTCGCTTGAGAAAAGAGCCGTAATGCTGCTACTCGTGTATGGGACAGCGCTTCGTCATGAAAGTAAAAGCGCCGTCTTTATGCAAATATACATCTGACACCAAAAATAGGGGGACAGATCAATGAAGAAGAAGTGGTCCACATCCTTGCTATGTCTACTGATGCTGGTCAGCCTCGTCGCCACGGGATGCAACTTCAGCGGCGATAAGGGATCGAGCAGTGCTCCCGGAGGAACAGCACCCGCGGCAGACGGTCAGCAAGCGAAAAAAGAAAGCGTTATCAACCTTTCCTTTGAAAACGAGATTAAAGATCTGAACCAGTTTTCAACCTCGGACAACATTTCGTTCTCCGTGCTGAACAACGTCGGTGAAGGTCTGTATCGTCTGGACGAGAAGCACGAACCCCAGCCTGCATTGGCCCAGGGCGTGGAAGTTTCTGCAGACGGCTTGACCTATACATTTACCCTGCGTGACGGCGTCAAGTGGAGCAACGGCGATCCGATCACGGCAGCCGACTTCAAATTCGCCTGGCTCGGAGCGATGAACCCGAAAACGTCCAAAGGCGGCTATGCTTTCATCCTGTCCGACTACATAAAGGGCGGCGCTGAATACGCATCCGGAAAAGGCAGCGCAGATGCTGTCGGCATCGAAGCGAAAGACGACAAGACACTGGTGGTTACGCTGAACCAGCCGACCCCGTACTTCCTGCGTCTGACCACTTTCATCCTGTACTTCCCGCTGAACGAAAAGTTTGTGACGGAGAAGGGCGCGGATTACGCACTGAAACCGGAAAACATGCTGTATGCAGGTCCGTACAAGCTGACCTCGTTTGACCCGGCTTCCGGAGCGACGCTCGTGAAGAACGAAAACTACTGGGACAACGCCAATGTAAAAGTGGAAAAAATCAATCTGAAGGTCATCAAGGAGCAAAGCACAGCGCTTAATGCTTACAAGGCAGGCGAACTCGACCGCGTGATGCTCTCTTCTGCAGACGTCGACACCTTCAAGAACGATCCGGAGTACACGACAGACATCGAGTTCCGCACCAACTACATCCAGTTCAACACCAAAGGCGAAGGCACGTCCAACCTGAACATCCGCAAGGCGCTGCAGCTTGCCTATGACGCGACGATTCTGGAGCAAGTCATCCTGAACAACGGTTCGAAAGCGGCGACCGGCATGATTCCGGTTCAAATGAGCGGTGTCGATCACAAATCGTTCCGCGAGCTGCAAGGCGACCTGATCAAGGCCGACGCTGCGAAAGCGAAAGAGTACTGGGAGCAGGGCGTGAAAGAATTGGGCAAAGCGCCTCAATTGAAGCTTCTCGTGCCGGATGATTCCCTCTCCAAGGACCTGGGTACTTTCCTGCAAAGCGAATACAAGAAAAACCTCGGGATTGATGTAACGGTTGAAACGAAAACCGTAAAAGCGCGCAACCAGCAAATGGATGAAGGCAACTACCAGTTCGGTGTGACCGGATGGGGAGCGGACTACGACGACGCGATGACGTACCTCGATCTGTGGGCGAACCATACGCCTTACCGCGGCAATTACGAAAATCCGAAGTACGATGAGCTGATCGCCTCCGCGAAAAAAGAAGTCGATGAAACAAAACGGATCAACATGCTGCTGGAAGCAGAAAAAATTCTCTTGACCGAAGACGCGGTAGTTTCCCCGCTGTTCTACAGAGGAAACTCCTTCCTGCAAAAGCCGAATGTGAAAAACCTGATTTTCCATCCGTACGGTTCCCCGGTGGAATACAAGTACGCAACTGTGGAATAACAGCTTGACTCCCGGGAAGAAGAGAAGCCCCTTCTCTTCTTCCTTATCTTTCTGCTACAGGAGGTGTACGCATGAAACGATATATCGGCATGCGGCTGGTGTATCTCCTCATCACCCTGTTTGTCATCACGACGGCGACGTTTTTTCTGATGAAACAGCTTCCCGGTACGCCGTTTGACGAGGAAAAACTGAACAGACTGCCCGTAGAGGAGCGGCAGCTCTTGTACGCCAGCTACGGATTGGATCAGCCGGTGTACGTTCAGTATGTGCGCTACCTGGCGAACGTCGTTCAAGGCGATTTTGGAACTTCTTTTACCTATAAAAACATGCCAGTCAAAGACATTATCGTAAACCGGATCGGGCCATCCGCCCTGATCGGTCTGCAGGCGGTCGTACTCGGTTTGTCGATCGGCCTGATTTTGGGAATTATCGCTGCCTACCGGCATAATTCCGCCTGGGATTACTTCACCATGTTTATCGCCGTACTAGGGGTATCCGTCCCCAACTTCGTTCTGGCAGCCCTCTTGCAGTACTATGTCGGTCTCAAGTGGGGGCTGTTGCCTGTCGCTTTCTGGGACAGCTACGAAAACTCGATCCTGCCGTCTGTCGCGCTCTCTGTGGGTGTAGTTGCGATCATTGCCAGATTTGCCCGCAATGAGATGCTGGAGGTATTGCAGCAGGACTACATCACGACGGCAAAGGCAAAGGGATTGACCAATATGGCAGTGGTCATGCGGCACGCCGTACGCAATTCGCTGATTCCTGTCGTCACCATTCTGGGTCCGATCGTCGTCAATCTGTTGACCGGATCACTCGTCATCGAAAATATTTTTGGGGTACCCGGCATCGGCAGCCTGTTTGTGGACTCGATCAAAATGAACGACTATTCCACGATCATGGGTATCACCATTTTCTATAGCGCGTTTTACGTGTTCATCATGCTGATCGTCGATATTTTGTACAGCGTGATCGATCCGCGAATCCGACTGGCTTCGGGAGGGAAGTGAGAACATGCAGCAGCAGGAAAAAGCGAGTCTGGACCATTTATTTCGACCCGCCAGCGTCAGCGCCAAAGAACCGGAAAAGATTTCACGGCCCCCTCTCACAGCCTTTCAGGACAGCTTCCGAAGGCTGCGGAAAAACCGGGCGGCCATCGTCAGTCTGATCATCCTGATTCTGTTGGGAGCGCTGGCCATCATCGGTCCGTGGATGACGTCCTACACGTATTACGATACCGACTACAGCGCAGTGTACAAGGCGCCGAACGCCGACCACTGGCTGGGTACGGACAAGTTTGGCCGGGATCAATGGGCGCGTATCTGGGAGGGTACCCGCATCTCTTTGTTGATCGCCGTGCTGGCTGCGGTGCTCGATCTGGTCATCGGCGTCGCATATGGGGCAATTTCCGCCCTGATCGGCGGAAGAGTGGACAATATCATGCAGCGGATCGTCGAGATCATCATCGGGATTCCCAGCCTGATCATCATTATTTTGCTGATGATGGTCATGGAACCGGGGATCATGACCATCATGCTGGCGATGGTCATTACCGGATGGGTAAACATGGCCCGTCTGGTTCGGGCGCAAATCCTCAAGCTGAAAGAACAGGAGTTTGTGCTTGCGGCCCGCTCCCTGGGAGCATCCAACACGCAAATTATTTTGAAGCATTTGATTCCCAACACGATCGGGATTATCGTGATCAATACGATGTTTACAATTCCGTCGGCGATTTTCACCGAGGCGTTTTTGAGCTTTATCGGCCTTGGCCTGCAGGAGCCGATGGCTTCATTGGGCGTGCTGATTCACGACGGGTATCAGGCGATCAATACGCAGTACCATTTGCTCCTGTATCCGGCTATCGTGATCATCGCCATCATGGTCACCTTTAACATCCTGGGCGACGGATTGCGGGACGCGCTTGACCCGAGAATGCGCAAATAGCATCATGACGAGGAGCGAAGCGACATGAACAAACTACTGGAAGTCAGGGATTTGGAAGTGTCCTTCTCGACGTATGTCGGGGAAGTGAAGGCGGTGCGCGGCGTCAGTCTGGAGCTCGACAAGGGAGAGACGCTCGCGATCGTGGGCGAATCCGGCTCAGGCAAGTCCGTCACCTCCAAAAGCCTGATGCGTCTCTTGCCCAGCCCGATGGCACGGATCAAGAATGGGGAAATTCTGTTCGAGGGCAGGGATGTGGCCAAGCTGTCGGAAAAAGAGATGCAGGACATTCGCGGCGCGGAAATCTCGATGATTTTCCAGGACCCGATGACCTCGCTCAATCCGACGATGACCGTCGGGAAGCAAATCGACGAAGTCATTTTGAAGCACCAAAAGGTAAGCAAGGCGGAGGCCGCCAAAAGGTCGGTCGAGCTGCTGGCGCTGGTCGGCATCCCGCAGCCGGAGGCGCGTTACAAGCAGTATCCTCACCAAATGTCCGGGGGCATGCGGCAGCGCGTGGTGATCGCCATGGCACTGGCCTGCAACCCGAAAATTCTGATCGCGGACGAGCCGACGACTGCACTGGACGTTACCATCCAGGCGCAGATTCTCGATTTGATGAGAGATTTGCAGGAAAAGACGGGGACGGCCATCATCCTGATTACGCATGATCTGGGTGTCGTCGCCAACATGGCTACGCGGGTAGCGGTGATGTACGCCGGGAAAATCGTCGAGGTCGGCACGGTGGACGAAATCTTTTACCAGCCAAAGCACCCGTATACGATGGGACTGCTTGCCTCGATGCCCAAGCTGCACATGCAGGAGGAGCAGCTGATGGCGATTCCGGGGACGCCGCCGGACCTTTTGGACCCGCCCAAGGGCTGCGGATTCGCCTCGCGCTGTCCGTACGCGCTGGAGATCTGCCTGTCCTACCAGCCGGAGTACATGCGCTGTTCGGACACGCATCAGGCGGCTTGCTGGTTGCTGGACGAGCGGGCGCCGAAAATGGAAGACACGGTCGGCTGGAGAGAACGAAGCTTGAGATAAGAGACGGATGGAACGAGACGGAAAAGGGTGAAGAGCATGGATTGGATGGAAGAGGTACTGCGGCGAAAAGACGAGCTGCTGGACGATTTGAGCGGCCTGCTGCGCATCCCGAGCACGTACGACCTGTCAACGGCAGGGCCTGATCAGCCGATGGGGGCCGAGGTGGCGCGGGCGCTGGCCTATATGCTGGAGTTGTCCAGCCGGGCCGGCTTTCGCGTGAAAAATGAAGCGGGCTACTACGGCTACGCCGAGTACGGCCCGGGAGCGCCGGATGACGACTATATCGCCGTGCTCTGCCATCTGGACGTCGTGCCGGCGACCGGCGAGTGGACGAGCCCGCCGTATGAGCCGTCCATCCGAGACGGAAAGCTGTATGCGCGCGGCGCCATCGATGACAAGGGGCCGACCCTGGCGGCTTTTTACGCGTTGAAGATCGTCAAGGAGTCCGGGCTTCCCCTCAAGCGAAACATCCGGCTCATTTTCGGGACGAATGAAGAAAATCAGTGCCGCTGCATCGAGCACTACAAGGTGACGGAGAAAAAGCCGCTGACCGGCTTCGCGCCCGACGCGGACTTCCCGATCGTCCATGCGGAAAAAGGGCAGATCAACACGAGAGTAGTCTTGCGGCAAGGGGCGCGGGGCGGCGCTGGCGGAACTGTCGAGAAAACCGCTGCTAAAACGGGTTCCATCGCAGCGGGCGAATTCGGCTCGGCAAACGAAAATTCAGATCGGTCCGTACTTTTGCTGGTATCCTTTTTTGCGGGCGGCGTTCCCAACATGGTACCGGAATCTGCTCGTGCCACGGTGTCAGGCCAGCAGGAGAGGCTGGAGTCGTTGGCGGAGGAGTTTCGCGCCTATTGCGCCGCTTGCGGCCGCCCCGGACAGGCCCTAGTCGGAGACGGGAAAGCCACCTTTCACATGGAAGGAAAATCCGCCCACGGAATGGAGCCGGACCAGGGAATCAATGCGGGTCTTCTGCTCATCCACTTTCTCAAGGACTATTCCTTCCAGGAGGACGCGCAGCGCTTTCTGTCCTGCACGGATGCCTATCTGTTCGAGGATTGGCGGGGCAAGGCGCTGGGAATCGCCAGCGAGGACGAGATTACCGGTCCGCTGACGATCAACTCGGGGATTATCCAGTATGAGTCAGAGGGAGAGTCTTTCTTCCACATCAACCTCCGCTTCCCCGTCTGCGACGATGACAGCCGCATCCTGCCGCAGGTCGAGGAGAGCGTCGGCAAGTACGGTTTTACCGTCGAGCCGCCGATCATCAAAAAGCCGCACCACGTAGACCGCTCGCATCCGGTCATCCAGGTGCTGCAGCGCGTCTACCGTGACGCCACGGGCGAAGAGCCCAAGCTGCTCTCCACCGGCGGAGGCACATATGCCGCCCACATTCCGAACGGCGTCGCTTTCGGCCCGCTGTTCCCGGGCAAACTGTCCGCCGCCCACCAGCCGGATGAGTTTATCGAGCTGGACGATCTCTTCAAGTCCGCGGCGATGTATGCGCGGGCTATGTACGAGCTGGCTAATGAGGATATGTAAAAGACTTTGATAGTGTAATTCTTTTTTATCATGATTTAACAGGTACTAGTTGTTTTGAACTAACATATTAAAAAACGGGATTGTTTGGCTGTTCTGCCAGTAGAGATTTGATTTTCTACAAGTGGAGCAGTCTTTTTCTTTTCGGGTATCTCTTAACGTTAGACGCTAATTCCTTTGTTCAGCTATGAATGGGTTTGTAAAATTTTCACTTCGTGGATTGATGGTAAGTAAAGGAGTTCTATTTTTTAAAAATACTAATTCTAATTCGAAAAGACATTGCTCTGCTCATAAGATTTTATTTGAACATTGTTGAATCTATATATAATATTTTCATAATGAAATGAAATTCTAGTTAAGGAGTGGAAAGAATGCTGAATCTATTAGATATTGCTCGGAATAATTTTAATGTTGATTCTCAGGTAATTGGTCATCAATTTATAATTGATTTACTGGGTACTGACTTATCCATGGCTCCCGAGGAATTAGCTGTGCATATTTATAACGTTCAACGGAAAATCATTGGTTATTTTGGAGAAATAAATTCAAAAGAAATATTGCAAGTATTAAGCTATATTCAACGGATGTATACACAAATAGAGATTTATTATACTGCGGAAATAGGTAAGAATTTCAAAATCATTCATGGACTAGGTACGGTTATTGGAGCTAGGGTAATAATTGGGGATAATGTGACAATATACCAGAATGTTACTCTGGGTGATAAAGGAGATGGAAGTAGGAAGCGACCCAAAATAGATGATAACGTAGTAGTTTTTGCAGGAAGCAAGGTTTTAGGGGGCATTTGCATTGGAGCGAATTCGATAATCGGAGCGAATTCAGTAGTATTGGATTCATTCCCTGAAAATTCGATAATCGCCGGCAGTCCTGCACGGTTAGTAAGGAGGAAGATTTAAAATGGAGGAACCAAACATGCATAACAAGGTCATCCTGCTCGCTTCCGACCAATTCGGAAAAGGAGAGCCCGAGCTCGGAGAAATCGTGATGGAAACCTTTCTCGTCCACGTCAAACAGGCAGAGCAAAAACCGGCAGCCATCTTCTGCATGAACCGGGGCGTCTTCACCCTGACAGAGCAATCGCTCGCCCACCTTCACCTCAAGGAACTGGAGGAGCAGGGAGTCCCCGTGTACGGCTGCAAAACCTGCGTGGAGCATTACGGCGTGGCGCACAAGCTGAAAGCGGGACAGATCGCGGGCATGAACCTCTTTGTCGAGCTGTCCGGCCAGCATGAAGTGTTCACCATCTCCTGACGGGAGCAAGCGTTATGGACATCAAGCAGCTTCAGTACTTTGCCGAAGTGGCGAAGCAGAAAAGCTTTACCCGGGCGGCGGAGGTCCTCCATGTCTCGCAGCCGTCCATCAGCAAAATGCTCAAGAGCCTGGAGACGGAATTGGATGTCATCCTGCTCGACCGCACCGAGCGGAAAATCGAATTGACCGATGCGGGCCAGCTCGTCTTTGAACACGCCCAGCGCGTCCTGCAGATCATGGGCGACCTGACGGCTTCCATCGAAGAGCTGCGCCAGGTAGAGCGCGGATTCGTCCGCCTGGGACTGCTGCCGACAGTGGGGGCATTCCTGCTGCCGGCGGCCATTGCCGGCTTCAAAAAACGATACCCGCACATCGAGCTTGAGATGAGAGAGTACAGCGCAAGGCCATTGGAAGTTCAGGTCGAGCAGGGCCATATCGACATCGGCTTGACCGTGCTTCCCGTGGATGAGGATCGCTTTGAGGCAATCCCGCTGCGCTCCGAGGACATGGTTGCCATCGTACATGGGGAGCACTGGCTGTACGGCCGGGAAAGCGTCAATCTGGCGGAGCTTGAAGAAGAGTCGTTCGTCTTGTTTACGGAGGAGTATGCGATGCATGACGTGGTCCGGCAAGCGTGCGTGCGGGCAGGCTTTGAGCCAAAGGTCGCCTACATGAGCTCGCTGTGGGATTTTGTCGGGGAGATGGTCGCCGCGCAAATGGGAATTTCCCTCGTTCCGCGGTCTGTGGCTGAACGCCTGAGCAAAGGCCGCCTCCATGTCGTCGCCCTTTCCTGGCCGCCCATCGATTGGACGTACGCGCTGATCTGCCGGAGGGACCGTTATTTGTCTTACGCTGCCCGGGCGTTTATCGGGTTTGTTCGCGAGCACGCCTGTGTATAACTTTTTTGCATAGATTTGATGATGTTTATATATTGTACGAATAGAAGGGGAGTCACTTACAATGGTGCTATCAGTTAGTTGGCACCAGGGGTGGTCTCGATGAGAAAATGGCTGACGGCATTGCCGCAGATATTGATTTTAATTGCGTTTACCTGGCTGGGAAAAGCGGCTGCAGCGTTTTTCCAGCTGCATATACCTGGCAGCCTGATCGGACTTGGGCTCTTGTTCTTGGCTCTGCAATCGGGCCTGATCCGCCTGAAATGGGTGGAAGCGGGAGCGGCTCTGCTGCTGTCCGAAATGATCCTGTTCTTTATCCCCTCGATTGCGGGCATCGTTCAATACCCGTGGATGCTGGGCGTAAAGGGGCTGCTCGTTTTGGCTGTAGTCGTCAGCGGAACGGGATTGGTGATGATCTCCACAGGAGTTCTCGCACAGCGGCTGTTCCGATGGAGCGGGGTGAGCCAGCAGCGTGATTCTGTGGAAAACCTGTAGCATCGCTGCCACTGTCGCCTTGTACTGGGGAGCCAAGCGGATCAGCGCCAAAAAGACGGTGCTGCTCTTCTCTCCGGCAATACTGGCACCGCTGGGAATCGTCTTGTTCGTTTTGCTTTTCGATCTTCCGTTCGCGAAATACAAAGAAGCGACGTCGTTCTTTGCGGACATGCTGGATGTGGTGACGGTCGCTTTTGCGATCCCGCTCTACCGCAACTGGCCGATGCTTACGGCGAACTGGCGGATCATCGTCGGGAGCCTGGCGCTCGGTTCACTGTCGGCGGTCCTGGCCGGAGTAGTGAGCACCTTCTTCCTCGGCCTGGGGAGCGAAGCCGCCGTCAGTGTCATCCCCCGCTCGATCACGATGCCGGTGGCGGTCAATCTCTCAAAAGCGTTGGGCGGAGAGCCCGAGCTGACCGCGGCTTTTGTCATGCTGACCAGTTTCGCCGGTGTCTTCCTGGGGCCGAAAATCATCAGGCGGATGCGGCTCAAGCATTCGCTCGCCGTCGGGCTGATGTACGGGATGGGCGCCCATGCGCTCGGCATGGTAAAAGCGTTCGAGCGCGGCGACCTCGAGGGAAGCAGCGCCACGCTGGCCGTCATCGCCGGAGCGATGATTACGGTCGTTTGGGCGTACGTGTTTTTCCCTGTCGTGCAGTCGTGGTTGTTGTGAGGGATGGGAGAAACTGAATAGATAGTCGAAAGGGATAGATACGCGAGGAGAATGTCGCTGCTCTATCCTTTTATATTTTTTCGGGTATGGATAATATAAGAATCATTTCTTATTGATTTTCTGAACCAATTTATCAAAGTAAATCTTCAATTTACAAAGCAACTATATGATGTTAATATTTGGATAAAGAACTAGATGTAGAGACAATAGGAAATAGGAGCAATCTGTTGGAAGGTGGTAGCCGTGAAGGAAAGTGTACATACACTTGAATTTACAACCATCGGAGATGTCATAAAAAAATATCGGGAACAGTCCGACTTAAGCATTTCACAACTTGCAAGATTATCGGGAGTCCACAAGGGAGTTATTGCAAGGATCGAAAACGGGGATACCAGACGTCCAAGCTTAAAAACGACTATCCCCGTAGCAAAAGTATTAAATATTCCATCAGACGAATTCATTGAATACTACATTGAGATCGATAAGCGTCCGAAGGTCCTATTCGGACTTCTTAACGAAGCAATTCGGTTGTGCAATGTTTCGTTGGCCTCTAAAGTTGCTAAACGGTTTCTTGAGACACCTTACGAAGATAGTCATCTGTTGATGGAACGACTGTACAATTTTGTTGCAACTCTTTCAGATCAGAGATTTCAGTTACCGTTGTACCATGTAATCATAAAATACACCAGAGAACGTGGGATGCAGCGATTTTTGGCAAAAGGATTGCTTAAGAAATACCTGTTAGAACGAGATGACTTTAATCGATTAGAAGAAACCTATTACAATGGAGAAGAAATATTACACTATGCCGATTTTCTGGATAATGAAGAAAAGGTAATCATTTATTATAAAATGGCCTTTCATGCTCATGCTATGAAAAAGTATGATAAATGCATAGAATTCGGAAAATTGGGACACGCTGAAGATCATACACAAAATGAACTTAAAGAGCGAGTAGCCTTGGCTATCTGCAATTCATACATGTTCTTGGGAGATTACTGCGCTTTAGAACAACACCTTGATTTGTATGAAAAGTTGAATTACCGCTTTATTATTGAACGTGTAAAATTCTTTCGCGGGACTGTCTATTCAAGAACAGGAAATTACGTGGGAGCTATTCCTTTGTTACGGGAATGCTTGGCTGAGACTACAGAAGTAAACCGGATCTTTAGACTTACTGAGCTATTTGATGCATTAAGCAAAGTGAGTGATCCTGATTCGATCAAAAGTTTTCTGGAAGAAGAAGAGAAAAAAATTCAGATTTTCGATAATGACCCCTATCAATATTCTGAGTTGGGCAGATATTACAAGCTCAAGGGAAATTATTTTGTGACCAACGGTCTTTTCGATGAAGGCATGGATGCATATGTGCAGAGTATCTATTATTTTGGAAAAATAGGTGCCTTAAAATTAATTATGTAGACACGTTGTTCGGATACATTATCCCACTCTATGGAGATGGGGTATTTTTTTTGTGTTAATTAACTCGAATTTAGTCGAATTTTGTAAGATGTCTGTATTTATCTGTTGTTAAAAAAATTTTGCGACAGAATTTATAATGAAAACAAAGTATATGTCATGCCTCATAAAAGAAAGTCACATATACTAAATCAACTGTTAGATGATAGGAATTTGTGCTGGTAAATATCATTATTGAAATATACTGATTTTTTTAAAGAAAGGATATTGAAATTGGAGGAAAATAAACTAATATCCATAATTGAGCAGTTGCGACTGCAACTATGTAACATGGCAAAAGAAAAAGGCATCTCGCATACTTCTGTTTTAGAATTAAGCCAAGAGCTGGATGAATACATTGTTCAATATGTCCATAAATATGGGGGGAAGAATTTTAAAATTACGGAGTAGTCATCAATTCGGACCTTGCAGCTTCATGCCCGTGGTGGCTTATAATCCTTTAATTGACCCCTTGCATCAAGTTCCCCACCTTATTACTTGACATGAAAAGCTCTAGAGATGAAAAAGGGAGAAAACAGCGAAGGTCTTTGGGACACAACCCAGGCCTCATTCCGAAAGGGGAACACGCTTTTCGCATCCAACCTCTGAGACGCTTCCTGAAAACGCGGCTTTTGGATGCGGTTCCCCTTTCGGAATGAAGCCGGACAGAAGCAGCCCCCAAGCGGTGTCCCACCGAACCTGGAGCGTTTTCTCCCTTTTTCATCTCCTCCACTAAGCCCGACCTCAAGATAATAAAGAAAGTCTCAAATGCAATAATTAGATGCCGAATCTGTAGTATAATCATTCAATATTTCAAATCCTCCACCAAGGTAATAAAACCATGAACATTCGCTCTTTCAAGATGACAGACTACGAAACAGTAGCAGAACTATGGACACGTGCGGGACTGACCCTGTCCCCATCCGACAGCCGGGAAGCGATCGAAAAAAAGCTGAAGCGAGACCCCGAACTGTTTTTGGTAGCCACCGAGCAAGACCAATTAATCGGCGCTGTCATGGGCGCTTTCGACGGTCGCCGGAGATGGGTATACCACCTGGCCGTCGACCCGCAATGCCAGGGCAAGCAAATCGGACGCCTGTTGATGAATGAACTGGAAGAGCGGACGCGCGCGGTCGGCTGCGATAAGATGAATCTATTGGTTGCGCAGGAAAACGGCCAAGTCGGAGCGTTCTATGAAAAGCTCGGCTTCGCCCGCGATGACGTGTTTTTCATGGGAAAGTGGATCAATCGGCATTCATGAACACATGTATCAGAGCCCGATACAGGATGGTTATCATCCGCTGCATCGCGCTGTTTATCAGTTAGAAGCCCAAAAGGAAGAACTTCCATTCAAATCTCTTTTCCTCCATTGATTTGCTCAAAAGAAAACACCGTAAAAATCCAAAAGCTGTAGAGATGAAAAAGGGAGAAAACAGCAAAGGTCTTTGGGACACATCCCAGGCTTCGTTCCGAAAGGGGAACACGCTTTTCGCATCCAACCTTTGAGGCGCTTCCTGAAAACGCGGCTTTTGGATGCGGTTCCCCTTTCGGAATGAAGCCGGACACAAGCAGCCCCCAAGCGGTGTCCCACCGAACCTGAAGCGTTTTCTCCCTTTTTCATCTCCTCCACTACAGCCGGAACTACGAACGTTTCAGAAACCACCCAAGCCAGAAAAGTGATAATCCCCGCCGGAATGCATACAGTGTACCAATTGCTTCAGGAAGGGGGAATCTCAGGCGTGATCAGTATCGCAGGAATGCCAGTCGACCCGGCGGCATTGGCCAGCGAATGGCGCTTGAACAGCGTCCAGCGCGAGACCGTCGACAGAATGGCTCATGCCGGGGAAGTGTTTGACTATCCGGCTGCCGATTTGCTTCGGTATGAGCTCAGACTGCGCAATCAGATTGTCGTTTCGTCGCTGCAGCTGTACCGGAGCGGCCTGGCTTTTGCCACCTTTGAGGAGACGAGATGCAATGGAAGGTATTGGCAGCGGACGGATTACGGAGGGTGCATGCTCCGGCCGCAGGTGCTCCCGTCCACAGCCATAGAAGACATTTTCCGAAACGGCCATTCCTACGCGTTCGAATGCGCCACCGCGATGGTCATTATCTTGTATCATGCGGTTTTGCAGACGATCCGCAGGTCTGATTTTGACCAATTGTTTCAAGGCATCCTGCTTTATGACTGGAGGTATGATCAGGATTTGCGGCTGACTACAGAGCAAACGCGAACCTTTTTGCCGGGGGATATCCTGTACTTTGAAAATCCGGAGTACAGGCTTGATCAGCCGGAGTGGCAGGGGGAGAATGCCGTGGATTTGGGAAATGGCAGGTACTACGGACACGGGATTGGCGTCGAACCCGCAGAGGGGATACTCCGTCATCTGAACAGCAAGCGCAGACCCGGAGCGACGCGATACGCCCAACTGCTGAGCCAGGCGACGCGGCCGGGGTTTGCATACCTGGCTGCTTTTGAAGAGACGGGTGGTGTCCGCTTCATGTCCGGGAGCACAGAGACAGAGCCGGGGATAATCAGGGCTGAGATCGGGTCGGCAGTATGGGAGCTGTAGCGGAAAACTGGCCGGGAGAGGCATCTGCCCTTCCCGGCCCTTTTTGTTGTGGACAGTCTACCAGCGACCGATGGAAAAGCGGGACAGATCATGGTCAGCCCTTCCGCTGGTCAACAGCTGACTGGCAGCCTCTCCGACCGCGCTTGCAAACTTGAAGCCATGTCCGGAAAAGCCGGCGGCAATGACGATATGCGGATACTGCGGATGCTTGTCGATGATGAAATCTTCGTCCGGGGTGAAGGTGTACAAGCAGACCTTGCCCTGGCGCAGCGGTCCCGCCGCCTGCGGCATGAACCGCTCCAGGAACGAGCGAGTATCCGCCTCGTCAGAGGGATGCGTCCCGAACGTACGGTCCAGCTGATCGGGATGCACCGGCTGGCCGCCGTCATGACGCCCGATTTTGACACCCGCCCCGTCAAAGCTGGGGAAACCGTAAAAGATCGAGTCCGGCAAATCGAAAATAAACGCGGGAAACCGGTCGGAACGGTACAGATTCTCGTCCGCTTCAAACCAGGAGACCGTTTTTCGCGTAGGAGTCAGCGGCAGGGAAAGGTCGAGAGCGGCGAGTACATCCGGATTCCATGCTCCGGCGCTGATCAACAGCCTGTCGCAGGAGTACGTGCCATGTTCGGTCGTGACGACGGCTCCATCCTGCTTTGCAGAAACCTGCTTTACCCGCTCGTTGACCTGAAGCTCGGCTCCGTGCACAAGGGCTTGCTGACGGTAGGCGCGAATGCACTCCTCGCTGTAGAGGACACCGGATGTGGGCTCGTAGCAACCGGTATAATCGTCCGGCAGTTGAATCCCCGGCCATCGCTTGGCCACGTCTTTCGCGCTGAGCACCTCCAGCGGAAGCAAGTAGCGTTCCGCACTTTTTTGCACATTTTGCACGAAACGGGAGTCGCGAGGCCCTCCGCTCAAAACGCCTGTTTGCACAAACAAGCGCTTTCCTGTCGCCTCCTCCAGCTCCTTCCACAGCTGCATGGCCCGAATCGTCAACGGCACATACAGCTCGCCTTCCCCATACGCATGCCGGATAATGCGCGTGTCGCCGTGGTGGCTTCCCATCTGGTGAGGCGGGTCGCCGGCGTCTAGCAGCAAGGTTTTGACTCCTTGACTGGCCAGATAGCAGCCGGCGGCCATTCCCATCGAGCCGGCTCCGACAATAATTGCATCGTAGTGTTTCACAGTGGCTTCCTCCTATCCCACAGTGCTGACTCATACTGTTTTCAACTATTATCCTACAGATGTATCGCGAGGTCGAGCCGGCTTTGCGGGTACTTTCAGAAAGTTTTCTCACGATGGTTTGATTTGTAAAAATTTCGGGAAATACATAGCAAGCTAATCAAAAAAATTTCAAACAAAAGAAGTGGGTGATTGCATGAAAATGACCTTAGGGAAAAAATTAAGCGGTGCCTTCTCCGTCTTGCTAGTCATCATGATCCTCTCCGGATTTCTGGCCGTATACAAAATGCACACGCTGAATGGAAAGGTTTCGGAGTTTACAGATGGCTGGATGCCTGGTCTGAAAGCGGTCCTGGAAATAGACAAGGCGCTCCAAACGATTTACGCCTACGATCAAAGCCTGTATGCCACGGTAAATCCCGCCGATAAGGAGAAAATCGTCAAGCTAATCGACGAGCAATTTCTCTATGTAGACGAGCGAATCAAAGATTATGAAAAAACGATTCAAACCGATGACGAGGCTGAAATGTTTGAAAACCTGAAAAAGACGCTGGAGGTATACAAGACCTTCAACAATCGAATCATCGAGTCGGGGAAGGAAATCGACGTCTCCACCGTGGCTACGCAGGAGGATTTGAAGCGGTTGGCGGAGCTTCATCAGCAAGCCGACAGGCTGTTCAAAGAGCGGCAGCAATATGTGGATGAATTGAAGCAGTTGAACAGGGAGGGGGCCAGCCAGGCAGTCGCGGAAAGCAACCAGCTGTATCGGGACGGCATGCGGGATACACTGCTCCTGTTTGGCGTATCGCTGGTGGGCGGGATTCTTTTGGCTGTTGTTTTGACCAGAAACATACGCAATCCGCTCATTCAATTGGTGGCAAATGTAAAAGAGGTGGCGTCTGGAAATTTGCGGGTGGAACCGTTGATCATCAAGAACCGAGACGAGTTTGCCAGCTTGACGCAGTCCTTTAATGAAATGACAGCCAGTTTGCAGACCTTGATCCGTCAGGTGAGCACGTCATCGGAGCAGGTGGCAGCTTCCGCCGAAGAGCTCACGGCAAGCGCTGAACAAACGAGCAAGGCGACAGAGCAAATTGCCGTGACTGTCCAGGAAGTGGCAGCGGGAACGGACAGGCAGGTAAAGAGCGTCGATGAAGGAGCAAGAGTCGTCCGCGAAATGACAGCCAGCATCCAGCATATCGCGGCCAACGTGCAAAGTGCGTCTTCTACGGCTGTTCAGGTCGCGGAGCTGGCGGGCGAAGGGAATCAGGCCATTCAGGCGGCCGTACGGCAAATGAGCGCCATTCACGATTCCATCCGCGATCTGGCGGCGGCGGTGGAAGGACTGGGCGCGCATTCGCAAGCGATCGGTCAGATTATTGAAGTGATCACGGGAATTGCCGAACAGACCAATTTGCTTGCGTTGAACGCGGCGATCGAGGCTGCCCGGGCGGGAGAGCACGGACGAGGCTTCGCCGTCGTAGCAGACGAGGTCCGCAAGCTCGCCGAACAGTCGTCCCAGTCGGCAGCGCAAATTGCCGAGCTGATCAATACGATTCAGCAAGAGACAAAGCGTGCGGTCGATTCCATGGAGACAGGAAATCGGGAGGTGCAGTCCGGTATCGATGTCGTCCATCAGGCAGGCGAAACCTTTGGGCACATCCAGCACTCGATCCGGGATGTCACCGAGCAGATTCAGGATGTTTCCGCCGCAGTGCAGCAAGTGTCTGCCCATACCGATCAGGTAGTGGGCGTAATCGCCTTGATTTCCGAAGTCTCTGACGTAACCGCAGACGGCACGCAGAACGTTTCGGCCGCGACGGAAGAGCAGCTGGCTTCCATGGAGGAGATTGCCGCTTCGGCGACATCGCTGTCCAAGCTGGCGGAAGAGCTGCAGGATACCGTCTCCGCATTCAAAATATAGCGGGCCGTTGTTTCGGAAGCATGGAACCGGTGCTTGTCGTTACATACCTAGAAGGGAAGGGGACTGTAGAGAGAAAAATCTCTACGGTCTTTTTCATGGAGGGGCTTTAAGCGGGCCCTGTTTCAAACCGAAAGGAAGAACAAATGCAGCCCTGCCGACATAGGCTGGACCGTCAGCATTTTCAAGTTTTTTTCGCGGACACTTGTATCGGAGGAGACGGCGGCATATAATAAGTGTAACTGATAATGAAAATCATTGACAACGATACGGACGTACACTGAGGAAGGATGGAAATGATGGGAACCGATTGGAATGCAGCCGTGCTTGAGCAGAAATACCGCATCTCTTTTGCCGATGAGACCGATGCTCCGCTTGTCTTTCCGGCGGAAGGTCTGCTTCGAAAAGAGACAAGCATGATGTTTCTGCGTCAGGTGGGGGAGCATATCGGGTCTCCCGGCAGCATTGTGACGGCATCCCTCTTTTTCAAGCGTTTTCTTGCGCTGATATGCGGCGGTCTTCACGCCATGTCCCATGATTCGGTGGGCATGAATCTCGCTCTCTCCAATGTGGCGATTACGGGAGAAAAAAGCTGGAGCATTCCGCGCTTTGTCCTGCGTGATCAATCCGTGAGCAGGCCGGAAGACGGAGACCGCACAAAGTGGCGGGAGCAGGTCGTCCGCGAGCTGTTCGCGGGCACAGCCCAGCCTTTGATCGCGGCGCTTTGTGCGGCAACTTCTGTGAAAGCAGACATTCTATGGGCCCACGCGTCGTACCTCGTTCATTTTTACTATCAGCGCTGGCAGGATGCGGCGGAGTCGGCGGAGCTCAAAAGACAGATTGCCGACGACTTTCACTACCTGACCAAGGCTGCCGGTCCATCCGTGTTTGGCTTGAAAAAGGGCCGGCCATTCGATACGTCCTATACGATGATCCCCCATCCGTCGGACAAGGGGGAGCCGATCCAGATTCGGCGCCAATGCTGTTTTCAATACCGCTTGGAGGGCGGGCGGTGCTGCTACACATGTCCGCATCTCAATGAAACGCAGCGTGTGGAGCAAATACGCGCGCTAGGTCACTAAAATGAACAACAGTGCCGTCTTTTGACGGCACTGTTTTGTTTCGTTTGAAAAGAGCAGGCAACAACAGAAACCACCGATAAGAGCGTGCACAGGCTGAATTGTTCCCGGCATGTATAAAATCCGGATTTTTTCGTATAAGTACAGGGATGGCAGTGCAGCACTTTGTTATTTGCAGGTTTTCCCCGGATTTGTGAACCGTGATATGATGTTGGAATCATCGTACTTGGCCCTGGGGGTATATTCATGGAACATCTGGTAGTGGGCAGTTTTTTGTCTGCATTGGCAACGGGGGCTGGCGCTCTTCCGATCCTTTTCTTCAAGCGGGTAACGCATCGCTGGCGCGACATTCTGCTGGCGTTTACAGCGGGAATCATGGTGGCTGCGTGTACGTTCAGCCTGATCCCGCAGGCGATGGCAAACGAAAGGCTGATCGTCGTCTGTCTCGGGGTGCTGACGGGAACTGTGCTGCTGACGCTTTTGGAAAGCGTCATTCCGCACATCGATCTGGAGCACACGCGGGCGAATATCTCGATGGACTCGCAGTCTTTGCTGATTTTGTCGGCCATTACGCTGCACAATATTCCGGAGGGACTCTCCGTCGGGGTCAGTTATTCAGCCGAGCAGAGTGGCCTGGGCGGACTGATCGCCTTTGCCATCGGCGTCCAGAATGCGCCGGAGGGCTTTCTCGTGGCCTTGTTTTTGATCAATCAGCGGGTCAGCCGCTTTAAAGCCTTTTTGCTCGCGACGCTGACAGGATCAGTCGAGATCGTCTCTTCATTTGTCGGGTATTACCTGACGTCTTTCGTAGAGGGACTGGTGTCCTACGGGCTGTCGTTCGCGGCCGGAGCGATGCTGTTCATCGTGTACAAAGAGCTGATTCCGGAGAGCCACGGAGACGGTCATGAGCGCTCCGCGACCTTTTCGTTTATCGTCGGACTGCTGGTAATGATTTGTCTGATCAAGTGGTTTGGATAAGGTTTTCACAAAACTGTCCCGATTTTCCGCAACTTCCTCTCACAACCGAAGGCAGAATTACCGAAACCATATATATAGATATTTTTTGAACACGGTAGTTAGGGAGTGTCACAATGGAAAAATCGACCTTGCTCGGTATTGTATTAGGGATTGTTGCAGTTATCGTCGGGATGATACTGAAACACGCGAGCCCGAGCGCCTTGCTGAATCCGGCAGCCTTTATGATTATCATCGTAGGTACGGTTGCGGCTCTGCTGAACGCGTTTCCCCTCTCGGAAATCAAACGGGTTCCTGCACTCTTCAAAATTTTGTTCACCGAACAGAAGCTGCCGTCCAAACGGGAGCTGATCGACCAGTTTATGAACTGGGCTTCCATCGCTCGTCGCGAAGGTCTTCTGGCGCTGGAAAACACCTCGGACGAGATCGAGGACCCGTTCCTCAAAAACGGCATGAAAATGATCATCGACGGCGGAGAGCCGGAGTTTGTCCGGGACGTCTTGAATGAAGAGATTTACGCGATCGAAGAGCGGCACCAATCCGGCGCACTGATCTTCAGCCAGGCGGGAAGCTACGCCCCGACGCTCGGGGTATTGGGCGCGGTTGTCGGTCTGATTGCCGCCCTGGGGAACCTGAGCGACATCGATGCTCTCGGCGTGTCGATCGCGGCGGCATTCGTAGCGACGCTGCTGGGGATTTTCACCGGGTATGTTTTGTGGCACCCGTTCGCGACCAAGCTGAAGCGCAAATCCAAGCGGGAAATCGAGATCAAAAAAATCATGGTGGAAGGGCTGCTTTCCATTCAGGCGGGCGTTTCTCCAGCGGCTATCGAGCAGAAGCTCCTCGTGTACATCCCTTCGCAGGAACGTGCAGCAGTGAAGGAGGAGAAGAAGGAGGAGGAGGCCGCAGTAAATGGCTAAGCATTCCAAACGTCACGCCAATCATGACGAGCATATGGATGAATCCTGGCTGATTCCTTACGCGGACTTGCTGACTCTGCTTCTGGCCTTGTTCATCGTATTGTTTGCCTCCAGCAAGATGGACGCGAAAAAATTCGATCAGATGGTCCGTTCCTTTGATGTGGCGCTGAACGGCGGCATCGGCGTTTTTAATCAGCCGAGCCCCGTGCCGCTTGATCCGTCGCTGCCTCAGCAGACCTTGCATATGGGAAAAGAGACCGACGATAAGGAAAAGACAGAGGAAGAGAAGAAGATGGAAGAGGCCATCCGCAAAGAGACGGAGGATCTCAAGAAGCTGCAGCAGCGTATGGAAGATTACATCAAGACAAACAGCCTTGGGGACAAGCTGCAGACTCAGCTGACGGATGAAGGCTTGCTGATCACGATTTTGGACAATGCCCTGTTTGATTCCGGAAAAGCAGACCTCAAGCCGGAGGCCCGCAAATTGGCTGCGGAAATGGCCGCTATGCTGGTGCCGCATCCAAAAAAGGTGACGGTCACGGGCCATACGGACAACGTTCCGATTCATCGGTCTGAATTTCCGTCCAACTGGGATCTCAGCGTGAAGCGCTCCGTCAACTTTTTGAAGGTCCTGCTCGAAAACAGCAACCTGGACCCGTCCAAATTCAGCGCGACGGGGATGGGCGAATACCATCCGGTGGCTTCCAATGCGACGCCCGAAGGAAGAGCGAAAAACAGACGCGTAGAGGTAGCGATCCTGCGTGATTTGGCCTCGCCGCCAAAGAGCAGCCCTCCGCCGCCGACCGAGTAGACAGGATAAAGACTGAATAGACAAAGGACGAAGGACAGCGGTTTTCGCCGCTGTTCTTTTTTGTGCCGGGGCAGCCAGCCGCCAGTCAAAACAGCTCATCGACGAAATGAAATAGGACTGGAGCAGTCGACCTCGCTCGTTTATTGAAAGAGAAATCGGCAACCTCCGTGAATTCGCTTTTGGAAGGCACTCAGCGTTGGGCGGAAGTGCGAAAAAATAGTCACAGTGCGCTCCCTACACAAAAGAAACAGCGGCAGACCAGGACTCCGGCTTCCCGGCGCCGCTGGACGCCTTGACAATACGTGAGGAAAGAGGAATAATGCAAATATAACAAAGTAAGATAATCGGAATACTTTTATATAAAAAGGAGGAGTTCAGGTGAGCTACGCAGAACGGTCGGTTCGGATTCCCTTTGACCAGTATGAGCTGGCTGCCACGTTCCATGAGCCTGAGCTGATACGAAAAGACGATATGCTGGCGGATACGACGCTGCTCATCTGCCACGGATTTGTCGGCAACCGGATTGGAGTGGATCGACTCTTCGTCAAAGCGGCCCGCGATCTGGCGATGTCAGGGCTGACAGTGGTCCGATTTGATTACGGCGGATGCGGGGAAAGCGAGGGCGACTACGGCGCCGGAGGATTGGATCTCTTGGTCAGACAGACTCGCGAGGTGATTGCGTTTTTACGTTCCCGCAAGCAGGGGCGCGCTGCCCGCAGAATTCTCCTGCTTGGACACAGTCTGGGCGGGGCCGTTTCAGTCATTACGGCGTCGCTCGAACAAAACATCGAGGGCTTGATCCTTTGGGCGCCCGTTCCGCGGCCGTTTGCAGATATTGTGCGGATTGTAGGCGAAGCCGGTTACGAGGAAGCTGTGCAATACGGCCGGACCGATCACCGGGGGTACTCCTTGCAGGAGTCGTTCTTTCAATCCCTTCATGCCTACGACCCTTTGCAGCAAGCCGGTCAATTTTTGGGGGACGTCCTACTGCTGCACGGAAACAGGGATGAGGTCATCCCGCTGGACTCCCTTTTTTATTATGAGCGCGAATTTCGATTGCGAGAGAGCGGACGCTGCGAAACGGAGATTATCGTACGGGGAGATCATACGTTTTCGCTGGGAGACGCCTATCAGCGGCTGGTCGGAAGAACGAGCGGCTGGCTGAGCTCATTTGCCGGGAGTGGAACCGTGGCGATATGAGCAGATATAGGGGGCGGAGAAAAAGCATTGTAAATAGCAGTAGAAAAGACAAAGATCGCCGGGACCACCGAGCGATCTTTGTTTATCCAAGGTACATAAGCTTGAAGTGAATGGAAGCGATTTGTCGAGTCGCTTTTCCGATGCACGTGTTTCGACACGACTTAGGGCGTCGCACGGGAAGGCGATTCTTTTCGCCGGACTGCTCCCGTTATGGTTCGAGCACTCCCAACGCTCCCCGGGCCATTTCCAGGTCGCTCTCCTTTCCCGTATGCAAGGCGAACATTCCGATCAGTACCGGATAGGCGGCCCACTGTTCGGCAATATGCTCGCGCATGCGAGGCCATACTAGACCTCCGCAAGCCTCGTACGGTTTCAACAAGGCGTCAAGCCCGTTCTCTCCAAACAGCGCGTAATAAATGGTGAAATCCGTACCGGGATTCGTTACCTCTGCTTCGGTCCAATCTAAAAGTCCTGTCACCTGATTTTTCGCGTTTATCAGGATGTGCGGAGGATGGAGGTCTCCGTGAACCAAAGCGGAATGACTGGGCCAGTAGCTATCGTCAGAAATCCACCTTTGCCACCTGTCCCACAGCGTCTCGGAAACTCCCAGCTTTCGTTTGATGTCATCCATATTTTTGGAAAAGGTCTCCCGTGCCTCGTCGGGACTCTTGACGCGAAGACCGGCAGAAGCCGCCAGTTCATGGTCAACCCCATGCAGGGAAGCAAGTGTCCGGGCGAGAGAACTGACGAAGGCGGCAGGCAGCGGGTCGTGCTCCATTTTCCATGCATATCCCTGCGATGACGGATCTACCGTTGCGGCGGGAACTCCCTCCAACATCGGATAGGCGATCAGCTCCGGTGTGTAGATGCGCCAATTCGGAACGGTCGCAGGCAGATGACGGTGCACCAGCTGCAGTACCTTGTATTCATTCTCCGCTCTGTCCATCACGCCGGGCCGTCTTGGCTTGCGCAAAACCCAGGGGACGCCATCTTCATCCGTTACGAATGCGACCTGAAAGTCCATGCCAGACTCATTGATCTCTACACGACTCGGATCGATTCGAAGACCGTTCGTTTCGGCTATACGCAGCATATCAGCGATAATCGTTTGATGATTTGTTGATTGAATAGGGTTCATAGGGGCGAGTCCTCCTTTTATTTTTGCTCTTGTATGGCAGCAAACTTTGCTCTGCTGCCCGAGAACTGCGCCAGCAAAACGAAAAACACAGGCTGCTGCTGCCTGTGTTTGGAATAATCGGAAGGGATGGGACAGCTGCAAGAGGAGTCGCTTGTTTGCGGAAAGCGAAAAACACTCCTGACGGCTGACTGATTGGCCGAGATCAAATAAAATGAACGGTAATCACCGACAATTGCGGTACGTTGACAGCCACTATTCCTCTGACGTCCACACCATCCCTACTGCGATGCGAGGTGCAAAAAAGCGATGAGGAAACAAAGCGGTCTTCAAGACCAAAACCTGGCATTGTTCATTTATTCGATCATGCGTGTAGAAACAATGAGTACAAAGAGGAGGCTGCAAGGCCATCTCATTTTGTAACTCTGTTAGATTAGGTTACGAAAAATGGGCAGACCAATCCCGATTACCCTGCACACAGGCAGAGCCTTTGAGCACTATGATTTTTTAGTGGCGCAAAGTTCGCAAGCGGGAAAAATGGTCTAACACACGTAACCCTCCGTTCCTGTAAAATTTTTTTATTCTAACGGATTTTCATTCCAGTTGCAATACTTGGAAAATGATGTCCATTATGTTCCATGCATGGGGAAAATATCATACAATTTACTTGTACATTGAGGAAGGCGGTGAGGTCATGTATGACAGGCCACAAAAAGAGGGGCAGAGCAGTGCAGGATTGAGCAGGCGTACGGAAGAGCTCCGCAGACTGGGGGCATCAAAGCTGGCAGCTGTGATGCAATTGCAGAAGGCAGCCGGCAATCAACTATTTGCACAGATCATGAGGCATTCGCTCGGGGATGCATTGCTTGAAATGGCGACTCCGGACAGGGAGGACGCTGATCGATCCGACGGAGTCATGAATACGGACAAAGTCATTCAAGGCTCTTTTACCTTTAATGTGGACCCTCACAGCATGAAGATCAAAGACACGAAATACGATCGGGTAAAGGGTAAATTTTTGACAGGAAATAAGGAAGAGAAGCATACGACGGCAGACACGGTAAAAAAGGACATGTGGGTAGGTTTGGACGGGATGGACCTGGGGGATTTCATCTTGCGCCTGTTCACGATTATCGATACTTACTTGAATCTGCCGGGAATGGCGCTTCTTCAAGCGCATGTTCGGAAGACAGAAGGGAATTTGGGACAGCTCAACGGGCCGATGAACAATAATTATGACAGCTTGATCTCCTCGATGGAAGAGATGGAAAAGATCAAAAAAGACCTAGGGCCCGTATTGGATCAATATATGCAAATTAATCTGGCATCTGCCGGTCCTGATTTGATTGGGAGAAAGCAGCAGTACGCGTTCCTTTTACTGACACAGGGCACAGATTTAATCCGTCACATGGAGGCATTTCGCGATCTGATGCCGCTCGTAAATGTGATGTCTGGAGCTCAAGTAAGAGGCAAGGAAAGAGAAGCCAGGAAGACTTTGCGAGGAGGGAGCAGCGGAACAGAGTTAGAGGCTCTGTGGGATTTCTTTGATTTTGAAGCCATTAGTGAAATGATGGGATCGTATAAAAACGATGATGAGCTATATGGCATGATTCAGGACAGCATACCGTGGTTAGACATCGATTATCTGTATGACTATTTTCACGAATTTGCCAGTCATAAGGGGGAAATAACAGCAAAACATCTAGCTCATTATATTGCTTCTCTTATGCTGTCAAATCATATTGAGCTGATTAAGTTGAGCTATCCGGAACAGGCAAGAAGCGCCAACATCAGTGACGAAAAGGTGATGCGAGACGTGCTGAAAGCAAGGGATGTTCCTGCCGACCACGATCTGCTGATCTATTATATGTTCCACCAAGAGGACTCTCAAGACATGGACGTTGTCTCCGAGGTTGTTTCAGAGGAAGAAATGGAGGGGGTTAGCGGCTGAAGTAGTCCTCCTTCTCCAGCCGTTCAGCCAACGGATAGATATGCTTGCGGAAGATGTATCCGTAAGCGGCCAAGATGATGCCGTAGCTCAGCCAGCTTCCGAGGGAAAGCGCCGATAGGTACACGCCGTAGCCCTCGATGCCGAAGCGGCTGATGAGCAGCGCCCGGATCCCGGCTTTGACAAAGGCCCGTAGGCCCGTAAGGAAGGTAAGCAACAAAAACCAGCGATATGCCTCCGGGTGTCGAAATAACCGCAGGCTGCTCTGAACGGGATAGCCCATGGTAGCAGCGACATCAACAGAAAAGAGCATAGCGGCGGGTCTTTTTACTGCAATCGACAGAAAAAAGAACAGGCCGAGTGCTGCATCGGTGTATATATTGTTCCGCAGCAGCCATTCAGGGGAATCGGAAAGCAGGTCGAGGAAACGGGGAATAAGCAGTGTCGCGAGCAAAAAGACGCCCGTAAACGTGAAGCGCCGGTCTTTGAGCAGCACGTAAAGGCCATAGCAAAAGCCTGGCAGCCCTGACAAGAGAATCGCACTGTAGTCCCCGAGGACAGGCCTGCCGTAAGACCACACGAGGAGAGGCAGCGCCAGAAAAAACGCAGCTTCCAGAAAGACTCTTTTCATCCGGACACTCCACCTCCCGAAAACAGCCTCTGACTAACAAGATTTACCATCTGATGATAAACAAGAAGCGATGCCTATGCCAAATGAAATCTCTCATCTAGCAGGGGATTCGCTCTTTTTGATTTCCTCCAATAACCCCCGGCATCCAGCTTCCACTAGCTGATATACGTACTCAAACCGTCCGGTATAATACGGGTCCTCGACGTCTCTCTCCGGCAAGTGTCCGGCAAAATCCATCAGGCGATGTACATGCACGCCCGGAGGGGCCATCCGCTTTAGAGCCGCCAGATTTTCTTCATCCATGCAGACGATGTAGTCGAATGCGGAGAAGTCAGTTTGCGTGATCTGACGCGCTTTCAGGTTTTCGTGGGCGATTCCTTTTCCGGACAAGACCTTCCGCGTGCCGCTGTGGGGAGGCTCGCCTGCGTGCCAGCCCCCGATACCGGCTGAGTCGATGGAGATCAGGTGGGCCATTCCCTCTGACTCGACCATATGGCGAAAAACGGCTTCGGCCATAGGAGAGCGGCAAATATTTCCCAGGCAAACAAAAAGGACATGTGTCATAGCTGTGCTCCTTTCTCGCAAAGCTTTCTCGAAACTTCTGTATGATAGAATACCATAGAGAGGGAGAAAAAGAGAGGGACGGGAAGGTTATTGTGAAGTCATATGTGTACCGCATCCGCTTCATTGTGTCCGTCATTGCCGTTACCGTACTGCCCATTATCGTGACCGGAATTGTTTTGCTGAAAGCGGCAGAGCAGGCGTTGCTCCAGGAGAAGGAGAAAAAGCTGCTGGCGATTACGCAGCAGCTGGATTTTGCCCTGTCGCAAGATTTTGAAAATGTCTTGCGCGAACAAGGGATGCAGAACGCCTCGCGAAAGCAGCAAATCAAAGCGCTCAACCGCGGACTGGAGCAGCTTACCGACAAAATCGCCGAAGCTCATCCGGGCATCGGCGTCGGCTATTACGCAAGGAGACTGGACGCGATCGTTACATACGGCCCCAGCAAGGAAATGGGGCAGCATGTAGGCATGCCTATCGCGCCCGATCACCCGGGAAGACAAGTGATGAATCAGCGGTCTGCCGATGTCGTCGTCGGTCCGCAAGTGCGCGGCGATATTATGAATGCGATGCACCCCATCGAACGAGGCGGCGAGGTAATCGGCTACGCCTGGGCAAATGAACTGATGCAAAGCATTGATATACAGCTTGCCGGGATGCGCCAGGGCATCTATTCCATCGTCGGGATCGGTTGCGTAATCGCGGCGGTAGCCAGCGGCCTGATGGTGCACCGGGTCGAGATTATTTTGCTGGAAATCAAAGAAGGCTTGCGGCGCCTCAGTCATGACCTGTCCTTCCGGATGAAGCCGGCAGCCGGGGAGCCGGGAGAGATTTTTGAGGCGATCAACAAAATGGCCGCAGACCTGCAGGCAAGCCGCAGCCATACGGAGACAATCATTCACAGCATGGAGAGCGGAGTCATCGCGCTCGATCACTCTGGCCGCATAACGGCTTGGAACGAAGCGGCCACCAGGATCACAGGCGTGAGTCTGGAGCAGGCGATCGACAAGGAATACACGGATGTTTTCCGGGGGGAAGAAGAGATTCTGAAAGCGCTGTCGGAGGCGCTGAGCGAGGGGCGAACGACACGGGATGCGGAGTGGAGCCCGCGCGGCGGCGGGATTAGACTGTATGTAAAAATCGGGACGTTTATCTGGAAAAGTCCGATGGAACAGGTGCTTGGCGCGATCATCGTGATGGATGATCGAACCGAATGGAAACGGATGGAGTCGAGTCTGGCACAGGCCAAGCGACTGGCGGTGATTGGGGAGCTCGCGGCCAGCATCGCGCATGAAGTCCGCAACCCGCTCACCTCGATCAAGGCATTTGCCCAAATCATCGAGGATGAGCTGCCGGCCGGACATGACAGTCGGGAATATACGGGAATCATTGTCGATGAAGTGGAGCGGCTGAATCGGTTTACAGATGAGCTGCTGCTTTTCTCCCGGCCCAACGAAGAGCATCACGTACCGGCACGTGTCGGCGAGGTGCTCGATCAGACCTTGCTGCTCATCGAGCGCAGCGCTGTCAGCAGGGGAGTCGTTTTGCACAAGGTGTATCGGGATTCTCCGGCATCTGTTCTGGCCTCGCCCGAGCTGCTCAAGCAGGTGTTCCTCAATATCCTGATCAATGCCCTGCAGGCGATGAAGGACGGAGGGCGGCTGCTGGTGCAAACCGAGGCGGTGGACGGGCAGGTGTGCATACGCATCACCAACGAAGGCCCGCCTATTGCGGAAGAGCATCTGCAGACCGTGTTTGAGCCGTTTTTTACGACCAAGAAATCGGGCACCGGGCTTGGACTGGCCATATCGCAGCGCATCGTGCAAGCGTACGGCGGGCATATTTCCGCCCGCAATGTGGACATGGGCGTGCAGCTCACGGTGGTGCTGCCCGCAAAAGAGGAGGAGGAAGCATAGCAATGAAAAAACGAGTGCTGCTGGTCGATGACGAGATCAATGTCCGAAAAGCGCTGACCACGGCGCTTCGCAAGGTAGGATACGAAACCAGGGAAGCAGCCAGCGGAGGAGAAGCGCTGGAGCTGTTGAAAGACTTTCGCCCTGAAGTCATGCTGCTCGATTTGCGCATGCCGGAGCAGGACGGCATGGAGACGCTGCGGCGGCTCAGAGAAATGCAGGAGACCGGAGGCACAAGTCCCAGCGTAGTGATGATGACTGCTTACGGCTCGGCCAAGGACGTGATGGAAGCGATCAAGCTGGGCGCATTCGACTACGTGCAAAAGCCGTTTGATCTGGGCCGGGTCAAGCAAGTAGTGGAACAGGCGCTGCGCCAAAGGGAAAACGACCAGGCCAACCGGGCAAGCGATGCCTCGCCGGAAGCGGCGTGGGAGAGCCCCGGTCTGGTCGGTCTCAGTCCGGCTATGCAGGAAGTGTACAAGCTGGTCGGGCGGGTAAGCATGACAAAATCGACAGTGCTGATCCAGGGGGAGAGCGGCACAGGCAAAGAGTTGATTGCCCGAGCCATTCACAACAACAGTCCCCGGGCGGGCCAGCCGCTGGTCGCCGTCAACTGCGGAGCGATTCCTGAAAACTTGCTCGAAAGCGAGCTGTTTGGGTACGAACGCGGCGCTTTTACAGGGGCGGCGGGGCGGAAGCCGGGCATGGCCGAACTGGCGGATGGCGGGACGCTGTTTCTGGATGAGGTCGGCGAGCTCAGCCCCAGCCTGCAAGTAAAGCTCCTCAGAGTCCTCCAGGAACGAACCTTCGTCAGGCTGGGCGGCGTAGAGCCGGTATCGGTCGATGTAAGGGTGATTGCCGCGACCAACCGAGATTTGCAGGAGCGTATCCGCCAGGGACTGTTCCGGGAGGATCTGTACTACCGGCTGAACGTCGTTCCCATCCATATGCCCCCGCTGCGGGAGAGGAAGGAGGATATCCCGCTGCTCGCTGAGTACTTTTTATCCAAGTACGGAAAGGAGATGGGCAAAGGACCTTGTTACCTGTCGAAAGCAGCCATGGAGTCGCTGCTCTCCTATCATTGGCCGGGCAATGTCCGCCAGCTTGAAAACACGATAGAGCGTGCGCTGGTTATCGCGGGCGGGTCAGCCATTTTGCCCGAACACGTCATGGGGTCTTTGCAGGAAACGGAGTCGGCGGAGGAAGCCGGAATTGGCAGCCTGCTTCGCTGGGAGGATCGGCCGATGCGTGAAATCATCCAGGAGGTGGAACGGGAGGCGATTGCCAGAGCCTTGCAAAAGGAGCGAGGAAACAAGCTGCAGACGGCAAAGCGGCTGGGGATCTCCAGACGGGCGCTGCTGTACAAGCTGGAGATGTACGGGCTAAACGGGACAGACGGTGTGCAAAATGGAGGCGATGTGCGCAAAAAGTAGTCAATGAAGAACGAGCGGCCTAATGAAAGCGCATACAATAGAAGCAGCTTCCAGCTGCCGGAAATGATTGGCATGGCACTTGCATTCTCCTGAATAAAGAAGTCATACATTGTTTCTGAGAGGAGAATGCCTAGTGTTTCAAGCATTGACCAACGCCTCCGTTCGGATGGTGCAGCGTTATTTGCCTGACGCTTTTTTGTTTGCTGTCATTCTTACTTTTATCGTTTTTGCGGCAGGGATTGTCGTCAACGGAAAATCGCCGCTGGAGATGGTCAGCTTCTGGGGTGACGGTTTCTGGGGACTGCTCAGCTTCACCATGCAGATGGTGCTGATCCTGGTCACCGGGCATACGCTGGCCGAGACAGACATTTGCAAAAAGGGCCTGCGGGCAGTCGCTTCCATGGCGCAGACTCCTGGCCGGGCGATCGTCCTCGTCACGCTGGTCTCCTGTATCGCCAACTGGATCAACTGGGGCTTCGGGCTTGTCGTCAGCGCTCTGTTGGCCCGCGAGATCGCCAAGCGGGTGGAGAAAGTCGATTACCGCTTGCTGGTAGCCAGCGCATACGGCGGATTTGTCGTCTGGCATGGCGGTCTGGCCGGCTCGGTGCCGCTGACGGTAGCGACGGAAAAGCACAGTCTGGAGGACGTGATCGGCGTCATACCCACGTCCGAGACGATGTTTTCAGCGATGAACCTGACAATTGTAATCGCGATCATGGTTATTCTACCGCTGGTCAACCGACTGATGCTGCCAGCCGAGAAGGACCGAATCGTCTTCAAGGGGGCAGACCTGGGGCGCGAGGAAACGGCTGCCTCTGCCGATCCGACAGCGGACGTGAACAGTCCGGCTGTTAAGATGGAGAACAGCCGCGTCATTTCCTACCTGATCTCGGCCATCGGCTTTGTGTATCTGATTTCATACTTTGTGGAGAAGGGCTTCAAGCTCAATCTCGACATCGTCAGCCTGGCTTTTTTGTTCCTGGGAATTTTCCTGCACGGGACGCCGCGCAAATTCCTCGATGCGATGGGAGAAGCGATCAAGACCACGACCGGGATTGTCGTGCAATTCCCGTTTTACGCCGGCATTATCGGGATGATGACCGCTTCGGGACTGGCTGCGAGCATCTCCCAGTGGTTCATCAGCATTTCGACACCGACCACGTTTCCGCTCTTTACCTTCTGGAGCGCTGGTCTTTTGAACGTGTTTGTCCCTTCCGGAGGCGGTCAATGGGCTGTGCAAGGACCGATCATGATGCCTGTAGCGACGGAGCTGGGCGTATCGCACGCCAAGGTGGCCATGGCCATCGCCTGGGGCGATGCGTGGACCAACCTGATTCAACCGTTCTGGGCGCTGCCCGTCCTCGCTCTGGCAGGACTCGGGGCAAGAGATATCATGGGCTACTGCCTGATGATGCTCTTCGTCACGGGAGCCATCATCAGCCTCGGATTTTTGCTGTTCTAGTGACGACGTTGGAAATACATGTGCCGCAGGCGGCTGGAAACTGAGCGCTGCTCGTTTCCGCCGCCTGCTTTTCAGAAGAAAAGTTATCCCCGAAGTGTTCCGCCGCACGTTATTTCCCCTGGCTGAACGTTGCCTCCCCTATTTGGAGAAAAACAGAAATCCCGACTTCCCGGTACCAGGCTCACGATGCCGGTTTCCCTCAAAGCTCAATGGTCTTCGTCGCTATTTTTCTGCAAAATTCACGGTCATGCTCCACAAACAGAATGGTGGGCGCGTATTCAAGCAGCAGCTCTTCAATTTGCATGCGAGAGATGACATCGATAAAATTAAGCGGTTCATCCCAAATATGCAAATGGACGCTCTCGGAAAGGCTTTTCGCGATCAGCACTTTCTTCTTTTGGCCGCCGCTAAAGGCTGACATATCCTTTTCAAATTGATCCCTGGAAAAATCGAGCTTTCGCAAGATGGATTTAAACAAGGTTTCGTCTATCCCGCTGTTTCTGGCATAAATTGCCCTGCAAATGCGAGGTGTCCTGGGAAACATAGGATATTTTCAGTTGGCTTCCCTTGTTGAAAGTGCCCGTATAGTCGATGTTCCCGCCGCAAAGCAGTTTGAGAAGGCTCGTTTTTCCGGAGCCGTTCTTGCCTGACAGCGCAATTCGCTCCTCTTGCTCAATCGTAAAGCTGACATCGCTGCATACCAGCTTTGCGCCGTAGAAAATCGAAACGTCTTTTAGCTCGGCAAGCTGCTTTTTATGATAGGGAAGCTGCGTAATCTTCAGGCTGTCAGCCGTCTCGATATTTTTCAGGAGCCCGGCCCTTTCATCGATCGCCGCTTGCTGCCTCTGCTCGATTGCTTTTGAGCGCTTCATCATTTTGGCCGCCTTGTGGCCGATATAGCCTTTATCTACCTTCGAGCCGGAATTTCTTGTACCGTTTTTCGTCTTTTCCACCTCGTGGGACCAGTTGCTCGTTCGTCTGGAGGCATCGGACAAGCGTTTGATGTCTTTTTTCAGCTTTTCGTTCTCCGCAAGCTCAAAGCTGTCCTGTCTCTTTTTGTTTTCCCACCAGTCCGAGAAGCTGCCTCTTTGAATGTCAATGTTGGTCTTATTGATAGAAAGTATGTGATCTACGCAGTTGTCGAGAAAGGCTCTGTCGTGGGACACCAGAATAAAGCCGCTTTTTGTGTTGAGATAATCGCTGACAAGCTTCCTTGCCCCCATGTCCAGATGATTGGTCGGTTCATCAATCAGCAGAAAGCTGTTTTCTTTGAGAAACAGTGCAGCCAACAGCACTTTCGTCTGCTCGCCGTTGGACAGTGTGTCAAAGGGCCGGTACAACACATCCTCGGAAACCTTCAGCAGGGAAAGCTCGCGCATGAGCTGCCAGTGAAGATAGTCGGGAATGATCTCGCTAATCATCAACAAAATATGCTCGGACCGGAAAATTTGTTGGATGAATTTGGGAGGTCTGCTAATATACATAGAGAGACGGCAAACATAGGCGTACGGACATGGAATCAAATGATGGGGGTACAAAACCATGAGCCCTAGTGCAAAACCGCGGGTATTTGTCGGCTCCTCGGTCGAGGGGTTACCTCTGGCGCAAGCGATCCAGGCCAATCTCTCATACGTTGCACAGGTTACACTCTGGTCGCAGGGCGTGTTTTCCCTGAATCAAACGGCGCTTGCCAGTCTGCTGGAACATTTGGAATCAACCGATTTTGCCGTGTTTGTCTTTTCCCCCGACGATCAGCTTCGTCTGCGCGGAGAGGAGTGGAACGCGGCTCGCGATAACGTACTGTTTGAGCTCGGGCTGTCCATGGGCAAGCTGGGACCGAACCGGGCCTTTTTTGTAAAGCCTCGCGGGATGACGATGCTTCGCATTCCCACCGATCTGTTCGGCATTTTGGCGGGAGAATATGAAGCCGACCGGGATGACGGGAACATCTCTGCCGCGCTCGGCGTCTTTACGGGCGAGCTCACCCGGATTGTCAAAAAATGGGGACGCAGGCAAGAGATTCGTGATATTATCGTAAGAAAAGAGAGACTTGAAGCACAATTGCACTTTTTGTATTCACTGGTCAAGTACAGCAAGCATACCGTGGAGACGAGAAATCATGTCAACCGGATTCTCGATAAATTGCTCGGCTCCTGTCATATTCCGGAAACGTTCAGTCCATCGGCAGCTACGCTGTTTTCGCTGGTCGACCGTGAGCTTGTGCAGATCGGCAACGCCCGGGACGTCGATGAAGACCATCGCTTTCGCCTGGATCACAATGAAATGTACCCGCAGAACCAGAACTGGATGGTAGCCGCTTTTTTGTCCAATCAGTCAGTGATGGGCTGCAAAGGGCAGCTTGGTCTGTTTGGTGAATACGAGTACATCATCTCCATCCCCATTGCCAAAACATACGTGATCACATTCCATCTCGTCACCCATACGCAGATAGCCGAGTCCGAATACGATCATTTTCTGGAACAGTTTACGACAGTGAACAAGCCACTTCTTGATACATTCAATGTATTTCTTGAGAGGGGGGTGGAATGGTATGCTAGCCAACAACCATCCACGCAAAAGAGGTAAAACGATGCGATTGACGTTGACGGGGCACCCGTTTAGTCCAGACGAGACGGATGTGACGTGGAAGCGCAAGAAAACAGTAGAGATTGCCGAAGTAGCTCGGGAGCAGTACGCCCAGGAGGCGGAAACGCTGCTCGACGAGGTGTTTCCGGAGGGGCCGAGCGTCCTGAAATCAACGGAGGGCGTACGGATTGTAGCGACCCGGAGAATCAACTTTGACGAACCGACTTTTGGCTGAAGATGTGTATCACCTGTTCCCACAGCCTCATCCAGAGAAAAAGCCGACACCCCGGAGGGCGTCGGCTTTTTCAGCAACGTTGCATGATTGGGATTATTTTTACGATCGCAGCCACCGTTACACAGCGCTCATTTCCGGTTCTCCCTGTTGTTCGGCCTGCGGGCGGACCACTTGTTTGATCGTAACCCGGGTGACGCGGTGGTTATCCATTTGAGCGACCGTAAACAAGTGATCCTCCAGCTCGACGGACGCGCCCACGCCGATATCCTCTTCCAGCTGGCTGTAGAGCCATCCCCCGACAGTGTCGACGTCTTCGGAAACGAGCTCGAACGGCAAATGATCGTTCAATTCGCTCAAAAGCATTTTGCCTGCGACAGACAGGCCGTTCTCCAGCTTTTCCAGCTCGGGGCGTTCTTCGGTATCGAACTCGTCTTGAATATCGCCGACGATTTCTTCCAAAATGTCCTCCATCGTCAACAGACCGGCGGTGCCGCCGTACTCATCGATAACGATAGCCATCTGCGAGCGTTTTTTCTGCATCAAGCGAAGCACATGGCTGATTTCCATCGATTCCGGCACAGTCAGCAGCGGACGAAGCATGTCTTCCAAACGGGCGGTCTCATCCTGCAGGGCCGACAGGTAAAAGTCGGTCGCATGCACGAAACCGATCAGGTTGTCCTTGTCTTCCGCGGCTACAGGGAAGCGGGTGTGGCGCTCCGTGCTGATAATCTCCAGATTTTCCTCAAACGTATTCGTCGTATATAAGCAAACCATGTCGATCCGGGGGATCATAATCTCCCGGGCGAGCGTTTCGGAAAAATCAAATACGTGCTCCACGAGCGACAATTCCGTCTGGTCGATATGGCCGCTTTGGTGGCTTTGGTTGACCAGCAGGCGAATCTCTTCCTCGGTATGGGCCGCTTCGTGTTCGGAAACCGGTTCCAGACCAACCCATTTCAGCAGCTTGTTGGCGGTTCCGTTCAACACCCAGATAGCCGGGTAAAGCAATTTATAGAAAAGCATCAATGGTGCCGCAACCCACAGCGAAGTTGTTTCCGCTTTTTGAATAGCGAGCGATTTCGGAGCGAGCTCACCCAGCACGATGTGCAGGAAGGTGATGATCGCAAACGCCACGCCGAAGGAGATCGTCGACACAAGGTAAGAAGGCAGCTGGTACGAACCGAGCAGCGGCTCCACGATCATCTTGGCGATCGCGGGTTCACCCACCCAACCGAGACCAAGCGATGCGAGCGTGATCCCCACCTGGCAGGCAGACAGATACGCGTCCAGCTTTTGTGTAACCTTCTGGGCAAAAGCGGCTCGCTTGTTCCCCTCGTTTACCAGTTGCGTCAAGCGTGTCTGCCGCACTTTGACAAGCGCGAATTCGGCGGCTACGAAAAAGCCGTTCAACACGACGAGAAACAACACAAGCAGCAGGTTAAGCACTATCGGAATACTGTCCAAGCAAAAAGTCATCCTCTCTGGAATTTTTTTGAATGTATACTACTATGGTACAGCCTTTTCCCTTTTTGCTCAAAGGCCATTTCGGTCCATTGTGAGCAATTCAACCCCGTTCCGCCCGAATAACGAGTGTAGGGTATCCGGCTCACACGTTTTTGAGCGCTGGGTTAGCCAGAGAGGGTAAAACGGAGGTTCTGCCTCATCGAATCTGCAGCAGCAGCTGCGCGTAGACGAAAAAGAGCGAGAGCACGGCAGCCAGTCCCAGGTAGGCGACCAATACCTTCCATTTGGTGGAGGCGGGCGCCTCGTAATAGGTTGACAGCCGGTGCAGCAGCTCGTCGATCTGGGCCATGCGTTCCCGGGCCTGCTTTTCGGCCTCGGTCAGCAGGGGAGAGGGAACGGGCTGCGTCCGTTCGTAGTCGTAGAATTCCATCGGTTCCCGCTCCCATTTGCGGAAGAGCTCCCAGGTCTGTTCCGCGAACAATTTGTCCAGACGCACCTGATCCTTGGCAAAGCGCTTGTCGTCCTGCAAAAAGGGAATGGCAAAGCCCTCCGGAGCCTTTTTTGCCGCCTCCTCCAGGTGCTTGGCGTTCAGGCTTTCCCGCGTTTCCCATGTCGACTCGAGCCGCGGCCAGCCGGCCATTGTCTCCAGCAGGGTGTGGAGCTTCTGCTTTTCGTATTCCAGCACCCGCTTTTTATACCCTTCCCGTGCGCGGTTCCACCAGGTAACGAGGCCGAGGATAAAGATAAAGACCATGATCGGTCCCGGTCTGGCGAACAGCATGACCCCCAGCCCGATCAGTCCGATCAGCCAGATTTTTGTGGACAAGACGGAGACGATGCGTCCGCCGTCCAGCGGAGAGACAGGCAGCAGGTTGAACAGGTTCAACAACGCTCCCAAGTAAATCACCAAGGCCCAGAAAGGATCGTGCGTCCACCAGTACAGCGGCAGAGCGGGGAGAAACGCGAGCATTCCCGCCAGCGGACCGCCGTAAGCCAAATACGCTTCGGTGCTCGCGTCCCGGGGATGATCCTTCATCGCGATAAAGGCTCCGGCAAACGGAATAAAGACGGCCGGCGACGTAGCGATTCCTTTTTGTTTCGCGGCGATCACGTGGCCCATTTCGTGAACAAAGATGAGATAGACCAACGCGGCGGCAAACTTCCAGCCATAGAGCATCGCGTAGGCGCCGAGACTGAGAATCATGGACAAAAGCGTGGTTCCAAATTTTGAGAATTTCAACAGGCCCAATACCCATTTCAGATTGGCCAAGAGAAAAGCGCCGATAGCCAGCAGCGCCGACCTGGTTTTATTCATGCCATTTCCTCCTGTACGGTTTTCAAAGCTGCCCTCCGGTTCATCGTGCAAGCGCTAAAAGGAGGAGAAGCGGATATGCCGATCAACCTTTACATACGTACAGGGCAGCGGAAAGTTTCCTAATCGTTCAGCAGACGGGGATTGACAAAGGAGAAGCCGTATTCCCCGTATCTTTTATCGTAGCGCAGCTCGCCTCCGTCAAAGTACCAAAAGTCGTTCGGGCGAATGACGAACCGCATCCCTTCCACTTCAAAAACAGCGTCGTCCGGTTCGATTTCGTCCTTTTCAATCGCGAAAAACAGCCCGCCTGTTCCCGGGCCTCCGGTACGTACGTACAGCCGGAGCGCGTCTCCGGGACGAAAGTCTGCGTATTGCTGATAGGCGAGGGCAAATGCCGGTTCGATTTTCAGGTGTATACTCATGAAGAGACTCCTCTCAAGCATCTGTCTGTCCGTCTAGTTTACCATTAGAAAACGCGGTTCCGCCAATTTTCGCGGGGAAAAGGGAAAAACGCCGCGTGATGGCGGCGTTTGCTTTGGTCCGCTTCTGGACCGCTACAATAAACAACTAATCTTTTCCTTTGCTCACATCGATCGTCGGGTGCATGAAGCGGGCCCGATTCGGCGGGATGTCCTCGAGCATCTCCTTGTTTTCCGTAGTGTTCCAGCCGATGTCGTTGGTCGGATGGACCCAGCTGTCCCCAGCCATGTCGGATGGATCTGTGTCCGTGCTCCACTGGTTGAGCGGAGAATCCTCAGAATTGTAGTAGCTGTCCCCGATGACCACACCGTACTTGTTTACAAACGGCTTTTGCATGGTGCGCGAAGAATCCTTGTAATCGGGGGCGCTGATTTGATGGGGAAGCGTGCCGTCGAGAGACACGTCTTTTACATCTTTGGAAGTATGTTCATCCATGCAGCTGCCCTCCTTGGGGAGTTACCGGTTTTCTTTTAGTCTTTCTTGTGGTTCACTATTGATGGAGCCATCAGAACGAACGGCCTCCGATTGGGCTTTGGGGCCGCGAATCTCGGCAGTTTTTCCGAAATCTTTGGCTTTGTTTCGTACCATTGTCTGCCCTCCTCTATTGTCACATGGGCTTAGTATGGCCCATCGGGGCAGATTCGATCATAGCATTGTGAAAGGAGCATGATTCATGGCAAAAAAACAGCGCAAACAAGAGCGGCAAACGCCGCATTTCGCCAAGGCGGAGGCCTCGGAAAAAAACGGTGTGAACTTGAAGGAAATGCTGAGCGATGACGCGCTTGGCAAATTGAAGCAGCTGGAGCGCCAAATGAAGGAAGACCTGGAAAAGGCGGAGCAGGCCGCCGCGGAACAGAAGCGGCGCGAGCAAGAGGAGCGGGAGCGAAACAAAAGCTTTGGCGAGCTTCTGGAAGAGTATGAGAAAAAAGGCGGGGGCAAGCACAGCTGATGGCGGAGGACAAAAGCAGGCGGGAAGGCAGGCCCGACACGTCGAAAAACGGCATGTTGAAGCGCCGCGAGCTCGATGTCAAGGACGAAGCCGTCAAGGAGCGAGGCAGAGCGATCCTCTCCCGGCTCGGCAAGAAGAAAACATAAACAGGGATTTTTGCGCCTCTTTTCCCATATAGCTAGTAGAAGGGGAAAGGGGGAATGACCGTGGGGACCATCCTGCTCTTTGTCAGTGTCATCTGTGTAACGGTGGGTACCTGGCGGTTGCTTCGCATCTACAAGGCGGGCAGACCCGGTGGAAAAGTGTTGTGGTGGGCGGTAGCCACCTTCGGCATTACGCTGTTCTTTGTCCTGAAGCTCGTGGCGGATACCCCTACCTTGTCATGAGATGCTTTGATGGCCGACGCAGTCTGGAATGCCGGTTAAGCGATAATACGGGGTTGGTGGAAGCAAAAAAGCAGCTGCTCAATCGTCAAGCGATTGAACAGCTGCTTTTCATGTTTTGCATCCGTTTACTCGTAGCGCAGGGCCTCGATCGGATCAAGCTTGGCCGCTTTGTTGGCGGGGTACAATCCGAAAAAGATCCCGATGGCGCTGGAAAAGCCGAACGCGATAAGGATGCTGTTCCAGGACAGCAGCGGAGGCAGCTTGGCGAAATAAGAGACGAGCGCTGCGGCTCCGAGCCCGAGCAGTACCCCGATCAGACCGCCGATCAAACAGACGATCATCGATTCGATCAAAAACTGCATCAGGATGTCCCGGCGACGGGCTCCCAGCGCCTTGCGAATGCCGATTTCCCGTGTCCGCTCTGTAACGGAGACGAGCATGATGTTCATCACGCCGACGCCGCCTACGACCAGGGAAATGCCGGCAATGACGCTGAAAATAATCGTCAGGGTACCGGTCAGCTGGTTGAACTGGTTGACCTGCTGCTGCATGCTGTGGGAGCGGTAGTGATTCTCCTTTTGATGCTTTCGGGACAAGTACTGGGTCGCCTGCTTCATCGCGGCATCCACCGACTCCTTGTCTTTTGCCTTCCCGATCAGCGTGCCTACGAAAGGCTCCTTTTGAAAGCTCTGGGCATAACGTATCGGGATATAGGCGCCATAGGTCTGGCTCACGTCAAAGCGGAACTTCTCTTCCTTGTACGTGCCGATCACAACAAGCGAGTTGTTTTCCATCCGGACTCGTTGGCCCAGCGGGTTCATCTGCCCGAATAGCTTCTTGGCCAGTTCATCCTCCAGCACGATGACAGCCCGCAGCTCCTTGTCGTCAGCTTCACTGAAGAAGCGCCCCTTGCTTATTTTTACCGTTGGCTGAATCTCCAGGTAGTGAGCGGTCGTCGAATAGACATTGACCCGCTCTTCTTTTTTTGGCCCCTTCACCAACGAGATGGATTGATTGTAAGGGACAAGCCGCTCGATGTAGGGGCTGATGCGGCTCAAGGTCTCCGCGTCTTCCACCGTCAGATCGTCATTGGAGTGCTCTTCCTTGCTCTCCCAATCGGTATAGATGTTAAAGCTGTTTTGCCCGAATTTCTCCATCTCGCTGGTGATGGCCTTTTGTCCGCCCTCGCCGAGAGTGTTGACGGCGATGACGGATGTGATTCCGATAATAATGCCCAGCATCGTCAGTCCGGAGCGCATTTTGTTGGCCCAGATGCCATCGATGGCGGTACGCAGTGCTTCCAAAAAATTCATGTTACGATCACCTCATCGGACGGGACGGCGGTCAGGCGCTCTTCCACGCGCTCGTCTTTCATAATGACACCGTCCTTGAAGGTGACGATGCGCTCTGCATGCTGGGCGATATCCAGCTCGTGCGTAACCAGAATGATTGTTACGCCCTGCGCATGCAGCTCCTGAAACATGGCCATGATCTCCGTGCCGGAGCGGCTGTCCAGATTTCCCGTAGGTTCGTCCGCCAGCAAAATGGCTGGCCGGTTTACCAGCGCCCGGGCAATGGCCACCCGCTGCTTTTGTCCGCCGGAAAGCTGTGTCGGCTTGTGGTTCATCCGCTCTCCCAGCCCGACGCGTTTCAGTGCTTCCGTCGCCCGCTTTCTTCGTTCGGAGCGGCTGATGCCCGCGTACATCATCGGCAGCTCGACGTTATGCAAGGAAGTGGAGCGGGGCAGCAGATTGAACGATTGAAAGACAAAGCCGATTTTCTGGTTTCGGACGAGAGCCAGCTGCTGGTCGTTCTGCTTGTTGACCTCGATGCCGTCCAGCACGTACGTTCCCGAATCCGGCCGGTCGAGACATCCGAGCATGTTCATGAAGGTTGATTTTCCGGAGCCGGACGGTCCCATGATGGCGACGAACTCCCCTTGCTCCACAGAGAGGTTCACCCCCCGCAAAATGGGCAGTTCCGAGTCGCCCGTCCTATATGTTTTCGTCAGGCCTTCCACGTAAAGCATGGGCCGACCTCCTTTTTTGCAAAGTAGTTACATTCCTGCCATGGGGGACGGGGTGACCGGTGTATTTTCCTGCATGGCATCCAAGGGGCTCAGAATGATTTGCTCATCGCCCTTCAAACCGGATTTGATCTGAGAGGACAGCTCGTTTTCCATACCGACCTCGACTTTCACTTTCTTGGCTGTGCCATTGTCGGCTATCCAGACAAATGTGCTGCCGTCCGCCTCCTGTTGAATCGCTTCGATCGGCACCTGCATGGCATTGTCGATTTTCTCCGTCAAAATGTTGATGTCCACATGAAAGCCGGGCTTGAGAGCCGACAAGTCGCCATCAGGCTGCAGAGTGACCTTGACGCGAGTCTTTTCGCCCTGACCGGAGCTGTTTTGCGTCGTTACGGCAATCGGGGAGATTCGAATCACTTTGGCATTCAGCTTCTGCTTCCCGAGGGAGCTCCCCTCGATGACCGCTGCTTGTCCCAGCTTAATCTTGCTTACGTCGGATTCATTGATGTCGGCCTGGATGAGCAGGTTGTTCAGGTTGGCCAGCGTAAAGATCTCCGTTCCTTTATTCACGTACTGGCCGTTGTCTGCCGCCAGGCTGATGACGGTGCCGTCTTCAGGCGCGACCAACACGCTTTGGGTCCGCTCCTTCTCCAATTGCGCCTTCTCCACCTGAAGCTTGTTGATTTGCGCTTGCTGGGAAACGAGTTCTTCTTTGCGCGGCCCCTTTTGCTTCAGCGCCAGCTGCTGCTTGGAGACGTTCAGCGTCGAGAGGGTAGAGTCGAGATGGCTTTTTGCCTTGTCCACCTCTTGCTGCGTGGTGGCGCCGGATGCGAACAGCTGCTGCAGCCGGTCGTATTCCTTTTGGGCGGCATCATACTCCCGCTGAGCTTGGGCGACCCGTTCTTTTTCCTGTGCCACTTCTTCCGGCGCATTTCCGGCTTGCGTCTTGGAAAGGTTGGCGCGCGCCAGTTCAATTTGGGCGTCCAGCTCGAGCAAGCGGCTCTCTACGTCTGAGGTGTCGATCTTCCCGACAACCTGCCCTTTCTTGACGGAATCCCCTTCTTTGAGGGAGAATTCGCGCAGCGTGCCGTTGACGTTGGCGTACAGCCTGTATTTATCCTCTACGATCACGCTGCCGGAAGTGAGAATCCGGCTCTCCAGCGCGGATGTGGCTACCGTCCCGATCTGGACGGGCATGCCCATCGCCTGACCGGGACTCAAAAGACTTACGCTAACGGTTCCGACAACCAATACGGTTGCGACGGACCCGATAATCCACCATCTCTTTTTCATGTCTTCTATTCTCCTTGCCAAATAATGTATACGTTCTTTCGAATCAGTTTTACGGGAGGGAAACAAAAAAGTAACAACTAGTCATTTTTGTTCACGGAATGTTCACATTTTCCTGGTAACAAAAGAAAGGGAGGTCACTGGAAAATGGGGCGCGCTCTATGCCGAACCCTTGCCCGGCGGGAGCGATAAGATGTAGGGAGCAGAGCAGGAATACAGGGGGAGGGAGCTATGAACCAGGCGCTTCGTTTTGACTACTCCCATGCGCGCAAGTTTCTCGGGCAGACAGACTTGGATCAGCTTGCTCCGGAAGTATTGCGCTCGCACATACAACTGCATCAGGGGACGGGTCCGGGGAGCGAGCTTCGCGGATGGCTGGATTTGCCGGTCGCGTACGACAAGAGTGAACGGGAACGCATCAGGCAGGCAGCCTCGCGAATTCAGGAGAGCTCGGATGTGCTTTTGGTCATCGGCATAGGCGGCTCATACCTCGGAGCGAAGGCGGCGCTGGAGATGCTGGGGCATCACTTCAGCAATCTTCTGCCCGCAGGCAAACGGCGGGTGCCTGAAATTTATTTTGCCGGAAACAATATCAGTCCGGTCTACCTCGCCCATCTCCTGGAGCTGCTGGAGGAAAAGGAAGTCTCCCTGAATGTCATCTCCAAATCGGGAACGACGGTGGAACCGGCTATCGCTTTTCGCTTGTTTCGCAGGTGGATGGAGAAAAAGTACGGGCGAAAAGAGGCGCGCAGCCGGATTTACGCGACGACGGACAAAGCGAATGGAGCGCTCCGACAGCTTGCCGAGAGTGAGGGCTACGAGACCTTTGTCATCCCTGACGACGTGGGGGGACGCTTCTCGGTTCTTACGCCTGTCGGTCTTCTGCCGATCGCTGTCGGCGGAACGAATATGGAAGAGCTGATGCAGGGAGCGGCGGCGGCGAGAGAGCGGTTCGCTTCGCCGGTGCTGGCCGACAATCCTTGCTATCAATATGCTGCTGTGCGGAATATCCTGTATCGAAAAGGCAAGCTGATCGAAGTGCTTGTCACCTACGAGCCCCGGTTCCGATTTTTCGCGGAATGGTGGAAGCAGCTCTTTGCCGAATCGGAGGGAAAGGACAACAAGGGGATTTTTCCTGTATCCGCCGAGTATTCGACAGATCTCCACTCCATCGGCCAATACCTGCAAAGCGGCATGCGTCACTTGTTTGAAACGGTCTTGACCGTGCAAAAAGCTGACACTGACGTGACCATCGGAGACGACCCGGCCAATCTGGACGGCTTGCAGTATCTCTCCGGAAAAGGGATGGATTTTGTCCGCAAACAGGTTTTGCAGGGGGCGATACTGGCTCATGCAGATGGGGGAGTGCCCAATCTCGTAGTGGAAATTCCGCGGCTGACAGCGTATCATTTTGGTGAGCTGATCTATTTTTTTGAAAAGGCCTGTGCGATCAGCGGCTATCTCTTGGGGGTCAACCCGTTTGACCAACCTGGTGTAGAGGCCTACAAAGCGAACATGTTTGCTTTGCTGGGGCGGCCGGGCTTTGAAAAAATGAAAGCAGAATTGGAAGCGAGGATTCGTGGAGACGACTAAAACCTACCTGGCTGTAGCCGAAACAGCCGCCTATCTGGAATTGCAGGAGACGTTCATTCTGGAAAAAATCCGCGAGGGGCGCATCCGTGCCGTTCACAATGGGGAAGAGTACTTGATCAACAAGGAACAGTTTCAGCATCATCTGGAACAAATGCGGAAGCTCAGAGAGCTCGAGGATGCCGAAAAGCACGAGACGATACCGGAGAGCTACGACGTGAAGGACGAAGATTAAGCGATCCGGCCTTGTCAGATTTACTAGCGGAGGACTATACTGAAGAGGACAACTGATAGATCGAAAAGTAACTGGGGGAGTCCATCAAGCTGGGCTGAGAGGACGGAAGCCATGACCGTCGACCCTTTGCACCTGATCCAGATCATGCTGGCGCAGGGAAGTGGTTACAGGCGGACATTGTTCGCCCGTTGATGCGTTGGATGCGTGTTGTGCCCACCTTTTCCTGCCGGAGAGGGTGGGCTTTTCCATTTGATAAGGAGAGGAAGCAGCATGACCGACTTTTTACTTGTAGGCGGAGGCATCATTGGACTTGGTCTCGCTTATGAACTGTCCCGCAGGGGAATGACCGTGACCGTGGTGGAGCAAGGGGAATGGGGAGGCCAGGCTTCATCGGCAGCAGCCGGAATGCTGGCGCCGCTGAAGGAATTTTCCCAGCCGGGGCCGATGCTTGAGCTGGGAATGAAGTCGCTCGAGCTATACCCGGACTGGGTGGAGCAGCTGGAGGCTATAACGGGCATCGATGTGCAAGCGTGCAAATCAGGACTGCTGACGGTCGCTCTCACGGAGGAGGAAGCGATCCCGTTGCAGGAAAAATACAAGCGGCAGAAGGCGTCCGGATATGCGGTGCAGTGGATGACAGGACAAGAGATGCGGAGGGTGGAGCCGCTCTTGACTGAGGAAGCGAAAGCGGGAATATACTCGCCGGAGGAAGGACACATCAACAACCGTATGCTGCTCAACGCCCTGGTGGCTGCCTGCCGGAGGCTGGGGGCTACGCTTGTGTCCGGCTCGGTGGTAACGAAAATGGCGATAGAGGGAAGCCAGGTCGTCGGTGTGGAAACGACCACGGGGCCGCTCAGAGCTGCACATACCGTGATCGCATCCGGCGCATGGGCCGGGATCATGGTCGATTGGCTCGGTTTTTCTGTGCCCGTCAGACCTGTCCGCGGGCAGGTGGCGTCTGTTTCATCCAGCGGTATCCCTTTGCGCACTGTCATCTTTGGAACGTCCGGCTACATCACGCCGAAGCTGGATGGCAAAATCGTCCTCGGCGCAACCGAGGATGACGCCGGCTTTCAACGGCATGTTACGTTAAGCGGTCTTTCGAGGGTACTGGACGGCGTCATGCCGTATGTGCCCGCGCTGCATTCGGCGGCCTTCCAGCAGGCGTGGGCAGGCTTGCGTCCGGCGACAGCGGACAGCATGCCGCTGCTTGGACCCGTACCGGGATGGCAGGGCGTTTCCATTGCCGGCGGCCACTTTCGGAACGGCATTTTGCTTTCGCCGGTCACCGCAAAAGTCATGGCCGATTATTTGGAGAGTGGACGAGAAGAACCGCTTCAACCCTTTTTGCCTTCCCGGTTTCTCGGTTCGACCATGAGCAAGTAGCACGCGGGGGAACGGCTTCATCCGAAAATAGGCTGGTCCCCTCTGGAAAATAGACACCTCCCCATAGGCTGGCGTATATGGTAATAAAGAGACACCAGAGGGGAGGAGTCAAGTAGATGGAGGAGTCAAAAAAGCAACTGTTTCATGTTGACACCGCGGCTGTCAACATGATAAAAGATATCCGCCATACGGTTCAACACGTTTGCCAGGAGCATGCCCGGCAAAAAGTACGGATCGAGGCGCTGGATGGTCAAGTATACGAAGGAGAGATCGTAGACTGGGACAACGATCACGTCTATCTGGAAGTCGAGGAAGAGATGGATGACGACGAGGCGGAGGATGCGGACTGGAATGGCTATGAGTGGGATGTGGAGGAAGTGTCCTACAGTTCCCCGTACAATCCGGCAGATCCGAACATGCGCCCGCCCCATACTGCGGTGAGCCCGTTCTCGACGGGAGGGCCCAACGCCCGCCCGTATCCGGGGGCAAGCCCTTATACAGCGGTCAGCCCATTTGCAACGGGGCCCAATATGCGTCCGTTCCCCGGTGCAGGTCCTTATACGGCAGTAAGTCCGTTCGAAACAGGGCCCCATGGTCGGCCGTATACCACAGCCGTCAGTCCGTACGCTGCCGGGCCCAACGCGCGTCCATTTCCCGGTCCAAGTCCTTATACGGCAGTAAGTCCGTTCGAAACAGGGCCCCATGGTCGGCCGTATACTACAGCCGTCAGTCCGTACGCTGCCGGGCCCAACGCCCGTCCGTATCCCGGCGTAAGTCCTTATACCGCTGTCAGCCCATATACAACGGGACCCGGAATGATGCCTTATCCCGAAGTTAGTCCATACACAGCTGTTTCTCCAGAAACCTTCACAAGACCGTTCCCATATGTACAGCCCCCTTCCTATTGCATACCGTGCGTTCCTCTGGTCAAACCCATCGATACGGAAAGACCGACACGTGTAAGTCCGGCGGAAACAGAGGAAAAACCGGCCCAGAAGGTCAGTCCCGCCGAAGAGGTCCGCCCATTCCCGCCGTATCCGCCGTACCCGTATCCGCCGTTTCCGCCATACCCTTACAGACCGATCTCGCCTGCTCCGCCACCGCCACCGCCGCCACCGCCATGCCCGCCGGACGTGAAACCTCTGGACTCATCGTGTGTGGGACCGATTCACCGCCGTCGCTGCAGGAAAAGAGTAATTCCACTCACGCTGTTTTCCCTGCTGTCTATCGTGCTGATCTAGTCGGCGTGCAGGCGCGAGCATGCGGGCGTGAGGATAATAGTGCAAAGAGCCTCGGGCAAAGCCGCCTCGAGGCTCTTTCCTCTGCTCAACACGCCATTGGCGCTACTCCTTTGCTAGACTTCGCTCCTTGTACGTCCACTTGCCTTTTTCTTGATCGAGCCTGATCTCGAACGATAAGGTTTCGCCCGTTTTTCTCGTAAAAGAGAAGGAGCCTTCTTGCAATTCCTCATCCAAGAGGATAATCGGGATTTGGTCTCCCACTTTGGCGTATTTTTGCATGATCTTATCCTGAATCTCTATAAATGACCCCGTAATTTCTTCCGGGTATTTGTTCTCCATTTTTTCGATGAGGGGCGTTCTTTCCGTAAAATCAACGTAAATCCAGGTTTTCCCCCCCTGATCAGTTACCATATTCAGACTTTCCAAATCCTTTGTTTTGGCATGAATGCCCAACGTTTTAAGCGTGGATTGGTGGTTTCCTTTTTCGATCATGTCACCATCTTCCGTTGCGCTTATTTGATTGCTGACGAATAAGGTGGTTCCCGCTAAAAGAAGGGCTAGTCCAAGCAAAGCAAACTTGTTTTTTTTCATATCGTAAAAACCTCCTGTTTTTATCTTGGATATTGATCTTCACTTACTTTTTTCTTTTCCTCGCCTAATTTGTTATAGATGTAATGAGATGATGTAATTTTGGCTTTTAACAGCCTTGTGGCAGACGCGTCATAATCAATACTTGCATAAGTTGGATCATTCGTGTAATCAGCTTTAACCATTATGCCATTTACATAAAAGTATGAATATACACGAACGTAGGATAGATCTCTTCCTCCTCCTTCAGTAAACGCCCATAAATAAGCTGATGTGTCAGTCACGTCCATTACGCGAGAGTTATGATTCGTAAAATAATAATCTTCTCCTGTACCCAAAGTTTCATTGGCGAGAACACCTGATGAAACCAAGGATAGCGATAAAGTTGCAGACATTGCTAATATTGACCATTTCTTCATGAAAATCCTCCTTAACACAATTTAAATCTTTTTCAATATTAATACAAATTTGATAAATAATCCAGTTGCAATTTGGTTATATTTACCATTTTCATTCCTGAACTGAGGCAACCAGAAAGAAAAAGCATAGAAACCGTGCCAATGACTACAACCCGGCCATTTGTCGCACACTAACGGCAATATGCTGGAAAGGCAGGGATTGGATGAAAACCATTCAAAGCAGTTTGCCGGGAACGCGAGGGACGTACGGTTTTTTTCGGGAAGCGTTGGAGCCGGCCGGGTTTACATTGGCGAACTGGGACTACAATGAAGGGTATTTGGACAAAAAGCTGGACGAAGCGGGCATGGTCTACCTGCGGATTCCCGTTCAGGTGCAGGAGGGCGAGCTGGACAGCGAGGACGCCAGGCTGGAGCTGGGGACGCCGTTTGTCCTGAAGCATGTGTACCGAGAGGGAGTTGAAGCGGACATCGGCTACTACTCTGCGGTTGCGTCTGCGGCCATGAATCAGTTTCAGGAACCGATAGACAAGGATGCCGCAGTCGAAGATCACTGGGTTCGAAAAGCGGAAATCATGATAAGGGAAATGGAGGGAAGATTTGCGTGAATCGCAGACATGCGGCGGGCCATCGATGAGAATGGCCCGTTTTCTCGTTCAGTGTGACAGTTTCACCTGGGAAATGGCGTTTTTTGTTGCTCTTGTCCGCATAGCAGGGAGGACCAAGGTAATGTAAAATGGTGTCAGACGAAAAGAGAGTCTTCAAGACAGGGAGTGTGGAGGGCCATGGCATGGTATCATTTGCTGGTTCGACGGTACTGGCGTCTCAGGAAGCCTTTGACACTGGGGGTACGCATCATCGTGACAGACGAGGACAAGGGTGTACTGCTGGTTCGCCACACCTATGTCAAAGGATGGTACTTGCCGGGAGGAGGAGTCGAGAGAGGCGAGTCGTTTGCCGACGCAGCCAGACGCGAGCTGTGGGAAGAGTGCGGGGCGGAAGCGGAATCGTTGTCGCTATGTCATTTGTATTACAGCGAAAGAGAAGGCAAAAGGGACTACATTGCTCTTTTTCACGCAGGGCAGTACCGTTTGCACGAACGCGACGGGAGCGATCCCGAGGTAGCGGAAATGCGCTTTTTTTCCTGGGATGAGCTTCCCGAGGAGCTTACGCCTGCGACAAGCCGGCGGCTGCGGGAATTTTGCCGGCGACAATTCACCACGGATCGATGGTAAAGCTGGAAAGAACATGCATCCCTTGTGTCAGCTGTGATATAGTGATAGCGAGTGTGAAGCAGCAACGAAAAAATAAAGGGGATCCTTCAAAGGGCCTTTCCTGAAAAAGGCTTTTTGTTTCTATTTGAGACTCCCGCGGCTAAAGCCGCAAGCTGACACCTTGGGTATCAGTGGGATTCTTGGGTGGTAGTCGGAAGTGCATTTCTGCTATCCGTAGTTCCCCCAAGTTCAGGGCTGTCTCATCAGCCCGTCCCACGGCAGAGCATATAGCTCCGTAGGCTGGCAGACTGTTACCATCTGCCACAGGTTTGCTCTTATAAATGTTTTAGCGTCTTGTTCTTGACGACTTCATACATTTTACGCTCAAGAAGATTCGCTTGAGCAACCCCAGATGTATGCTGTTTTCAAAAGAGCGATGATTGTTTTAACGTCTTTTGCTTGACGGCTCAAAGAGCATATCCTGATTATACCAAATCAGGTTTGCCCTGCCCATCCCATGAAGGGATGCTCGGGCAAAGCCGTCTTTCATCCCACGATGAAAACCGTGGGCTTTCAGTCGGCAATTACTGTAAAAGCGAGGTTGTGCACCATGAAAATAGCCACCGTACTGCGCAAAGACGATTACACGCGGGAGGTTTGCCGTCAGCTGCGGGAAAAATTGCTGCAGCCGGATTGTCCATTTCATATCGTTGAGGGACCCGATGAGCATCCGGATATGGTGCTGTCCATCGGGGGGGACGGAACGCTGTTGGAGGCTGTCCACCAATACGGCTTTGAACCGGCCTATGTCGGCATTCATACCGGGCATTTGGGTTTTTACGCGGATTGGCATCCGGACGAGCTGGACGCCTTCGTTCAGGTACTGACAGAGCGAACAGAGCCGGTCATCGTCGAATATCCGACCGTTCAATGCCAAATCCATACCAAACACGGTGTCACCTATGACAAATGGGCGCTGAACGAATTGGTGATCCGCAACGCTTCGCTCTCCACTTTGGTAGCCTGCGTTTACATAAACGGAGACGAGTTTGAGACGTTTCGCGGCGACGGCCTGATCGTCTCTTCTCCGTCAGGCAGCACAGCGTACAACAAAGCAGTCAACGGGGCGCTGGTGCACCCTTCCATCGAGGCGATTCAACTGTCCGAGATCGCATCGATCAACAATCAGGCGTACCGGACAGTGAACAGCTCGCTCGTCCTGCCCAATCATCACGAAGTGGAATTGATCGTCATGAATCCGGAAATCATGATTGGCCTGGACAGGGAGCAGGCGGTCTGGAGAGATGTTCGCTCCATTACCTGCCGCGTGGGAACAGAGAAAGTGAAATTTGCGAGGTACAAGAAGCTAACGTTCTGGAGTCGGGTAAGAAAGTCATTTATCACCGGATAGAGAATAAGAGCGGTTGTGGGGAGGAGTATGAGGATGGGAAGAATCGGGACAGTGACGAGCATTTTCCGTCATCCTGTAAAGGCGATGAAGGGAGAGCGGCTTCAGACCAGCCTGGTGGACAATTTCGGTCTGTACGGGGACAGGGGATACGCTTTTCTGGACGAATCCCGCAACGGCAAATACTTGAGTGCCGACATTGTTCCCGGATTGCTCGGTTACGCGGCGCGGCTGCTGGGTGAATCCGGTGAAGAGGCCTATCCCGAGGTGCGGATCCAGGCTCCGAACGGAAAGGAGTACGGCTGGGAGGAAGCGCTGTTCGCGGAGGTCGCCAATACAGCCAAACGCCCGGTCACGCCGCTGATGAGCACGCCGCAGGAAGGCGGAAAGAACTGGGAGGATCATATCCTGCTGGTGACGGATGCCTCCCTCAGAGAAATTGCCAGCCTGATCGGATGGGAAAGCATCGATCCGAGGCGGTTCCGGGCAAATCTGGTGGTCGCCTTGGACGAAGACCGCCCGTTCGCCGAGGACGAATGGATCGGCAAGCAATTGCGGATCAACGATGTCGTCCTGCAGGTAAACAAGCACTGTGAGCGCTGCAACTACGTCAACATCGATCCGGATTCGCTGCAGATGCACCCGGCTGTATTGAAAACGTGCGTCAAACGGCACGACAATCATTTCGGCGTGTATGCGTCTGTGGTTCGACCGGGACAAGTGACTGAAGGGGACGGTGTGTTTTATGTCTAATCCGCTGGAACGCGTTCAACGTTTTGTGAAACAATACGATCCGGCTATCGAGCCGCTGATTTTTGAGGAGAAGCTGAACACATCGGAGGAAGCGGCCCAGGCACTCGGGGTGGAGGTGGGCCAGATTGCCAAATCCATCCTGTTTCGCTCCGGCGGCCGCTACGGACTGTTTGTGGCGGCAGGCGATGTGCGGATTCATCCCAAACGGGTAAAACAGTGTTTGGAGGGCGGCCAGCCCAAGATGGCTTCGCCCGATGAAGTAGTGGAGGTAACCGGTTTTCAGGTGGGGGCCGTTTGTCCGTTTGCGCTGCAAAGTGAAGTGCCGGTGTTCGTGGATTCCTCCCTGGAGCGGTTTCCGGTCGTATATACGGCGGCCGGGATCGCGGAGTCGCTGCTGCCCGTCTCCTTTCAAGCGCTTGTCGAGATGACGGGAGCACGTGTGGTTGACGTACAGTCCGCTGAATAACAAGCTTTTTTATTTCCTTCGAAAAGAAGAGGGGCCCGTTCTCGTTTTGCCTGTGGCAACGAGAGCGGGACTCTTTTTTTAACGCAATGCCTCATACACCAGACCAGTCTTCGGCTTATGCCGAGAAAGACTGGTCCTTTTGCCGCCTGCCCTTCCGTTCAAGCGCCAACCCGACGGCGCACATGATCGCCAGAAACAGTCCGCTTGTGAAAAACAGTTGTTTGACGGGCCATGTCCCCAGCCATAGGGCGCCCATGCTGCTGGACAACATGGAAAACGCGGTGAACATCAGCATGTTCAGCGCGTAGATTTTGCCGGTGTTGGCATCCGCCGCCTTTGTCTGGATCGCGGTAACGGTGGGGATTCCGATGAGAGGTCCGCCAATTCCGGCGATCGCGGCGGCCAAAAAAGCGAGCCAATGGAGGGTCAACCCCTGGGTCAGCAGAAGAAATCCCCCGGCCTGCACGAGCCAACCGACGATGATGACGAGCAGGTGGCGCTGATACTGGAGGCGTGCCATATAGAGGCTGCCGAGAAGATTCCCGATCCCGTAAAAGCCGATCAGGACGGCGAGCATGCTGCCGTTGCCCTGCCCCATCTCGCTTGCGAGAAAAGGAAAGCCCACATTCCAGCACACCTGCCAGACGAGGAACCCCATATTGCTGAACAACAGGATAGCGAACAACGCGCGATTGGTTTGCAGCTCTTTCAGGCCATAGCCAATGTCCTTTATATACTGTCCCGCAGACAAACGGCTCGCCGCCGGTTCCCGGATGCTTCGCGGTATTTTTCCCAAGGCGTAGAGAAAGCAAGCAGACAGCAGATAGGAAAATGCGTTGATAAAAAACAGGCTGGACAAAGGGACCCAAGCCGCTACGACCCCGATCGTCATCGGCGCCGCAATGCGCACGGTCCGGAAGGTGGTATCCAATATGGCGTTCGAGCGGCTCAGCTGCACGAGAGGAACGATCGCCTTCAGGGCGACTGTACGAGCGGGATGAAACAAGCTGGAAAACACGCCGAGCAAAAATTGGGCAGCCAGAAAAAAGGCGAACTGCTTCACACCCAACGCGGTCATGATCCCTACCAGAACAGCCACACTGATTCTGGCCAGGTCGGCCCCGACCATCAGCGAGCGAGGGTTGTACCTGTCAGCAAGTACGCCTCCGATTAAATAGAACAGCAAGCCGGCAACCATTTCGGGGATCGCCAGCAAGCTCAGCGCCGTTCCGGATTTTGTGGCTTGCAAGAGGTACCACAGCAAGGCAAAGCTGTAGCACTGGTCGCCGATGTTGGCCGTCAGCTGAGCCAGCCACAACAGCAGAAACGACCGGTTTTTCCACAATGCTGACGATTCCACGCTCATCTCTCCGTCCTGTGAATATTCAGAAAAAACATTTTGACCAGATCAGAATAGCAGGCGGACCGGACGATGTAAAGCCGTTCCTGAACAGGCGCATCTGTTTGTAGCAAAGAGGAAAGAAAAGGAGCCGCGCTGAATCATGCGGGCTCCCTTCTTTTTGAATAAGTGCCTGAGCAGCGTATTTACATGCTCAAGCTGTTTGGCTGCCTACAGTTGGCGGTTGTTGTTGCGCTCCGTCCGGTTATGCTCTCCGGAATGGCCCTGATTGTCTTCGGTATGTGTGTCATCAGCTACTGTGCTGCTCGTCAAGCCGGTAACCGCCAGCCCTTTTTGATTCAAGTTTTTCGCGCTTTTCCACTTGGACATGATCGTGCTCCTTCCCGTATTCGCCTTACTGTTACATTGTCCATCCCGGCACCCCCGTTACTCAGCCACTTTTTGCCGCAGAACCGCTTCCGGCGTGCGAAGTAAGGTATACTATATCTATGAAATGACTTGCGAAATGAACCGGGAAGGGAGGCAGCCGGGATGGATCACGAGCGGGCTATCATCGTCGAGGGGAAAACGGACAGGGAGAGACTGCAAAAAGTTTTGGCCGAGACTGTTCTGATTGTTTGCACATATGGTTCCTACAGCGCGGAAAAGGCTGCCCAGCTGGAGGAACAGCTAGCGGATGAGGAAGAGATCTACATTTTTACCGACGAGGATGACAGCGGCAAAAAGCTGCGTGCACAGCTGCAGGAGGATTTTCCTCATGCCGTTCACCTGCATACCCAGACTCTGTATGCCCAGGTAGCGCATACCCCGCTTGAATTGCTGGCCGACATCCTTGAGCGGGCGGGCTTTTTGGTGACCCCGAAAAACCAGGAAAGTCATCGGCACCGGGGATAACTTCAGACCGGAACGGCAATAACAACAAGAGATGCTCTTGTTGGAGGTGTCGTTTTTGCACAGCCTGGCGTCCTTTATAAACAGAATGAATGTATTCGCCTGGTTGGTAGGCATTTTTGCCGCGCACGCGCTGCTGTATCTGTTTTTGGGAACGGCAACCTGGCTCGCGACCTCGCTGTTGGCCACGGCGTTTTACGGAATCGTCCTGCTTGTAGCCAAACTGGTCGCGAGCCGCTATGACGACCGGGAGGAAAGCAAGTGAAGGAGTCGGCTGAAGGCCGGCTTTTTTCATGCCGCTGCGGCGCTCGCTGCCAGGCGGATCAGACCGCTTGATGCCCCTCGCCGGGTCTGTGTCGATTATTGGCCCATGAATTGCATCGCAAGAATGACAGCTCCCAGGAACCAGACGTAAACGGCAAAGCCTTTCATCGAGCCGTTGCTGATAATTTTCAGCATCCAGCGTATCGCGACATAACCGGCGATCGCGGCAAATCCCGTGCCGACAATCATCGGAATGAAATCGATCGATTCCGCAGGAGCTTTTATCAGCTTAACCGTTTGCAAGCCCGAGGCCCCCAGTATAGCCGGCAGCGACAGAAGGAATGAAAAGCGGGCCGCATCCGCTCGCTCGATCCCACGCATCAGCGAGCCGGCGATGGTCAGCCCGGAGCGGGAAATGGCAGGCAAAATGGCAGCACCCTGCAGGGTTCCGATAAGGAGGGCGTCGGTGTAGCCAATTTGCTCAAAGGTTCGATTTCCCCTGCGCATCAATTCGACAGCCCAAAGAATCGCTCCCGTGGCCAGGAACTCCCAACCAATCGTCAAGCCCGTCCGTGATATTTCTTCAAAAAAGTCTTCAAACAAAAGACCGATTGCCGCCGTAGGAATCGTGCCGACGACCAGCAAACGGGCGAGCTTGCCGGTCGGATTGAGCAAAACGTGCCGAACCTCGGACCAGAAGACGATGACAACCGCGATCAGGGTACCAAAGTGAAGCATGGTATCAAACAGCAGTCCGGCTTCCCGCATATCAAACAGCATCCGGAATAAAACGAGGTGACCCGTGCTGGAAATCGGCAGAAACTCGGTTAAGCCCTGAACGATTCCGAGAAAAATATGCTCAAGCAAAACTAACATCTCTGTTCGCTCCCATCCTTATGCATACTGTGGCGTTACAGGGAAAGGGACAAATTGTACTGCCCTTGTACCCATATGTATGTAGGAAAAGGGGAGACTTGCCTTTTTTTGCGCGTTCACTCCTTGTCGGCTGTAAAAAGTTGTGGCATTTACCAAGGCAAAATGGGTATAGTTAGGGTGCACATGCACGGAAGCGAGGATAAACGGAATGAATCAACGAAACCAAAGGAATCAAGGAAATCGGCCAGGACAACGAAGCCAGCGAAATAAACGGCCGCTGCGTGATTTGAGCGGCAGGCTGATCAGCTCTGCCGCAAAGAAGAAGGCCTATACGCCACCCGCCGGATTGCAGGCAGGAATGCTCTTGACCATGACGGTGGAGAGGGAGATTGAGCCGGGGTATTTTCTGCGGGCCGGAGAAGATGAGGTGTTCCTGCACCGCCGAGAAGCGGAAGGAAGGCTCTCCATAGGCGATACAGCAGAGGTTTTTCTGTATCATGACCACGAGAATCGGCTGGCAGCAACCATGGACATGCCGTATGTAGGATTGAACGAATTCGGCTGGCTGGAAGTAGTGGATATCATGCCGCGAATGGGCGTATTTTTGGACAACGGCATCGAAAAGCATTTGCTTTTGTTCACAGATGACCTGCCCAAGCTGAAGGCGGAGTGGCCGCGGATCGGCGACAGGCTGCTGGTTACGTTGAAGCGGGACAAGCTGGGCCGTCTTTTGGCCAAGCCGGTGACAGAGGAAGAGATCAGCAAAATTTCTGTTCCAGCAACGAGCGAGATGCACAACAAATGGGTAGAGGGAACCGTTTACAAGGTGATTCAACAAGGCGCGTTTTTGTTCACGGATGAAGAACACGTCATGTTCATTCACAGGGACGAAATGACAGAATCTCTCCGCTTGGGCCAGTCGGTCCGCAGCCGGGTCAGCTATGTTCGCGAAGACGGACGGCTTAACGGGTCGATGCGCGTTCGCAAAGAAGCCCGGTACGGAGAAGATGCCGACAAGCTGCTCCGGTATTTGACGGATCGGGACGGGGCCATGCCGTACACAGACGATACCCCTGCCGACGTCATCAAGGAGAAATTTGGCATGAGCAAATCCGCCTTCAAGCGGGCGCTTGGGAAATTGATGAAAGAGCGAAGAGTGGAGCAGGCAAACGGATGGACCAAAATGTTGAACGACAGCTCACAGCCCCAGTCTTGATGCAAATGAACGCAAAACGGGTCTCCCGAGGGAGGGCCCGTTTTTTCGTTGGGCGCATCTCTCCCGAGCCTTGCTGCCTATGCCTATGCCTATACCTATGCCTATACCTATGCCAATCACCGCGAATCGGCGCGTCTTGACATAATATTGCCTCCTGATTCAAAAGCTAGGCGTGGAGGAGGGACAGCAAGCGATGATTATATTCGAACTGGCAATCATTTTACTTGCATCCAAAATAGCTGGCGATCTCGCCGCCAGGATCGGACAGCCGTCTGTCCTCGGGAAGCTTTTGATCGGGATTATCCTCGGCCCTGCTGTTTTGGGAGTCATTACAAGCACGGACATCATCAGTGAGCTCAGCGAGGTCGGCGTCATTTTGCTCATGTTCCTCGCCGGTCTCGAGACGGATATCGACGAGTTTAAACGGACCGGAAAAGCATCCGCCTATGTGGGCATCGTCGGCATCCTCGTGCCCCTTTCGATAGGGTATGCCACCGGGCTTCTCATGAAGATGTCTACGTTCGAAGCGATCTTTCTCGGGCTGCTGCTCTCGGCGACAAGCGTCAGTATTTCCGTGCAAGCTCTGAAAGAAATGGATCGCCTGAAGTCTAAGGAAGGCATGACCATTCTGGGGGCTGCCGTCATCGATGACGTTCTGGTCATCATCGTACTCGCCTTTCTCATGAGCGCGGCGGGCGGCGAGGTCGACTTAGGTCTCCTGATTGCCAAAAAGGTCGGTTTTTTTGCGGTCGCCGTTTTACTGGGGTGGATCGCTGTTCCCTGGCTGTTGAAAAGATTTGCCCCTCTCCGCGTGACGGAATCGGTCATTTCTGCAGGCTTGATCATCTGTTTTCTGTATGCCGTACTGGCAGAGTACGCCGGTGTCGCGGCTATTATTGGAGCGTATATCGCGGGGGTGGCGATCAGTTTGACTGACTACAAGCACGAAGTGTTCGAAAAGGTGGAAACGATTGGCTACTCCGTGTTTGTTCCTGTTTTTTTTACTTCGATCGGGATCGCTGTCGAATTTCACGGCCTTGGCCGCTACGTCTGGATCATTGTGCTGCTCAGCGCAGCAGCGATATTGACAAAGCTGCTCGGCTCGGCTGTCGGCGCCTTTTTTGCCGGATTTGGCTGGAGAAGCTCTTTTGGGATCGGCTCGGCGATGGTCTCGCGGGGCGAGGTGGCATTGATCATTGCGTCGATCGGGCTGGAAAGCGGGCTGTTGGCACAGCAGCTGTTCCCTGTCATCGTCATTGTCGTGTTGGTGACAACAGTAGTGACCCCGCCGATGATGAAAGCGTTTTTCAAGACCGGAGGGGGAGAATGACCATGTCGTTTTTGATTCGGAAAGAAAAACAGGTCCCTCTGCGGAAGAGGAACCCGTTTTTATCGGATTGGTTTTATTTGGGTAAGACCACTTAAGCAGATGCCGTCGCTTGCGTGTTTTTGCGGCCTTTGTAATAGGAAAACGCGAATACCGCTGCCAGAATCCCGAGACCGGCAATGTCCGTGGCCAGTCCAGGGATAACGGCGAGGATTCCGCCGGTAGCTGCCAACAGTCTCTCCAGCGGATTCAGCTTGGACATCCAGAAACCGATAATTCCGGCTCCGACACCAATCATCCCCAGTACAGAAGTAACCATTACCCAAAGCGATTCCATAAAGGTGGTATCAATCAACAGCAGCTGCGGCGAGACGACAAAGATATACGGAGCCATGAAGGCGGCAATCGCCAGCTTTGTCGATTGGACCCCGGTCTGCATCGGCTTTGACTTGGCCAAGCCGGCGGCGGCGAAGGCCGCTAAGGCGACAGGCGGTGTAATGTCCGCAACGATACCGAAGTAGAACGTAAACATGTGCGCGGCGAGATCGGGAACGCCCATTTGAATCAGGGCAGGCGCCGCGATCGTCGACGTAATGATGTAGTTGGCTGTCGTTGGCGTACCCATACCGAGAATCAGCGAAGCGATCATCGTAAAGAACAGGGTCAGGAACAGAATGCCGCCTGCCATATCAATCAGACCGTTTGCCAGCTTGAGACCGATACCGGTCAGGGTGACTGTACCGACGATGATTCCCGCACAGGCTGTAGCGGCGACTACTCCCAACGCCGTCCGTGCGCCGGAAGCAAAGGCTTCCAGGATATCCGATATCGACATCCGCGTTTCTTTGCGGAAAGCGCCTACAACAACGGTAGAAGCAATCCCGATAATCGCGGACATCTCGGGCGAGACACCGCTCATCAGGGTGAAGATGATCACAAAAATCGGCAAGAGCAGGTAAACGCGTTTCAAGACTTCCTTTTTATCCGGCAGTTCTTCTTTTTTCAGCCCGCGCAAGCCGAGCCGTTTCGCTTCCAGGTGGGTCATGATCCAGACTCCGGTGAAGTAGAGAATGGCGGGAAGCGCAGCCGCTTTGGCAATCTCAAAGTAAGGCTTGTTCAAAAACTCGGACATCAGGAAGGCGGCAGCTCCCATGATCGGAGGCATGATCTGTCCGCCGGTAGACGAAGCGGCTTCAACGGCGCCGGCAAATTCGCTGCGGTAGCCGAGTCGTTTCATCATGGGGATCGTGAACGATCCGGAGGTGACTACGTTGGCGACAGAGCTTCCGCTGATGGTTCCCTGCAGAGCGCTGGAGAAGACAGCCACTTTGGCGGGTCCCCCAATGCGGCGGCCGGCTACGACGAGTGCCAGGTCGTTGAAGTACTGGCCTACGCCAGTTTTCTCAAGAAAAGCTCCAAACAGGATGAACAGGAAAATGAAGGTAGAAGATACGCCGAGCGGTGTACCCAGAATACCTTCCAGCGTGAAGAACGAGTGGCCGATGATCCGGTCGACATCGTTTCCGCGGTGCTCCAGGAATCCTGGCATATATGGGCCAAAGTACGTGTACAGCAAAAACAGAGAAGCGATGAGCGCGATAGGCAATCCCACAACGCGGCGAGCCGCTTCCAGTACGAGTACGATCGCAATGCCGCCAATGATCAGATCAAGCGTGGTAAAGTTGCCTGTCCGAACGACCAGACCTTCGTAGTCATAGACCCAGTAGAGGGGAAGGACAAAGGCGGCGACCGCCAGCAATATCCCGAAAATGCCAATTTTGTTGTTGTTTCTCTTTGTGCTGAGCGGATACATCAAAAAGATCAGACCCAGACCGAAAGCCAAGTGAATCGGGCGATGGATTTGCGGCGGCAGCGCATAAAAGATGGTACTGACCAGCTGGTAAACCGTAAACAAAACCAACAGACAAAAGGTAACCCATTTCATCGGGCCGATGTATTGCCGTACGGCCGATTCCTTGTCATACTGAGCAATTAGCTGGTCCATCTCTTGCTGACTCATATTTTGTGTGCTCAATCTAGTACCCTCCAATCTCATTCAAAATGGATCGCTTCTCCACCTGAATGGTAACGGCCGCTCCCGGCCTGTCGACACTTGCGAGCGGTATTTCCCTTCCAGCGAAAAGCAGTGTATGATTAGCCCTCACCTGACCGATGAACAGGTGCAAGGCAGGGAAGGCGCGATTCATATTGACAACGCGAAATCGGCCGTCTTGGCTGATCAGCTTCTCTCCGGGAGAAAGTTCGCTTTCCATGCCAATGCCGTAATCCTGAAAAGACATTTCGGATAAAAGGATGTGCCCGTCGCGGATGAGGTAGGTCTCTACCACGGGCGTAAGGTGAATGGAATGAGTCCAGCGTATGGAAAATGTGCCATTTTCTTCGATGCGGCCGCTCCAAATCGGCCGATTTGTCTCCGTGTCGCGGATGACCAGAGATGGGAAGAAGGGGATGACAACCAGTGTAACAACAGCGATGAGAAGCAGTAAGGAGAAAAGGCGGAACGACGTCCGCCCTCTCCCGGTTCCTACTTGTTTTTGCAGAAACATAGGGTCATTACTTTACGCCTTTTTCGTCGAAGAACTTCTTCGCGCCAGGGTGCACAGGCAAGCTCACGCCGGCAAGTCCTTCTTCAATGGTGATTTCTTTTGCCTTGGCATGGCCAAGCTTGTCAGTGTTTTCGAAGATCGCTTTGGTCGCTTTATAGACCAGATCTTCGCTCAGGTCAGCACGAATAACGAGCATTGCTTTGACAGAAACGGTGTTGATCTCTTCCGGAACCGTTTGATAAGTATTGCCCGGAATCGTTGTTTTTACATAGAACGGGTATTTTGCGATCAGCGCATCGATCTTGTCAGCGTCAATTGGAATGATTTTTACGCCTTTGGTCGCAGCCAATTCGGTAATTGCAGCGGTTGGGGTTCCAGCAGTTTGGAATGCCGCATCGAGTTTGCCGTCTTGGATTGCTTTCGCAGAATCGGCAAAGGAGAGGCGCTGCAATTGCAGGTCGTCAAACTTGAGGTTGTAGGCTTCCAAAATTTGCTGTGCGTTCATTTCGGTACCGCTTCCAGGCGCCCCTACGGATACGCGCTTGCCTTTCAGGTCAGCTACACTGGCAATGTTGCTGTCGCTGGAAACAACGATTTGGATCGTCTCGTTATAAAGAGAGCCCATAGCTTGAAAAGCATCCATTTTGCCATCTTGTTGGAACATGTTTTCGCCTTTGCTGGCGTAATCGGCGATGTCGCTTTGCGTGAAAGCGATATCAGCTTTTTTATCGCGAATGAGGCGGATGTTTTCAGCCGAAGCTCCCGTCGCTTGGGCCGTAGCGGTTACGTCGGCGTTTTTGCCGATCAAGTCAGCCATACCGCCGCCCAGAGGATAGTAGGTTCCGCCGGTACCGCCGGTTGCGATGATCAGCTGGGAAGGATCGTTGCTGCCGCCGCCGCTGCCGCCGGTGCTTCCGCCATTGCCGCCTTGGGCGCTGTTTCCGCCGCTGCCACAGGCTGTGACCAAAGACATGGTCAGAAGCAGGGTCAGAGAAAGAAGGAGACTGCGTTTTTTCATGAAAATTCCCCCTTGTTTAAATTATCTGTTCACTACCTATAGTACCTTTTTTTCGCGATAATACAATATTTATGCGAAGACAAAGGAACTACCATCGAGCAGTGTAAGCGCATACCTATAAAAAACTACAAAAACCTATACAAAAATATAGTAAAATAAATGTCGAAACCATTCGACAATAGAAAGCGGACGACTATGAGAGAAAGCGTATACATCTTGCTGCTGATGCTGATCGCGGTTCCTGTAGCCGGGGAACTGAAATTTCACCCGTTTCAGGATGACTTTCGGATCAGCTTTGGAACGACGGCATTTTTCTTCTTTTTATTGTGGCTGAGGAAAATCCCCTCCTATGTGAGTGGACCGCTTACGGGATTTATGGTCGTGGTCTTTCGCGTAGGACTTGACTGGATTGCCGATGAGCCGTTTGACCTGCTCGCATCGTTCCAGATGCATCTCCCTGCTTTTTTCTTTTACATTACGTTTTCAGTCATTTTTTCGCTGTTTCGCGTCAATTCGCTGCATCATATTCCTCTGCTGGTCGGCGTGCTGGCCACCATTGCCGAGATAGCCGCCAATCTGGCGGAGCTGGCTTTCCGCTCTCCCAATTGGAATGCCGTTTTTCAGTGGGAAGTCATCAGTCCTGTTGCCGTAATCGCTCTCATCCGCAGTTTTTTCGTACTGAGCTTCTTCAACATGATTCAGCTTCGGCAGGCCAAGTGGATGGAGGAACAACAGCGCGTCCGAAACGAGCACATGCTCATGCTCGTTTCCAGTCTGTACGAGGAATCCATTCATCTGAAAAAGACGCTTCAGGACGTGGAGGAGATCACCAGAGACTGCTACGATCTCTATCGGAAGCTAAAAGAGACGGAACCGGGCGAGAAGGGATACGGCTATGCCAGGCAGGCCCTGCGGATTGCCGGACAGGTGCATGAAGTGAAAAAGGACAACCAGCGGATATATGCGGGGCTCTCCAAGCTCATCTCGGACGAAAACGACCGGGATTACATGCCCCTGGGCGAATTGCTGAAAGTGATTGTGCGGGCAAATGAAAAGTACGCCAGACTGCTTGGAAAGGATATCAGACTGACGTATCGGGTAGATGTTCCTTACCTCGCCTGTCATATATTTACAACCTTGTCCCTTTTAAACAATCTGACTGCCAATGCAGTGGAAGCGATTCGCGAGCGCGGTGCGATCGCCATCACGGTGACGCTGGAAGCCGGCCAATATCTTCTCTTTACGGTAAAGGATGACGGCCCCGGCATTTCTCCAAAGGATCGGGAGCTTCTCTTCGTCCCCGGTTTTACCACCAAATACGACGTGTCGGGAAATCCGTCTACAGGAATCGGTCTGAGCTATGTAAAGGAGGTCGCGGACAACCTGCAGGGACAGGTTGATCTGTCGGAAGGCGCGGGCGGATACACAACGGTCTTTACGATCCGTTTGCCGGTTGCAAATCTGGTCCAGAAAGGTTGATAGCATGCGTTACTTCATCACGGATGACGACCAGGCGGTGCGTTCGATGCTGGCTCACATCATCGAAGATGCCGACCTGGGAATGATAGTGGGAGAAGCGGAAGACGGCTCACAAATCGACGGCGATTATTTGCGCTTGAAGCAGGTCGACATTCTCTTGATCGACCTTCTGATGCCAAACCGCGACGGGATTGAAACGATACGGCAGCTGATCGGTTTTGAAGGAAGGATCGTCATGATCTCCCAGATCGAGTCGAAGGAGATGATCGCTGAGGCGTATTCCTTGGGAATCGAATACTACATCACGAAGCCGATCAACCGCCTGGAGGTTCTGAGCGTCCTGCAGAAAGTACAGGAACGGATCCTGCTGCAGCGCTCGATCGAAGGGATTCAGCGCTCGCTCAGCGTGTTGCAGGGGGGAGCGGCAAGAGAGCCCCGGGAACAGCCGTTTACGGAAAAGACGATTCAGACGCCTGGCAAGTTTTTGCTCACCGAGCTGGGCATGATCGGGGAGAGCGGAAGCAAGGACTTGCTGGAAATGCTTGATTATCTCCATCGTCAAGAAGGTATGCAAACAGGCGCTTACAAATTCCCTGCGTTAAAAGATATCTTTTTCGCTGTCGCGCAAAAAAAGCTGGGAGATCAGGCGAGTACTTATGAGCTGCAAAAGGAAGTCAAAGCGGCGGAACAGAGGGTGCGGCGAGCCATTTATCAGGCGCTTTCGCATCTGGCGTCCCTTGGCCTGACCGACTACGCGAATCCCAAATTCGAGACCTACGCCTCCACCTTTTTCGATTTTACCGAGGTGCGAAAGCGGATGAGGGAGCTGGAGAATCAGATCGAGTCCGGCCCGTCCTCGACGAAAATCAACACCAAAAAGTTTATACTGGTGCTTTATCTGGAAGCAAAGCGCTTGTTGGGTTGAAAATAGAAGAATGAGTGCAACCGCAAGCTGTTCGACGTTTTTGATCGCGCCTGTATTTATGGTAAGATAGCACTATTAATAGAAAGAGAGCCTGCATATGCCGGTCGGGCCCCGCGGGCATGTGACACGGCCGAATCGCGTTGTCGGTTAGGAGGGAATTGCGTGAGGGAGCTACGACATCCGTGGCAATTGCTCTATCGGATGTATCGCCATGTGCAGCCGGTTTTGGAGCGGGAGTTTGGCGCCTGGTATGGACGGGCCCAAAAAATCAATGATCCGGAATTGCGCAAACAGGCGATGGCCAGTATGGAAAGCAAGAAGTTTCACTGTCAGGGAGGCTGCGTATACGCGGCGCAGGTGATTCCTCATATCGAAGTCATCGTTCCGCTGATCGTAGCCTATCAAACAATCAGCGACTATCTGGACAACCTGTGCGACCGGAGTACGTCGCTGGACCCCGCGGACTTTCGGCAGCTGCACGTATCCATGCAGGATGCGCTGACGCCGGGAGCGCCGCTTCAGGATTATTATCAGTTTCGCAGCGAAAAGGACGACAGCGGTTTCCTCGCCGGGCTGGTTTTGGCTTGTCAGCGGTATGCGGCCCAACTGCCCGGCTACGAAAAAATCAAGCCGCATGTGCTGAGACTGTCTCGTCTATACAGCGATTTGCAAGTGTACAAGCACATTGCCCACGATCAGCGGGAAGCCCGGCTGCTCGCATGGTGGGATGAGCACAAGCAAGACAACCGGGAACTGTACTGGCAAGAATTCGCCGCCGTAACGGGATCGACGATCAACATCTTTGCCCTGTTTTGCATGGCGACGGATGAAGATGTCACGGATGAGCGAATTGCTGCCCTGAACGGAGCGTATTTTCCCTGGATCAGCGGACTGCATATTTTGCTTGACTATTTGATTGATATGGAAGAAGATCGGCTCGGCGGAGATTTGAATTTCGTCAGCTACTACACTTCCGAGCGGGAAGCTACCGAGCGGCTGCAGCATTTTATCAAGCAAGCAAAGGCAAGCGTAGACCGCTTGCCTAATCCGGATTTTCACCGTATGATCGTGGACGGACTGGTCGCCTTTTACCTGGTCGATCGCAAGGTAAACCGAAACCAGCCGCGTATATACACCATTGCCAGAGAACTCTTGAAGCAGGCCAGGGGACTGCCGTCTGTGCTGTTCTACGTGAACAGTCTGCTCGTCAGACGGTAGGGTTTGGGCTTTAGCGCAAGTGCTTTCGCTTGTATGAGAAACCAAACCCCATCAGGGCGCAGGCGCCGAGGATTCCTCCGATGACACCCAGCGGGCTGCGCTCACCGATAGCGACACCAACCCCGATGAAACAGGCTGCTACGCCAAGAGCCAGCATTAAGGTAACCCATTGATATCGATTCATCGGTTGTAACCTCCTATCTGTCAATGTTCCCATTATACCTTATTTTCCTTGCAAAATGACCGAATTCCGCAAGTATGGAAGAAAGCAGCAAATCTTTACGTGAAGTGGTGGAGACTCGGATGAACAGCTTCTTACAAATAAAAAAAGGAAAACAATTGTACGAAGGCAGTGTCATCTATGAAGAAGGTGATTTGATCGAAGCCGTCTTCCCTGAGACCACAGAGGTAGTGGTGGGCGATCAGCTGCCTTGTTTAGTCACCGAGAATTACGAGACTGTCAGCAATTTTGAGGCGGTCGTGGTGGCAAAAGAAAAAAATCGGCTGTTTCTTTTCCATTCCCCGACCGCGAGCGAATATCGTGAGCAAAGACGACGTTATCCGCGATTTGATGTCGATCTGAGCGGGTGGATCAGGTATAAAGCAGAGCCTGAACAGCACAGATTTCCCCTCCATACACAGCGAGTGGCATTAATCAACCTGAGTCTGGGGGGACTTGCCCTGCGTGTCGACAAGCCGATCCCGCGCGAACAAACCATCACCTTTTCAACAGAGCTTTACGGCCGCCACCGGGAAGACGGCGTGGTCCTGGCCGAACTGCAGGTGATTCACGATAGAATGGAAGGAGGCTTTTACTTTTACGGTTGCAAAATCATCAATATTCAAGCCCGTTACTTCCATGCGCTTCGCAAGTATATTCTGCAGAGACAATTGGAGGAGCGCCGCCATTTCTTGCCTGAATAAAAGCAGACGTCTGAATTGGCCCCCGGTGGACCGTTTTTTGATCGAAGCTTTTTTCAACCCCAACCTTGCAGGCTTTCGCTCTTTGCGGGACTTCTTTTCCAGATGATCTTCTGAAGAAGGATACCGGCCGCACCGATGCCTCCGATGAGCATGCCCGTCCACTGAAAGCTCAGGCTTACCCCCCATGTTTGAATGACTGCCCCGCCGAGCAGAGGAGCGACGATGAAAATAAAGCTGCTGAGTGAATCGAGAATGCCGGTGACACGGCCGATCGCTTCCTTGGGCGTCTCCTTTTGCCGAAGGTAGTTGGAGCCTACGGAGGTCAGGCCGGTTCCGATCCCGCCGAAAAAAGCGGCGAGCAGCAGCCAAAAGACTCCGCTTCCCGGTTGATACAAGCCCGCCCACGTCACCATGAGGCCGATCAAAAGTACACCCCCTCCAAGCACCCAGCCGTACGAAGCGATTTCCTTCAGGCGGGAAAGACCCATCACCGCAAGCAAGGCACCCACTCCAATCGCACTGATCATATACCCCAAAAGCTCTGGCTGATCCGGCGCCTTTTCGCGAAGGATCACGACAAACTGGGCGTCGACGAGCTGGATCGCCGTGAGCGAGAGAAGAAGAAAGAGCGTGCTGAAAAAAAGCGTACGGTTGCCGAGGAGAACGCTCCAGCCCTCCAGCCAGGCCGCGAGCCAATCCGTGTTTCTCGGCTTCCCGGAGGCGATGCCCGGCTCGGGTACGGACTCGCGTATGCCCCCGATCGAGAGCAGGCAGGCGGCTGAGCCTAAAAAGCTGAGCGCATTGATCAGGAGACAGACAGCCGGCGAGACAAAAGCGGCCGCGATTCCGCCCAAAAGAGGACCGATCAGCTTTCCCGACTGGAATACAGTCCCGTTCAAGGATGCTGCCTGGAGCAGCTGGTCTTCCGGAACGACGTGTCGGGTAAGCGCCTGATGCGCGGGAGCATAGAAAATTTCAGCCGTCGATCGAATCAGCACGATCCCAAGCAGCCACCACGGATTCGGCGCAAAGATCAACAGAAGAGTCAAACCAGCGCGAATAAAATCGGTGATGATCATTACGTTCAGCTTGCCGAAGCGATCTGCTGCAATCCCGGCGAATTGGCTCAAGAGAACGCTGGGCAGCGCATATGCCAGGGGCAGCAAGGCAAGTGTCATCGGTTCCGCTTTCCAGACGTAGCCGAGCAGCATGGACAGGGCGATGAAGTCAAACCAATCGCCCAGCGTGGAAAGTCCGTAAGCGGCAAACATTTTGGCGAATACGCGATGTTTCAAGAGCATCATAAAGAATTCCCCCTTTTCCTTGATCGTTAGAATAAGGGGGAATTGTCAGAGCAATATCAGAGATGACGGGCAAATACGTCGAGCAGTTGACGTTTCAGAGCAGGGAATTGGTACTCCGCGCATACCCGTTCCCACTCTTTTTGGTACTTCTGCTGCCAGGCGCTGTCGAGAGGAAAGGTTTGAAAGAAGCGGTCAATTTTACGTATGGCGAAGAGGTAGTGAGGAACAAAGCGGGTCTGCTGAAGAATCTCCACGCCTTTATCCATGGAGAGCCGTCCCGCCTCACGCTGTCCCTGGAGATACTGCCACATGGCTTCGAAAACGACAAGCATTCCTTGCTCCCGCTGCATCGGTTTTTCGGCCAGCCATGCCTTCGCTTCCTTCATGGCTATTTCGGCTTCGGCCACATCCTGCCGATCCAGCAGGTAGCAGACACGCTGGAACAGATAGGTCAACGTATAGCTGGGTGACTGAATTCCGGCGACGATCTCCGCAACCTTTTGAAGCTGGCCTTCAGCCTGCTGCCATCGCTTCGCTTCGACGAGGAGGGAGATCATGTTGATCTCAAGCTCCGCTTCCCACAAGCCCGGCAATCGCTCCTTGCCGTCCAGTATTCGCTTGAAGAGGTCGAGTATCTTTACAGGTTCGTCTTCTGTAATGAAGTAAAGATGGGCCAGATAGAACAGCTTCTCGGAAAAGGGGAGGTCTGGCGTGGTCAGAAACCAGCGGAAATCCCCTGTGACAAACCGCAAATAAACGGCGTAAAACGGGTCCAGTTCAATGCCAAGCACGTCCTTGTTGGCGGACAGTGTTTGCATCGCGGCTCCCATCCCCAGACCGTGATACATTTCCAGCATGTGCCTGACATGTTCTCTGAGTTCAGGATTGTTCTCAAGCAGATTTTGTCTCTTCGGCTCTTTCCAGGTGAGCTTGTAGCCTATTCCGCGCACCGTTTCTATAGCCAGCAGATGCTTCCACCTCCGCAATTTTTTCCGCAGGCGGTAAACGTGGTCATCCACCGTCCGATCTGTCGGCGCCTCGTCTCGTCCCCAAACCAGATCGAGCAGATCCGTTCGGCGAAAGACCTGATTTCGCCGGGTATAGAGAAAGCGCAGAAGGGCGTATTCCTTTGGCAAAAGGGCAATCCTCTCGCTGTTCCAGCACACCTCGTAAGCGTCGTCGAAAAAATGGAGCGTTTCCACTTCAGAATCCCTCGTCAATTCCGTATTTTTTCATTTTGTTGTATAGCGTTCCCCGGGAAAATCCCAAGAGGGCGGCTGCCGCCTTTTTGTTCCCGTACGTCCGTTCCAATGCCGCGAGAATGCGCTCCTTCTCGCTTCCGCGGTGATTGAAGTCGGTACTTGACGGAGCATATAGGGAAGCGATGGGATGGCTTTCTGCCGAAGAGAGCCTCTGATGCGGCACCACAGGCTGTTCCGGCTGCTGGACCCTGATCGAGGAGGGAAGCTGATCATAGAGGATCAAGCCGCCTTCCTGGAGGATGGACAGCCGCTCGATCACGTTGCGCAGCTGCCGGATATTCCCCGGCCAGCTGTAATCGTACAGCGCTTGCATCACCTCGGGGGATACCCGCGGTACGGGGTGTTCGTGGGCGATCGCGTACTCATGCAGGAAAATCTGCACCAGCTCGGGAATATCCTCCCGCCGTTCGCGCAGAGAAGGAATTTCCAGCGTGAAGACATTTAACCGGTAGTATAAATCTTCGCGGAACAAGCCATCCGCGACCATTTTTTCCAGCTGCCGGTTGGTGGCGGCGACGATCCGGGTATTGACGGTGATCGGCTCGGTGCCGCCTACCCGGTAAAATTGGCGCTCTTGCAGCGCGCGCAGCAGCTTTACCTGAAGCTCCAGCGGCAGTTCGCCGATCTCGTCGAGAAAGAGCGTCCCTCCGTGGGCCAGCTCCAGCTTCCCAGGCTTCCCTTTCTTTTCCGCGCCCGTAAACGCGCCGCCCTGATAGCCGAACAGCTCGCTCTCGAAAAGCGCCGCGGGGATGGCGCCGCAGTTGATGGCGATAAACGGCTTGTCTCTTCTGCGGCTGGCCTGGTGAATCGCCTGGGCGAACAGCTCTTTCCCTACGCCGCTTTCGCCGTTGATCAGGACGGTGGCATCTGTCTGAGCCACTTTGCGGGCAGCTTGAATCGCAGTCTGGATGGAAGCGGAATGTCCTTTGATCGAAAAAAACGGATCGTCGGCGGGATGAAAGCGGCTCATCTCCTGCTGCAGGTTGTGCAGATGTGCGGTCGTGTGCGCCAGCTCTTCGTTCAGGCGGACCAATTCGGTAATGTCCTGCTCGATCGAAATGGCGCCGATGATCTCATCGTCCCGCCGGATTGGAGCGGCATTGATCAGCACGTGGCGATCCGGTCGCGGGACGTGGTAGACGCGATGGACGGACTCGCCCTGCTGCAGGGCATCCAGCAGACGGATCGATTCGCTGGCAAAATGCGCATCCAGACGGGTGCCGACGACCTGGCTACGGTCGATTTCATATATTTTTTCCGCGGCGGGGTTCCAATACTGGACAATATTGCCGGTATCCACGATCGTGATCGCCTCACTCATCGTATCGAGCAAGGTCTTGAGCAGGATGGCCTGATTTCCGGCGATCGAGACGAAAGCCGCCAGCAGGCGCTTCGCTTCGACAAGGCCGATCGCATCACCCTCGGCATTGACTGTGATGATATCGGGGGCCAGCCTGATATGCCCTGGCTCGGCCAGCAGCCTTGTTCCGGCCTCAGATACGGTCGTGGTTTCCGGCAGGACCAGTACAGTCGATTCCTGGCCACATGTCCGCAGCAGACCTACACCTGGCGCAGTCCCTGTGCGTATTATACTGACGAGAGCAGGATCGACGGGCTCCGCCAGGCTGGATAGAGGAGCATCCAATGAAAACAACGGTTTCAAATCGTCACTTCCAATCGATAGAAAGAGATAGGAAAACGTATCTTGTTTAAGCAAAAGTGTACAATAATAAACACATTCTGTACATATGTGTAAAATTGGTGGACAACAGAGAAAGAAATTGTCGTTTTTCTTTCGAATTTATGATGTTGGCACAGTTTATGCTAATAAAATGACGCAGATGTATTGCTGAGGAGGAGACAGATTTACGATGGAACAACTTATGAAGGACTTTTTCCTGTTCCTTTCCAAGAACAAAGCGTTAAATGCTGCGGCGAAAAAGTGGGGCTTGCGCTTCGGGGCGAACCGTTTTGTTTCGGGTGAAACGATTGACGAGGCGATCAAGAAGGTTCGTGAATTGAATCAGAAGGGGCTTGTCTGCACGCTCGACCATTTGGGCGAGTTCGTATTCAGCACGGAAGAGGCAAACGAGTCGGCTGACTACTGCATCAAAACATTGGAAGCGATTCACAAGTCCGGCGTCGATTGCAACCTGTCCCTGAAAATGACGAGTCTCGGCCTGGATATCAGCCGGGATCTGTGCATGACCAACATGCGCCGCATTCTCGATTACGCCAAGAATCACGGAAACATTTTTGTCCGGATTGACATGGAGGACTACGCTCATAAAAACATCACCCTGGAAATCCTGCACGAGCTTCTGCAAGATTACGACAACGTCGGAACCGTTATTCAGGCGTATCTGTACGATTCCGCCGGAGACATCGAGGGGCTGAAAGAGAAGAAGGTCAATCTGCGTCTCGTAAAAGGGGCGTACAAGGAGTCGCCTGAGGTGGCGTTCCCGAACAAAGCTGACGTGGATGAGAACTACAAGAAAATCATCAAGCAGCACCTGCTGAACGGCTGCTATGCCGCTGTAGCCACTCATGATGATGCGATCATCGATTACCTGAAAAAGCTGGAAAAGGAATACAATATTCCGCGTACGCAGTTCGAGTTCCAGATGCTGTACGGCATCCGTGTGCAATCGCAGATCGATCTGGCGCGAGAAGGCTACAAAATGCGCGTATACGTGCCATACGGAAGCGACTGGTACGGCTATTTCATGCGCCGTCTGGCCGAGCGCCCGGCAAACGTCGCCTTTGTCTTGAAAGGGATGTTTACGAAGTAAGACAGCAGCCGTGAGCTGTCGCAAAAACGCACCCGCTCCCCAAAAGGGAATGAAGGGTGCGTTTTTGCCGTTTACTGATGTTGTTGATAGGCCTCCATCGGTTGATGGTAAGGAACCTGCTGGTACACGAGCCCGAGCGTGGAGATGGCCTGCGGAGATGCCATGGTAACAGCGTACCAGCCTTTTTTGACCATGTACTGCCATACTTCAAACGATTGGTGGGAACACATCCGGAATGCATCCTCGAGGAAGATGCGCAGCTGCGGCGTGGTTGTCTCAAAGGCTGACCAGGCGTATTCGCGCCCAGCCCTCTTCAGCGTCAACAGATACGAGGTGGCGATCGCGCGGTCATCCAGTTGGGCGAGCTTCACCTGGGGCTGAATCGGTTGGTATTGATGGCCGGGAGCGGGCGTGAAGGCTTGTCCGGCGATCGCCGGGACATTCAATTGATCGCGCGAGCCCATCTGCTGTGTGACAAATTCTACCTTCATGTTGTAGTCTTGTACATGAGCCGAGTAATGGCGCTGAATCATTGAGCGAAGTTCCGGGTCCTGAGCCTGGTTGATGAACAGAGCCATGCTCTGGATCGAGTTGGTGCAGCTCATCAGCAGTTCGTTCAGTTCAGCCGTTTCATGCGAGCCGAGACGCATGCAAAATCTCTCCTTTTTGGCAGTAATCGGGCAAATGCCTGTCATAGTATGCCCATTTGCTTTTGTTTCATTTTTCCACCGTATCCGATTAGAGAGGTGTATGTAACCGTGAGCAGCAAAACCATTGAGCTAAAGGCCCCTTATTCCTTTGAGCGGCTTTTAAGGCGGCTTGAGACGCATCCTGACCCGCAGATGAAGATACAGGCGGAGCAAAAATCGCTGCAACGGGTGTTTCGTGTAAACAATCGTCCCGTTCTGACGAGTATCCGTTTTGCCGGCGAGGTGGACCAGCCGTACCTTTCCTGGGAGACAAACGCGGCTTTGGGTGCCGCCGAGGCGGAAAGGCTGGAGAAAAACATCCGGCATATGTTCAGTGCAGATGTCGATCTGGCCCCCCTTTATGCCCTCATGCACGCGAATGACAAGCTGGCCCCGCTTGCAGAACGGTTTCGCGGGCTCCGCTTTTTACTGGATGACGATCTGTTTTCATCCATGGTCAGGACGATTATCGGACAGCAGATCAACCTCGCGTTTGCGGCGACTCTTACCGAACGGCTGTTGGAGTTTGCCGGAGAAAGCGTTCGGGATGCGGATGGACATGTATTCTATGCTTTTCCTGCAATCGACCGGGTTGCCGCCATGGAGCCGGAGGCACTGCGTCCATTGCAGTTCAGCCAGAGAAAAGCGGAGTACATCATCGATCTGGCTCGGGCGGTCGCAGACGGCCGCGTAGATTTGGAGGGGCTGTGGAGGCTGAGCGATGAGGAAATCATGGCTGCGCTCACTCCGCTCCGCGGATTCGGCAAATGGACGGTCGAGTGCATGATGATGTTCGGGATGGGGCGGCCCGATCTGCTCCCTGTAGCGGATATCGGTTTGAAAAACGGGATGCAGCTTGTTTATCAAATGGATGAAAGACCGAGTGAGAGCGAAATGAAAAGGATCGGGGAAAGCTGGGCGCCCTGGCGCAGCTACGTCTCTCTGTACGTCTGGGAGGCAGTCGGGGCGATGAAGCGAAAAGAAGCCTGGTGACCGATTGCAGGGCTGGGGAAGGAAACCAAACAAAGTCGGCGGCTTGCTTTTAGGCAAGCCTTTGTGTTATTTTGAAAGCGTTTGTTTATGTGCTGGAAAAAAATATATTTGAAAAAGAGCTGAATACGTACTATAATCTGAGTTTAGTTACATTATAAAAAACTTTCGCAAAATTTAAAAACAAGAAAGGCAACTGGAGAGGAATTTATGAAAGAATTATCCAAAAAAGAAATCATATCGATAGGACTCATGTTGTTTGCCTTGTTCTTTGGAGCGGGGAATATGATTTTTCCACCGGCATTGGGGCAATCCGCCGGGACAAATGTCTGGATTGCCATGCTCGGGTTTATCATAACCGGTGTGGGCCTTCCGCTCATGGGCGTGGTGGCGGTCGGTCTTGGCGGGGGGAGCTTGTCGGCACTGGCTAGCCGCGTTCATCCGGTGTTTGGCGTACTGTTTACGGTTGTCGTCTACTTGGCGATCGGGCCGTTCCTGGCGCTTCCCCGAACCGGAACGGTTACGTTCGAGATGGGCGTACTGCCGTTTTTGCCTGAGTCGGTCAAAGGCAGCTGGGTACCGCTGTTCATCTGTACGGTCGTCTTCTTTGCCATTACCTACTGGCTTTCTTTGCACCCGTCGAAATTGGTGGATCGCATCGGCAAAATATTGACGCCTGCACTTCTGCTGATTATTGCGGTGATGTTTTTCCGGGGGGTCACTCATCCGATCGGCGATGTGGGAGCGCCTACGCAAGCTTACCAGTCGACACCGTTTTTCAAAGGCTTTTTGGAAGGGTATCTGACACTTGATGCTCTGGCAGCCATGGTGTTCGGGATCGTCGTCACGGCAGCGATCAAGGGACTCGGCATTACCGACCGCAAGAAAATGTCTCTGTCTACGATCAAGGCCGGTATCATTGCCGCAACGGGCCTCGCCCTGGTTTATCTGGCGCTCGGTTACCTCGGCGCGACCAGCAAAACGCTCGGAGCTTCGGACAACGGCGGACAAATCCTGACCGCTGTGGTTCAACACCTGTTCGGCTCGTTGGGGTCCTTGCTGTTAGGTTTGGCTGTTACGCTGGCCTGCCTTACGACCTCGGTAGGCTTGGTGACTGCCTGCAGCCGATTTTTCTCGGATCGCTTTTCGATCGTATCCTACAAGACAATGGTGGCGATCCTGTGCGTGTTCAGTACAGCCGTTGCCAATATGGGCTTGACCCAGCTCATCGCCTTTTCCGTACCGATGCTCGTCGCGATCTACCCGCTGGCGATCGTGCTGATGCTGCTGTCCTTTTTGCATCCGGTGTTCAGAGGATATTCTTCCGTCTACATTGGAGCGATTGTCGCCACGGCCGCTATCAGCTTGACGGATGGCCTGAAGCAGCTGGGGGTTCCGATGGACAGTGTGGTCTCGCTGTATAAGCACCTGCCGCTTTACGCGGAGGGGATCGGCTGGCTGCTGCCGGCAATAGCCGGAGGATTAGTGGGATGCCTTTGGGGATGCCTATTTCCGCGAAGTGTCCGTCAGACGGCTGTTTATCAGGAAAATACAAGCGGCACACCCTAATCGGGTGTGCCTTCTTTTTGCTTCGCAGCAGATTGTTGGAGGTTGGACAGTGCCACGCCCAAAAAGATAAAGAGTGCGCCGGCAAAAAATCCGATGCCGAGATGTTCACCCAAAAGCAGCCAGCCCAGGGCGGCTCCGACGATCGGCTGTACGAAGAAAAATCCCGCGCCGCTGCCTGCCTCGAGCAGCTCGAAGCCTTTGTTCCACAGGTAAAAGGCGCCTGCTGTAGAGATGATTCCGATATACAGAACACCGGCCCAAATTTTCCAGCTGAAATCCCAGGATACAGCTGTGACGGACAACTCCCAGACCATAACGGGGCTGGTAAAAATAAGGCCGAACAGAGCGACATACGTGGTTAGCGCCAAAGAGGAGTAGCGAAGAGTCGCCTTTTTGCTCATGACGGTATAGAGGCCCCAGCTCACCGCGGCGACCAGGAGAATCAGGTTGCCGAGCAGCGACGATTGGGCATCGGCCTTGTCCGGTATGCCGATGACGATGAGGACGCCGATGGTGGCCAGCAGGATGCCCGCAAGCTGCAGCTTGTGGATGCGCTCCTTGAGCAGCCAGACGGCAAAGAGGGCGATAAAGGCCGGGGATGCGGCGGTTATCAGCGCACCCATGTGAGCCGTCGACAGCTTCGTGCCTAAAAACTGCGCGCCGATCGAGATCGTCACCCCGACGAACGCAATGGCCATGATCATCGGAAAATCCTGTCTGGCGATGAACTCGCGCCGTGCCACTACAAAAGCCCCCAAAACGATAGAAGCAATGGCAAAACGGATAATCAAGAGCGTAAACGGCGGAATTTCCTCCAGGACAACCTTGCTGACCACGTATACGCCGCCCCAGATGGCCGCCGCCAAAGTCAGGCAAAGCGCCCCAAACAACTGCTGTTTCCACATTGTATTCATATCAACTTGCCCCTCCAGGAGAAATGGTTACGACTTTCTTTTCCGCAGCCGGGGGGACGATTTGCATGCGTTCCCTCTCCGGCTAGGCGAGGAGAACGACGGGTACATCACACTCAAAACGCGAACGTGCGCTCATGGTTTCACCTCCTTTCCAGGCGACAGATCTGATAGAAATAGTGGGTCAATTCCCGATATGCTTGGCCAGGAGCAGGACAGGCTGGGTCAGGCCTCCGACAGGAGCCGTGACCTGCCGGTACTGTTCGTAGCCGAGCTTTCCCCAAAAACGGAGAGTCTGCTCGTCCCGGGCGATCACGCCAAGATGAAGCTGCGAACATCCCTGCTTCGCGCAGTAGTGCTCCAGAAGCTGGCAAGCCTCGCGACCGAAGCCTAGTCCCTCGCAATCCCGATGAATGAGAAACAGGCCAATCCACCCTTTTCCCGGGGAGGGATGCGCCGTGGAAAAGTGAACCGCCCCGATAATCCCGGGCTTGTTCGGCATGGCGTGAACGGTCTGTATCGCTATCCAGTGGCCGTAGGGGACATCCAGCATCGCGTTGTACTCCTGCTTAAGCTCAGCCAGGCTGTAAGCGTCGGTTCCGTTTCGCCACAGATTGTGGGAGGGGTGACTGTTGTACACCTCCAGGACGGCTGGCAGGTCATCCGGGACCATCTCCCGAAGCAGGATGCGGTCACCTTGAAGCGAGATACTCACCGATGGCCTCCGTATTTGCGGATCAGACCGATCTGTCCTGCATGGTAGCCTGCATGATAGATCAAGCGGCCCAATGCCTGGCGAGGGGAGAGTGTTCCGATCGGCGCTTCCACCGGGACGTCCCAGGCTTCTAAAGGCAGTTGGCGCAGCGATTCCAGCAGGTAGGCATACGACTCTTCGTGGAAGGCTTGCAAGGCGGAAAGGTCGGCAAATTGTCCCTCGTCTTTTACAGGTCCAATCGTATGCAGGGTTACTGTCTCCGGCAGCGGGCGGCCAAAAAACATCTGGCAAAAGCGATACTCCACCTCTGCGATGTGCCGGATGAGAAATCCGACAGAGTTGGACCCATCGGCCAGCTTCCAGCCAAGCTCGTTCCCAGAGAGGTTGGCGAGAGCATCCTGATAGCGGGAGCGGGCTGTCTGAAGAGCGGGAAGCAGCATTTGTTCAAACATCGGCATCTTCCTTTCCGTCCGTTCTAGCATGCGTTTGTGTACATTCTATTATAGTGAAGGGCGGAACAAAATACAGCCGTATGCTTCCGAATATTGCGAAATAAACAACCGAATGAATATTCACTCAGTTTCGGTATTCCGGTATACTGGAGAAAAGAAGGGAGCGATGAGCATGCAGCAGCACTTGTTTGATCTGGTTGTCCGTTCTACCGACATTGATTTTATCGGCCATGTTAACAACGCGAAGTACCTGGAATACATGGAGTGGGCTCGCTTTGACTGGATTTGCCAAAGAGGCTTTACCCTGGACGAGCTGCAGCGCAGGGGGTTGATGCCGGTGGTGGTGAACATCAATATCAATTACCGCAGGGAGCTGCGGATGCTTGAGCAGGTGCAGGTGCGCACGCGGGTGCTCAAAATCGGCGAAAAGAGCTATGTCATTCGGCATGAGCTGTACAAAGAGCAAGGGGAGCTTGCAGCCGATGCCGATGTAACGATGGTGATGATCGACGCCCATACACGCCGCTCGGTTCCGCTGCCGGAGGACTTGCTGAGCGAATTGGAAAAGGCTGCCGAGGGGGAACAGGGGAGGTAAGCGAGGCAAGGGAGGCGAAAGTGAGAAAGCGGCCCGACCGGCTACGGGGCCGTTTTTTCATCGGCTCTTCTCTGTTGTGGCAGCTTCTAAAGCGGGGAAAAAGCAAGTCGCAATCCGTGGCGGCCGAAATGGTAAAATGGAAGGAGCAAACGCAGGAAGCGGGAGGGAGTGTTTCCATGGTTGAAAAAGCATACAAGCTGATCCTGTTTGACCTCGACGATACGCTGTTCGACTATTCACAGAGCTGGGAATCGGGGATGCGCCTGACCATCCGCCGCCATGCCTTGACTGCAGGTCTGGATGAGGACGAGTTTTTCAACAGATTGAAAACATACAGTGATGAACTGTGGCCGGATTTCACGGAGAACCGGATTTCACTTCGGGAGTATCGCCATAAACGCATGGAGATGGCCGCTGCTGACTTTGGGCGTTTGGCTAAGCCGGAGGAGATGGATGATTTTCAGAATATGTTTATGTCGTCTTGCTTCGAGGTGATCGCCCCAGTTCCCGACGTGGAGCAATGCCTCAGCAAGCTTGCCGACCGCCGCCAGCTCGGCATCGTCACCAACGGCCCGGAAGATATGGCCTATACCAAGCTGTCCCGGCTCGGCCTGTCCCGGCTCTTTCCGAAAGAACATGTCGTCATCTCCGAAGTGGTCGGCTACCACAAACCTGATCGGCGGATCTTTTCAGCGGCATTGCAGCTTTTCGACGCGGCACCCGAGGAGACGCTGTTTGTCGGAGACAGCTGGGAAGCAGACGTTGCCGGTTCGATAGAAGCAGGCATGGACGCTGTATGGATCAATCCGCGAAAGCTCCGGCCAGCTTCCGGCCACGTGCCGCTCGCTGTCGTGGAACGGTTGGTACAGCTGACGGACATTCTCGCCTGAAAACGCAAAAAAGGGGGCAGTGCCCCCTTGCTACTCCTCCAAAAAGATCCGCTCGAGCGAAGGCTCCTCACCGTAGACGTGGTAAATATCGACCCCCGCATGGACAAAGGCGCGAATCAGCGCAGCCACTTTTCGCTCGTCATCCACCTGCAGAGAGAGATCCCCCTCCCGCCATTCGAGATTTTTACCCAGTCCTTTCACAAACGACACCAATTCATGCGGCTTGTCCGCGAACGCAGCATGGCGCACAGAGACAGTACACCAGCTGCGATGCTTGGCCTGCAGTTCGGAAAGACTGCCCGCTGCCGTAATCGTCCCGGCCTTCATGATCGCGATGCGGGTGCAGATTTTTTCGACCTCATGCAGATTGTGCGAGGTCATGAAGATCGTCCGCCCTTCTTTTCGCAAACGCAGCAGCAGCTGCTGGATTTGAAGAGAGGACTCGACATCCACCCCGGAGGTAGGCTCGTCAAGAAACAGCAGCTCCGGGTCACCGACGAGTGCTTGCGCAATGCCGAGCTTCTTCTTCATACCGAAGGAAAACGACTTCGCCCTCTTCCCGGCATGCTCGGCCAATCCCACTTCCTCCAGGATGCGGTCGCATTCGTTCTTCGTGACACGGATTCCTTTTACGCGGCTCAGGTACAACAGATGATCCCTGGCCGTCAGCGAATCATAAAACGTGGAGTAATCCGGAAGCACACCGATTCGACGTTTCCATTCATCTGTGCTTCCCTCGCCATCAAACAGGTGAATGCTCCCCGAAGTAGGGCGGATAATGCCTGTCAACATGTTGATAAAGGTTGATTTTCCGGCTCCGTTTTTCCCGAGAAAGCCGAATATCTCACTTCGCTGTACGGTAAGCGACACGGAATTGACGATCGTTCGTTCCCCGAATCGCTTCGTCAGCTGGACAGTTTCTACGAGCGGCATTTAAAAATCCCTCCTTCGGAACAGCCATACAGACGCTGCGAGAAAGAGCAGCGCATAGAGCCAGATTACACCGATATACGCTTCTCCCTTTTCCAAATACACGTAGGGCAGCAAATAGCCGATCCACTTGGCGGCAGGCTGGCTGGAGGCCAGCGTCCAAATACCGAGAATAGGGAGGGATAATCCGAGGATGATCCCCCCGAACATGGTGTAGCTGGGACGTGCGATTAGCGCAGAAAGCAAAAGGCACAACGAAACGGTGTACGCCAGCATAGTGATGCACTGTACGAAGGTTTTCGCATCAAACGTACGGACAGAGGCAAAGACTACCCCAAAGGTGACTAGCATGCAGCTCAGCCAGAAAAGCAGCACGCCGAAATACTTGCCGAGGACAATGCGAATACGAGAAGTCCGGGTGACTAAAAAACGGATGGTCCGACTGGACACCTCCCGATTGATCATGTCATGCGATAAGCCAAAGACAAACAGAGGACCAAATATCATGACCAAAGCAAAAACGCCAAGCGCATGGCCCTTTGTCAGCTCTTGTTGCGAGATAAAGGCGGCTGCCTCGTTGACCAGATCAGAGATCCAGTACGACACACCGGCAATAAAAGCGATGGTGATCAGGGATTTGACGCTTCGAAACAGTCGGGTAAATTCGTGAATGCAAATAGCCCACATGGCTTCCTCTCTCCTTTCACAATCATTGTAAGAGGAGAACCTTATCAGCACCGAATGACTGCCTTACCATTTCCTTAACTCCAGATGTCAACAGTCACAGCCTGTCCAACAGCGGAAGACGCCCACAGCCATGCGGAGGAAAAGCCATAGGATCACGGCGGAGAGATTCGCGTGGAAAGCGAGGAAGGGACGGGGACGGCAGTTTTACCCAGGGGGAGCAGTGTAGCAAAGCAGGGGTAGACTTTTGGGGGGAGCAGAAAAACAGCGGAACAAGTTATAAAAAGAGGCTTGCAACGGCCGTAGTACGTAGACGTAAAGGAGGCAGATCTCGATGAGACCTGCGCGCCGCAAAAGGAAGCTATGGTGAGCAGCCATTGCCTTGATCCGCTTTCAATAAGCCGGGTATGGATGCTCTGAATTTTGGCCCTAATCATCATTTTTAGAGGAATGGTTTAGCAAGCTCCCTTGGAATGTTCTCATGACCTCCGATGCGATTTGCATGCCATTGAGAATTGCTCCAAAATCAATATTGATGTTGGGAAGCTTGAACAAGGAGCGTCGGCGAGGCCTGTTTTTCTTTTTCTCTTTGGACCACTCTTGATAATACTGATCATAAAGCGCGGAATTTTTTTGCAGCCGTCTTCTGGAGACGTTTTTTTCCTTGAGCCATGCTAAAAATTCTGCTGAAAACGGGTCGCTTTTTGGGGGGGTTGTTCGTTTAGCCAAATCTCTTCCTCACCTCGATTCGCACATAAAAAATGCAAAGGGAGAAAGCTTATGTTGAGTCTCCCTTTGCGCCAATTGCTCCGTCGTCAGAATTGCGGCATCAATCGCAGTCGCAGCCTACGATGACCAGCAGAATAAAGAGAACCAAGATCAGAGCGAAGTCGTCAAATCCGTTTCCGTTGAAGATCCCCATTTGTCTCCCCCCTTCCTTCTAGGAACACTATATGTTCACAAACTTTATTTGCCTGCGCACCTGCCTGAAAAAAGGGGATAAACATCGCGGAATTTTGGTCTTCGCAATGTTCATTTGCGGACATAAAAAAGACACGGGCCCTTTTGGTGCCTCGTGTCCAACGCTTTAAGGATAGGGAAGGTTTGCTTGCGGCAAGCAAGCTGAAAACAGATCAGGACGCCACCTGCATTTTCATCAATGGAAGTTGGCGGCCCGGAATCACGGTCGATGGGATACCACCGATCCGAATGGCCCCCATTTTTGCATAAAAGCCTTCAGCGTACGGATCGCTGTGGATGAGAAAATGGTCGATTTTGAGCTCCCGCGCGGTATCGAGCAGGTGGTTCCAAAGCGATTTCCCGACCTGCCTGCCGATGGCAGCGGGGTCAACGAATAAATCCTCTAGCAATGCCTCCTTTTCACCAATCGACAAACGGTAAAAGCCGAGAATCTTTCCCGCTTCTTCGGCCAGATAGACGTGGCAGGTTTGAAGGAATTCAGGATGGATCATAAGCTCCTGGCGGCATGCCTCCATAAATTCGGCGTCGTAGCCCCAATACGCTTTGGAGCGAAAAGCCAGATCACTGAGTGCAGGTGTTTCTTCCACACGGGGAGAACGAATGATCATGGTGGAACCTCCTTTACGATCGATAGATAGAGTATACAATGTTTTCCATATCTCAGGGGACCCGTTGTGGACACTAAGGCTGTCACCGGAAGCCCTTGCGAGGGGGAGTCGTGTCATAGCGAGGCTGCCGCGCTTCTATCGATGGCTCACAAGCGCTGATACATATACGAAAAAACGCGGAAGCAGCTTTGAGCTGTACCCGCGTTTTCCCATCCGCAGCATGCATCTAGTGAATGTCACGTTTTTTAAACTGTCCGCCCCGTACATCGTGGATATTGCCGACTGCGAGAAATGCAGTGGGATCGACTTCCTCGACGATCAGCTTGAGCTTGGCTTCTTCCAGACGGGTAATCACGCAGAACACGACATTTTTGTCATCCCCGGAATATCCGCCTTCTCCCTTCAAATAGGTGACGCTGCGGCCCAGACGGGCGACGATGGCGTCTCCGATCTCTTTGTGATTGTCGCTGATGATCCAGACGGATTTCGACCCTTGGAAGCCTTCAATCGTCAAGTCGATCATTTTGAATGCGATGTAATAAGCGATCAGGGAGTACATGGCTCGATCCGGGCCAAATACAAGTGCTGCGCTGCCCAGGATGAACAGGTTAAAAAACATCACAATTTCACCGACAGAGAACGGAGTCTTTTTGTTGATCAAAATGGCTACAATTTCTGTCCCGTCCAGTGAACCTCCGTACCGAATGACCAGTCCCACACCGATACCCAAAATAATGCCGCCAAAGACAGTGGCAAGCAGGGAATCCTCGGTGACACCTTGCACATCATGCAGGAGCGAGCTCACAATCGACATGGTGCTAACTCCGAGCAGCGTCGAAATGGCGAAGGTTTTCCCGATCTGTTTGTAGCCAATGACAAGAAATGGCAGGTTCAACAGAAACAGAAACATCCCCAGCGGCAGCCCTGTCAAATGAGCGGTAATAATGGAGATCCCGACTATTCCGCCATCAATAATATGATTGGGAACCAAAAAAATTTCCAGACCGACTGAGAATAAGGCAGACCCGATCAGAATAAACAGTGCCCGTTTGATGAGTTTGGCAACAGACAGTTTTTGATGATGCGATGACTTCGCTTGCACACCTTCCAAAGGCAACCCCTCCCGGATGTCCAGATTTTCTCTTCGCTTTATTATACCATTTATTGTAGGGAACATTTTAGCTGAGTGTGTAATTCGGAATATTCAAACTGTTAAAAGGCAGTATATCCCCCTGTCGAAAGGAGGGATATACTGCCTGGAAACTTGGGTAACAACAGGTTCGCAGAGAGCATCAGACAGGCAAAGAACCGGACTCAGAGGCGAATCGCTCAGGAAACCGGCCTACTGGCTGACTGTTTTCCACCTGGCAAGCTCGGGGAGGTGCTTTTGCAGCAGCTCGCGAGCCGCACTTTCTTCCATGCCTTCTTCCTTCATAAATGGAACGCAAATCTCGATCATCTGCTCCATCGTGAGATCGGGCTGCTTGAAGGCTCCTTCCTCGTAACAGTAGAGACAATACTCGCTGCTTTTGGAGCCGTCTTTTTCGGTTCCGAGGATTTCGGTATTCTCCAAAGGCATGCTGCAGCTTTGACAAAAGGTTTTCGTCATGATGAACGACCTCCATTCATTTTGATCTGTCTTTATAATAACGAAGCAAACCTGACAACTGCCTGTCATGTTCTTTCGCGTTTTTTGCCACCGCTCTTTTGCGTCACGGCTGCAGGGCTGTCAGCAGCGGCGGGAGACGAGCCTCACGTATAGATGCTGCCGATTTCCTCGGCCAGCCGCTTGATTTCTTCGCGAAAGAAAAGCGGCTCCACTACTTCTACCCTCGGACCGAAGCTGAGCACGAATCCGTACAGCCAGTCGTTCAGCGGATAGCTTTCAGCGACAACACAATACTCTTGCTCGTCGATGCGGATATGGTCGACGCCAAACATTTCTTCCACCACTGAACGGATTTGGGGAACGAACCGCAAGACGAGCTGGATGGATTGTTCCGGTTTTCCCCATTCTTTTTCCCAAGGGAGCTCCTCCAGATTGATCTGCCTGCGGCGAAAGGTGTCCGCCAGGATAAGCGGGTCTTTCAAACGGGACAGCCTGAACAGACGAAATTCTCCCTTGTTTGTGCAGTAACCGTAGAGGTACCATTGCCGTCCTTTTAATACGAGGGTATGCGGCTCCACGATTCTGTCGGATATGGTCCCGGAGACGTTGTGATAGGTAAAGGAGAGCAGGCTAGATGTCTGGATCGCCTGTTTGATTCGCGTGAGCTTTGCTTTTTGGGGAGCATCGCCTCCCCAGGGACTGAAATCGATATAGATTTGCTCCGACATAATCTTGAACGCTTCGGACTGTGTGCTCTCCACCATTCCCTGAATCTTCCCGAGCACCACTTCCGCCCGGGCATCCCGGTAAGAGGAGGCGACGCTTTTCAGAGCCATCGTGATCGAGGCAAGCTCCTCCTGGGTCAAAATATGCTGGTTGAGCCGGTAGTTCTCCATGATCCCAATGCCGCCGTTTGCTCCCTGATAGCTGACGACGGGGATGCCCGCCTGGTTGATCGCTTCGATATCCCGGTAGATGGTCCGGACGGAAACTTCAAACATGTCGGCGAGCTCCTTGGCAGGCACGCGCCTTTTCTGGATGAGAATCATCGTGATCGCGAGAAGTCTGTCCAGCTTCATCTTCGAGCTCCTCCTTCAGACAGATACAGATAGGGGCCCGCTGCCTGCTGCGCCGCTGGGTCTTGTAGCCCGAGCGGTTCGTCCGTGGCAATGGTATTATGAATCTTCCTCCTGCGGCAGCGAAACGAAGGTTTGATATACGTTTCCGTCGGCTTCTTTCTCCTGATAATCGCCGGCGGTATACTCGCTGATCGTTTTCCTCCAGAACTGCTGGGCGGGCAGATTGGCAGCCAGCCAAAAGACCTCCCAGTTGCCGGGAAACATGCGAAAAATCTGATGGGCGATGGTTTTGCCAAGCCCGGATCGGCGGAACTTGCGCATGATGAAAAACTCCGCGATGGAATAATAACAGGCAGTACGGGAATGCTCGTCCGTGATTTTCCTAACGAGAACAAACCCGGCCCACTTGCCATCCGCCTGGATGAGAAACGGAAAGCGATCCTGATCCGTCCAATATTCGTCAAGGTAAGGATATCCGTACTGTCCCTGTTCGTCCACGTCCAGGTCCATACATTCACTAAAGTCGTGATTGTACAGCTCAAGCAAGTTGCGAATAACCGTTTTTTCTTCCAGAGCGGCCTTTTTTAGCGCGATGTTCACAAAATACCCCCGTGACAATTTAGTCGTTCTTTTGCTATTATAATGACATTTTCGTCGGATCTGCAAGAAACTTCCAGAAATAAATGTGAATTTCGGCGGAAAGGGGAAAGTGGACGGCCGCCGAGTCATAAGCATACCATGGCTTCGCGATCCGTCTTCCAATCTGCAAACGACGGAAGGGCGGGGCGAGTTCATTAAAAAGGAGAAAGAGTGAGACAATGATTCGCAAATCGATAACAGTATGGCTGGCATGTATGCTCCTGTTTACGGCCAGTACATTCCAGGCGCATTCCAGTGCAGGGCCAGCTTCTTTTCAAAATCCGTATTACAAAGCGGCGTGGGACGAGAAGGGCCAGCTCAGGCTCACGGACGCGTCCGGAAAGGAGATTCTCCGCTCGGTCCAGTACCTGGCCGAGTACGGTGACATTTACAATCTGCTCGTTCCGCAGCTTCCTGCCGGGACCAGCAAAATCAAACTGGACGCACCGCCGTCCATTCCGGTCGGGAGCATGATCGAAATCCGGTCGGAATCGTTTTCAGGCAGGCTGAATGCGCCGCTCGTTCATCAGGCCAAGGTGACAAGCGTACAGGGAAATGAGCTTGCTTTTTCACCGCCTTTGTCCAAATCGATGGATACGAATATGTTTATCCGGCGGGAGAATACGACTGTCCGTCAATACCAGAAGGTATCGGTGCTGACGGAGCAAAAGCCCGACGGCCTGCTGGTCAAGGTGGTCGGCGATACGCCGGCTGCCCAGGTAGAGACGAATTACCTGCTGCACAAGAGCAGTCCGGTTATCGATGTGGAAGTGAAGACTACATACAAGCGGGCGATCAAGGTTTTCCGGGAGGCGCTGGCGCTCAGCTTCGCGCCAAAGGTATCAGAGGTCTACCGGAAAAACAGGAAGGTAGATACGCAGTCGTTTCAAAAGCAGTATTGGCTGGATCGGGAAGGCGTACGGTTCGGGCAAGGCAAGCAGTCGGCTTTTCTGTACCATGCGCCGCACGTGTCATCGCTTGAGCTGAACACAGTCCAAAATCAGTTGGTCGTCAATCTGGATCATATGGGGGATCACCGATACGTGGAGGAGACGGCAGGCAAGCAGGTCGGCAAGGTTCGGCATGCCTCTGAGTACAAACCGCAGGAACAGAGGATCAATACCTTTTCTCTGGTCGTCGGTTTTCAACCGACGCTGATGCCGCGGCTGATGAATCAGCCCTACGGCTACCTGGCGGCGCATGTTTGGACGGAGCACGCGGATGAGCAGACGCTGGCAAGCAACAGGGCGGTTTACTACGGGTCGGAAACGATCACAAGTCCGGACAAAGCGGTGGGCGGTTTTGTCAAATACAATATACCTGTGACCAAAAGCGTCTTTTATTCCAACCCGTATTACCGTCCGCAGCAGCCGATGAACGTTGCGCTCACCGAAAACCAGGAATTCTCCCATTTCCTGAAGGATTTGCATAAGCGGGGAATAGAGATCGGTCTGCATACCGTTTATCCGTACGATTTTCACCTGTATCGGGATGTGGCCGATAACGTTCTGGCGTTTATGAAAAAAGAGTTTCAAAGCGCGACGTGGATTGATCACGGATATGTAAAATACAGCTTTGCCTTTCAAGGCTTGAACATCAAAACGCCGTATTACGTGGCCGATCTGTGGAAAAAATACGACACCCGGTACTTCTGGCACTACAGCTCGGAAGACGTGACCAATGTCCTTCAAGCGTTTGATCTGTTGCAAACCAAAAATGGAGACAGCAAAAGAACACCGCTGTACTGGTCCCATCCCACTGTGACAGGACCGTTTTACTCATGGGCGGCAGCGACCGTTCCCGAAGACACGATGAATCAGTACAATGAAGAAAATTTGTTTCAATTGATCCGGGATCGAGGTGTTTTCATCAGCCATACGTACCTCTCCAGGATGCTGAAAGGGAAAACAGCCGGGAAATTTTTGAAGCAGGATCAGAAGGGAGAGCTGGTCATTCAGCCAAACTTTGATAAGCTGCTGAAAAAGATGGCGTATCTCCGCGATCAAAAAAAGCTCTATCTGACCACTGTGCGGGGCTTGATGAATTACTGGCTTGCTCTGGAGCAGGTGCGGATCGAGTATGATCCAAACGGCGCGATACGGGTGTACAATGACGGCCCGGCGAAAATTTCCGGACTTTCGATGGCGGTGAGAAGCGCGGAGGTTTACGTAAACGGGAAAAAGCCCCCGCAAAAGAAAGATCAAGGAGACCTGATCTTCTGGTTCGACCTGGAGCCGCACGCCCACGCTGTGATCGCGTCAAGTGCCGCCGCAAGCATGCCAAAACCGGCCGCCGCGGCACCGACGCCCAAAACAGCGCCCCCTGCAAGCAAGTAAGGGGCAAAGCGACTCCGACACAGTCGCAAGTTTATTCGTCAAACTGGTTGGTTTCAGTCAACACGCGCAGAAAGACAAAATCAGGCATCAGATAGGAAGCCGGGAGAAGGTGCGCAAACGCATTCCATTCGCTTGCGTCCCAGTCATGATGGGGGCGGAAAGCGAAGAGCCGCGCTGCCCCATCCCGGCTTTGTTGCTGCTCTTCCGATGGCGCGGCGAAGCGGTGTTTGCTTTTTGTCAGGTCGTACAGCTGCTCTACTTGCCCGGCCCAGCGGGAGGACGGCCATTCTTTTGTTCCGAACATTTTGGAGCTCTGTTGCAGGTGAAATGCCAGCTCCGGGGAATCCAGGAGGCGATGAAGCCTTTCCGAGAGCTCCAGACTGTTGCCGGCTTCAAACAGCAGCCCGGTGTCGCCGTGCCGGATCACCTCCCGGATCGCATTGCTGTCGCAAGCCACGACCGCTTTTCCGGAGACCTGCGCTTCCATGAGTGGAAGGGGGAATTCGGCGGCAGGCGCAGGCCAGACGACAATGTCTGTTTTCGCCAAGAGAGAAGGCCAGTCTGTCCGCTCTCCCAAAAACAAGACATGTTGGGTCAGGCCGTGCTGCTTGCAGTACGCCTCAAGCTCTCCTCTCAGGGGGCCGTCTCCGATCATCCAGCACAAAAAATCATCTCGCTGCTCCCTAAGCCTTGTCAGAGCATCCAGCAACACAGGCTGTCCGCTGGTGGAATCCAGCCCGCAGGGACAGGAAATGACCTTTGCGTTCCCCTTTTTTTCAACGGGTGGGTACGGTTCATACCGGAGCCACTGCAAAAAAGGAGCAAAGTCCATTCCGCGGTGGATGACGGCTGCATGCCCGTCCGGTACGCGAAATTCGTCCTGCCATGTCTTTTTCAGCCATGTGCTGGAAACGATGGCCTGATTGCAGGAAACGGCCGCGGCGTACTCCTCGCAAGCGACATACCTCGCTTTCAAACTGTCGGGAGAAGCGATTTCCGCCGCAACCCCCGGATCGTGCCGGAGCAGTCCGCCGCACTGATACACAAGCGGAACATGAGCGGGCTTTACCCGCCACATAGCCCTTGCCGCCAGCGCATCATGAGCGTGGATCAGATCGTACTGTTTCAGATTGAAGAGGGACAAAATCAGCTCAAAGGTATACCGCTCGATCTCCCGCCAGCGGATCCACGGGTGCACATGGGGCAGGTATTTTTGATAGTAACGAAAGATTTCGTCGTACACCCGCTCCTTTATCAGCGTTTTCGGGACGGATTGGCCTTGCATATCCAGCGTCCAGGGTCCCGACTTTGTTTGGGAGAGCAAATAGACGTGCTGCATGTCGGGATAGTGGGCCAGGACATCCACTTGATGTCCGCGCCGCACCAGCTCTTTTTGCAGCAATGAAAAGGGCGATGGGAGCTTGCCAGCCTGCGGAACCTGACCGTAGGTGGCAAAGAGGATTTTCATCCGTATCACCTGCTTTCTTTCAACTTTTTAAAAAAATCTGCTCTTCTATGAAAACTTCCTCTCGATGCTTGTTTACGGACCGACTCGATTGTTCTGTCACACAACCCCCAGCAGCTTCAAAAGCTTTTGCAGGGAATCCGGCGGGATCGTCAAATCTTCCTTTCCCCGTAATTCATGCACAGACTCCGGAGAGCGTCTGCCGCTGCCGATCAGGTAGGCGTAGCGCAGCTGCGCGTGATTGCAGAGCGCCCAGTAGATCGGATTCACGTACCCGGGCGAAAACAGCTCGATCACGAGGGCGCCCGGTTTGCAAAAGACGATGTTGGTCAGATTGGCGCCATGTGGGGAAACAATGACATCGGCGGAGGCGAACAGACGTATTTGCTCGGAGACGCTGTATGCGCTTGGAGTAATGGTGACAAAGCCATGCGGCTCAAGCAGACTGACGATCTGCTGCTCGTTGGTTACGCGGCGATGAAATGCGTCCGCCCGGCTGACGTATAGCCGGCTGTGACTGGAAGAACCTTGGGTAGATGGGCTCGAAGACTCGCTTGCGCCCTTTCCAGACGGCGTCTGCCCGATGGAGCGGCCAAGCAGCTCCTTGCGAAGGTAATCGACGGCCCATTTGGGATAATGCGAGGTATGGCCGATCAGTGAAGGGACGACAGCCCGTTTTACCTGACAATGGCTGTCCGCTTGCGGCTGGAATCTCTTCTCCGCAGGAATGCCCAGCATGTGCAGCGTCTCATCCTGGAAGGGCAGGATCGGGATGGACATATAGGTAAAGACGTACCGGTCGATTGACAGGCCGCTTTTGCGTATCAAATCAAGCCGGGGCAGCACGTCCAACATCCAGTGAAAATAGCTGTCGCCAGCGGTGTAGGCAAGGATCGCCCAAGTCTCATCATAAACCTGCGGCGCGGGCAGGGACGATTGGCGAAACACGGAATGCTGCTCCGGAGGCTCTGCCGAATGCTCGACAGAAACGTCCCAGACCAGCTTGTTCTCTGGCGTAATCAGCGCTCCCTTTGTCCCCCAGATCCGCCCGTCGGGGATGACTCCGACAAAAGGGCTGGGGTGGCTGGTGAACGGTTTTTCCCTGAATTCCCAGGCAGCGGGCTCATCCAGGCCGACAGGCAGAGAGAAGTCGCTTTCATGATCTGCGTAATATTCCTGAAACAGCCCGTCCATCGAACGCCCTCTCGCCAAATGATAGGCGACCCATTCTCCCGTTGTTCGGTAAAATCCGACCGGAGCGGGAAAGCCATCAGTGATTCGGCTCATGAAAAACCAGCCCTCCTTTCGCAAAAGAACCCTCTTATAAAGTACGTTCAACCTTTCGCAGCTGCATACGCAGTCATGGAGCCGGCAAAAAAGCGTCTCCTGACCATACGGCTGCTGTCATTCCTTTGCCGGAGAAGGGAGCTGGCGCCCGCTGTGGAATTTTCCACGATTGAGGAATGGACCTTTCCCGGCGGGCGTTTTGATCTGGCGCTCTCCAGGCTGGTGATTCACTACATCGAGGATCTCGACTCGCTGTTTCGCTGCGTCTACCAAGCCTTGAGGCCGGGCGGGAGGATTCTCTTCTCCGTCGAACACCCTGTCATTACGTCTACGCTGCAGACTGCGGGGACACGGACAAGCTGGCTGGTCGATCATTACTTTGTCAACGGACCGAGACAGCAGCAATGGATGGGAGGGACAGTCTGCAAGTACCATCGGACGATCGAAGACTACTTCCTCGCTCTGCAGAAGGCGGGCTTTGCCGTGGAGCAGCTCCGGGAATCACGGCCGCTCCGGGAAAGCTTTCTCCATCAGGAGACGTATGAGCGGCGGTTGAGAATCCCGCTGTTTTTACTGCTTTGCGCGAAAAAATAAGCAGAATCAGTTTCGCATTGCATTTGGAGGGTACCTCTCTTAGGGAAGATCCTCAGCTCCCGGAAAAACCGGCTCTGTATGATAGAAAGAGCCGGTTTTCGATTTTTCTCGGACACTTTTTACATTTCATTGACAAATGCAGCAGGCAACTTAGTGTATGAATAAAGGATAGGAAAGAAAAAGAGCGAGAAAAGCGAAAGACCGGAGAAAACAAGATGGAAGATAAACAGAGGAGGAGCCCATGGTGTATTCGATCCTGATCGCAGAAGCTACGCTGATGCGCTCGGCAATACGTTTGCAGACAATCCTGCTCCGGAGCGGGAAATGCTCGCAAAAGCAGTACAAAATTACGGAAGGTACTACACGGATAACAAAAGCTGCCTCGCGCTGACGAGCGAGCAGGGGGAAAAGCTGTTTGGCAGCATCTCTCCCGAGGATGAAAGCATCACGCGGCTGGATCCGCCGAAGGACGGGAGGCGGAGCTACGTGATGCGGAGCAGTGGCCCTCGGACCGTGCTGGTTGTCTCCGGCTGGCTGGAGCTGGGCGAGAAGCTTTTCCGGCTGGATTATGCCCATGACATCACAGATTTGATCAGCGACCAAAAATCGCTGGCCACCCAGATTGCGTTGTGGCTGTCTGCAGGGATGCTCTTGTCCGCGCTCGGCCTGTACGTTCTGATCAAACGGGCGCTTCGTCCGCTGGCTCAGCTCAGCACGCAGGCGAAAGCAATCGCCCAAGGCAGCTAGAGGAGGTTCGATCAAACAAAAAACGAACACATGGAGGTACTTATGAAGATCGCTCACAAACAAAAGCGGAAGGCCGGATTGTGGCCGACAGTAACCGTTATGGGGGCTCTGGTCGCCGGGTCCTGCTTCTCTCTGGTAGCTTTTGCCGAGTCATCGATTGACAGTAAAAAGGATGTGGTGATAACCGAAGCGCAGCCTCCTAAAGAAATGGCCGCGAAAGCAGAGGGAAAGCAGCCGGCATCGCAGAGCCAGCCGAGCTTGCCAGAAGATACGGAAATGGTCTTCCCCGTGAATATGGACAGAAAACAGGCCGATCCTTTTATCAAGGCCGCACAAGAGGCGTTTAAGACGAAGAATATCACCCTGCCGAAAAGCGGGTACTGGATTAGCAGCAAGTATATGGACAACAAGACAAAAGATGTGCAAATCGACTGGTATCCCGACAGCTTCGACGGACTCGGTCCGATGAATTTCATCGACGACAAGGTGTATTTTGTTTACTTTACGAATGTCGATCTGGAAAAGGGGACGGGCAGCATACAGCAAGTTAGCGTGATCGAGAAAGGCGGATTCGCGGGAGCGACCGAACAGAAATAGGGGTTTTCCGAAAAAAGTACCCGGCTGTGCGATGGGAATCAGGACCGTCGCAGTGCAGCCGGGTTTTTGTTTCATGATCGAGCGCTTATCGGGCCGTATATCCTCCGTCGAGGATTTTGAGCAGCCTGATGACCAAGCCTCTGTCAAACGGATTTTTTGTTCACAAGATCAAACGAATCATGCTGGCAGCGCGGGCAGCCTCTCATCTTCAGCATTTCAATCGTGGGAAAGCGCTGCTGAAACCCGACCTGGACGCTTCCGTTGCATTCCCGGCAACGGTATGTCCGCATCGTCCTTTTGACTTCGCCGGTATACAGCGCGTCTTCGAAGCTTCCTTTTATGCTGGGAATGGTCTGCTCGGTCGTTTTCAGGATGATCATCTGGCCTCTGTTGCCGATCATCTCGGCCCCCTCGTATTCGTTGAAATGGGGAATGATCTCGCTTACCATCAGCCCCATCCGGAGAAACTCGCGCTGCATATCCAGCATGAATGCAGGCGATTTATGGGCAAAGGACAGGAAGATCGGCAGCCCTGTTTGCTTCTTCAGCAGGCTGACTCCCCGTGAAACGAAAAGGCTCATCCCCGGCAGCGTATAGGGCGGGTCGGTAAAGAAGCAGTCAAATGTGCCGAGCTGCTTCTGGGAAAGCGGATAGCGGAGATCCGCTCGGCAGCCCTTGATCGGCAAGCCTTCGCGTTCAGCGATGTCTGCAATGTACGCAAGGAACCGTTCATCGATGTCGACGACGGTGATGCTTGCCTTGTGCTGGGCTGCATTCGGGAACAAACGCTTGAGCAGCAGTCCAAGGGAGACGCTGACCAGGTCGTCATCGCCGACGCACAGGATTCGGCCTCCGATGAGCGCGTGATGTCTCAGGCACAGAATCGCCCGGTGCAAGCTTGTTTCAGGCGTGCATTTCGACTGATCGATCTCTACATTTACTTGTGGACGAGCCGGGAAACATTCGTTGAGCGTAAGCAGGATGTCGGAGAGCTCAGCTTTCCAATCGCAGTCCTCCAGCAGCTTGCGGTACAAGTCCATGTCCAAACCGTCGAAGCCCCACTTTTTCTGAACGTACGTCGCCCCGTCTTCTGTGCAGCAAACTCCGCGATCCTGGCGAAGAGCGCCCAATTTGATCAGTTCCTTTTTGATTGCGGCCGTTACGGGAACAGGCAAGAGGAGTTTGCGCGCCAGTTCTTTCGTGGAGATGCCGGGATTGACAAAGATCTCCAGCAGGAGCTGCTCGATCGCCTGTACACCTTCTTGCAGGGTTATGCGTTTGCTTGCCAGTTCGATATAATTTTTCAATGGGATCACTCTTTTCATCGTTATTTTTTCAAAAGAAAAAGGCAGAAAATGAACACAGCGTCCATCTTCTGCCTGATTGAGCATGCGTTGACGATACACGGATTCCAGGGTGCAGCAAATAAGCGCCCCGCCTGGACATATGTGTAAACAAACAAAACCGTGCGTAAGAGCACGGTCGTCTGCAGTCAACAAACAAAGATTTTGAATGGGATGGCCGGTTCTTAACTAATTGGGTATCCCCTAATTTTTCCAGCACAAATAAGCCACGAAAATGCGGATTTTTTTGCGAGGAAAAAACGGGAACACACCTATCAAATTTGATTAGTTAAGAACTAACGCGGACATCAAGACATCCCCTTATTTTCAGTAAAGTTATTTATAGTATAGCTGGAAACCGGTGGAAGTGCAAGCGGGAATCTCCCAGTCGCATCTACAAGCAGCCGCAAGGAGAGTCTATCTTCGCTTGCACCCGATCTCTTTACAGTAAATGCCGGCTGAAAGCCCA
>NZ_JAUMSJ010000014.1:0-112687 GCF_037834415.1 Brevibacillus borstelensis | reverse complement strand
GTCGCAAATAGGCCCATGCCGTGCCCGGCCGCTGCTTGGTTTCATATCTATATTCAGACTGAGCAGGACTAGGATAAAACCGAAGCAAAGAGAGGACGTGCGAGTGGTGGGTCCGAATCGATACGATTGGAAGCGGCTAGAGAAGTTTGCAACAGCGGTTTTTGTTCGGGCGGGAGTTTCCACGCGGGAGGCGGAGACTGTCGCCCGTTCGCTCGTCCACGCCGATCTGCGCGGTGTTCACTCCCACGGACTGGCGCGCATGCCTGTTTATGTTGAGCGGATTTTGGCCGGGCTGATCGATGTGAAAGAGGCTCCCGTCGTCCTGAATAAAGCCGGCGCTACTGCTATCGTTGACGGGAAGAATTGCTTGGGAGCCGTAGTCGGAGAGGCTGCTCTGCAGACAGCGATGGAGATAGCCGGAAAAAATGGAACCGGCATGGTCGGGGTCAGGTGTTCCAACCACTTTGGAGCTTGCTCTTACTATGCCGAACAAGCGATTCAAAAAGGGATGATTCTCTTCGTGATGTCGAACGCCCCGCAGACGATGGCCCCGACTGGAGGACTTCGCCCTTTTTTTGGCTCCAATCCGATCGCTGCGGGCATCCCGACGGGGTCGGCCCCTCCGTTCTTGCTCGATATGGCGACGACAGTAGCGGCTCGCGGGAAAATCGCCCTGGCAGCGAAAAGAGGCGAGGCAATTCCGCGCGGGTGGGCGATCGATGAACAGGGGGAGGATACGACAGAACCGGAGCGGGCCTTGCGAGGGGCGCTTCTGCCTATAGGCGGCGCCAAGGGCTACGGCATTGCCATGTTCGTCGATATCCTGTGCGGACTTTTGACAGGGGCGGGCTACGGTCCGAGCGTGCACAGCTTGTACGATAACGACCAGCATCCCCAAAATGTCGGCCATTTTTTTTGGGTGCTGCGAGTCGAGAGCTTCATGCCGCTGCCGCTCTTCAAGCAGCGGATGGATGAATACATTCAGCTGATCAAAGCGGAGCCCAGAGCGGCAGGCAGAGAGGAAATACTCATTCCCGGCGAAATGGAGTGGCGGACGGCAAAGGAGAGGCGTGCAAGCGGAGTCACGCTTCCCGAAAAAGTCGCGTCAGAGCTTTCCGCTCTCGGCAGTCGCCTGGGAATCGAGCTGGAAGACGCTCGCCTCCAATAACAAGGACAAAAGGTGCCTCATAGACTGATGGCAGCGGTGTCTGGAAAGGAGAGGTCCGATGCTAAGACATATGTGCAAGGGGAAGATTCATCGAGCGACCGTTACACAAGCTGAGCTTGACTACGTCGGCAGCATAACGATTGACAGCTTGCTCATGAAGGAAGCAAACATCCTGCCTTACGAGATCGTGCAAATCACGAGCCTGCGCAACGCTACCCGCTGGAAAACCTACGCACTGCCAGCGCCCGAGGGCTCAGGCAAAATCTGTTTGAACGGGCCGCCCGCCCATCTGTTTGCGCCGGGGGACATTGTGATCATCCTGAGCATGGGAATGTATACAGAGGAAGATGCCAGTCAATTGATTCCCCGGGTCGTGTTCGTCGATGCGGAAAATCGCATCACCAGGATCGAAGAACATCACCTTATTACGAATGGAGAGAATGCCACATAAAAGCGCCGAATGTTGGAAAATGGACCAAACACCTGGTCATGGACCGGGATAGACGGCTGAAGGAATATTTGCCGGAAACCGTCCTGTTTGAACCAGAGTCTCTTTGGACGCAGCTGGAAAAATACGGATCGGTCATGCTAAAGCCTTCGGGAGGCGGCGGCGGGGCCGGGATTATCAAGGTCACTTCCTTGGAGGATTCGCGCTACCAAGTACATGCCGGCAACGGACGCAAAATTGTCAGCGGGAAGGAGGAAACAGTCAGATACGTACGCTCCCTGTTCATACCGAAGCCATACTTGATCCAGCCGTATCTGTCCCTGGGTCGCATTGGCGGGTGTCCATTTGATGTAAGGGTGATGATACAACGGTACAAAGGGAAGCCTTGGGTCGTGACGGGCTTTCTCGCCAAACTGGCCGGACCCGGATTTATCGTCACCAACATCGCGCGCAGCAGGGGCAAAGTGCTGCCGCTGACGCTCGCTCTCGCGCGATCCAATGTCGATGTGCCTCTGGATCTGCTGGAGGAGATCAAGCATGTGGCCCAGATGACAGGCGAGTGTTTGGGCAAGAAATATCCCACCCTGCGTATGGTCGGGCTCGATCTGGGGATTGATACGACCGGGAAACCGTGGATTATCGAAGCGAATTTTCGACCGTCGATGTCGCTGTTTCGGAAGCTTCCAGACCTCCGCGCGTATCGACGTATCGTCAAATTCCGCAGTAAGTAGAAGCCAACCACTTGTCGCGGTACCAGACAAGTGGTTGGCTCTATTCGCAGGTAAAATAAACAGAAAATTACGATTGTCAGATCGCCGGAGATTGTTATAATGAAAAGTACATATAAAAACGGAACGTAATTCCGATATGCGGAACGAGGGATGCGTGTGTCTGAAACCAATAAGACGGTCCTAAAAGCCATTGAATTGCTTCAATTATTTCTGGATCATCCCCAGTTGACGCTGCCGCAGGCAGTAGAGTTGTCCGGACAGCCGAAAACTTCCGTATACCGGATGCTGTCGTCTTTGGAAGCGGGGGGCTTTCTGCGGCGCACTTCCATGGGGACATTTGAGCTGGGACTAGGATTTCTGCAATACGGACAAGCTGTTTCGGAGCGGATGGATATCCGCCGGGAGGCTTTGCCTGTCATGGTCCGGTTAAATGAGGAAGTAGGCGAAGCCGTCAACCTGATTATCCGGGACGGAGAAGAAGCCATGTATGTAGAAAAGGTGGATACGAAAGAGCCGATACGGGTGTACACGGCAATCGGGCGGCGGGCACCGCTGTATGCTGGAGCTTGTCCGCGCATTCTGCTCGCTTTTTTGCCGGAAGAAGAACAGGAAACGTACTTGTCGCAAGCAGAGCTGCGGCTTGTCGCCGATCGCACGATTACCGACATCGATGAGCTCCGTCGTGTGCTTGCCGAGTCGAGACAAAACGGCTATACGGTCAGTCACTCGGAGCTGTACAACGATACGTCGGCGATAGCCGCTCCGATCTACGACCACCGCGACCACGTCATCGCAGGGCTCAGCATCGTCGGGCCGACCAGCAGGTACAAGGACGGACTGATCCATTTGCTGGCACAAAAAGTAATCCAAGCGGCACAGGAAATTTCGAGAAAGATCGGTTGGCATGACCGCAGAGGCAGGGGTGGAGCCGTCCTATGACAACATTTCAAATCGAACCGATGGGAGAACAGGCTGTCATCATTCGCTTCGGCACAGTAATCGACCGGCAAACTCACGAAAAGGTGAGGAAATTTTCCGCGTGGCTCGACCAGCATCCGGTACCGGGAATGATTGAATACATCCCGGGTTTTACAACGGTGACAGTCTTTTACGATCCGGTAGCGTTCTATGTGAGGCAAACATCTGTCTTGACTTTGAACGAGCCATCCTTTTCGGCATATGAAAGGATGCGCATGGTTCTCGGGGAAGCTCTCGCACAACTATCTGACCACCTGCCAGCAGCGGGAAATACCGTAGAAATTCCCGTCCTCTACGGAGGCGAAATGGGCCCCGATCTTGCCGAGGTGGCCGCCTATCATCAGATGAGCGAGCGAGAAGTGATCCGCATACACTCGGAGGGGGAGTATCACGTATACATGATCGGTTTTGCTCCGGGATTTCCCTACATCGGCGGACTGTCGGAAACAATCGCCACACCGCGTAAAACAAGCCCCCGGCTAAAAATACCGAAAGGCTCAGTGGGGATCGCAGGCAAACAAACGGGCATCTACTCCTTGGAAACGCCGGGAGGCTGGCAGATTATCGGCCGGACTCCGATCAGCTTGTTCCGCCCGGACCGGAATCCGCCAAGCATCCTGAAAGCGGGGGATCGCGTGCGCTTCGTCCCAATCTCGGCGGAGGAGTACCAATCGTACGAGGAGGGGAAGGCATGAGTCTTACAGTCATTCGTCCCGGACTGTTTACAACCGTGCAGGACAGAGGGAGATTCGGCTTTCAGAAGCATGGGGTGATTGTCGGCGGCGTGATGGACCCGTTTGCTTACAAAATGGCCAATCTGCTGGTCGGCAACAAGGGAACAGAGGCCGCCGTGGAAATGACCATGAAGGGAGATACCTGGGAAGTGACCGAGGATACCGTGCTGGCGATTTGCGGAGCTGACATGGAGGCGGCGGCGGACGACAAACCGCTGCCGCTATGGAAGCCGGTATGGGTCAGAGCCGGTACGGTCATTCGTTTCGGGGTCAGCAAGCTCGGGGCCAGAACGTATATCGCTGTGGCGGGAGGAGTTCAATGCCCGCTCGTCATGAACAGCCGGTCCACGTACGCAAGGGCAGGGATAGGAGGCTATGAAGGGCGTGCTTTGCAAAAGGGAGACGAGCTGAAAGCAGACGAGCCTGGCCGGCAGTCCAAAAAGCTGGGGGAACTGCTTCAAAAACAAGCCAAGGGGGGGGCCTTTTACGCGCCGGACTGGAGAATTGCGGCAGATCACTTGCCTCGCTACCACGGGCATCCCGTCGTCCGCGTGGTAAAAGGAAATCAATCCGACTGGTTTACCGAGGAGAGCCGGAACGCATTTTTTGGGCAAGAGTTTCGAGTAAGCCCGCAGTCGGATCGCATGGGCTATCGGCTGGAAGGACCCCGTCTGGAGAAGCTCGACAAGAGCCGGGAGCTGGTTTCCGAGGCGGTCACGTTTGGCACCGTGCAGGTTCCGGCAGAAGGCAATCCGATTGTTTTGCTGGCGGATCGGCAGACAACAGGAGGCTACCCCAAAATTGCCCAGATTATCAGTGTCGATCTGCCGTTGATCGTCCAAACAAAGCCGGGGGATGTCATCCGTTTTCGCGAAGTTGTCCATCAGGAGGCAGAGCGGCTTTTGCTTGAGCGGGAACAGCTGTTTCGACAGGTCCGGCTGGGCATGAAGCTTAAATACGAGTAGGAGGACAGAGCAGATGACGTTTCGGATTGACTTGAACTGTGACATGGGAGAGAGCTTCGGGGCATACAGCATCGGTCATGATCACGAGATCCTCCCCTATATCACCTCGGCCAATATCGCTTGCGGCTTTCATGCCGGCGATCCGGCGACCATGCGAAAAACCGTGGAGTTGGCGCTGGCCCAAAAGGTAGCATTGGGAGCGCACCCCGGCTTGCCCGACCTCATGGGCTTTGGCCGCCGGAACATGTCCATTTCTCCTGAAGAGGCCTACGAGTATGTGGTCTATCAGGTCGGTGCCCTGCAGGCGTTTATCCAGGCTGAGGGCGGCGTCATGCAGCATGTAAAACCGCATGGTGCCCTGTACAACATGGCTGCTGTCGACCCGAAACTGGCGGAGGCGATCGCGGAGGCAGTCTATCGGGTCAAACCCGAGCTGTACTTGGTCGGACTGGCAGGGAGCCAGCTCGTCGAAAAAGGTCTGCAGGCGGGATTGCGGGTAAAAAATGAAGTGTTTGCCGATCGGACGTACCAGCACGACGGAACCCTCACGCCGCGATCGCAGCCGGAAGCACTCATCACCGATGAGGAGAAGGCAGTCTCCCAGGTGATACGCATGGTCAAGGAAGGGAAGGTTTCGACGAGACAAGCTGTCGACAAGGATATTGTGGCCGAAACAGTCTGCATTCACGGCGACGGCCGGCATGCCGTGGAGTTTGCAAAGCGCATCCGCATGACCCTGGAGGCGTCGGGCATAGCGGTCATGGCCATGGGCGTTAAGGGTTGACAGCGCTGTTACCGTTGTTTTTCTCCGGTTTCGCTGCTTGGAAACATGCCAGCAGACTGCCGAATCGTCCCATCAAGCCTGCTGGCACGTTATGTTGATAAAACTCGTCTTTATAAATGTTCAGAATATGTTGAAACAACATACTTCATTTAACATTACGAATACCCCCGTTTTACTGGCATCACTGTGAAAAAGCTGATACAATCCCTCCATACTTCTAGGAGGGAGCATACAAAAAAAGATGAATGCGTTGTCCAAAAAAGAAATCGTCCTCATAAGCTTCATGCTGTTTTCCATGTTTTTTGGCGCGGGCAACCTCATCTTTCCGCCTTTTCTCGGACAGTCGGCCGGCGATCAGGTATGGCTTTCTCTCGCCGGCTTTATATTGTCGGCAGTCGGACTGCCGATTTTAGGCGTGGCAGCCATCGCAAAGGCGGGGAGCTTTTATGAGCTTTCAAGTCGGGTTCACCCTGCTTTTGCTCGCTTGTTTCCGCTGCTTATTTACGTCTCGATCGGGCCGGCGCTAGCCATTCCGCGGGCAGGCAGTCTTGCGTATGAGATGGGCATGGTGCCGTTTTTGTCGGAAACCGCAGCGGCAGTGCCGCGGGGACTTGCCCTGTATACGCTTGTTTTTTTCGCGCTGGTCTTCTGGGTTAGCCTGTCCCCCTCGAAGCTGGTTGACCGTTTTGGCAAGCTGATGACCCCTGCGCTGCTGATCCTGCTCTTGCTGATCTTCGCGAGAAGTTTGTTGAATCCGAAAGGAGAGCTTATCCCGGCGGAAGGTGCGTACGCCGCGCATCCCGTTTTGCAGGGTTTTCTAGAGGGCTATTTGACGATGGACGCGCTCGCAGCGCTTGTCTTCGGCATCGTCGTCTCCAATACGCTTCGGGCAAAAGGTGTCTCTGAGCCTGGCCAACTGTCCCGTTATATGATGGCGGCGGGCATGGGAGCGGGAATTTTGCTTGCCGTCATCTACTTGATGCTGGGAATTCTCGGCTCGTCCCACGCATTTTTGGGCAGGGCGGAGAATGGCGCGCAAATTCTGACCAATGTGATGGGCCATTTATTCGGGTCCTCTGGCATCCTCCTGCTCGGCGGCATCTTTACGGTTGCCTGCCTCTGCGTTTCGATTGGACTTGTGACCTCGTGCAGCCAGTATTTTTCCGGACTGTTTCCGCGCGTTTCCTATCGCTGTTGGGTGGGTCTGCTCTGTATCGCCAGCATGCTGATCGCCAATATGGGCCTGACACTGATCCTGAAGATTTCCGTGCCCATTTTGGGCTCCATCTATCCCGTCGCGATCGTTTTGATCGTCTTTGCGCTTGCGGATCCGCTGCTCTCGCCGCGTTCCTGCGTGTATGTAACGGCAGTGGGGCTCGTCGTTCTGTACGGGATTTTCGATTTGGTCAATACGGTGATGATTCCCCGCAGCATGGATTTCTTGCTGGCCGGGCTTCCGCTGTATCGGGAAGGCGCCGGGTGGGCTGTGCCGGCTGTTGTCGGCATCATGGCCGGTCTCGGGCTGGATCTGCTGTTCAAGCGGGCAAGGTGAATGCAACTTGTGCGCCCCATCCATCCTTGCTAAGATAGAGAAAATATTGTCTTGATTTGGAAGTGATGGGATGGACCCAAAAAAGGCAATTTTCTCGGCAATTGTTTTGTTTGCTCTTACCGGTTGCGAGGAGAAGCCGCTATTTTCCGTATCGTTCGGGCAGGAATCGATAGAGCCGCAGCACCAGACTGAGGTGCGTCAATGGCTGCAGCGTCCGGATCAATCCTCCGAAGCGGTGCAGATGTACGACATGGAAGGGTATGTGTACTATTCCGTAAAGGGGTACAAGGATGTCTCAGTATCCTATATTCTCGAGGAAAGCCATGGAGAAAAGAAAAGTACGCTGAAAACGACCTTTGTCCAAGGGAAAGATTCGGACGCGCTGTTTGTCAAAGTAAAGTACGATCCTGAAAAATGCTGCGATCTGATAGTAATCGACGAACAGCCCTGAACGGCAACAGTTTGAATGACTGCGGATGCAAGGAACGAAAAATAGGTTTGGCCATTTGGTTAACCCCTGTCTTCTCCGTATGCGGAGACGGGGGTTTTCGCATGCAAAGGCTGTGAGAAAAGACGCTTGGGATATGGAGAAGAAGCTTGTTACTTTTTAGGCGGATCAGTCGTATTTAACAATGGGGGGTTTATGGAAGTGCACGATAGAAAGGTTGAGATGCATGCAAACAACGCCAACCCCATTAAGCGAGAGAATCAATGAACTTGACGTCATCAGGGGATTTGCGCTCTTCGGGATTTTTTTGGTGAATATGCCGGGATATTTGCAGCCGGAGCTGTTTCTCAGTACGCAGCGTATCCCCGAGCATGCGAGCGCCGCTGATTTTTGGCTGCGAATGATGTTCGACATGTTTGTCCAGACCAAGTTTTACACCATTTTCTCGTTCTTGTTCGGCGCGGGGTTCTACCTGTTCATGAGCCGTTTGGAACAGAGAGGGGTAGCGGTTGGCGGGAAGTATTTCAGGCGGCTTTTCGCGTTGTTCCTGTTTGGCGCAGTTCACCTGGTGTTTTGGTTCGGAGATATCCTGCACACGTATGCGCTTGCCGGTATCCTGCTTTATTTGTTTTATCGCAGCCGAGAGGTTGTCATTAAAAGGTGGGCGATAACATTGCTCGCGATTTACCAGATACCGATGGGGCTTGCGCTGCTCGTCCCCGATGACGGACAAAATACAGGAGCGCAGAAGGAACAAGTGGTCAGCCAGGCGATCGACGCCTATCAAAACGGAAGTTGGGAGGAATGGCTGTCCTTTCGGTGGAACAACGAATTACCGGTGCTTGTGCAAAATGAGTGGCTGATGGTTTTGACTGTGCTGCCGCTATTTCTGCTCGGACTGTATGTGGCCAAGAAAGGGGTATTTTACGAGCTGGGCCGATATGAAGCGACGATCAGACGGTACTGGATGGGATCGCTTTTGATCGGATTTCCGCTGGCGGCCATGATTCCCCTGGTTCACTTCGGGATCGTCCCGATTCCAGGTTCGCTTGACATCACCCGGCTTGTTTTGGTTCAGTGGAGCGGACTTGCTCTGTTCGTATTTTATCTCACGTCGATTCTGCTAGTGATGAGAAAAGAGCGAGGACGAGAGAGGCTCTCTTTTCTAGCTCCTGTTGGCCGAATGGCTCTGACCAATTACCTCTCCCAAACGGTGTTGTGTGTCAGTATCGTCAAACTTTTTCACCTGTACGGTTCAACTCCGTTATGGGCAGGCTTTGTCTTGTGTCTGTTCATTTTCCCGGTACAGGTGGCGTGGAGCAAATGGTGGTTGTCCCGATACCGGTACGGACCGCTGGAATGGGTATGGCGCTGTTTGACCTACGGGGCTGTTCAGCAACTGAAAAAATGAGAAGACAAGGAATTTTGGAGGAAATGATGAGACCAGAAACTGTGGTGGCGATTATCGCTGTCTCCATATTGACGACAGGTTATTGGGCCTTGTGCAAATGGTTGCAGTCGCGCTAGAGAAAACTGCCCAATGATTCCTATTGCCTCTCGCGGGGCAGGCAGATAAGATGGGGAGTGTTGTTTTCAATATCTAAGGCGGAACGAACTAAGGCGGAAAGGTATGAAGTTCATAAAATGGCCCGAAAAGAACGAATTGTCGAATTGGATTATGTCCGATCGTTTGCTTTTTTGGCTGTCGTGTATCAGCACGTCATCGGCGTATACATTCGCAAGCCGGGAATTGGAGAGGAGACGGCGTTTCTTTTTGGGATGTTGTTTCATCTGTTGAAATTTGCGGTTCCTGCCTTTGTTTTCGTCACGGGACTTGTGCTTTTTTACAACTATTGCGACCGCTTGCAATACCCCCGGTTTATCCAAAAAAGGTTTACCGAGATCGTGGTTCCTTACGCGATCTGGTCAGTGGTGTACATGGCGACGTATCACGAACTGGCCGGATTCAATCTGGAGACGCTGTGGCTCGTATTGAAAAAATGGATGACGGGAACGGCCTCTTACCATCTGTGGTTCGTGGTCATGATCTTTCAGTTTTACCTCTTGTACCCGCTATTGCGAAAGCTGTTCAGGTGGACAGGACAAACGGTCCGGGGGCGAGGGGGCAGGGCGCTTGTCGTCGGGGCCGGGGCGCTTGCATATGCCGCTCTGATGTGGTTGTCCTACCGCTACATCCCGGCTCATTCCTTCCGGTTTGACCTGGCGTGGCTGGATGCTTATTTGATCAAATACCGCGATCGCAACTTCCTGTATTACTCTTTCTACTTTTTCATGGGCGGTCTGGTAGCTCTGGCTCTACCGCAATTCCGCGTTTTTTTGCAGAAGAGATGGCTTTGGCTGTTCGCTGCCTTTGGTGTGACCTACGCCTACGTCGGATACGAGCTGGTCAAACATTCAGGGGGGCCGATCGTCAATCTGAATGTGGCCACCTCGTTAAAGCCGTCGATGTTTTTCTATACGGTTGCCCAGCTCCTCATCGTCTATCTCCTGGCTGTATGGGTGGGCAAGTCGAGGTCGCAGTGGAAAAAATGGTTGACGATGATTGGTCATTATTCTTACGGCGCCTATCTCATTCACGCGCTCGTCTTGACGTATGTGATGAAGCTGCTCAATCGGTGGGAGTGGGCGGCTAGCGGATTCACGGGCAGTCTGATCGCGTTTGTCCTCTGCTCCGCGCTTTCCTTTGGATTGTCCTATGGCCTGGCCAAACTGCCGTTTGGAGCGTGGCTTGTCGGGGCAGCCGAGAAAAAGAAAAACGGCTCGGCGGTATCGACGGAGCCGGGATTTAAACGTGCAATGTAAAACGATTTGCCATGGCAAACACGCAGCTTCCCTGGAGATTGTCCGAAGGGAGGCTTTTTTGTACCTGGGCTTGTTCCAAAAGTTTTTCGATCGTGTATAAATGTTCCGAATGTTCGGGTTTCGTGCAGGAGTTAAACTGGCAAGAATGGTATTCGTTATCTCAAGTAAAAAAGGAGTGGAACGCCGAAAATGATCGCTTCTTACATTCAATTGGCATTATCAATGGCTTTTGTCGGCATCAATATCTCCGTGGGAAAAGCCATCGTAGAGCATGTGCCCGTCTTCTTGTTTTCCGAATTTCGCTTTATTCTTGCGGCAATGATTCTTCTCCCTTTGTTGTCCATGCGCGGCGAGTGGAAGAGCTCGTGGAGAAAGGGGGAGGGAAAGACGCTGTTCTGGCAGTCTTTCTTTGGGGTGTTTTTATTCAGCATCTGCATGCTTTACGGGGTACACTGGACAACGGCGACCTCGGCAGGCATCATCACAAGTACCGTGCCGGCATGCATCGCGTTGTTTTCTTTTCTTCTGCTCAAGGAAAAGATACGCTCACACCAGTTGATTTCCATTCTGTTTTCAGTCGTCGGCATTGGCTTTATCACTTTCACCGGCGGAACGGCAAGCGTGGGCTGGGGGGCCATGTTTGGCAATCTTCTCGTCTTTCTCGCTGTCATCTCCGAGGCGCTCTTTACGATCTATGCCAAACGCCTGTCGGGGAAAATCACTCCTTTTCAGATGACAGCAGCGATCAACGTGATCAGTCTCGTTTTGTTCCTTCCTTTTGCGATTGCCGATCTGATCAAGACTGACTTGACAGCCGTGCCACCCAAGGTCTGGCTGTTGATGGTCTACTATGCCGTGACCGCGAGCGTGCTTTCCTTTGTTCTCTGGTATAGGGGTGTAGCGAAGGCGGCCGCTTCGACCGCTGGCTTGTTCACCGGGTTTATGCCAATCAGCGCTGCGCTTGTGTCCGTACTCTTTTTAGGTGAACAATTCACGTGGGCGCACGGCATTGGCATGCTGTTTGTATTGGGTGCCGTAGTAGCGGGGACGAGGGGTGGCCTGGAGAAAACAGTCACGGTGGATCGATAAAGGAAAGCAGGGCAGAGAGGATTTGTGTTGGAATGGGTTGAAGTGCTAACGGGCCTAGCTGACCGATGTCAATGGAGAGCTTTCCAAACGGCTCACTGCGCTTGTTGCGGTCTGCGATATTTCATCGCAGGCTTTTTTATTGGGGAATGCTGCTCATGCCTTGACAAGATTAGCGTCCCCTAATATACTTAGCTAAGTAACCAAATGCGAAAAGCCAGATATAAATAGATCAGCAGGCTGTCAGGAGAGGAGAACATACTGTTGAACAGAGTAAAAGGAAAAATTCCGTTGTTTGCGGCCAAACTGGTATTGTTTATACTGGGTTTGGTCGTTTTGGCTATGGGAGCCGTAAGCATGATGAAGGCGGCTTTGGGGGCCTCTTCATGGGATGTCCTGCACATCGGCTTGTCTGGATTGAGCGGTTTGTCGGTAGGGATTTGGGTGCAGATCGTAGGTATTCTGATGATCGGAATCGCTTGCATTCTGGATCGGCGTTTGCCCAAGATCGGGAGTATAGCCAACATCGTGCTGATCGGCTTTTTTGTCAATATTTTTCTCGCGAGCAGCATCATTCCTAGCGTATCCGCCCAGTGGGCCCGATTTGCGGAATTGGTCGCCGGGATTGTGCTGATGGGTGTCGGGTCGGGGATGTACGTAGCGTCCGGTCTGGGGGCTGGCCCCCGCGATGGTATCACGCTGACGCTCGTTCGTCTTACAGGAAAATCCGTCCGTCTGGTCCGCACCTGCCTGGAAGGAACAGCCCTATTTTTAGGCTGGATCGCGGGAGGGCCGATCTCTTTTGGGACATTTTTGTCTGTGTTTTTGGTCGGACCTGTTATGCAGGCATCGCTTCGTTTCTGGACGGCGCAGGTCAGACGCTGGGAACGGTCGCTCCTGCCAGTTATCGCTGTAGAGCGGCCGGAGCAGACATCCCAATTGGCTGAGAAAGTGTCGTAATGTAGCAATTCTTCGTACCAGAAGACTGTGGAAGAGGGCGGAAAGCTTCATTCCTTTGATCTATTTCCATGGTACGACCTCAGAAATGCAAAAAGCGTTTTGGAGCTTTTTTTGTCCAAAACGCTTTTTTTGTTTCATTATTGCTGCAGATCGAGCACACCCTGATAAATAAGCGAGAACAGGTCCTCGATGTTTTCCTCTTCGATGCAAGAGAAAGCGATGCGCAAATCGGTTTTGCCCAGAGCGATCGTGCCCACACCGTATTGATCAAGCAGATGAGTGCGCAGTGTTTCCGCGTCGACACTTTTTAGCTTGAGACACATAAAGTATCCCGAGTTGAATGGATAGTATGTCCAAACGTCATCAAACTTGCCGCTGTCCAGGAGCTGTTTGACACGATTCGCACGGCGTTTCATGATCTCAAACTTTTCTTGCTTTTCTTTATGGAACGTCGGCGAATTGAGCGCGTGCAGGATAAAGGTCTGGGATGGGTGCGGGCCGCTGGAAATGGTGGCGCGGATAATGCCGAGCGTCTTTTGTTCCAAGGCTGCCAGCAGTGCCTCGCTTTGTCCGCCGTAGGTGATAAAGCCTACACGGAATCCCCAGACGTACTCTTCTTTGGTTGCGCCGTCCACCTTTACAGGCAGAATGCGCGGATGCAGGTTGCAAAGGGCACCGAACAGAGACTCTTGCAAGGAATCTTCAAAGAAAAGACTGAAGTAGGCGTCATCGGTAACCGCGACGATGTTGATCCCCGCTTCTGCACCTGCCTTCAGCGCCTCGATAATTTCCCTGGCCTCTTTTTGCCCTGGCGTGTATCCGGTCGGGTTGTTCGGAAAGTTGAGGACGACGATTGCTTTGCCTTTCTCTTTTTGAGCCAGAATCGCATCCCGCAGACCTTCGGCGTTGAAGGTCATCCGATCGCTATAGAGCGGATAATAAACCATCTCCGCACCGCGGCGAATGGAGAATGTCAATTCGTAATTCTCCCAGTTTTTGTCAGGGATAATCACGCTGTCTCCCGGGCCCGCGAACAAATCGGCTACGACGCTCAGACCGTGCGTCAGTGCATTGGTGACGATCGGATTGCTGAAGGTTTTATTTGCCAGAGATGGATGCTCCTCCAGCATTTTTTTTCGCCAGGCGGCCCGCAGCTCTGGCTTGCCGGCAGGTGGAGCGTATTCGTAAAGATCTTTCGGTGCATAGGCGGACAACGTGTCTTGAATGGATTTCAAATGCATGGGTTGGCCGTCTTCCAAAGCAATCCCGATCGTAGCGTTGTATTTCTTGGCTTTCGCCTTTGCTTCGGCGGATTGGCTGAGGATGCCTTCCTTTGGGAAGTAGATCAGCCTGCCCAATTCGGAAAGCATGTCAAAAAAGTGCGGATTCTCGCGTTGAATCGTCTCGTTGAGCTGAGAAGCAAGTGGATGCATGGTTTCCTCCCTCTTCGTTTCCATCAACATCATGTTTACCATTTAAGATAGCGTATATAAGCGTATTTGTCGATGAAAAAACAAGCGTTCGGCACAGCGTTTGACGAAACCCGGCCGCTTTTGTTACGTTGAATGCAAATGAACTCGAGTTAGAGAGGAGCAGCGAGATGGCTGAACGAATGATCGTGCAGCTGGGGGACCCGATACTGCGGGAGCGATCCAAACCGGTGGCCTCCATTACACAAAATGTCCGCAAGATTCTGAATGACATGGCAGATACGATCTACGCGGCTGAAGGGAGGGCCGGTCTCTCTGCGATCCAGATCGGGATCCCGAAGCAGCTGGCCGTGATGGATTGCGCCACCGGGTTAATCGAGCTCATCAACCCGGTAATCGTGGAAAGCCATGGCGAGCAAAAAGGAACGGAAGCGTGCCTGTCTATTCCCGGAGTTGTCGGCGTTGTCAAGCGTGCTCAATACGTGAAGGTGAAGACGCTGACCCGTGCGGGGGAAGAAGTCTTCCTGGAGGCGGACGGATTTATGGCGCGCTGCATGCAGCATGAAATCGATCATTTGCATGGCATCCTCTATATCGATTATGTAAACGAATTGTACGATGACCGAAAGGGAAAGAGATTGAAGCCGGCAGACGCCAGCCCGATCCTCGCTTATCGGATTCGCCTTCCGCGCTGATGGCGTCGCTGAGGATGGAGGGCACAAAATGGGACACAGCAACAAGGAGGAGCTCGCAATGAGACGGTACAACGTCGTTATTTCCGGATTCGGTTCCGTAGGCAGACAGGTAGCGAGGTTGCTTGAAGAACGCAAGAAAAGGTACCTGGACGTCTATGATGCCGATGTAAGGCTCGTGAGCGTCATGCGTTCGACGGCAGGATGCTACTCCAAAGAGGGATTGACGCTTGACCAGGTTCAGGCGTTTTCCGAAGACAAGAGGCTGGGAGAAAAGGATAAGACGGGCGTCGGTTTTTTGTCCGCCTGTCCCTTTGACGTCCTGATCGAATCCGGTCCATCTGATATTGTTACAGGCGGCATGGCTCTCTCCTATATGCGGACAGCCTTGTCACGCGGCAAGCATGTGGTCGCGATCTCCAAAGGGGCGCTTGTCGCTGATTGCGAGGGGCTCTTTGCAGCGGCCAGAGAGCGCGGAGCCATCCTCAAAGTAAGCGGTGCAACCGCTGCCGCATTGCCTACGATTGATTTGCTGGAGTACAATCTGGCCGGATGCGAAGTAGCGCTGATCGAAGGAATCTTTACAGGGACGGCCAACTTTGTGCTGACCGCCATGATGGAAGAGGGCATCTCCAGTACGGAGGCGATTAGCCGGGCACAGAAAACGGGGATCGCGGAACCTGATCCCCGCTTTGATCTGGAAGGCTGGGATACGGCTTGCAAACTGACGATTATCGCCAATACGGCTTTTCATGCAGGTATTCGCCTGTCGGATGTGGTACGGAAAGGCATCCAAGACATTACGCCGGAACTCGTGCGGCAATGGAAAGCAGAAGGTCTTGTACCCAAGCTGGTAGGCAGTCTGCGTAAGGCAGGAGATACGTTCCGGGCGAGGGTAGACGTGCAGCTGCTGGATGGGGCCCACCCTTTCGCCCAAGTCCGAGGTACGACCAAAGCGATTCGTGTCGAAACAGATACGATGGGGGAGCTGTTGATCGTCGGAGGCAAATCGGACCCGGTGGCAGCCGCTGCAGCAGCGCTGAAGGATCTGGAGCATATCCTGCGACAAAGTGGATAAGGACGTATAGAACGTTCCTTGAAACGGGCGTATACCTTCATCCAGACGGCGAATACTAGTTACAGGTCGTACTCAGCGAGGAGGCTTCCCATGGAACGACAACAAAACAATGACCAAGATGTCAATGTAGAGTTGCAGCAGGTGGGGGCATACCCGACCAAACAGAAGATGGACGAGAAAAAGGTGCCTTTGCTGGAGGAACAGGAGTGTGACTGCTGTTCCACAGAGAGCTAGCCTGTCAAAGTGCCATCCCGCAGATGGAAAAGCCGGAGCGAATCGTTCCGGTTTTTCGCTATGTCCTACGGTGCGCTTTGCCTTGGTTCTGACGGGTCATCGTTTGTGACCGGTCTGGAGATGGTCAAGACGGTGGCTGGTGTGCCAGATAGGTTCCGGCTGATCTGGAATTCACACTAGAAACTATGCCCACGAGCTCCAGGCTGGCATGGTTTTTTGTCAACAGGAAATGAGCACAACAAAAAACCGAGCCGCTCTTGTGAGCAGCCCGGTTCTTCTCGTCAGCTATCAAGGTTATCCGATAAACTCTTGTACCCAGTAACCGTTTTGATAGCCTACACCGATCTTGGTGAAGTTCGGGTTCATGATGTTTTTGCGGTGGCCTTCGCTGTTCATCCATTGCTGCATGACTTCTTTGGCGCTGCGCTGACCCATGGCGATGTTTTCACCTGCAGTCATGTAAGAAACGCCGAAGCTCTTCATCATGTCAAACGGGGAACCGTAGGTCGGGCTGTTGTGATCAAAGTAGTGGTTTTGATCCATGTCTGCCGCTTTGGCCAGCGCCACTTTTTCCAGTGTCGCATCGTAAGCGAGCGGGGACAGTCCAGCCTTGGCGCGCTCCTGATTTACCAGATTTGCCACTTCACGGGCAAACTCGGAGGAAGCGTTAACGGTTTTGTTCGCTGGAGCTTGTACCGGCTTTTGTACTGGCTGTTGAACTGGTTTTTGCACCGGCTGTGGAACCGGTTTTTGCACCGGTTGCTGGACAGGTACTTGAACCGGCCATTGGATCGGTTGTTGAACCGGCTGTTCAGCAGATTTTTGTACCGGCTGTTGTGTCGGAAGCTCTACCCACTGCATAAAGTTCGCTGGGAATTTGCAATTCCACGGATTTGCTTGGTTAGACTGTTGGGACTGTTGCAAAGGTTGGGAATTCATGAAAGATGGGAACCATTGCCCTTGACCTGCAATGTTTTTTACCGGGCATGTGGCAGCAAATGCCGAAGTAGACATAGTGGTAACAGCCAATCCCATAGCAATAGCGATGATAGACTTGCCGAATGGTTTCATGTTCTCATCGTCTCCTTTTTTTCGCCTACGAGGTTAGTTGTCGGGTTCGGGCTGAGGATACAACCCTTCACATCTGTGATTCACCCCAATGCAGAGCGGCTACCCCTGCAAAAAGAAGTCCCCCGCACTTCCGCTTCACGGGAAGTTTCGGCTTGTTTTTTGCTTCACTAGGATAACAAATAGACTTGAGAGAATGGAACCTGTAAATAATGGTAGATTTTTTTGAAGCTTGTCGGAATGGGAATGGCCAGCTTGTTTACACAGCATGCTAAACATAATAGTCGACGTGGAAGACCGCATTGCCAGGAGCGGCTTGTCTATTGTATTTCTACAAAATGCCATCCTCCATTATGGGGCCAAAGTCGTAGATGGAGGCAGCACCTCCATCACGATGTACGAAAAGGCTTTGGAACTGCACCGTGCCGAGGGTCTTGTCCTGATCCATCCGTTCGAAGACATGCAGATTATCGCAGGCCAAGGTACGATCGGCCTGGAGATTATAGAGGAGCTGCCTGATGTCGACACGGTCATTGTTCCAGTCAGCGGCGGAGGGCTGATTTCCGGCGTGGCGGCTGCTTTGAAAGAGACGAAGCCAGCCATACGCGTCATCGGCGTGAATAGCGAAGGAGCCATGGCCATGTATGAATCGCTCCGGCACGGGTACCCGTTTGAGGTGGAAAAGGTAGATACGATTGCGGATGGTTTGATGGCCAAAAAGCCGGGAGAGCTCACGTATGCTCACACGAAAAAATACGTCGACGAGATGGTACTCGTATCGGAAGAAGAGATTGCAAGGACGGTGGTCAGTCTTGCCGAACGGGCCAAAATGGTGGTCGAGCCGTCCGGCGCAGCCGCCTTGGCCGCAATGATCCATCAACGGACCGCTATCAAGTGGGAAAAGGCAGTGGTGCTCGCTTCGGGCGGTAATGTAAACATGAAACTCCTCGCTGAGCTGGTAGAAAAGTACACGTAACGCGTCCCGGTTGAAACGGGGTCTCTCAAGCAAGTACAGCAGGTGTATAAAGGCGTCATGCTTTGCGTACACCACAGGTAAACAACGGAGCCGAATCCTGCCCAAATTAACACGCAAGGAAATGAGGTTTCACAAATGAAAGAACTGCATCCGATTTTGGCCAGTTATCTGCCCGTCGCGGAGGGCATCGCTCGAACAATGGGCGACCATTGCGAAGTCGCCTTGCACGATATGACCAGCCCCGAGGCTTCTATCGTAGCCATTTACAACAGTCACGTAAGCGGCAGAAAAACGGGCAGTCCCGTGACCAACCTCGGTCTGAAGCTGCACCGTCAGGGCGAACAAGGGCATGACTTTATTCTCAACTACAAGCACGAAGGAATCAAAGACAAAATCATTAAATCCAGCACAATTTTTATCAGGGATGAGCAGAAAACCATTATCGGCTGTCTTTGTATCAATTTGGACGTCACCAACCTCGTGATGGCCGAGTCAATCCTGAAGGGAATGACTTCGTTTCAACAGGAACCGGATGAAGAAAAAACGGAAGAACGGTTTGCTCCCACCATCTCCGAGTTGATGGACCAAATGATTGAGGAGTGCATCCGCAAAATCGGAAAGCCTATCCCCTTTATGCAGAAGGAGGAGAAAATCGCCTTTATTGGCATGCTCGATGAAATGGGGCTGTTTTTGATCAAAGGCGCTGTGCAGCACGTAGCCGACCTGCTGGATGTTTCCAAGTACACGATCTACAACTACGTGGAGAAAACGGGAAAGCAGACTTCGTGAACGGGCTGGCAACAAATTGCCGGATGTCATCCATATTTCCCGTGATCGTCGCCGCTTTCTGATTCTTTCTTCTAAAGAGATAGAACAACCAGCGAGAAGCCAAAGTCCGCTGGTTGTTCTTGCAGGTCATGCTTCGTGATGCTGTTTCCAGGCAGTCAGCCCGCCTTCTAGCGGAATGGCGTCGCAGCCTTTTTCACGCAAGAGCTCAGCTGCTTTGCGGGCCTTGTTTCCGCTGGTGCATAAGGTAATGATCGGCCTGTCTTTTGGCAGGCTCTCCATTTTTTCAATGACGGCATCGTCCGGGTCGATCATCTTCAGATACGGCAAGTTCTTCGTCTGTACGCCGTATTCGTCCAAGCTTCCCGTAAGGTACTTGTCTTCGTCGCGAACATCGAGCAAGAACAACTTCTCTTTTTTGGCGATGCGGTCAAGCAGATCCCGGACCTGGATGTTTTGTTCCATAAATCGATCACCTGTCCCATGTTTGCAGTTTTTGGCATAAAGCTCTTGTCCGTTTCATTTTACCATGGAGGCAGGAGTTTTTTGCGTGTTTCACTCATTTGTATTCCGGGATTCGTCCAGGAAAACACTGGGCCAAAGGGGAAAGGGATAAAAACGGGACAAACTAGTCCTCCGGCAGCACTGTCACTCATCGTTTCTAATTTTGAAGAGGGGAAAGAGCGCAACCGTGCAATGGCAATTTGGGCCTCCATGGGCGGAATTGGCTTGTCACTCGGCTTGGCGATCATCTCGGCAGGTTTGGGCGCGAACGCCACGCTGGAAACCCTTCAACCGGCAGATGTAAACGGGGTGATTCACACTGCTCTCTCCATTGAGGCTGTCATTGCCCTGTTGGGAATGGCAATGCGTTCATTTCATTGAAACCGAAAAAATTTGAGACGACCGTTTCCTGAGACCAACGCAAAGAGCATAATGGGGATATTGGCATATCTCTTCGATTTGGGTGAATAGCCAGATCAGATGATGGAATTGATTGACCACCTGAAGAAAACCCTTAGAACTTTTGTCCATTTTGGTTCTAAGGGCTTTCTCGATGTATTTGCTCTAACTTTTTGCTGCGAAAATTTGCTTTTTCATTCCAGTTCCGTTAAAATGAAGAGACTTGAGTAAGCCTCTTCGAATTTCTGATTCACACTGGCGCGGTCTACGGAGCCGCAAGGATGGAAGAGAGGTAGGGCTTTCGTCGTTTTGGACGTTTGATCAATGGACGAGACCTTTTGCACCAAACATAGAAATGAAGGCTGTCATTCACCTGTTGTAGGGATTCGCTTTCTTCATTTTCCCTACTTGCATGTGAATTTTTATTTACATGAAAGAAATGGGATTGGCATATAATACTGTTGGAGGTTGGTTATAACGATGGAGACAATTGGAACAGTAAAATGGTTTAATGCGGAAAAAGGTTTCGGGTTTATTCAAGTAGAAGGCGGGGAAGATGTTTTCGTACATTACAGCGCGATCCAGGGAGAAGGGTTCAAGACCCTGGATGAAGGTCAGCGGGTTCAATTTACCATTACCCAAGGTAGTCGCGGACCTCAGGCTGAAAATGTAGTGAAATTATAATAGCCCCATCCAAAAAAGCAACTGTCATCGCGGCAGTTGCTTTTTTGCTTTTGGTTTCCCACGGCAAACCGGGCAAGCAAACAACGGCTTACCGATGTCTTGACGCCAGTGAAAGAAAGCGAAGATCATTGTAAAAAAATTGAACAAATCCAAACAACCTGTGGTAAAATACTCTTCCACATTATGACTGGGGAGGGAGCACTGAGATGAACGACATGCTGCAAGCCTTGCGGGAGAGGATTCCCGCACTCGCTCATGCGAGGGACATCCGCCGTATTGCCGAAGGGTTTTCGCCCGATCAAAAATACGCAGTCTTTTGCGAAGACGGAACAAAGATGCTGCTGCGAACAGCGGACTTGGAGAAATACGAGCGGAAATGCACGGAATACGAGATCATGGAAACAATCCGGAAGTACGGAGCGAAAAGTCCCCAGCCGATAGCGATCGGGAAGCTGGAGCAATCAGACCTGTGCTATTACCTGCTTAGCTATATCGACGGCGAAGATGCAAGAAAGGCAGTTCCCGAATGCAAACCGGAGGAGCAGTACCGGATCGGGTGGGATGCCGGGCAGGACCTCGCAAAATTGCATCAGCATCCGGCGCCAAACGCGATTTCTCCCTGGCATGAGCGCGCCATGAGAAAGCACCATGCATACGTGGAGGAGTACAAGTCTTGCGGCGTAAAAATTGAAAATGACAGCAGAATCATCCGCTTTATCGAAGAGCACGAGAACCTCCTGAGAGACCGTCCAAACAAGTTTCAACACGACGACTTTCATGTTGGAAACATTATCGTCGATGAAAAGCGGTATGCGGGCGTCATTGATTTCAACAGATTCGATTGGGGCGATCCGATTCACGACTTCTATAAACTGGCGCTTTTCAGCAAGGAATGCAGCATCCCGTTTTCAGCCGGACAAATAGCTGGGTATTTCCACGGAAGGGGCATTCCGGCCAACTTTTGGACGCTGTACGCGGTATATGCGGCCATGAGCGTCTTTTCCGCCATTGTCTGGACGGTCCGCGTAACCCCTGGGAAGGTTGACGAAATGGCAGAACGATTGCACGGCATTTGCGAAGACCATCGTTATTTCGAGACTTGCAAGCCTGTCTGGCACAAGGAATGCTGACTTGTCTGGCTGGGACGGCACGAAGTTTGGTGCATAACATGTTTTGGCCCATATGTTTCGATTCCCCCGAAACGAGGTAAAGTTTATAAAGGAAAAAATGGACGTATAAGTTTCACGGTTTATGCCGAAAATTTACCTTGTCTATGTTATAGTAAAATGGGGGAAAGGAAAGAACGCCTTTTCCTTACAAGAGGATGGATCATGTGGAGACTAACGTACAAGCAGACCTGAGCAGTTATATCGGACGGGTTCTACGCGATCACTTTGGGAAAGGCCCCGAATCTGTTTTTGTCACCCTTGGACATACCTTTATCACTTGCTATTTGCGGAATTTCCTTTCGCCAATGGAGCGTGTCCTGCTTGAACAGGATCAGATCGTGACGATCCTGCAGACGAGAGATTTGCTCATGAAAAAATTGATTCCAGAGATCACTGCTTATTTAAAAATTGCCACGGGCGTGGATATTCAGGAAGTGTACTACGATTGGAGCTTACATAACAGATCGGGAATCATTGTCGCGATTACCTCGGAGCCGACATCACTTGCAGGGGAATTTGCGGAAGCGTTTTCGGGAAAAGAGCAGCTTCATGAGGAAATCGCAAAAATAAGCACCCAAGTGGAAAAGATTCCAGAAGAGATGATCTCGTATAAACTAAACGCAAGGACCATTCTCGTTATTCGCAATGGTATTTTGGTGGCGATCGAAAAGGAGTTCATCCGACTCGGATATATGGAATCGCTGCGGATAGCCAAAAGACAATTGGAAAAAGGGATCCTTCATAATGATCTCCATTTTGAGTCGATACTTGGGACAAAGATTGTCGATTTATTTGTAGACTGGGATTTCGGCAGGGATAAAAGTGTCATCGTATTTATCGTCAATCCAACCTCATAATTCGGTGGAAATGGACTAGACATGGTAAATGAGCTAGACATGAGCCGGAATGGCAGCTGCCAAGCTGACTGTTCCGGCTCTTTTTTCATTGAAAACTACCCTTTTAAAAGGAATGAAACGATGGAAAGCGTAGTGCAGCAAACAGAGATCAGCAGCTATATTGGAAAAATCCTTCGGGACAACTTTGGGAAGGGACCGGAATCCATTTTTGTGTCGATCGGACATACTTTTATTACCGTCTATATCAAAAACTTCTTGTCTCCTATCGAACATGTTTTGTTGGAACAAGGCCGAGAAACCACTGTCAACAGTATTCGTGACTCGCTCATGCAAAAGTTGTTGCCGGAGATAAAAGCGTACATAAACAAGATAACGGAGAGAGAAATTACCGAGTTTTATTACGACTGGAATTTCCATCGAAGGTCAGGGCTTTTTTTGGGGATTACTTCCACACCTTTTTCATATAATCCTGCCTTTTCCGAGCATTATGACGGAAAGGAAGCTTTGCATCGCGAGATTTTCCTACATAACGAGCAAGTGCAGAGAAGGCCGGAGAGCCTTGTTTCCTACCAATTGCATTCGAGATTGATTCTACTCATACAGCAAGGCGTTTTCGTCCAGATCGAAAAAGAATTGATTCGGCTTGGACACGAGGAGATCGTACTTTTGGCGAAGAAAAATGTGGAGAAGCAGTTTCTCAATAAAAACTGCCATATCGAAAGGGTGCTGAACAAAAAGATCATCGAGCTGTTCGTCGCATCCAATGCAAGTGAAGACAAGGGTATTATCGTGTTTTCACTGGGTGCCTCGTAAGGCGGACAAAAGGAAGATTTTGCTGGGGCCATCCCGAAAACTCCGGACTGATCAGGAAAGGGAACGTGCAAACTGGTAGCCACAAACGATTTTGGAAGGAGCGATATTCGATGAAGTTCGATGCTGATGTGGAGAGCAAATCACTGTTTTTACAGACATTTACATATTCTTCAATTGGAATGGCTTTGGTTTCCCTGGACGGACAATGGATGAAGGTAAATCAATCCTTTTGCGACCTGATCGGCTACACAGAGGATGAGCTCTTGTCCAGAACCTTCCGGGATCTTACCCATCCCGAAGATCTTGAGGCAGAACGTGATTACATGCAACAACTGCTCGAAGGAAAAATCGAATCCTATCAGATGAGGAAGCGTTACATCCTGAAACAGGGCCGTGTGGTTTGGGTGCTGCTGAATGTCTCCTTGATCAGGGACGACTACAGACGCCCGCTTTATTTTCTTTCCCAAGTACAGGATATTACCGCTCTGAAAAGATCGGAGAGTCTGCTGATCGAAAGCGAGCGAAAGTTGACCGAGGAGCTGTTGCGAAATTCGGAAAAGCTGACGATTGCCGGCCAGCTTGCAGCGGGAATCGCACATGAAATTCGAAATCCATTGACATCGCTAAAAGGATTTTTACAGCTCATCAAAAAGGGGCCTGACTATAAAACAGAATATCTGGACATCATGGAAACCGAACTGGATCGCATCGAAGTCATCGTGAACGAGCTTTTGCTGCTGGCCAAGCCAACTGATTGCAAGTACGAGGAGAAGGATGTAAAAGCGCTGCTGCAGAACGTGATCACATTATTGGAGACGCAGGCCCTTATCCATAATGTACAGATATTGACCGCGTTTACTCCCGGTGTCACCATCTACTGCGATGAAAACCAAATGAAACAAGTGTTCATCAATCTTATGAAAAATGCGATCGAATCAATGCCGGGCGGTGGCAAGCTCCTGATCGAGGTCAAGAAAAAACGGGAGCTTGCCGTCATCCGTTTTATCGATCAAGGGCACGGGATTCCAAAGGAAAAGCTGAAACAAATCGGCTCTCCGTTTTATTCCACCAAAGAGGACGGAAACGGACTGGGCCTCATGGTCAGCTACAACATCATCGAGAACCACCGCGGAAACATCGACGTTGCAAGCGAAGTCGGAGTGGGATCGACATTTACGGTCAGTCTGCCGATTTATACCCCGACCCGTCTGCATCCCGCGTTTCATTAAACCGGGAAGGCAATGTGAACAAAGAGGCCCGGAGACGCATATCCGCTTTTGGCGGCCAAAGCTATGGCAAAGTCAATCATCGGAATAGGACAACAACTGAAGCTCCTTTATTTTGCGATACAGGGTGCTTCGGGCAATCCCGAGAAGCTGGGCGGCCTCGCCGACGCTTCTCGTTTTTTGCAACGTCTGTTCGATGACCTGCCGTTCCAGGTTCTTCAACGAGATAGGGGCAGAAGCCTGCTGCCGCTGATCATGGCGAAGCTGGCGGGGCAGATGCTCCAGTCGGATATTTGTGTGTTCACTCCTGGCCAGCAGAAAGGCACGTTCCAAAACATTCCGCAATTCACGGATATTTCCCGGCCACGAATAGGCCGTCATCGCTTGCCAAGCGTTCTTCTCGATAGCGAGAGGGCCGTGCTCATACGCCGAGCGAAATTCGTGCAGAAATTGTCGCGAGAGGTGTTCGATATCCTCAATCCGTTCACGCAATGGGGGAATCGTCAATGACAAAACATTCAGGCGATAAAAAAGATCGGAACGGAAGGTCTCGCCAAGCGAAACAGCCTCCTCAAGGTTGCGATTGGTGGCAGCTATGATTCGCACATTCACCGGGCGTTCCTTTGTGTCTCCAAGGCGCACGATTTTTTTGGATTCAATGACACGGAGCAACGCGACCTGCAAGTCGAGCGGCATATCACCGATCTCATCAAGAAAGATCGTTCCATCGTGGGCCGCTTCGAATTTGCCGATGGCCCCGCCTTTTCTAGCCCCGGTAAAAGCGCCGTCGACAAACCCGAACAGCTCGCTCGCAATCAGGTCCCGAGGCAGCGTAGCGGTATTCACGGCAACAAAAGGTCCGTGTCGCTGATCGCTTTCCCGGTGGATGGATTCTGCCAACACTTCCTTACCTGTCCCGGTCTCCCCGAGGATTAACACATTCGCTTGGGACTGCGCCGCCAGTTGAGCTACCTTCAGCTCATCTTTGTACGCGGACTGGACCGTCATGACCCGACCAAATCGAACCGATGTCTCGGCAAGACAAGGGGGAGCATCCCACTTGGGCTTGAGGAGATAAAAAAGGTACGGCGGTTTTTCATGTCGGGTTACATCGAAGCTGCGGTAAAAGCTGTTCGCTTTTTCACTCGTGATCGTTTGGCCCATACGAAGCTCAGTCAGCTTGGAAGCCTGCTGGCTCATATACATGACAATCCCCTCTGCGGAAAGTACGATCAGAGCTTCGTCGCTAATTTGACCCCATTCCTGTAAAATCGCTTCATGCGGGGAATGAGCAGACTCGGGGTTTGAAAGATAGGGATTTGGCGAAATGCTGCGGCTTGAATCCCAGACAATTTCAAATTGCCCATTGGCCATCGACTTGCCGATTTTGACCGGTCTGGACAAATGGCGGTGAGAGACATCCACAGTCATGGTTCCGCAGGCTGTCGAAAAGGTTCGTCCTCCGATCCGCTCGATGATTTTCTGATGGTTGATGCTCTTTGCCTCAAGGAGAGAGTCCAGAACCATTTTGGTTCCCAAATACGTGTTGAACATAACGGAGGAGATCGGGAGCTCTTTACCCATGAAACGCTGGAAGCCCTTGATGAACGCTTTGTTTTCATCCGACGGCAAGGATTGAAAATAGCTGGCCGAACTGTAATGGCCTGCCCGATATTCTTCTTCGATTTCGGCAAGTTCTGTCTCTTTCGTGATCGGGCTGAAAATAGGCAGCCTTTTGCGATAGAGACCGAGGCGATGAAAATCACGATAAAAAGAGACGATGCTCTTTCCAACCAAGGTGGAAAAGATGGCGTCGGGCTCCTGAGCTATAATGTCCGCCAAGATATCTTGAAAATGCTGGTGTCCGAACGGCACATAGTGCTCTTTTACAACGGCGCCGCTGCGTTCGTTTAAAAAGGTATGCACTTGCCGGTTCGTTTCCCGTGGATACAGATAGTCCGTCCCGATACAGTAGACGCGCTTTCCGTATTGCCGGGTCATGTATTCAAGCAGCGTATGAATCTGCTGGTTGGGCAATTCCCCGGTATAAATGACATGGGGGTGGCTTTCCCGGCCTTCATACAAAGTAGGATAGACTAGCAAGCAATTGTACGCTTCCAGCACAGGGAGAATGGCCTTTCTGCAAGCAGACGTGTAGCATCCGACAAAAATGCGGATGCCCTTTTGAGCAAGCGCCTCGGCTTCCCTTGCTGCCTTTTGCGGATCCGAACAAATATCCCGGACGACCGCCTCTATCTTGCAAGGCCCGCGGTTGTATTCCCAGGTCGCGAATCTGGCCGCATCGCACTGTCCTTTCTCTGTGATCGATGTAGTACCCGTCAATGAAAAGAGTAAGCCTATTTTGATGCGCACATAAATCCCCCGTTTCGTGTCTAGTTTTGAGAAAACTGTCTCATTTTCGGACAATGTCCAAATTGTGACGAAATGGAAGGCATAACTATCAGAAGATTCGGAAATAACGTCTGGCAATGAAACAATTCTGCGTAACGCGAGCTTGTCCTGCATGAATTGAGAGATTGGCATGAGAGTTGCGGAGAGAAGAGGGGCAGAAAGGAGGATTTCTCTGTCTGCACAAAAGGATACGAACGGTTTGCTCATCTAATTGAAGAGGGGGACTTGCATTGAAAGCATTCATTCTCGATACTTTGGAAGCAAAAGGCGTGACGGTGCCGAGGGAGCACCTCACTGAGTTGGACGCTCGCTGGCAGGCGCTGCTCGGCTTGAAAAAAAAGACGGCGGATGCTTTGCTGGACGATAACGATATTGCGTTGCGCCATATCCCGGGGGGTGATCATTTTGAGTAAGGAGCTTATTGGCAAGTCTGTAGAAGAACTGGCTCCCCTGCTCCAGAAGAGGGAGGCCTCCTCCTTGGAAGTGACGCGTGCCGTATTGGACCATGCCGAATCATTGAACCCGGCGATCAACGCTTATCTTTCGATCGCTAGAGCCACCGCTGAAGAAGCGGCGAAGCAAGCGGATGAGGAAATTGCCGCCGGGCACTATCGGGGAATGTATCATGGCGTTCCCATGGGAATTAAAGATAACCTGTATTTCAAGAACGAAATCACCACGATGGCATCCAGGATTCATCAAAACTTTGTCTCTGATTATGACGCGACGATCATTGCCAGGCTTCGGGAAGCCGGTGTTGTTTTTACAGGAAAGCTGAATATGCATGAGTACGCTTGGGGCATCACGAACAACAATCCCCATTACGGCGCCTGTCGCAATCCATGGAACCTGGCGAAAATACCCGGAGGCTCTAGCGGAGGCTCGGGCGCGGCAGTAGCGGCAGATATGTGCATGGCTTCACTCGGCACGGATACAGCCGGCTCCATCCGGATCCCGTCCTCTGCATGCGGCATCGTAGGGTTGAAGCCGACGCACGGCCGCGTGAGCAAATACGGATGCTTTCCGCTTTCCTGGTCCCTCGACCATATCGGGCCGATGACCAAAACCGTCAAGGATGCGGCAGGGCTGCTCGAAATCATTGCGGGCTACGATCCAAACGACCCTACTTCCGTGAATGCACCTGTTGCCGCATACACTGACGAGCTGTCTGGCGACGTGCGAAACCTCGTGATCGGCATAAATGAAGAGTATTTCTTCAAAAATGTGGATGCCGGAGTAGAGCTGCTGGTGCGAGCTGCCATTCAGTCCCTCGCAGATCAGGGGGCACAGGTAAAGGAAGTCAGCATCCCGGCATTGAAATATGCCGAGTATGCGGAGATGATCACGATTCTGTCAGAGGCGGCGGCCATCCATCACCGCAATTTGCTGCAGCGCCCTGATGATTTCGGCTCGGACATCCGCCTTTTGTTCGAATTGGGCGAGCTCCCCTCCGCGGTCGACTACTTGCAGGCGCAACAGCTGCGCAGACAATTGAAGCGCGATTTCCAGAAGGCTTTTGAAGAGGTGCACGTTTTGCTGGCGCCGACTTTGCCGATCATCGTACCTGCCGTCGGGGACCATGCTTGCGATTTGAACGGTGAAAAGGCGGACCTGATCGACAACATCATCCGTTTTACGGGACCGAGCAACCTGACCGGTTTGCCTGCTTTGACAGTTCCATGCGGTCTCAAGGATGGAATGCCGGTTGGCCTCCAGATCATAGGCCCTGCCTTCCAGGAAGGCCTGGTGCTGAATGTCGGGTATGCCGTGGAAAAGACGAGCCCGATGAAAGGCAAAAAGCCGGAGCTGGTCGGGGCGATGTAGATAAGGAAAAAGGAATAATGAATAATGAATGTTCAACAGGTCTGGACTTAGCGGACATTCTGCCGGCATGGGTATTTTATCAGCGGGCGATGTTCTTTTCGAAGCCCTTGGGATGCAAGTTCGATCTCAAGGGCTTTTCTTCGGTCACTAAACTTTTTTGCAAAACACACTCAATAAAATCCGGGGGCAAATGCATATTCACGCCTCGGATTAAAAAGTCGTCCGGGCCGATGAGCTTTCTGCATGAGGACTCAAACCGGGAGAACCATCGGCCGGAGCCACGCGGTCAATCTGGAGGGATTTCGGGAGGTGGATATCTCGAAACCTCTCAGTTGGTCTAAACGGGCGAGCTTTACAGGATGAAAAATGCCCAGGCATAAATCAGGCAGATATTGATACTTTTTGCTATGGGTAGGCAAGTTTCGAATTCATCGCATTTCGGATAGGAGTGGGAAAATTGCAAACATTTGGCGAGAGAATTGGGTCTGCAGCCGGTATCAGCAAACTTTATTGGCAAAGGGTTATTGTAAGGAGCAATCTTCTTTTTCCGAAACAGAAGTGTTATACTACTCTAGCAAGGACAATACACCCTTGTTGGAATTTGTTTTGGGAGTGGTTTCCATCATGATCATCCAATTCATTCGTTTCCGGTAATGTGAGGTGCAGATTATGTAATCTCAGTCAAAATGGCTGGGTTTATTTGTCTGTGCCTTTTTTCATTCACCGAAAACCGAATGAATGGGGTGCTTTTTTGTGTCCAAAAACAGCAAGAAGATCAAATTTGCGGGCCTTCTTACGGCAAATAAAGGCCTGTTTCGCTGTCCGATTTGCTCCGGGGAAATGGAGCTTAATCAAGAAACCAGCTTGCAATGTGCAAGTCATCATAGTTTTGACCTGTCCAGACAGGGGTATGTGAATGTATTGTCCCATGGCCTGAAAACGAAATACGATAAACAAATGTTCGAATCGAGAAGGCTGCTTTACAAAAGCGGTGCCTTTCAACCGCTGATTGATCAGATCAGCGGAAAGATCATCCGTACGCACGAATCGGCACGGACACCGTTGAAACTATTGGATGCCGGATGCGGAGAGGGCTCTCATTTATCTGGCATCCGCGAAAAGGTGATCCAAAGCCTGGCCCATGACTTTTTGGGAGTGGGCGTAGATATTGCCAAGGAGGGCATCTATCTCGCTGCCAGAGACTACCCGAATATGATCTGGTGTGTGGCCGATATTGCCAATTGCCCATTTGCCAGCAAACAATTTCATTTTATTCTTGCCATCCTGTCACCCTCAAATTACGCGGAGTGCCAGCGTATGCTTGCCGACGATGGAATGGTGATCAAGGTGATCCCCGAAAGCGGGTATCTGCAAGAGCTTCGGGCCATTTTTTATGGGCAAGGCGATCATCGCGTCTACTCAAACGACAATACCCTGGCGAGATTTTCAGAAGCATTCGAACTTGTCGAAAGTGAACGTTTGCGATACAAATGGGCACTTGAGGAAGCGCTTGTCGAGCCGCTCGTGCGGATGACTCCGCTTACGTGGGGAAGCACGGAAGAGGGAGTGCAAAGGGTGCTCGGTATGAACCTTGCCGAGATCACGGTTGATCTGCGCATCTTGTACGGAAAGAAAAAATAAGTTTTTTGCATAGCCTGACGCGTTTCCAGACGCAGCCCTGAAGAGAATAAGAAATGCTTGGGCAAGCGTCCTGAGGCTGTCGAGAAAATCGACAGCCTTTTTCTCTGTACGGTGTTTTTCACTTCACCCCGCTTTTTTCTGCTGCCTGAGCGGATACGAAGTGGTCGGCGGCCGTATTTAGGGGACAAATCCGTCCCGGGGCAATAACGGCCGATGTTTTTTCTTGATCCAGTCCTGCGCACGCTCCAGAGTAAAGGGAGACGGCTGAAAGCACTATTCTTGTCGTTTTCGAAATGTTTTTCGCTAGGAAAAAATGGTAAAGTAATGAATAGATGCATTTTACAACGGGCTGAAATAGCTGTGTATCGAAGGGGAAAAAGTACTGTCAATCACGACGTGGGATACAAACGACAAGCGAAGGAAAAAAATGGGCAAATTATCTATTTGCACTAGTTAGGGAAGAGTGAAGAGGGAGGAGAGACATTTTGCGTGACGCGTTTGGTTTGTTAGTCGTTTTAGTCGTATGGGGTTTTGTATTCTATATTGCTTACTTGGTCATTAAGGCAGCGGTGAGAAACGGGTTCGATGAATCAAAGAAAGCAGCTGAACTTGAGAAGCTTTTAACGGAAATTCGTGACGAACTCCGGAACAAAGAAAGAGAAGAAGGAGGCAAGCTGTAGAGGGGGGATGGATCGGAAAAAGGAACCTGGGGGAAATGCTGGAGGCGGCTAGGCTGCAGTCATTTGGGAAAAAGAAGGGACTCCATACATAATCGTGCAGGAAGGTTGACAGACTTATACACAGAGCGAGAGAGCGCGCCCTGTTTTATGCACCAGACGAAACAGGGCGCATTTGGCCCGTTGAGGAAAGCCCGGTACATTGCTTGATGAGGCATCATTGACATGAAACCAAAAGGTTTTATATACTTAAAAGCGAAACCAAACGGTTTTATAAACGAGCAGGAAAAAAGGAGAATTCACCATGGACACGAACCAAACAAATACCGTACAAGACATTACACATACGGTTGTACTTGACGCTCCGATTCAAAAGGTATGGAATACGGTATCCACTTCTGAAGGCATTGCATCCTGGTTTATGCCGAATGACTTTCAGCCTGCAGTGGGGCATGAGTTCCATGTGCAATCCCCTTTTGGCCCTTCGCCGTGCAAAGTCATTGAAATCGATGAGCCTCACCGCCTTTCTTTTACATGGGACACAGATGGTTGGGTCGTTTCATTTACGTTAAAAGAGTTGGGCGACAAGACGGAGTTTACGCTTGTTCATAGCGGATGGAAACAGCCGGACGCAACTGTGCCAAAGGCCAACGAGGAAGCTGCGGTGATCCGCGAACGCATGAACAACGGATGGCAGTCGATTGTACATGACAGGCTTCGCCAAGCAGTTGAGGGTTAATGTCAGCGGCACAAAAACACGACGTCTTTCAGGCGATTGCCGACCCGACTCGCAGAGAAATTCTAAAATTGCTTTCAGAAAAAGAATTGCCCATTTCCGAAATTACATCGCACTTTCCGATGAGTCGCACAGCCGTTGCGAAACATCTGCATATCCTTTCAGAGGCCGAACTGGTTCGCGGACGAAAGGTTGGGAGGGAAAAGCGTTTCCGGCTGCACCCCGAGCCTTTAAGTGAATTGCATGAATGGCTTTCGTACTATGAACAGTTTTGGACGAACAGGTTGTCGATCCTTAAACATGTGGTCGAGTCTCAAGCGAAGAATGAGGAGTGAATCGACGCCAGCATGGCTGGTGTCTTTTTTTATTTCAATGGATTTGCCTGCTCCTCGATTTTTATGAACAGTTTCCATTTTACCAACACCATGCGTTTTTTTCGATGCGAGACAAAAAATCCGTTTTGCCGTATAAACGATCCTTATCGTGGTGGCAGCCGCTCTGTTTTTCTCTTACCATCGTAAGCAAACAGGCGTCAATTGAGGCTGTTTGCGAAAGGAGAAGGATATGCAGATGTCTCGCATTCGATTCAGTATATTTTTAAGCGTGTTTGTCGCGATGGTAGGTTTGATGATCATCGCTCCCGTTATGCCTCCGCTTATACGCGAGCTGGGGCTGAGCGAAACCCACTCGGGCTTGATCATTTCGCTCGGCTCCATCGCGATGGCGGCAATGGCGCCGGTATGGGGAAACTGGAGCGATGCAAAAGGCAGAAAGCCTGTTATATTGATCGGGTTTTTGGGGATGCTGGTAAGCTATGTGCTGTTCACGGCGACGATGTATGTCGGACTGGCGGGGCTGGTCAGCGGCGGACTATTGGTCGTGATGCTAGTGGTGGCGCGCGGCCTGGTCGGTTTGTTTATTCCTGCCGTTCCGTCGGCAGCGCAAGCGTATATGGCGGATATCACCGATGAAAAAGGCCGTTCGGCAGGGATGGCCCTGATCGGCGCGGCCAATGGAATGGGACTTGTACTCGGCCCGGCGATTGCCGGGGCGTTTGCGCTCATCGGTCTGATTTGGCCGCTCTATATCGGCTCGCTATTGCCTTTCGTGGCACTTGTCGTAGTCCTGCTGATGATCCCGGCCCAAAAACCGGTGATTCGGGAAAAGCCGCCGAAGGTGAACCCGCTTCAAAAAGGCGTCCGCCTGTATTTGTTTGCCGGATTGGCTACGATGCTCAGCATTATCACCTTGCAAGTGGTCGGCGGTTTTTATTTTCAGGATCAATTAGCCTTGTCTACCCAGGAAACCGCGAGAATGATCTCCATGGGACTGATGCTCAGCGGCGTTGCGATGATCATTACGCAAGGGATGCAAATGAAAAAACCGAAATGGCAGCCCAAACCGCTGATTCTGGTCGGCTCGCTGCTGCTTGTGATCAGCATGGCGCTGTTTTTGCTGGTTGTCAGCTTGCCCGGTTTCTATGTGGCCTTTTTCCTGTTCGGAATCGGAACCGGGCTGATGATGCCGGGATTTATGACGGGAGCCTCGCTTGCAGTTTCCCGCGAGCAGCAGGGGGGGGTTGCGGGCCTTGTGGGGTCGGTGCAAGGCATATCTGCTGTAATCGCCCCGATTCTCAGCACGAGTCTGTACCAACTCGATAAACATCTTCCCTTTGTCGTTATCGCCGCATTCGTGATCGTGATGGCTATTACGCTGCTTTCCATCCAAAACAAGCCGGCGGCAGGCGCGTCGATGGCAGCAAATCAAGACTCAAGCAAGTAGCAAATTCCGCACTCGTTGCTTTGCTGTTTGCGTCGACTCGCGATCAAACGAAATACATTCCATTTCTAGCCATCAAGCTTTGTTTGGTGGCTTTTTTTGTGTGATTGCAGGCGGCGCTGTTTCACCCTCTTCAGGAGCCTCATTTTTTTCACGCGTGATCGTTCCAGGAAACGGCGGGGAGACGGCATTTTTCATGTTGTTTGTGATGGTGCGGGTTGGTGCCCATGCATGCCGGTATGTTCTGAAATGGTTTTGACGAAGGCTATTTTACGATGTTATTTGACAATGATTCTCATTATTATTTAAACTGGTAATAATGACTTTGCGCGTTTCCCGCGGATACACCATGCATTCAAAGTGAAGCGTATTCATTGGCTCTTAGCAAACACGGAAGAGAGGGGAACTGTTTTGAAGCTCCAACTGGATACCCATGACCTGGGGTGCATGATTGAGGAGTTAAGCGATATCGCAGTGTCTCCAGAGCGTGAACAACGGCAGCAATCCATTCCGATACTGGGAGGAACTGCTCAGATGCAGCGGATTCTGCTCCGTAAAGGCATGGAAATCAACTTGTATGAAGGAAAATTTCTCGAGCCCGTGACCTTGGATGTCGGCGTCCGATATCCTCACCTGGAAATCAGCTATACGCTTTCAGGGCAAGGCTGCTGGGAAACGGCTGGCTCCCCCCGGAGCTACCATTTAGCGCCTGGCGTTTCCAATCTTGTCTATATTCAGGATACGAAGCTGCGCGTCGAGCTGCTGCCCCAGGAGAGATCCGTTCACATGGAGCTGCGCGTCGACGTTCGGTATTTTAGCGAACTGCTGCCCGAGCTCGCCCGGATGTCGAATGAACCATTTTTTTGCAGACAAACAGCCGGCTCGCCCCACATTTCCCACATCGTCGAGCAAATGAAACAGTGCCCCTATTCCGGTAGGCTCCAGAAGCTTTACTTGGAAGGAAAAGCGTATGAGCTGCTGGCTTGTCAATTGGATGCGGCGGAAAAGGAAGAAGAGCGGATCAGAGCGGCATCCAAGCTGAAGGCGGATGATATCCAATGTCTTCACCAGGCGAGAGAGATTTTGTCCCGTACGTGGAAGGAGCCTCCCGGTTTGCTGGAGCTTGCCAGACTCGTCGGCCTTAATGACTACAAGCTCAAGCTCGGCTTTAAAGAATTGTTCGGCACGACCGTCTTCGGCTATGTCCGCGGACTGCGAATGAACGAAGCGCGTAAAATACTGGAGCAAGGAGAGGCCAATGTCAGCGAAGCCGCTACGATGGTCGGCTATCACAATCTCAGCCATTTTGCTTCCTTATTCCGAAAAACCTTCGGGTATAACCCTAGTGAATTCGTAAGAACAAAGGAGGTACAAGGATGAAACACATCGTCACGATTTGGGGAGCAAGCTTCTCCTCGGAGGAAGAGCTGCAGGAGTTTGTTGAGTCTGCTTACGATGATGACGGGGATGCCCTGCCTTGTACCATTCGAATTCTTCCATTGCCTCGCGGGCATATTCAGCGAGCAGCGGGTGCAAATTCGGATATTCCAGGGCGTTGGCAAAGAACCGATGGGTTGCCGACTTCGCCAATCCTTTGATGGGCAAAAACTGCTTGGCGCTTGTTTCAACAGGGATTTAAAAACGCAGTCTAGAAAATGATTCTGAGCATTGCAGAAGCAAACCCTGCCTGTCCCATCGATTATAGGTAATGGTGTCGATTTTTTCCAATAGTTCAAGTACTATGTACATATCTTTTTTAAATGGGCTTGAACTGGCGATGAAGGGCAGGGTCATCCGCTTTCTCCTGATTTGGCTGTCCGAATTTCCCTGTGTAACGCTCCATTTTCTCATACAGCAGAGCCCGATCCAGTTTTGGCTGCTGCCTGTATTTCAGTTCCACCGCATAAACCCGCGCAAACCCAAAGTCTTTCTCCTGATCCAGAACATCCTGCATATCCGATTTTCCTCCTTGGCCAAAGCCATTCATTCTATGATTGGGTCCCGCGAATTTCAGCTGGAATACAGCGAGCAATATGTACAGTCAAAACGGCCTGCCAGCAAATCCTGTTTGCGAATGAAAAAATGCAGCACGCCTGCATCCCACCAGCGGAATCCGACATCGTTATCCGATTCAATCTCAAGGAGCATCAGAGTATCCTTGATTTCTTCCATGGTTTTTTCCTCGTCCCCAGCAAAATGATCGGTTATTTGCTGCAACGCCTCTCTTTCGTTGTAATTGTAATGGGCGCCAGTCAGTATCATCAGGGCTGCTTCCAGTTCGGAATCATCATGCTGGCCGGTAGGGTAACCAAACAACCGGACAACATCATCACTCATGCTGTCGCTAATGGAAAAACACAAATCTTCGTACTCCTCGTAACCAACCTCGTCATTTTCGATCTGATCATCGTCGACATAAGCATAATTCGGGGGTTCCAGAGATGCTCTGGCTTCCAGCTGATATCCGTGAAACTGCTCTTTCAACCCAGTGACGTCAGGAGATGAGCGACGTTGAACCGAGCCGAGCTCATCGTCTTTCAAAAAGATTACGCGATGTTCGATATGATAGGCCGGCTCGTCAATTCCCACAAAAAAATAAAGCATGCCGCTCGTTGGGAGAAGCGACGATTCGTCATGCTTGGCCAAATCTTTCAGATTCAGTTGAACGAGAAAAGTCATGGGAATGCCGTCAGTCGTCAAGGGCCATTCGATATGCGGCGGAAGATCAGGATCTCCTCCGATTCTGGAAGCGCACAGGGTATTGTAGTCTTCCGGTTTGGCTTTTGCGCATCTTATTCCTTGCTGCGTGTTTTCCAGCAAATACTGTGACGCATGTGTAAACTGGTGTTCCAGAATCAGGCTTTCCAGTTTCGTACGATTCGGTGCACTCAGGTTCACGATAACCCTCCTTCGATTTCGAAGCGACAGTCCTATTATATAAGCTCCTTCCAGCGGCTTCCATAATACTTTTAACCTGAAACCGTACTTTCTACCCTATTTGATCAATGAGAGAGTTACCTCGACGGCATGATCGATAAAGGAGCGGTCCGGACGGGATTTCATCATGACAGTAAGGCCGATGACCGACACGACAAGCGTTTGCGCCAGAGCTTTCGCGTTCATATCCGTTTGCAGTTCTCCCGTTTTTATCCCCCGTTCAAGCGTTTCCTGAAAAATAGCGGAAAGATACATCTGATGCTCTCTTGTAAGCACTTCAAATTTCTCATCATGTGGCGCAAGCTCGACCATTGTATTGATGCAAAAGCATCCCCGGCTTGGATGCTGGTGATAATCTGCAGAAGCCAGGCTTTCAAAAAAAGACCGAAACGAATCTCTTACAGACGGATGCTTTTGAAGCACGGCCCGTACCCGGGAAGCGTGAGAGCGCGTATATTTCCTCAGCGCAGCTTCGAACAATTCCTTTTTGTCCCCGAAGGCTGAGTAGATGCTTGGCCGCTGAATGCCCATTTCAGCCGTCAAATCGCTGAGCGACGTCGCTTCGTACCCCTTTGTCCAAAAAACTTGCATCGCTGCGTCCAATGCTTTTTCCTCATCGAATTCACGTGTGCGAGCCATAACAACAACCCCTTTTCGTATCGAACGGTATGATATTATTTTATGTTTTTGCTGGGAAAGTGTCAAATGGGAGAGTGATGTATTGACATTTTAAGTTCAGAAGTTGTATAAATTATGAAAGGAAATTTTGTACCGATCAGTATGAAAAGAGGTGGCTTGCTTTGAATAGGGAAGGGTGCACGTTGAAAAGAGGGGTACTCTCACATGAAGCAGAACTGGCTGTTGATCAGAAACGCGAAGCGATAGCGAGCGCAGGGGAAATAAAGCTCGCGAAAGCCTCGTGCACGCCGGATTCCTCGATGTCCTGCTCTGTTGCTCTTTTGTTCGCGGCTGCCTGCGGGATGGCTGTAGCCAGCATCTACTTCGCTCAGCCGCTGCTTGACTCTCTGTCTGGCGAATTCGGACTCAGCCAGTCTACGATTGGCATTGTCATTACCGTTACGCAACTTTGTTATGCGCTGGGGCTTGTTTTACTTGTGCCGCTCGGCGACTTGTTGGACCGACGCCGACTTATTTTGGGCCACATGCTGCTGTCTGTACTTGCTGTAACCGTGGTAGGAACTGCTCCCACTGGCGCGGTCCTCCTGACAGGCATGGCTGCCGTCGGACTATTGGCCGTCGTGACGCAGACGCTCGTCGCATACGCCTCGATTTTGGCTGCCCCCTCCCAACGGGGACGAGTCGTCGGTTTGGTCACGAGCGGGGTCGTCATCGGCATTTTGCTGGCGAGAACGTTTGCGGGCATACTGACCGACCTGGCCGGATGGCGCTCGGTCTATCTCGTCTCCGCAGCACTGATGCTGTTCATGGTCGCCGCGTTAGCGAGGGTGCTGCCTCGCGACGAACGCGAAAAAGCGCCGATGACGTACATGCAGCTATTGCGCTCCGTCTTTGACCTATTCGCGCAGGAACGGATTTTGCGGATGCGGGCCGCGCTTGCCCTGTTGATCTTTGCCGCATTCAGCATATTGTGGACTTCACTCGTGCTGCCCCTCGGTTCGCCGCCGCTTTCTCTGTCGCATACCGCCATCGGGGCGTTCGGCTTCGCCGGAGTTTCCGGAGCGTTGGCGGCAGCCAGAGCAGGACGGCTTGCGGATCGAGGCTTCGGCGAGCGTACCACCGGTATCGCGCTCGCCTTGCTGATTGTGTCATGGCTGCCGATCTCCTTTACCGAACAGTCGCTCCTCGCTTTGATTGTTGGCGTGATTACTCTGGACCTGGCGGTGCAAGCCGTTCATGTCACCAACCAGACCATGATCTTTGCGGTACGCCCCGACGCGCGCAGTCGACTAACTGCCGGCTACATGGTTTTCTATTCCGTCGGCAGCGCAACCGGTTCGATCGCTTCGACCAGCACATACGCGTATGCAGGCTGGAGTGGCGTATGCTTGCTTGGAGCAGCTGTCAGCGCGACGGCTCTCCTGTTGTGGGCGTTCACGCGGCGGCAGGTTTCAGGATGAGGGCGCGGTCCAGCTTCTGAGAAATGGGGACGTTTTCGCCAGAAGAATGACTCTCTGCCGCCACTCATCCGTTATAATAGATCTGAATGGCTTTCAAGTTTTTTCAGGCGAGGTGAAACGCATGTCAAAGGAAAGAAGCACAACGGTTCAAGTGGATGCGTCGGGCTCCGGGCAAACCAGCACGGAGATATAGGACAATGCTTTTTGTTCGGAGCCGACCTCTATACCATAAAGGCTGATATATCTTGTGCGGGCTTTGCTCACTATTTGCACGGAAAAATGTAGATAGGAGAGGCGAAGATGAAACACGAAAAAGCACAAAATATTTTGCCGAAGCACGTAGTTGAATTCATTCAGCAGTATATCGACGGTACGTATGTTTATATACCCAGAAAGTCTGAGAACCGCAAGGCGTGGGGAGAGTTGACCGGCGCCAAGACCGATCTGAAAATCCGCAATCAGCACATCTATAAAAGCTTCCTGAAGGGCGATTCCATTAGTGAGCTTTCACAGCGGCATCATTTGACGGAGCAATCGATCCGAAGAATCATTCGGGAAGAAAAGAAAAAAGGGTAGCTTGGGGCGACATGGGAAGATATCCATTGCGATACTTCTGATGTCGCTTTTTGCTGGCTTACGATCCTGTTTCATTCAGAAGCGTTCATGAGCTTGAGAAGCGTTCGAGCAGATGGTAAGTTTGGTAGCAAACACTGACTGAACAAGGAGGGACAAGAGTTGACTCAAAACATATACGACAACGAAGAGTTCTTCAAAGGCTACAGTCAATTGAGCCGTTCTGTCCTGGGGCTGGATGGTGCGCCGGAATGGCCTGCGCTGCGAGCGCTGCTCCCTGATTTGTATGGTGCCCGCGTGCTTGATCTGGGCTGCGGATTCGGATGGTTCTGCCGCTGGGCCAGTCAAAATGGAGCGGCAAGTGTAGTCGGAATCGACGTTTCCGAGAACATGCTGGCAAGGGGGAAAAGGGAAACGAGAGATTCAAAGATTGCCTATTTGAGAGCGGACATGGAAAACCTCGAATTGCAGGAAGGATCATATGACCTGGTGTACAGTTCGCTCGCTTTCCACTATGTTGAAAACTTGCCTGGCCTGATGAAGGAAGTGTACAAATCTCTCAAACCGGGTGGAAGTCTAGTATGCTCGGTTGAGCATCCGATCTATACAGCTTCCAGCGGGCCGGGATGGATCGAGCATCCTGACGGCCACAGGGCCTGGCCTGTCGACAACTATCACCACGAGGGGGCACGAAAAACGAATTGGCTGGTCGAAGGAGTGGTCAAGCAGCATCGAACGATTGGCACATACCTGAATTTGTTGATCGGGCTTGGTTTTTCGATAACCCGCGTTGTAGAGTGGGGGCCCTCCAAAGAACAGCTTGACGCTCATCCCGAGTGGGAAGAAGAGCTTCATCGTCCCATGTTTTTGCTGATTTCGGCCGGGAAAGCCTAATCTATCGCACTCCAAACGTTATGTCTGGAAAAATCGCCAATAGAAGAATGGAGATCATGTCAATGAATCACTGTCATCTGCTCGACATCGAGTTTGCGTATAACGGACAAATACAGAGCATCACGCCTGTTCTGCTTCAAGATGAGCGGGAAACGGTTCTCGTCGATTGCGGCTATCCAGATTTTACGCCGCTTCTTGAAAAAGCGCTTCTTCAAAATGGCGTCACGTTTGATTCGATCACCAGGCTGATCGTGACGCATCACGATATGGACCATATCGGTTCGCTGGCAGAGCTGAAGCGGAAGTACCCTCAGATCGAAATCATTGCCCATGAACGGGAAGTCCCTCACATCGACGGAACAAAGAAGTCGTTGCGGCTTGAACAGGCAGAGTCAACGTTTGATAAGCTGCCGGATGAAGCGAAACCACACGCGGAACAGTTTATTCGCTTCTTGCGGTCAATGGAGCCGGTTCCGGTTGATCGCACGGTCTCTAGTGGCGAGAGGCTGCCATGGTGCGGCGGTATTGACATCGTCCATACACCGGGACATATGCCAGGCCATATCTCCCTGTATCTGGCTTCGGCCAAGACACTGATCGCGGGAGATGCGGTCGTCATCGAACAGGGAAAGCTGAATATCGCAAATCCTCAGTATACATTGGACTTGGACGAGGCTATCGGCTCCGTTCAGCGGTTGCTCGATTACGACATGGAACAGTTGATCTGCTACCATGGAGGCCTATTTTCCGGAAATGCAAAGGAAGCGCTCATGGATCTCCTTCGGCAATATAAGCCGTAATTCCCGGCTGTGAAGTGTGGTTCCATATAAGATTGGAGTCCAAGATATCATCAGTCTGACCCGTCTCAGTTCTGCGAGGCGGGTTTTGCGTTGGTGTTCCCGCTTTCCGGAGAAGGACGTTGCCGTCAACCGTTATCCCATGTCTTGTGCAGTGAATCCGGCCTCCCCAATAGAAACCCCTGTCCGATCGGAACGCCTAACGATTCTGCGATGGCTAAATCCTCCGGCTCTTCCAAGCCTTCCAGTACAAGGCGGATTTGGCCTATGCAAAAGTCGACGAACAGGGAGACGAGTTTTTGCTTGTACCCGCTTGAAGCCAGACGGCTGCCAAAATAACGGTCAAGCTTGATGATGTCCGGTTCATACTCCACGATCTTCTTTAAAGAAGCGGCCCCCGAGCCGACATCATCAAGCGCAATCAGAAAGCCGTATTGACGCAGCTTGCGAATTTTCTGCCCCAAAAGCCGTATCTCCCACATTTTATCTTCCTCGTTGGCCTCGTTTATTTCCAGAACAATCCGCCCGCTCAGCGATTGGTACTCCCGCAGTTCGCCATGTAGAAAGTCGTGAAAAGCAGGGTTCAATAAAGTGGAAGGAAACACGTTAATGAACAGCAGCGGAGCCACGGATGCAGAGGGCGTTTCCGAAAAGTATGAGGCAATCGCCCCTTTCATCGAGAATGTATCCAATTCGAACAGGCGATTCTCTGTACGAGCGGTTAGAAAGATCGTTTCAGGAGATAGATTCGCCGTTGAGCGAAGAAGTGCTTCGTACCCGACAAAACGTCCCGTTGACAACTGTACGAGAGGCTGAAATACGGGATAATACCATTCCTTTTGCATCAAGTCGTTCATCGTCATTAAAATCCCTTTTGATCGAGCAGCCTTGTTTATTCTCCACTTATCCAGAGCTATGATGCTCTTGAGTGGACAAGAAAATTTGATGCAGGAAAAATTGTTTCCTGCAGAAAAAATGAATTGTCGACATTTTACAACAAACAAGACGTTATAGCAATTTCCTCTCGCCAGTCACAATAAGGCATTCAGATTGTATACAGGAGAGCAGCAAGAAGATAAGTTTGCCAAAGGAAACAAAGTTGTATATGTACAAAACTTTTTTTATCCTGTACACTGGGCTTATATTCAATCAAGATAGGAGGAGATTCAAATGGAACCATTTTCTTTACCAAGATTGCCGTATGGATACGATGAGCTGGAACCGTACCTCGATGCCAGAACAATGGAAATCCATCACGGGAAGCATCATGCAACCTATGTGGCAAACTTGAATAAAGCGTTGGAACAATACCCCCAGTTCCATCACGCTCCGATCGAAGAACTGATCAGCCATTTGGATGATGTTCCGGAAGATATTCGCACCGCTGTCCGGAATCACGGGGGCGGGCACTACAGTCACAGCTTGTATTGGTCGATCATGAGTCCGACCGGGGGTGGAAAACCGTACGGGGACATCGCCAAATCGATTGACAAGCACTTCGGCAGCTTCGAGGAGATGAAGGAAGAGTTGACAAAAGCGGCTGTCAGCCGCTTCGGCTCCGGATGGGGATGGCTCGTTGTCAATGGGGACAAATTGGAAGTGACCAGCACCGCCAATCAAGATACGCCTTTTATGGAGAAGAAAACGCCGATCCTGGTTGTCGATGTTTGGGAGCATGCGTATTACCTCAAGTATCAAAACAAGCGACCGGACTTTGTCTCTTCCTGGTGGAATGTCGTCAACTGGGAAGAAGTCAATCGCCTGTACAACGAGGCGATTCTCTGAGGAAGTTTATCCATGGACAAACAGGGAGCTCCTCGCCGGGAACAGGCAAGACGACTCGAAATATTGTGGTTGCTCAAGAAACGAGGCTCCATCAGTGTTTTGGAGTTGGCAGAATATTTCGGGATAACAAAAGCCGCCATCCGCAAGCATTTAGATGTATTGCAAAAAGACCGGTATATTGACGCCAATATCCGCCGCAAGCAAATGGGGAGACCGACTTTTGTCTACCGTCTGACTCCTGCGGCCGACAAGTTTTTCCCGAGTCATTACGACGGGTTGGCCATTGAAATGATGGATGATATCGACTGCCTCTTCGGCAACTCGTTCGTCGACAAGCTCTTTGAGCGAAGAATGGAGAGGAGCGCTCAAAAGTACCGAAAGGAGATGGCAGGGAAAGAGTTTGAAGAGCGTTTGCTGACTTTGGCAAAACTTCAGGATGAGGACGGGTACATGGTCAAGGTAGAAAAAAGAAAGGACGGCTTGTATTTGCTGGAGGAAGCGAATTGCCCCATTTCCCACATAGCTGTTCGATATCGCCAGGCCTGTCGATGCGAGCTGATCATGTTTGCGGCTTTGCTTGACGCCCATGTAGAGAGGACGGAGTGCATAGCCGATGGAAACAGGAAATGCCGCTATCTCGTAAGGGAAAAAATGGGGGAAACAGACGGACTCGGAAGACCTTAGTTCAACCTATCGCAACGAAAAGATTCCGTATGGGATTCAAAACATTCCACCAAGCTGACCAAATGGTCCCCTGCGAATAAGCGGACATGGAAAACATCATTGCGTAATTATCTGGCGCTGGCATGCTGCACGGCGCCAGTTTGTTTCGCGATCCTGGTCACATTTATGTAAACGATGAACTCGATGAAATTCAAAAAGAATTCCAGATTTCCGTGGAAAGGAGAAAAATCACGACGAAGGAAGAGGCTCAAAATGCTCCCACCGCTTTTACGACATATAGCGCCTTCTTTAACGGAAAATTTTTAACGCACGAAATACTGAACATGAAAAAATTTGATGCCCTTTTAAAAAAATCGGGAGAGTAGCATCCGTTTGAGACGGCAATCAAAGGAAAAACGGGCCTGTCGTACGTCTGGGCTGACTTTCCGTACCCTGCTATCCAGGAAACCGGTACTTCTGTATTGCACACCGGCATCGCTAAAAAGACCCCATCTTGGAGTGGAAAGAGTATAATAAAATGGCAGAAGCAGACACTAAAAAGGCCCTGCCCATGCATTGTTCCGGACCGGATGGGTCAAGGAGCTTGACCAAGCAATGCTGGAATTTGGATAAAAAAATCTCATGAAGCAAAAAAGGAGATACAATGACAAAGGAATCGGCAAGAAAGGATACAGGATGGAACCTGGACAACAGCTATGCGCGGCTGCCGGATTTTTTTTATGCCAGCCTCACACCGACCCCTGTTCGCTCGCCGAAGCTGATCATTCTCAATGAGTCGCTGGCAACCGAACTAGGGTTGAATGTTCAAGAGCTCCGAAGCGAGGACGGCGTAGAGGTGTTTGCGGGCAACCGGATTCCCGAAGGCGCTTCGCCGCTAGCCCAAGCCTATGCGGGGCATCAATTCGGCCATTTTACCATGCTGGGAGACGGCCGGGCGCTGCTTATTGGAGAGCAGATCACTCCTCAGGGAGAACGGGTCGATATTCAGCTCAAGGGTTCGGGAAGGACCCCATTCTCCCGCGGAGGCGATGGTCGGGCGGCACTCGGGCCGATGCTGCGGGAATACATCATCAGCGAAGCCATGCATGCACTCGGGATTGCGACCACCCGCAGTCTGGCTGTAGTCGCGACCGGCGAGCCAGTGATCCGGGAGACCGACCTGCCTGGCGCTATTCTCACTCGGGTGGCGTCCAGCCATCTGCGTGTCGGCACTTTTCAGTATGCGGCAAATTGGGGTACCGTCGAGCAGCTCAAGGCTCTGGCCGACTATGCCATCCACCGTCATTTTCCAGCTGCAGAGGCGGAAGAGAACCGATACTTGTCGCTGCTTCGGCAAGTAATCATGCGTCAGGCGGCGCTCATTTCAAAATGGCAATTGGTCGGCTTTATCCACGGGGTCATGAACACCGACAACATGGCGATCAGCGGCGAAACGATCGACTACGGCCCTTGCGCTTTTATGGATACATACGATCCCGCGACGGTTTTCAGCTCCATCGACGTGCAAGGCCGCTATGCCTATGGCAATCAGCCGTATATTGGCGGATGGAATCTCGCGAGATTTGCCGAAGCCTTATTGCCACTGCTGCACGAGGACCAAGACCAGGCTGTCCAGCTCGCTCAGGATGAAATTTCCAAATACTTGAAGCTATATCACAAAAATTGGCTTGCGGGAATGAGAGCAAAACTCGGCATCAGCAATGAAGAAAAGGAGGATGAAGAGCTGATTGCAGACCTCCTTACTATGATGCAGAAATATCAAGCGGACTATACCAGCACCTTCCGGGCATTCACGCTTGGAAAGCCGGAGGATACGGCCTTGTTTGGGACGCCGGAATTTGCTCCGTGGCATGAGCGGTGGCAGGCGAGACTGGACCGGCAGCAGGTGGCAATGGACGTTTCGCAGCAGTTGATGCGCAGCAGCAATCCAGCGGTAATTCCGCGCAACCATCTGGTGGAAGAGGCATTGGAAGCGGCGGCGAGCCGGGGGGACTACAGCGTGATGGAGCGGCTGCTCGATGTACTTTCCAAACCTTTCGCTCACAGCCCCGAGCAGGAAGAATACTGCGCACCGCCTCCCCAATCGGACCGTCCTTACGTAACCTATTGCGGGACCTGATTGGATGAGCGGATTCGCACCATGCCAAGAGAGGCTGTTCCACCTTTACTTCCAGAGAGCGGATATTGACCGTTTTGGCAGCATGATTTTGATAAACGTAGCGAGGCCGAGATACCCGAACAGAGGGTACAGAAATAACAGCAGGTCGGAGTATCCGATAAAGCAGAGCAAGGAGCTTGCTGTAAACAAGGCAAAATAGACACTCGTCACCGGGATGTTGACAAGCTCGCGGATTTGCTGCCCGATTCCAAAGACGTTCGAGATGAGGGTAGTGAAGATTTCGGAGTAGAGGACGAAGACAAAAAACAGCTGCAGCCAGTCATTCCACTGTCCCGTGATGAAAATGATCGGCACTTCCATATAGCGAATCTGCTCCCAGTTGGCGAGCATGGCGATATGGGAGCTCAGCATCAGGAAACCCAGACTGCCGCCGCCGATAATCCCGGCCCGTTTCAAGACGATGGGTTCCTTAATGGAATGTCCGATCGGAACGAGTACGGCTTGGGCCATCGCCAGATTAAACGAGACGTACAAGACCGCCTGCCACAAAAATTCGAGCGAATCCGGCGGAGTTTCGGGGATCGGGGAGACGACGTCGCCATCCATGAGGATCAAGAAGGCAAAGAGAAGCATCGAGGGCACAACGATGGAGTTGATCGCAAGCAGCCGCTCCAAGCCTTTCCGGAGCAAAAGAGCAGCGGCTACAGCTGTGGCGAGGATCCCGAAGAAGTACGGAAAATCGAATTGCTCTTCCAACACCGAGCCCGCTCCGGCCAGCATGACAGTGGTGACTCCTAGCAAGGTCAAAAATACCAATAGGTTAATGATTCGTCCCGGGATGGAACCGAATAGCTGACGATTAAACGATTCATAAGAGGGCGTTCCAAGTTGATGGGCCAGAACCATTAGGCGGTAACCGAGCCACATGAACAGGCCGGTCGATATCCAGATGCCCCAAGTCCCCGCATGGCCGTAAGCAGTGAAAAAAGCAACAATTTCCTGGCCGCTGGCAAACCCGGCCCCGACAATGGTTCCGACGAAGGTGGCAGCCACCTGCACACTTTTGATCCACAGTCTCATAAACGATGCCCGACCTTTCCTCCAGCTTGCTTTTACCATTTTATGGAGGCTTGGTCAAAATCAGAAGAAAAAAGAAGCGATGATGAAGAAAGGCGCAGCGCAAAGCGCCAAAAAATCCTCCTGACATGGTTTTCGATCATGCTCGGAGGATTTTCGTTTTTGACAAAACGCGTCTCAAAGGGGTTCCGCTGATTTTGCAGGACAGCAGAAAAGCTGTCCATGTCAAATGAGAAGCATCGCGACAAGTGTCGTTACCAAAAGCCCGATGACGACCGGATAAAGATTGCGTCTCGCCAGCTCGAATGGGTCAACGCGGCAAATGGCTGCGGCAGGAATCAACGCCCACGGGATAATGGTGCCGCCCCCGACCCAAATCGCCGAGACCTGACCCAATGCCGTCAATGTGGCTGCCCCCGTTCCGAGAGCAGTGGCGAACAATTGGGCAAGCGAGCCTGCGAGGGTAATTCCGGAGAAGCCGGAACCATCCAGACCCGTAATGACACCGATGGATGTCAAGGCGAGAGCGGCCACTTCCTTGCTTAACGGAATCGTATGGGCCAAGGCAACTCCCAAGTCATTTACAATACCTTGCGAGCCGGCGGGTAGCGTCTCTCCAAAGACTTTGAGAAAACCGCTGTCCCCCATGTAAAAGAAGGCAGCGATTGGAATGACCGGACCAAATACTTTAAAACCGAATTGAAAGCCGTGAATCAGGTGGTTCGTTACCTTCTCCAGACCTGCCTGCTTGTGAGCGATCAATGTGACGGCTACGAGGATGAACAGAGCGGTCCCTCCAACAAGCGCAGTGGCATCTCCTCCTTTTAATTGAAGGAGGAACATCGCGCATACATCGAGGAGAAAAAGCAGGATCACAGCTGCAGCCAGCCAATTGCGCAGGCCAGCGGGGAGTGGTGCAAACGCGTTTTTTGGATTTAAGTCCGAATTTTCGGTCTCTTGGATAGACTCAGCAGCAAGACCGTTCTGCATATCCTTTCGCAAATACCAAAATGCGGTAACCGTCGTCACCAATCCCATAACGATAACGAGCGGAACACTCGCCGAAATGACGTCTGCAACCGGCAGGCCGGCCGCTTTCGCTGTCAGTGTGGGTGCACCCTGAATAATAAAATCGCCGGACAAGGCAATGCCATGTCCGAACAGGTTCATCGCGACGGCTGCACCGATCGCGGGAAGTCCTACGCGGATGGCGGCAGGGAGGAGAACGGCTCCGATCAGCGCAACGGCAGGGGAAGGCCAGAAAAACCAGGAGATGGTCATCATCGCGAGCCCAATCACCCAAAACGCCAGCGCAGGTGTACGGATGAGAGAAGAAACGGGTTTGATCATGGTTTCGTTAATGCCGGTCTCGGACAAGACCTGGCTCATCGCGACGATAATGGAAATGACGAGAATCGTCGGCAACAGCTCGGTAATGGCGAATACAAAACTACCGAACAATCCCCCTACCGCTGCTGTGACCGAGCCCGTAGCCGTCATTCCAAGCGCGGCGATTCCGATCATGCAAAGAAGACTTGTGTCGCGTCTCATCACCATCGTCACGATAATGACGATGACAAACAAAACATAGACGCCGTGAATCCAGAACAGTTCTACACCCATGCCAATCCCCCTCCTTGATCGGGTCAGGAGAATGCCTCTGCTGACACACTATGCAAAGGAACAGGCATGGGTGAAGGTGGAATGGGGCTTACAATTTGTTGTAGCGGATCGTTCTCCAGACTTCCCACATCCAGTGATGGGTGACGTGATCAAGCTCTTCGGTCCGGTTCAGAATTTTGTAAATGCGTTCCATGAGCTGCTCGTATTCCTCTTCAGTCAATTGTACCTGGGGCATCCCAATCTTCCTCTCAGTGTCGTTGATAACCATTTTATCCCAATTTTTACGGCCGGTATACCGACCTGGTCTATCACGGGGTGCCGGATAACTGGAAATGCCCGGCTATTTATGCGAGGATAGGAAGGAAGCATTTTTTTCACCAAGTAAGGCCAAGAGGGGGGACCGGCGCCTGCCTGCGCCATTTACCATGCTGAATACTGCACAGCTTCAACAAAAAATAGATCAAGCGATCGAAGTACTGGAGCGCCGGTTTTTAGAGCGAAGCGAGCTGATCAGGCTGCTGATTCTCGGGATCATGAGCGGCGAGAACGCGCTGCTGGTCGGTCCGCCGGGAACGGCCAAATCTCAGCTGGCCCGTTCCGTCTCCAAGCTGTTTGGTGCGGAGCATTGGTTTGATTATTTGCTCACCCGTTTTACGACGCCGGATGAGATTTTCGGGCCGGTTTCACTCCAACAGCTAAAGCAAGACCAATACGTGCGTAAGACAGCCGGTTATTTGCCGTCGGCTCAGTTCGCCTTTCTCGATGAGATTTTCAAAGCCAACAGCGCGATTTTAAACTCCTTGTTGTCGATCCTGCATGAACGGATTTACTTTAACGGAAGAGAAAAAGAAGAAGTGCCGCTGCTATTTCTCGTGGCCGCTTCCAATGAACTGCCGGATGAAGAAGAGCAGCTGACCGCCCTGTACGACCGGTTTCTCATCCGCTACGAGGTAAGGTATCTGCAGCATGCCTCCAGCTATGAGAAGATGTTCGATCCGCCGGCGAAAGAAATACCGGTGGTCTTCTCCTTGTACGATGTGAAAGACGTTCAGACCGCCGCCAAAGAGGCAGGCATCTCAGAAGGCTTCATCTACTTTTTGTACAGTCTGAAAAAGGACCTGGAGGAAAAGGAGTTTGTCATCTCCGACAGAAGGTGGAACAAGATCGTCCGGATCTGGAAAACATCCGCAGTGATCAACGGCCGGAATCACGTGTCGATTTGGGATACCGTCTTTACCCCTCATATGCTCTGGGAGGTGCCGGAGGATTTGCCTGTGCTGCGGGAGCTGTTTGAGAAGAGGTTTACAGAGCAAGTAAAAGTGGAGCTGGAAGCAGAGCTGCCTTTGCGGAGATTCCAGCAGGTCGCTCAGCGTTGGCTGGAAAAGGAATCGGAGCTGCACGCTTTCCAGTTCAAAAAGGAAATTGGACACAAAATGGGGGCGGCAAAAGCGGAGGAGTATCGCTCCTTGCTGGAAGAATGCCGGATGGAGCTTGAGGAAACAGGCCGCGATCTGCGCAATCGCTTGCTCGCCTTTCAGCAGCAGGAGAAAAACTTGAACCCCTACATCCATGAGAAAAACAGGCTCATCGATCAAGTAGAGAAGTACGCGGTAAAATACGTTCATCTGCGGGTCGAGGGTGAACGGATTCTACAGATGATCCAAGGGGTATATCGAACGGTGTTCGATCGCGAAATTGCAGGTGCCGAATATGATTACACCCTTTGAGGAGGCTGCGGGACATCATGATCATTCGCGCCAGCAGGGTTGATCGCTATGTTTTTGACGGACTCTGCTACTCATCGCGTACGGCAACGGAATGGATGGAGGAAGCGAGGCAACGGGCGCCGTGGTTTTCCCGCGAGCTTTTGGCCGACTTTTTTCTCAGCTTCTTTCTCCCGGCACCCGAGATCGACCAAACGCGGGAAGCGACACCGTTCCACCGCTGGATGGTTCAGACGCTCCGCAAGCAGTACTTTTACCAAACGATACATCCGCGTACCGTCGGTCAGGAGAGCCCATCGTTCAAAACAGCGATCAAGGCTCTGATGTGGTTGACCGAGAGCTTCTCGGAAGAGGTAAGGAAGCGTGAACGCGAGCAGCAAATCACGCCGCTGGTGGCTGGACTGAATCAAAAGCAGGACGGCGAGGGAAATGAGCAGGCCAAGCTCTCCGAATTTTTGACAGAGAAACAGATTTCAAAGCTTCAATTAGTCGGGTATACCTTGCAGCAGGGAAAACGGCTCGTGGAAGAAAAGCAGGAGGCGATCGACTCCCGCCCATTGGTAGAAGCGGAAATCCAGTCGCTGAAGAACCGAATCGTGGAGTTGCGGGAGGAAATGCGCGTGCAATTTACAAAGCGTTCGAAACTCCAGCAAAAGGTAAAAAAGCTGGAGGACGAGCTGTCGCAACGGGAAAAACAGCATGAGCGCCTCTCGCGTCAGGAGCGGGAAGCCATCGAGCGGTTCGAGCAGGAGCTGGGCCATTGGCTGGATCGGTCGTTGAAAGAGACGCTTGCCGATGAGGAGGTCGACACTCTGTTTGTTCGCGAGCTCCTTGAGGCCAGCCAGCGTTTTGCGAATCGCCGCTGGGGAAGCGACCTGGGCAAGCTTCGCAGGCAAACGCTCGACCAGTACCTGAAGTGGGTGGACAAGCTCAAGCGGCATCCCGATTTGCTCTCCTTTTTGGAGGAAGTGGGGCGCAATGTCCATCATTTCCGGATGAAAAAGAAGGAGAAGCGGACGCGCCTGATACCGGAAGAATACGATAACCTCAGGCAATCGGGAGATATCGGGCATATGCTGCCGAGCGAAGCGGTTCTGCTTGCTGATCCCGAGTACGAAAGCTATTTTCTGCTGAAATGGCTGGAACAAAAGCTGATGACCTACGATACGGCAGGCTGGTATGAGGAGCCGCCCAAAGGGCCTGTCATCTGCATGCTGGACACCTCTCATTCGATGAGGGGAGGAAAGCTGCGGCTCGCGCAGGTGTTTGTCATGACATTCGCGGCTCTTTGCCTGCTGGAAAAGCGGGATTTCATCCTGCTGTTGTTCGGCGCCAAAGGCGAAGTCCTGGAGCGGGCGCTGTATCATCGCAGACCGGATTGGCCCGGGTTCTACTCCTTGGCGCAGACTGCTTTTGGCGGAGGTACCCACTTTGATTCTCCAATGAAGCGTGCGATCGCGATACTGGAGGAGAACAGCCGTTTTCAAGGTGCCGATCTCGTGATGGCGACGGATGGCGTCGGGGGGCTTTCTGTTTACGTTCGGGATATGCTCGCTCATTTGGCCGAGAAAAAACAGGTCCGGCTGCACACCTTGATCGTAGGCTCCGCCAGGCAGCATCTCGTGCAAGAGTACGATATCCTCGGCGTCTCTCATCGAGTGAGGTTTGCCTCCACCTGGGAGAGCAAGGGGGAGGAGCAGACGGGATTGTTGCTCGACGTCTTCTCAGCGAACAAACAGCCGTAATTGTCTAAGCCTATCCCGCAAAAATGGCGAAAAGACCATCCAGGCAATGGAATGCCAACAGATGGTCTTTTTATTATCTCCCGTTCTTCGCATAGGCAATTCGTCACTCCGACTTTTACCCATTTTTTATTAAGCCGCTGAAAGCCGTTCAACCGTTTTTTCCGGGAGCCGAAGCAGTTCTGCTTCAAAACCCTCAGGGAAATGGAGCACCAGCGCTTGATGGCCTTCCTTGAGCGGAAGCTTGCCGTTTCGTTCTCCCATGGTGTTATTCCTCCTCTAGTTGACACGGCTCAACAGACTTCGGCCAAATTCGAGTTCGTCAAATTTTTCACGTACCCGAGCGCTTTCGTATGCCCATCTCGCTTCATTCGGATCAAAGGTGATCGGGACATCGCGGATGATCGTCGCCAATTTTTTGCTTAAATACACCTGCTCGCGGTTTTCTTCCAGCTTGACTCTCATTTTGGGCGTGCAGGCCTCCAGACGGCTGTACAGATTGTCCAGGCTTTGATGCTCACAGATCAGCTTGTGAGCGGTCTTCTCGCCAATGCCGGGACATCCGGGAATGCAATCGGAAGCATCGCCCATCAGGGCCTTCACGTCGATAACCTGCTCCGCGGTAATCCCGCGCAGATGAAGCAGACTGGCGGGGGTGTAATGCTCGTGTTTGCCGCCGTTTTTCAATATTTTTACGCTGACTTTATCTGACACGAGCTGAAGGCTGTCGTAATCGCCTGTTGCAATCACCACTTCATGTCCGTTAGCAGCCAGCATGGAGCTGAGTGTCCCGAGTACATCATCCCCCTCATATCCGGGGCATCCTATATTCGGCACAGAAAATGCTTCGGTGACCTCCTTGACGAGATCAAACTGCGGGATTAACTCCTCGGGAGGAGCATTGCGATTTGCTTTATAGCCGTCGTACCACTGACTGCGGATAAGCGTTTCTCTGGCTGCGACATCCCACCCGACAGCCACGTGTGTGGGCTGGATCAGATCGACGTAGTCGAGCATCATTTTGGTAAATCCATGGACGGCATTCGTGTATACGCCCTGAGACGTTTGACGGTATCCCCCCGCCCAGGCGGAAGCGAAAAACGCTCGAAACAGAAAGCTCATTCCGTCAATGAGCAAAATTTTTTGCGGCTCGTTCAAATTGGCGGCTCCTCTCATCATCCAAACTATTCGCTTCATTATAACACAAAAAAGGTCGAGTTCTTTTCGCTGCGCCTGTCAGATTTTACATCGCCGAATTGCGAATGGGACGCAAACGCCGGAGGGAAGATACTATCACAAGAGGTCAGCAAGCCTCTTTTCCCAACGTCTCTCGGTCTCACTGGAGAGGAGCTTTTAGCTGGCGGTTCGATTCCGTCCCGGGAGAAAAAAGCGATAGGAGGAATCACACATGGCGAACAACAACCAAGGTGGTACCAACAATCTGTTAGTTCCTCAAGCAAATGCGGCCCTGGACCAGCTGAAGTATGAAATTGCTGCAGAATTCGGTGTAAATCTGGGCGCTGATACGACCTCCCGCCAAAACGGTTCCGTCGGAGGAGAAATTACGAAACGTCTGGTTAGCTTTGCTGAACAACAACTGGCAGGCCGCGGTTAATTCCGTGCAGCTACAAGTAAATATGTGAATGGCGGAGGACCCCTTTATGCAGGGGTCTTCTTCTTGTCTCTAAACGTTCGCCCTTTTTTTTCCAAGTGTGCGAATGCACAATCCACATGAGCGGACTAGTCATATGGTGTAGTGTGACGACAGCAACCCATTCTTGTTTGCGATGGAGAGGAGTGACGGCCGGCCGTGAAAAAGAAGGAGCTTAAACGTTTGTTTAAAACCAATCCCGATTTTGAGGCATGGCTCAGGCAGGACGCATCCCGTATTGAATCGATCCGCGCCAACCCGGCAGCTGCCAGCCAATTGTTCAAGCGTTGGAGTGACAGAAAAAAAGGGAAGATCGACTTTGAAAACATTACAGAGAAAACGAAAAAGGCCAGCGAAATGCTGACCAATGTGCAATCATTCATGGAAATGATGTCGGAATATAGTAAAAAACAGGAAAAACAGTAGAAGGCTGATGAATTTTAGCCTTCTTTTTCTTTTTCAATTCCCGCTATGATTTGTTATACTGGAAAATGGGAGGGAATACGTGATGATCCAGCAGCTTTCCAGTCTGATGCTAATAGCCGCTCTGGTCTTTTCTGCAGGGACCAGCAGTCTGGGCAAGGAGGTAAAAGAGAGCGCCCAGACTGTGCTTGAACAACCGCAATTGGCGATCACACCCGCTCATGCGAGTCCGGGCGACGCCGTTCTGGTGAAGAGCAAGCAGGCTACGTCAGTAACCCTTTTTCAGAAAACCTACCGGTTGCAGCCTTCAAACGGCGAGTACATCCGGTTTATTCCGGTTCCCTTTGACGCAAAGCCAATGACCTATACTGTTCAAACAATAGATAATAAACTGAAAGCTGAATTGACGATCGTACCAAAACAGTTCGCGGTGGACAAGCTGACCGTTTCCAAGCAGCTGAACCAGATGAGACAAGACTCGGCCAGGATTGATGCCGATCAGAAAAAAATCAACGCTGCCCGGTCGAAGTCAGCGGAGACGGCGTATTTCACCGACAAATTTCAATGGCCTGCACAAGGCCGCATTACAACCCCATACGGATATCAACGAGTGGTTAACGGAGTACCGGCCAATCGACATGCAGCTATAGATATCGCAGGCAAAACAGGCACGCCGATCGCGGCAACCAACCACGGGAAAGTCGTTCTGGCGGAGTCTTTGTATTTGACCGGTAACACGGTTATCATTGACCACGGCCTCCAGGTATTTTCCATCTATGCACACATGTCCAAGATTGATGTGAAAACAGGCGATCTGGTGAAAGCCGGACAGCAAATCGGCCGCATCGGCAGCACGGGTTTCTCTACCGGGCCGCATCTTCACTTTGGCATGTTGATTGGAAATACGTATGTCAATCCGCAACCATTTCTGGATGCATCACCTTTCCTCTGGGAGTGACATGGAGGTGTTTTTTGAATGAAAAGCACACAAGTACCAAATCGAGTATTAAATAACCTTGTTCATTTTTTGGCACCTTATGAACAAGCTGTTGATGAATTGAAATTAAAGCTAAAAGGAATTAAATACGGCTTTATGAAGCGGGGGCGCTATTCCCCGATCGAGTTTGTGGTAGGTCGCGTCAAAAAAGTGGACAGCCTGATAAAAAAGGCTCAAGAAAAAGGGATAGACTTTACGCGGAACGATTGGGAAGAAGATCTCGCTCGCGAGATTACGGATATTGCTGGATTGCGCGTAGTCTGCCGTTATGTGGATGACGTCCGGGAGGTGCAGCAGCTGCTGCAGGAGCGGGAAGACATTGTCATTCACGACGTCAAGGACTATATTGCATCACCGAAAGACTCCGGGTACCGAAGCATTCACATGATTGCATCATATACGGTCTACCATGGAAGCGAAAAAATTACTTTGCTTTGTGAGATCCAGATCAGAACCCTCGGAATGAATTTCTGGGCTACGAATGAACATGAGCTCAGGTACAAATATGCGGGGAACATTCCTCAGAATGTGATGGAACAGCTTCATGAAGCATCCTTGATTACTCATCAGCTTGATGTCCTGATGAACAATCTAAGGCAAGAGATTTTGACACCGCAGGCAGTCGACCCGACTCTCGAAGAAAAGCTGGAGGAGATTTTCTCTCTGTACGTGAAACAAGATTTGGAATCAGCCGCCGCTCTGTATCGCGAGCACGTCAGCGGGTTCGAACAAGCTTTCCAGGACAATCCAAAGTTCAAAATGATTTACGATTTGCTAGGAAAACGTCTCGGCTAAAAACATAGAAACGCTACTTTTTGTACCGCAACCAGATCGAATAGCAAGGAAAGGAACCAAAAAAGCATGCGTTATGTACTCATCTGCCTGCTTGCCGCGGCGTGTGTTTTTTCCACAGCACCGGCACAGCAGGTCAAGGCACAGGAGGGATCTGCCGTCTTGTCGCCGGATATGCTTAGCGGGGAATCTGCCATTTTAATAGACGCGAAGACCGGTCAGGTTTTGTTCGAAAAGAACCCCCACGCCAAACTATATCCGGCAAGTATCACAAAAATTGCAACAGGTATTTATGCGATTGAAAGGGGTAACCCTGACGACATCGTGACAGTTTCGAGGAGAGCTCGCTGGGAGGAAGGCACCCGTGTCTACCTTGCAGAAGGCGAGAAGGTTACGTTAAAAAAACTGGAGTACGGGTTGCTTATGAACTCTGGCAATGATGCGGCGACAGCGATCGCTGAACATTTGGGCAGCAGCGTGGAGCAATTTGCCGAGCAGTTGAATGCTTATCTGGTTGAAAAAGTAGGCATAGAAGAAACGCATTTTACCAATGCTCATGGCTTGCATGATCCGAATCACTACACGACCGCGGCCGATATGGCAAAAATTGCTCAGTACGCCATGAAGAATCCGATTTTCCGAGAAATTGTCGCAACGGAAAGGCTGCCCTGGGACGGACTGGAATGGAAAACGGTTTTGGTCAACCATAACAAGCTGCTCCGCAATTATGAAGGAGCAACGGGAATCAAGAACGGCTTTACGGACCAGGCCCGCAATACCCTCGTCGGTTCGGCCAAGCGAGGGAACACCGAATTGATTGCCGTTACGATGAAAGCGGGCTCCAGCAACCTTTCCTACAAGGACGTCACTGCCATGTTGGACTATGGCTTTGCCCATTTTGAGACGAAGCAGATTGCACATGCCGGGCAGACGTTTACCCGTGCTGTGCAAAGCGGACAGCAGCCTTCGGAGGAAGCGCTTCCGACCTTCACGGCAGATGCGGATTTGTACGCCACTGTGCCTTTGGGAACGACACCTGAAACAGAGGTTACCTCAGGCGGTCAACTGATTGTACGGGCGGGAGAGCTGTCGCGCACCTACGCATTAAAGCGCAAAGAGGAGCCGCGTGTCGCAGCTGCCGCAAGCAAGGAAGAACCGGAGAGCGTCTCTTCTGGTCCTCGCTACGGAATTTTGTTTACATGGCTTGGATTGAATCTCTTTTTGGTCACCTATACAGTAGCCCGTGCCCGAAAGCGTCGACGCCAGCGCATTCGCCAGATTCCAAGGAATTGGGATCGTATACAATAAGAGAATACAGACCATACACGAGAGCCGTCTCCTTTTCGGGGACGGTTTATTTGCGTTTGCTATCTTGAGGGGAGATCGGCTAAAGCAGTGATTGCAGGAGAAGCGTGGAAGTCAAACAAATAGAGGGATAACTGCCGTGTCCATCCCTAAGCAACCGACGTATGGTAAGAAAGAAGCCATTTACCAGAAAAGGGGGAAACGCGATGGACAACGAGTCACCAAGAGTATCGGTTATCATCCCTGCTCGCAACGAAGGCAAACGCATTGTCCGCGTCATCGAGGAAGTCAAAAAGGTATCCCCCTCCATTGAGATTGTTGTAGTATCGAACGGCACAACAGATGGCACAACCAAGCTTGCTTTGGATTCAGGTGCTCGCGTGATCGAAGGATATCAATCATTAGGATATGATGTAGGGCGTGCGATAGGTGCTTACTTTGCCAAAGGGGAAGTCTTGCTGTTTATCGATGCTGACTTTGTGATTCCGGCGGAAAAGCTGCAAGTATACATCAACGCAGTTCAAGCCGGTTGGGATATCGCCTTGAATGCGTACTCCGGTTACTGCACGAAACGTAAAATGCATCCAACCTCGTTGGCGAAGCGACTGCTGAACCATATCGCGGGAAGACCGGATTTAATAGGCAGTTCTTTGACCACAGTTCCACATGCGATGAGTCGAAAAGCTGTGAAAAAGATCGGGTGGGAGGAGCTCGCTGTACCTCCCCGGGCACAAGCAAAGGCGATTTTGGAAGGACTGTCTATTACACGCGTCTGCCCGATTAATACAGCCAGAGTCAACAAACGGCGGATCGGTCGTACCGAAAATGTGAAGGAGCTGGTCCTTGGAGATCATGCCGAAGCGATCGCGTTCTTTATGAGAGAAAAGGGAGTTCGAGCGGGATTTAAAGACCTGGATCGAAAACGTCAGCTGTTGCAGTTTCCCGGGCATCTTCATTTGCGTTCGATCGTACGCGAAAAGACGGCGCGAATAGAAGGGGGAGAAGGGCGTGATCAACTACAGAGCAAAGAGAAGGGGCAAGACTAATAAACGAAAACGCGTTGTCAGGGCCGTCAAAGGATCTGTCGCCAAGAAAACTGCCAAGCCAATCAAGCTGTCGGTACCAAACCGACTACAACTAAGGCAAAACAGAAAACGACTCTCTGTCATCATACCTGTACGGGACGAAGAAGCGACGATTGGAAAAGTGCTCAGGCAAGTAGGGCGTCTGAAACCAAAGGAAATCATTGTCATCGCCAATGGCAGTCGGGATCGAACGATTCAGATTGTGAGCAAATACAATGTCACTTGCTTTTCCTATCCATTTCAATTGGGACATGATGTCGGTCGAGCGATCGGGGCCAAGGAAGCAAGCGGAGATGTACTGTTATTCCTTGACGGTGACATCGTGATTCCGGCCGAGCGCCTGCAAAAATTTGTCACCGCCTGTTACCAGGGTGTAGATATCTCTCTCAACAACGTGAACCCATTTTTCATTAACACAGCCAAAATAGATGCTGTCAGCATGGCAAAATCTTACCTCAACCGCATGCTGCTTCGAGCTGATCTGGGTTTTTCCTCGATGACGGCAGTTCCTCATGCGATGAAGCGATCTGTGGCTGCCTGGTTGGGATATGATAGTCTGATGGTTCCTCCTCTGGCTCAAGCAAAGGCGATTTTGCAAGGGATTCGGGTAGAGCAAACAGGAAGTGTGGATGTCTTTCGGACGAATCGAAAGAGCACGCTTAATTCAAAAGCGAACAATCTTGTGAAGGAACTGATTTTGGGTGATCACCTCGAAGCCCTTTCCTTCTTGCAGGCGATAAAATCAGAGAGAGTGTTCTTTATCGATCAATTGAGACGCCGCCATCTCTTAAAACATATGGAAAGGACCACCCAGCTTGCTCCGAATCATCATCTTCTTCCAGCCGATATCTAAGAATAACAAAACCGTTGCCGTTTCGAAAATGGCAACGGTTTTGTTCTATATGAGAGCTGAAGGATCGCTGACTGCCCGGTGCCGACGTCTAACGGCCGTCGTGCTTGGGAGACTTCGCCAGTTCGTTATACGCATGGGAAAGGCTCCTCGTAAAGGCTGGGTCGGGGATCTGGTAGTTTGGCGGCAAATCTTTGACAACCATCGACCACAATCCGGGATCGAACACCTGCTCCTCGTTCTTATAGAAGATGGACTCGATTCGATGCGTATCAACGCTATTGGAGTGTATTTCTTCCGATAGAGGCGCAGGTGCGTTGATGTCTATTTGTTCCGCTGTAGGCAATAGCGGGGTCACGATTGGTTCAATTGGAGTAGTAGGTATTGCCGTCACTTTCGGAATGGTGGAGATGGCAGGAAAAGTCTTTACAAATGGTGTTCTTCTAGTGGTACGGCGCTTTCGCGTTTTGGTCACGATTCGGTTTCGCTTGCCAATGCTTCTTATGGCGCCCGCTTGCTTCCTGCCTGTACGGCGAAGTGGGCGTTGCCTAGTTTTGGAGCCTGAGCGGGCAATGAGAGATTGTCGCTCCCGTATCGCTTTCTGCACGGTGTGCAGTGCCAATTGATACGGGACATTCCTCGCTTGTTGCAGGGTAATCTGAATGCCCCTTTTTAATAAAATTTGCCGGTATGCTGCATACACTTTGTCCCTTTTGCTAAGCGTACGTCTTTGTGCCAGTTTTGTCCTCGTTCGCAGAATTTTTCCTCTATATACCTTTACTGCCGTATTTTTTGCGGCAGCACCGCGAAAAACCGGGGGGAGTTTTCGTCTTTGGCTGATGGGTCGCGATGAGCTTTTTACCTTTTTCATGGCCATATTTTATTTCCCCACCTTCTCCATTGCTGACAAATAAATACTCATCGTTTTTTTCAAGAGCGTGGATGGAGCCCAACGATTGAGTCCCCATCTCCGTCCCCGCTCTGCCACTTGCCTTGCAAGAGCCGGATGAGAAAGAACATAGTCGAGTTTGGAAGCAAGGTCAGCGCTGTTTCGTTTGGAGAATATAAAACCGGTCTTTTTATGGGAGACCATTTCCGGTATGCCTCCTGCGTTCGATGCGACGACGAGTTTGCCGGCTACCTGTGCTTCCATGATGGAAAACGGGTGGTTGTCTTGTACGGAAGGGAGAACCAGTATGTGGCTTTGTTTCAACAGCTGCGGGACATCGTCTCGGTCACCGAAAAAGTGGACCACATCGGAAATGCCCAATGAATTGGCCAGAGCGACCATTTCATCGTACAGAGGTCCGTTGCCGATCAGCCAGCAAACGAAGTCACTGCGCTTTTGTTTGAGCTTGTGAAGACCTTCCAACAGGTACCTGTGTCCTTTGACCGGGACGAGTCTAGCCGGACAAATCAAGACGGTTTTTCCACTCTCAACGGGAGGAATGTACGAGTACGTCGGGGAGTTGTATTTCCCCAAAAATTGGCTGGTGTCCATGCCATAAGGGACGGTATGCAGGAGTTTGGCCGGGACACCGTACTCGGGTTCGCTCAGCTTCCGTTTCAGCCAGGAGGTAGGAACCATCGTCTTGGTGGCAGAGGTCGCTCCATAGTACTCTTCCTTGCACACATACTTCCACGGAATAGATTGCTTGCTTTTCACGTCACCGGCAATCATATGCTCGGTCGCCAGAAGACCGTGAATCGTGGCAACTAGGGGAACTTTTGGCGGCTTTACTCTTGATAGCGCACGGGTCGAGATAATGTCCTGCGTATGGATCAGATCGTATTGCTTCAAGTCAAATGAAATGGCTGCCAATTCATACGCGTACCTTTCAATCTCCCGCCAGCGGACCCAATCTTCCACATACGGCTGGGAAGTGTCGTAGTACTTGAGGACATTGTCATACACGACCTGCTTGATTTTCGCTTTCGACAAGTACCGCCCTGTGTGTACCATGTAGTACTTCTGCATATCTGGGTGGTGGGCGAATACATCGACCTGGTGGCCTGCCGCCATCAGTTCTTTTCGGAGTACATTGACGTAGGTATTGACTCCTCCGACATGGGGCAGGTACCAGTAAGTAGCGATGAGGATACGCACCTATGAATCTCTCCTTTTCTGTATCATCGCATACCGGCTCACTATGATATATGTCAAGCTACAGATAAGCGGAAGAGGATGTTCATCTATTTTTTCGTGATATTTCACTACTCTTGCCAAAGATAGTATATCCGACCATATCGAAAGGATAGTTGTTCACATACCCTAAGATAGCCGTATAAGAAGGGAGGAAACCTGGTTGACCATGGACAAAGAAAAATCGGCACCTGTCGTGGCCATCATCGGGCTGGGGTATGTCGGGTTGCCTCTTGCCATGCTTTTTGCCTCCAAACGGGTGTCTGTTATCGGGATAGACGTAGATACAAAAAAAGTAGAAATGCTCCATTCCGGCAAAAGCTATTTGACCGACATACATGATTGTGAGGTTGTCTCGCTGTTTGACACAGGATGCTTTACAGCGACAGATGATTTCTCGCAAATCCGTTTTGCGGAAGCGATTATCCTATGCGTGCCTACCCCGCTGCGGGATCATTCCTATCCCGATCTGAGCTATGTTCAGGCCGCAGCCAAATCTCTTGTCCCGTATTTGCAAAATGGGCATCTGGTCGTGCTAGAAAGCTCGACATTTCCCGGAACGACAGAAGAGGTATTGCTGCCTATCTTTTCTTGGAACGGACTTAAGGTTGGCAAAGACTTCTATCTTGGCTATTCGCCAGAGCGGATTGATCCTGGAAACAAACAGTTTTCATTAGGAGATATACCAAAGGTAATCAGCGGAATAACGCCAGACTGCCTGGAAAAGGTGAAAGAGGTGTACCGTTTCGCTTTTCGCCAGCTCGTATGTGTCACCACTCCGAAGACGGCGGAGATGACGAAGCTTCTGGAGAACTGCCAACGGTTCGTGAACATCTCCTTCATGAATGAATTTGCTATCATCTGCGCGGAAATGGGGATCGATGTGTGGGAGGTGATCGAAGCGGCCAAAACAAAGCCCTATGGTTTTACCGCCTACTATCCCGGTCCTGGCATCGGCGGACACTGCATACCGGTCGACCCGCTCTATCTGCAATGGAAAGCCAAACAGTACGACTTGGAAGCGCGGTTTATCCAGCTGTCGAAGGTAATCAATGATCAGATGCCAGACTACATCATCAACCGGATCATCAAGGCGCTGGGAACCAATCAGCCCATAACGCAGCAGCGGATTCTCCTTCTCGGCTTGACCTACAAGAAGGATGTCAACGATACACGGGAATCGACTGCATTGGCCATTTACGAGAAATTGGACAGTTTGGAACTGAATGTCTGCTACCATGACCCGCTTGTGCCCCAGGTCAAGGTAAACGGAAGGGAAACGAAAAGCGTCGAGCTCTTCCCGGAAAGTTTGTCAGCCTTTGATTGCGTCGTGCTGTTGACTGATCATACAGGGCTGCCTTACGAGATGATCGGAAAACACGCCAGACTGCTATTTGATACGCGAGGAGTCTTTACCAAACAGCAAGATAATCTCATATCACTGTAGGGAGGAGATTCAGCGTGAAAATTCTGGTGACGGGGGGGGCCGGATTTATCGGCTCCCATCTAATAGAGCGCTTGTTACGCGAACAGCACGAAGTGTGGGCGCTGGATGACCTGTCGACCGGCAAGCGGGACTTTGTGTCTCCCTTACAAGCACATCCACTGATGCACTTTGTGCAAGGGAGTGTTCTGGATCGGGAACTGTTGCAGGAGCTAATCAAAAAAGTGGATGCGATCTATCATTTGGCCGCGGTGCTGGGGGTCAAAAATACAGTCGAGAATCCGTTGAAGGTGATCGAAGGAAACATTGACGGCACAAAGCTTGTTTTGGAAGCAGCCTTCCCTGATCAGAAAAAAGTGATTTTTGCTTCTACATCCGAGGTCTACGGGAAGAATACAGCGATTCCTTTCGGCGAAGACGATGATCGCATACTCGGCTCTACCGCAACGCATCGCTGGTGTTATTCTACAGCCAAGGCTCTGGATGAACATCTTTGCCTGGCTTACGCTTCGATGGGCCTGCCGGTTACGATTTTGCGGTACTTCAACACGTACGGACCAAGAGCGACCTCTTCCGCGTACGGCGGGGTAATTCCTCGGTTTGTTACCGCCGCTATCAAGGGAGAACCGCTCTCTGTTTATGGTACAGGTGAGCAGACCCGCTGCTTCACCTACGTGCAGGATACAGTCGAGGGAACCTTCCGGGCTTTACAGCCAAACGCGGATGGACTCGTCATCAATATCGGCAATGACATGCCGATGACGATCATGGAAACCGCCAAATTGATCGTTCAGCTGGCCAATTCGACGTCACCGATCATCAAGCTTTCGTATGAAGAAGCCTACGGCCCCGGGTACGAGGACATGCAAAGAAGGCAGCCTGATTTGCAGCGAGCCAAAGAGGTGCTGGACTACAGCCCGCAGGTTTCTTTGACCGAGGGACTGAAGTTGACGATAGACTGGTACAGGGAGAATCTGCAGGCAGCGGGGAGCGACTCCTGATGCGCGTATTGGTGACGGGAGGAGCGGGGTTCATCGGTTCGCATATCGTCGAATTGCTCGTGGAGCGCGGGGATGAGGTGACGGTCGTGGATAACCTCTCGACAGGGGACCACTCCCGTCTTTCCCGTGATGTGCAGCTGATCGAGAAGGATATCCGCGCGCATGATCTCACCGACCTTTTCCGGTCAATTCGGCCGGAAGCCATCATTCATCAGGCTGCACAGGTGGACGTCGCGAAGTCTATGTCCGAACCGCTCACCGACGGTACGGTCAATGTCATGGGCACATTGAATGTCGTGGATGCGGCTGTCAAATGCGGTGCGTGGAAAATCGTGTTTGCCTCTTCCTGCGCTGTTTATGGGGAGACGTCGGAAGAAAAGATCACCGAGACCCATCCCATCCGGCCGATTTCCTTATACGGCGCTTCCAAGTGTCTCGGCGAGTGGTATCTGGACTGGTATTCCCGGATTTACGAGATCGAGGCAAGCGTGCTGCGCTATTCCAATGTGTACGGCCCTCGCCAAGGCGTCAAAGGGGAGGGCGGTGTCGTTTCGATCTTTACACGACAGCTTTTGGCAGGGGAAACACCGGTTATCTTTGGAGACGGCAAACAGACGCGCGATTTTGTCTTCGTCAAAGATGTGGCGGAAGCAAATGTACGGGCGTTGTCGTCTGGCTTGGGAACCATTTGCAATATTAGTACGGGTACAACGACAACGGTCCAAAGACTTTGCGAGCTGCTGCAGATCGAGACAGGAAACAGGGGAGAGATCAGCTACCAGGCGGAGCGGAGTGGCGATATTCGACATAGCTGTCTGGACAACACAAAGGCAAAAGAGTTTTTGGGCTGGGACCCTGTTACGACGTTGCGCAAGGGACTCGAAGAAACGGTCTCGTTTTTTTCCAACGGAGGAGAAGCAGGAGGATAATGGCGCGTGCCTCCTCTCTTTACGGCACGTGCAAATAATCACGATTGTCGGTTCTATAGAAGCTGTCAGCTAGGAAAGAAAGCGGGACCGGGCGGGTCGTTTAAGATGAAAAAAGAAAAAACAGGGCTTGGCTTTTTTCATTATGCAAGGATGAAATCAGGCTTCTCCAAGCTCTGTTTTTCATTTTTCTTTTCTTTCCTTTTATAGTACGATAGCCTAGAAGGAAAATATGTACATAGAAAAGGGGCAGATTACATGAGCGTCCACATTGGAGCAAAACCTAACGACATTGCAGAAACGATTTTGTTGCCGGGCGATCCCCTGCGAGCCAAATACATAGCGGAGAATTTTTTGGAAGGTGCGGTTTGCTACAACAACGTACGCAACATGCTCGGCTTCACCGGGACTTACAAAGGACAACGGGTATCCGTGCAGGGGACAGGCATGGGCGTGCCATCGATCTCGATCTACATTCACGAACTGATGGCGGAGTACGGCGTACAAAACCTGATCCGCGTCGGTACGTGCGGCGCCATTCAAGAAGATATCAAGGTACGTGACGTCATCATCGCCATGTCTTCTTCGACAGACTCCCAAGTCAATCGTCTGCGATTCAACCAAATCGATTTTGCTCCTACCGCAAATTTCGAATTGCTGCACAAAGCGTACCAGGCTGCAGTAGGCCGCAACCTGTCGGTAAAAGTGGGAAATGTGTTTACGAGCGACACGTTTTATCAGGAAAGCCTCGATTTGTACAAAAAACTGGCGAGTTATCAAGTCCTGGCAGTGGAAATGGAGACAACGGCTCTGTATACGTTGGCTGCACAATTCAAGCGCAAGGCGCTTTCCATCCTGACGGTAAGCGACCATATCTTGACCGGAGAGGCTACTTCCGCAGATGAGCGTCAAACGACATTTCATACAATGATCGAAGTCGCGTTGGAAGCGGCTACCAAGCAATAAGGAAAGTTCCCGATGACTCAAAGCAAAACACCTCGGCATCGGCAAGAACGCAGAGGATAAGCTTATTTCAAAGCCTGCGGCGAAAACGCTGGGGCTTTTTTGCTTGCAGCGGATCTTTTAGCCGGGCCTCTTTTATTACATAGAAGAGGGCTTTTCCCCAGCCCTCATCTGATTAGTTTCGCTTAACCCGTTTGAATTTTGACAAGATGACTGCTATTGCCGTGGTCAATGCCAAAAGAAGAAGGGCGTAAAGGCCGTACCGGTGGATGTATGCTACGACAATATACCACTTTTCTCCGAGAAAAAAGCCCAATAACAGAAACGTGAGACTCCACAGAAACGCGCCGCAGTATGCATAGAGGGCAAATCGGGGAAAGTCCATGCGCGACATCCCGGCAAGGCAAGCCGTTAAATGTTCTGACGCCGGGAATGAAGTATCCGAAAAGGAGCAGATATGGCCCAAACGTTTGAAACAAGCGGTCTGTACGTTCAATTTTCTGGTCCGCTATATGTAGCTCGGGTTCGACTTTTTTGAAAAAAGGGAGGCCCAGCTTGTTTCCGATGAAATAACTGATCGTGATACCGGCAGTGGCACCTAAAAATGCGCTGAGCAAGGAAAGAGGGAAGCGCAAGTTACCATGAAAGATATCGTACCCGATTTGAGACTCCCACGGCTAAAGCCGCAAGCTGACACCCTCGGTATCAGTGGGATTCTTGGGTGGTAGTCGGAAGTGCATTTCTGCTATCCGTAGTTCCCCCAAGTTCAGGGCTGTCTCATCAGCCCGTCCCACGGCAGAGCATATAGCTCCGTAGGCTGGCAGACTGTTACCATCTGCCACAGGTTTGCTCTTACAAATGTTTTAGCGTCTTGTTCTTGACGACTTCATACATTTTACGCTCAAGAAGATTCGCTTGAGCACCCCCATATGTATGCTGTTTTCAAAGAGCGGTGATTGTTTTAACGTCTTTTACTTGACGGCTCAAAGAGCATATCCTGATTATACCAAATCAGGTTTGCCCTGCCCATCCCATGAAGGGATGTTCGGGCAAAGCCGTCTTTCATCCCACGATGAAAACCGTGGGCTTTCAGTCGGCAATTATTGTAAGTCAGGATAAAAAGGAAGCTTGACTCGCAAATTGAGTCGGTAAACCGCTTTTTGTCCTGGTGCGAAAGATGGAGGGCTGTCAATTTCTGTGGTAAAATCACTAGACAACGTAGATTTCCTTCTAAGTATGGTTGTCTTGACAATTCCCACCAAAGAGGATGATCTACGTTTTTTGCAATGTCTAAACGACTTGCGCTGATGAATCATTGAAGTGATGAACATTCAGCAATTGTAAAAGTAGCGGCCTTTGAAAAATCGGTGAGTTTTTGAAAACGGAAATAATGAAGAAAGGTAGTACCTGATTTTTTTTGTTTAAGTTTATGCTAAATATTTCTAATAATTACAATTTATTTAATTTAAACAGAAGAAAACATGTGCGGATAAATCTTCAAAATCTCGATAAGTGATGGCTCAACTGTTCGGAAATAATTTTGTTCTTTTTTTCGATAGTAGGAGGTAAACATGGGTAATACGATACATATTACTCTTCCTTTTGCAGGGGGAGGTTCATCTGTTTATATGAGTTGGAGAATCTATATGCCACCCGAGGTGCAACTTATCCCATTGGAGTTACCCGGCAGAGGGAAACGGTACAGGGGAGGAGCAACTGGATGTCAAAATCACGCTCAATTTGGTTTCTTATTTGAGAGGTGCATTTGATGCAGGGTTTGTTACAATTCGACGCAGCCATATGGGTCCGTGTATTCGGAACGTTTTTAACAAAGGTTGCGCAATTCATGATGTATCCGTTTTTGGTGTTGTATATGACTGAAAAATTCAACTCCCCTGTTACAGTCATTACAGCCGTTATTGGGCTAGAGTCCATTGCCGGCTTCTTCATTAACTTGTTTTTAGGAGGACTGTCGGATCGAATTGGTCGAAAGCGAACGATGATGGTATCACTAGCCGTACAAGCGATATGCTTAACCGGGTTTATTTTTGCTGATTCACTCTGGGTATTTGCTGTGTTTATTGTGATCTTGGGAGCAGGAAGCTATATTTTTTTCCCGGCTGCAGATGCGCAGATCGCGGATAGTGTACCTGTTGAAAAGCGAGCCAAGGTGTACGCAATGCTTGGAACTGCGGCTTCCTGCGGGATTGCCGTGGGTCCTATGGTTGGATTATTTACCTTTAAAGCAAATCCAAGCTTTGTGTTCTTATTTTTCGTCTGTGTCTCTTTACTTTATCTCGTTCTCGTTTGGTGGAAAATTCCCGAAACGCTTCCGAAATCAACTGAACATGCAAAAAATAATAAAAGAGCGAATGTTTACAAAATATCTGTAAGCAAACACAAGCATCTGCTTTTGATTACTCTCCTAGCCATTCCTACTTCTCTGTTTGCCACTCAGGACTGGTCTACATTTCCACTCTATTTAAAAGAGCGAGCACCAGAAAACTATGAATGGATGTATTCCTCTCTCTTATCTCTTGGTTCAATTGCTTCAGCTACCCTGCAGATTTGGATTGCCGCAATTGTAGAAAAGCGGCGCGCAAGCCGTGTGATTCTTTTCGGGTATATGATCGTAGCTTCTGCAGCACTCGGTTACGCTTTTTTCATCCATTATGGCGTTCTGGTTGCAGTACGTGTCATTTCTGTAGTGGGAAGCACGCTCTACAATATTCATCTCGACAAATTTATTTCCATCTATGCTCCCGAAGATATGAGAGGCCGGTATTTTTCGATCTTCGGTCTTCATTGGAGGGTTTCGGAAGCGCTTGGCCCCTTCCTTGGAGGTGTGTTGCTTACCGCCTTTAGCGGCAGGGTCATGTATGTTTTCTTTGCCTTATTACTGATAGTGGCGGGATTGTTCCTTTCCGCTATGATGGAACGGCTCAGAGACTCCACGGCAAAACTGAGCCCAAAGGAGGAATGCTGATCCGCTACTTCTTATCCTTTTGGGCGAAGATCGTCGATTTTTAAAAGTGAAACGAAGAATGGTGGGGGGAGTACCATGCAAAATCATAAGAACAGTTCTACCATGGTTGAAGTCATTCAAGCATATGCGAAACTTCAGCCGGACAAACGCGCTTTCACATTTCTGGAAAACAACCTCAGGAATGAAACCAGCCTGACCTATCATCAATTGGATAAATACGGCAGGGCAATTGCCAAGCGATTGAAAGAATCAGGTATTAGGCCAGGTATGCGTGCCTTACTATTGTTTCAACCTGGATTGGATTTCATAAAAGCCTTTATCGGCTGTTTGTATACCGGAGTAATCGCTGTACCTGCTTATCCGGTTAAAGCGAACCGACACGTGGGCCAACTCCAATCGATTATTGAGGATGCTCAGCCCCAAGTGATGTTGACAACAGCCAAAGTCTATGAACAAACGTCAAGCCGCCAAAATGATTTTTTCACTAACCGACACTGGATAGCGATTGAGAACATCAGTCCTGACGGAACCGAACAAGATCATGACTATTTTCCGGACCAAGAGATGATTGCATTCCTACAATATACTTCCGGCTCAACAGGAACACCAAAAGGAGTCATAGTTAACCATCACAATCTGATGCAAAATGAGCGGACGATCCAGCATGCGTTTCAACAAGATTCTGACTCGATTATTTTTGGATGGTTGCCTTTCTATCATGATATGGGCTTGATTGGAAACATCCTGCAGCCGCTTTATTCCGGTGCGACATGTGTTCTGATGTCGCCAATGGAATTTATCCAAAATCCGTTTTTATGGTTAAAGGGGATTTCAGACTACAAAGCGACAACCAGTGGTGGACCGAATTTTTCATATGAACTATGTATTGACAAGATTACGGATGAGCAGATAAACCAGTTGCATTTAAGCTCATGGAAAGTCGCTTTCAATGGAGCAGAGCCGATACGCGCTGACACACTCAAGAAATTCTCGCAGAAATTTTCCGTTTGCGGTTTTCAAGAAGCCTCATTTTTTCCATGCTATGGCTTAGCCGAGTCTACCTTGTTTGTGTCGGGTGGGCCGACACATCGCCTTCCCGACTCCAACAGGAAAGAAAGCAATCGAGTGAGCTGCGGCCGGGCAATCGGTCAGGATACAGTTAAAATTGTGAATCCCGATTCGCTGTTGGAATGCAGTCCAGGGGAGGAGGGCGAAATTTGGGTATCGGGGCCAAGTGTGACAAAGGGATATTGGGAGAAAACCGAAGAAACGCAAAAAACGTTTCACGCGTATATTTCCGATACAAATGAAGGTCCATTTTTACGAACCGGCGATGTGGGGTTCCTGGAAAACGATGAATTGTTTATTACCGGAAGGATTAAAGATTTAATCATTATCCGTGGGAGAAACTACTATCCGCACGATATCGAAAATACAGTCGAGAAAAGTCATAAAGCTTTTCAGCCTTCCGCTTGCGCCGCTTTTTCCGTTTTATCCGAGGGCGAGGAAAAGGTAGTCATCGTGCAAGAAATCAAGCGTGGAGCGAGAAAGGATGTCAACAAAGAAGAATGTGCGCGGATCGTTCGTAAAGCAGTCGGAACCCGGCATGAATTGCACGTTTCCGACGTCGTGTTTGTATATCCGGGGAGCATTCCCAAAACAACGAGCGGAAAGGTTCAGCGTTTTTTATGTCGAGATCTATACCTTGAAAACAACCTGAAAACCATTGGCGCAGAACACTGCGTTCATCAGATCAACAAGCCGGCGGATACAGAGGAAATCCCTTTCGAGCATGCGGAGGCGAATGAAACGAAAAAGAAAATCGTCGCTTTCCTGGCAGATGCGACATCAACAATCGTGAAAGTACCTGTTACGCCAAAAGATTACGGCCAATCGTTTGTGTCGCTGGGAGTCGACTCATTAGCTGCCATTGAATTAAAACATATCATCCAGAAAGAGACCAAATACGAGATTTCAGAAGCGAGCTTACTCCAAGAGACTACGATAGAACAATTGGCGGAAGCCATCCTGGAAAAGAGTGAGTTCCGAACACAGCTGCAACAGGAATCCTTCCGGTACGAGAGCGTACACGAGAAGGAAACGCATAGTCTCCTCTCATACGGTCAAAAATCAATGTGGGTCATGCAACATTTGAAAGAAGCGGATACGGCATATAACGTTCATTATGCGTTGAACATTCATTCGACATTGAATGTTGCGGCCTTGAAAAAAAGCATTGACCTTATTTTTGAACGCCATCCTGTCCTGACCGCGACCTTTGTAGAGATTGAATCAGAGCCGATGCAGCGGTTTGGGGACAGGGATATGCAAGCTTCGCAATTCCATTATCGAGATGCAAGCGGAATGAGCGAAAAAGCGCTTCAACAAGAGCTTGAGAGCTTGGTGCATACCCCTTTTGATTTGCTGCGCGATCCCTTATGCCACATCTATCTTTTTGAGAAAACACCCACTGAATATGTACTCCTGTTTGTTTTTCATCACATCATTACCGACTTGTGGTCGATTTCCGTCTTCATGTCCGAGCTGAGAGATTATTATGAGCAGGTATCGAACGGAAAAATCCCGGCGGTCGCTCTTTCGAACATGCAATATCCCGATTTTTGCAAATGGCAAGCGGAAATGATCCAAGGGGAGGAAGGGGACAGGTTATGGAAGTACTGGAGTAAGCAACTCGAAGGACCGCTCCCTGTTTTAAAACTTCCACAAGACCGCGTGATCGGTGACAGGGCTGCCGCAAAGACAAACGTTGTGACCATTGAGCTGCCAACAGCCCTAGCCCAAAAATTGAAAGCATTTGCGGCAAGCAAAGATGTCACGAATTATATTCTCTTGTTATCCTTGTACAAAATCCTGTTGTTTCGTTATACGGGAGCAGAGGATATGATCGTTGGTTCGCCAACAGCCGGCCGCAGCCAAAAAGAATTTCTGGACACGGTTGGTTATTTTGTCAACCCCATCGCACTCCGCACAAAAATAACAGGAAGTCTGACATACGCGCAATTTTTGGAACAAGTTCGAGCGGTTACGCTTGATGGGATGAGCCATCAAAATTACCCGTTTTCGTTACTCGTCGATCGTCTGCAAGTGGAACGATCTGTCCATGTTCATCCTGTTTTTCAGACAATGTTTGTCTTCCTGAAAAGTCATCTGTTCCCTGACATAACGTTTTTATCCGGGCCGCATGAGAACGCGACATTAACTCGGTTCGGCGGACTCTCGGTCACGCCTCGTTTTATCCCGCAACAATCGCTGCAATTCGATCTCGTGCTTGAAGTGATAGAGGGTGGGGATTCGTTTGTAGCGAGCTTTAAATTTAACCCGGCTCTCTATCAATATGAAACAATCAATCGGATGGCCCGGCATTATCTCACCTTGTTAGAAAGTATTTTGGAGAATCCTGAGGAACAGCTGGATGTCCTTACTCTCTTGCCATGCGACGAGAAACAAAAACTGCTGGTGGAGTGGAATCAGACCAAACAGGATTACCCTCGGGAAAAGTGCATCCATCAGTATATCGAGGAGCAGGCAGAGGTAAAGCCACAAGCAACAGCGCTAATTGACGGAAATACGATTCTAACCTATTTCGATGTAAACAACAGAGCAAATCTGGTGGCGCAGCATTTACGGAAAGCGGGAGTGAGGATCGGAACAAGAGTTGGCATTTGCATGGAACGTTCCGCTGACCTGCTCATCGGGATGCTGGGAATCTTAAAAGCTGGCGCTTCTTATGTTCCGCTTGATCCGGCTTATCCGAATGATCGCCTCTTGTTTATCATGCAGGATGCGCAAGCGTCCCTGCTGATCACACAGAAAAAATGGAAAGCTCTGGTGCGTGTGGAGAACCGTTTCTTTATCGATGACATGGATTGGTCTCAAGCTTCCAATGTGGATGAACCGAATCCTGTTGTCAATTCAGAGCAGCCAGCTTACCTCATTTACACATCCGGTTCAACAGGCAAACCAAAAGGGGTTCCCATTAAGCATCGAAGTGTGGGGGCTTTGATGAGCTGGAGTAAAACGGTTTATTCGGATGCAGACCTGAACGGGGTGTTGGCTTCCACATCGATTTGCTTTGATATTTCGGTGTTTGAGATTTTTGTAACACTCATGCGTGGTGGAAAAGTGATTCTTGCGGATCATGCACTGCAGCTTTTTCATTTACCTGCGGCAGCAGAGGTTACGTTGATCAATACGGTTCCATCAGTGATGACAGAGTTGTTGCGCATGGAAAAGCTGCCTAATCATGTCCGTATTATCAATCTTGCCGGCGAGCCTGTACCTCCGACACTCGTTCACGAATTGTCGAAAATCCCGTCGATCGGAAAAATATGGAATCTGTACGGTCCTTCAGAAGATACGACCTATTCAAGCTATGCGCTGCTCGACAAGAGCGGAAATGAACCGATCACCATCGGCCGTCCGATCAGCAATACGACCTTTTATGTACTGGATCGGCACATGCAGCCTGTACCAATCGGTATTCCGGGGGAACTGTATATTGGTGGGGACGGCTTAACAACCGGATATATAAACCTGGCTCGTCTGACACGGGAGAGGTTTGTCAAAAATCCATTCTCGTCAGCTCATGAAACCATATACAAGACGGGGGATTTGGTTCGTTACCATGCGAACGGAAACCTCGAGTTTCTTGGGCGGATGGATTTTCAGGTAAAAATTAGCGGGCAGAGGATCGAACTACAAGAGATTGAAGGAATCGTAAACAGCCATCCAAGTATTGAAAAAGCATTGGTCACTGTACATCGGGATGAACAGGATTATCAACATTTGGTTGCTTATGTGACTTGTAAGTCAGAGTTCGATGCGAGTGAAATTACCGCATTTGTAAAACAAAAACTGCCGCATTACATGGTTCCGTCTGTGTATATCCCGTTAAAATCGTTTCCCTTGACACCGAACGGAAAGATTGATCGAAAAGCGTTGCCCGCTCCAACGAGAAGGATGTTGATGCAGACGGAAGAATATTGTGCGCCCAACAGTGAAGTGGAAGAGACATTGGCAAAGATGTGGGCAGATTTACTGAAGCTCGAAAAAGTAGGAACCCGCAATCAATTCTTCCATCTGGGCGGGAATTCGCTGCAAGCGACGCAGCTCCTGTCGCGTGTAAGAGGGACATGGGGGGTTGAACTGCGTTTAATCGATTTCTTTTCGGACCCGACGATCGCGTTTTTAGCTGAAAAAATACAAAGTCACTCGGAAAACGCCAAGCCCTCAGGCACACTTCCCGCCATTGCCCGGCGCAATCGCGAAAAATATCGCGCATCTGCTCATGAACGGTAAATGCAGTCATGAAAAGTAACAAAATGAAGGGGATGAAGTATGAGTTATTACCATAATGATCGGACAGAGCATAATACAGGAGTGCAGTCTCCAGAAGAAATCTACGTCTTTCCCGCTTCGTTCGCTCAGCAAAGCTTATGGCTTCGGTACAAGATGGACCCTGACGCGGCAAGCTACAATATTTTCAAAGCGGTCAAACTGGGAGGACCCCTGGAAATTGAGGTTTTGCAAAAAAGCATTGACGAAGTCATCCGCCGTCACGAAACGCTAAGAACGACGTTTACAGAAAACGATGAGCTTCCCGTACAGATCATTTCCCCGGCTTTGCATCTGCCGATCCCGCTTATTTCCTTTACCGGCTTTCATGAGCAAGAACGGGAACAAAAAGCATATGAATGGATGCGGCAAGAGGCACAACGGCCATTCAATCTGGTTACGGGACCCTTGCTGCGCTTTCACCTTTTGAATATCGGGAAAAATGAGCACATTTTGTCTCTAACCATGCATCATATTATTTCGGATGGATGGTCCATGGGGAACCTGATGAAAGAGATAACATTGTTATACCAGGCTTTTTCAAACAATTGCCCATCACCATTACGGGAGCTGCCCATTCAGTATGCTGATTTTTCGGAATGGCAAAGAGAGTTGTTGGAAAGCAGCTCTATCCAAGCTCAAATTGATTATTGGAAACAAAAATTGGCTGGTGAACTTCCCGTTTTACAGCTCCCGACCGATTTTGCTCGTTCGCCAATTCCAAGTGAGGCAGGTGCCGCTTCTTTTTTTACGGTTCCGAAGTCATTCCAAAAGGAACTCTCGTCTTTGTGTTATCGAGAAGAGGTCACTTTATTTATGTTGATGCTTGCCGCCTTTAAAGTTGTGCTCTATCGATATTCGGGCCAAACTGACCTGATTGTGGGAACGCCAGTTGCCAATCGAAATCGCCATGAACTGGAGGAGTTGATTGGTTACTTTATCAATACGCTTGCCATTCGAACGGATTTATCCAAAAATGTGACATTCCTTGACTTGCTGCACCGGATAAAACAAACAACCTTGGAGGCCTACTCGAACCAGGATGTCCCTTTTGAAAAAATGGTGGAAGCGATCCATCCGGCACGAACTCCAGGCTACACGCCTGTTTTTCAAGTCATGTTTATTCTGCAAAATGCGCCACTTCAACCCTTGGAGCTTCCCAATCTCTCCGTCACTCCGATTGAGGTGGACAACGGGACGTCAAAATTTGATTTGACTCTCTCGTTTATCGAAACATCCGAGGGACTTGAAGGGCAAATTGCATACCGGACGGATCTATTTGAACGAGATACGATTGAAGAAATACAGGATCATTTTCTGCAGGTTCTCCAATGGGTCTGTCAAGGGGGGCAAAACATACCCGTTGCGGATATTCCCTTGCATTCTTCCAGGACGCAAAAAGTTTTCCAGGTTGATGCCCCTTCCCGATGGGAGGGCCATGCAACCATCCACTCCGTTTTTGAAGAGCAAGCATTGCGGCATCCGGACCGGGTCGCTATCAAGACAAGGAACGACTCTCTCACGTACCGTGATCTACATCATGCAGCGAACCATGTTGCCGACTGTCTTCTTGAAAATGTGCCGGCACAGGAGCAAAGGATATTTTTGTTATTTGACAACAGCTCTGCCATGGTGATTGGAACCCTGGGAGCATTGAAAGCAGGGAAAACCTATATACCGCTGGATCCAACCTATCCGCTCGAACGTCTGTCCTGCATCGTTGAGGAATGTGATGCTTCGGCAATCGTAACGAGCAGACAGCTGTCGGCACTTGCCCGGAAGCTGCGGGAAGATTTGAAGATCATAACGATTGACGACCTGAGCTTCTCTGCCCCCAAAGCCAATGTACATGTTGCCGTGCAGCCAGAAGCGGAAGCCTATATTCTTTTTACGTCGGGATCAACGGGAAAACCCAAAGGCATCATGCAAAGCCATGAAAATGTTTTGAAACATATCGAAACGTACTCTGCAAATTTGCAAATCCAGCCCGAAGACCGCTTGACACTGATTTCCTCATACAGCTTTGATGCAGGGATTATGGATATGTATGGGGCCCTGTTAAACGGAGCAGCATTATTTCCTTTTCATACCAAAGAGGAAATCGATGATATGGAATACTTTTTGTACGAAAACAAAATCACGATTTACCATTCGACACCTACGGTTTATCGCTATTTCCTGAACAAATTGCCCGATAAGCGGCTGCTGTCTACCATCCGGCTGGTCATTTTGGGTGGGGAAGAGGCATGCGAGAGAGACGCTGTTTTATACAAGGAGTATTTCTCAGACGAATGTATTCTCGTTAACGGGTACGGACCGAGCGAGTGCACGGTCGCAATGCAGTACATGATCAATAAAAAGACGAAAATCCGCAAGGGTACGCTGCCGATTGGAAAACCGGCAGCAGGGATCGAGGTTCTCTTGCTGGATGAGAACAACGAGAGAGCCGGCGTCTATGGCGAAATTGCCATCAAATGCACCCGCAATGCCCTGGGGTATTTGAATCAGCCAGAGGTAAACAGACAAGTATTTCTGCCTTGCTCCGAGGATTCGGGCAAAACGATTTACAAGACGGGCGATATGGGGAGAAAGACGCCTCATGACGAGTACGTTTTTATGGGCAGAAAGGACTCGCAAGTAAAAATTCGTGGATTTCGTATTGAGTTGGGAGAAATTGAAGAAGCCATCGCCGCACACCCGGATATCCGGGAAGCGGTCGTCGCAGCCGGAGGGGAAAGGGAAGCGAGACACCTGATTGCCTATCTGGTATCCAAAGAGGAACGAAAGCCGACTACGAGTGAAATGCGCGACTTTTTACGCCGGAAGATACCAGGTTTCATGATTCCGTCATTTTTCATGTTTATTGACAAGCTTCCCTTGACACCTACAGGCAAGATAAACCGTTTGGCCTTGCCCGCATTGGAAAATGACGAACCCGTGGACATCGTGATGCCCAGAGATGAGATTGAGGCCAGGATGACTAACATATGGGCGGGTCTGTTTGAATGCAAGCATGTAAGCATCCGCCAAAATTTCTTTGATTTAGGTGGCCATTCTTTATTGGCTACGCAATTGGTATCTCGCATACGCAGCGAATTTCATGTCGAGATGCCGATTCAAAACTTGTTCACCTTTCCGACAATTGAAGAGTTATGTTCACAGTTGAAGAAAACAATGGGAAGCACCGAACAGGAACATTCTTTTGCAGAATTGCTGAACCGCATTGAACAGCTATCGCCTGAGGACATACGAAAGAGACTTCAGGAAGAAGGGGTGCTAGGATGAATCAATTATTGCATCGCATCGAAGCACTTTCTGATGAACAATTGCAGCTATTAACGCTGTTGCAAAACCAAAAATCCATGCGCTATCGGGTTTCCATTCCGGCGATAGAGGAACGGACGAGGTTTCCTCTATCATTTTCGCAACAGCGTATTTGGTTTCTTCATCAATTCATTCCCGATAAAACCGTCTATAACATCTCTGCGGCTTTATCAATAAAAGGGGAACTGGACATTGGATTGCTGGAAGGTGCATGGAAAACCGTTATTTCCCGGCATGAAATATTGCGAACTACTTTTCACGCAGAGGCAGGACAGGTGTATCAAACCGTTTCAGCAGATGTGGAATTTTCGCTGCAGCTTCAAGAGCTGCAGGCAGAGAACGAAGAAACGTTGCTGCGTCAATTACATCATGACGCAAAAGTAGCTTTTGATTTGGAACGTGGACCGCTTTTTCGGGTGAAGCTGTATCAGGTGGGACAGCAAAAGTACGTATTGCTCCTCGTCGTTCATCATATTGTCGCTGATGGATGGTCAATGGGGGTTCTCATGCGAGAATTATCCAATATTTATCAGAATAACCAATTATTAAAACGTGGTAGCCTGCCTCCCTTGCCGTTTCAATACGGTGATTTCGCCACTTGGCAGAGGAATTGCAGGAAGGATGAGGAGTCTTTCCTGCTGCAAGCGGAATATTGGAAGCGCCAATTAAGGGAGCTGCCTGCTGCATTAGACTTACCAACCGATCATCCACGTACAAATGAGCAAACATTTCAGGGAGATCGATACCATTTGGTGCTCCCAAACCATATTGTGAGCAGCCTGGAACAGATCGCCAAGGAAGAAAATGTGTCCTTATTTCATGTGCTGTTTACCCTGTTCAACATTCTCTTGTATCGTTATACGAGCCAAACGGACGTGGTTATTGGAATCCCGATTGCAAACAGAAATACAAAGGAAATGGAGGAATTAATTGGGTGTTTTGTAAATACATTACCGATACGTACAAAATCGGGCGAAGGCGTTTCCTTTCGCAGCCTGCTTCAGCAAATCCATGCCTCTGTTACGCAGGCATATATGAATCAGGATTTTCCATATGAGCAGATGGTACAGCAGTTGAATCTGGACAAACAGGCAGAAAACGATGTGTTCCGGATCATGTTTTCGTATCAGAATATGCCGATGCCAAAATTGAACATTGCCGGGCTAAAGATCGACCACCTCGATATCACGAACGGCACGTCCAAGTTCGATCTTACTTTGTTCGCAGTTCCAGGCGACGGTCGTTTCACGCTGACGTTTGAATACAATCGGGACTTATTCGAAAAAGAGACCATCATCCGGATGGCCAGTCACTTGCGAAATCTTGTCGACTATATTACTAACCAATAGAAGTAGGTGGGTAATGATCATGAAAAATCGGGAGAGCACAGTTCCTGTTTTTGGGGAAAATCCATTGGATCAGGCGATTGATCGAATGCCTCTTCTATCCGCGAGCGAAAGAAAGCAAATCTGTCAGGAATGGAACGATACGGCAAAAGAGTACGAGTTGAACCAATGTTTGCACCAGCTCTTTGAAAAACAGGCATTACTGACTCCAGAGCGCATTGCGATCGAATTTAAACAAACAGCATTCACGTATAAACAATTGTACGATCGGGTGACCGTGCTTGCCAGCCTTTTGCAAGAGAAAGGGGTTGGCCCGGATCAGCTCGTTGGCGTTTGCATGGAACGATCGCTGGAGATGGTCATCGCCATATACGCGATTCTAAAAGCAGGGGGAGCTTACGTTCCTTTTGATCCGGATTACCCGGCAGAACGGCTGAAATTTATGGTAGAAGATTCGGAGATTTCCATGATGCTCGGGAATGAAGATTTGCTTGCTTCCTTCCCGTTTATGAGCAAGAATGCTATTTTTCTCGACAAGGTTCTTTGGGAGGAAAACGGAAAAGACCTCCATTTTACCGCTCCGCCGGTATCGCCGAAAAACCTCGCCTATATGATCTATACGTCCGGTTCAACAGGAAAACCAAAAGGGGTTTTGGTGACACATGAGGCGATCTGCAACCGAATTTTTTGGATGCAGGATGCTTTTCCCTTGACCGCAGAGGATCGTATTTTACAAAAAACGCCGTTCAGCTTCGATGTGTCTGTGTGGGAGTTTTTCTGGCCCTTAATGTGTGGGGCAAAGCTTGTTATAGCAAAGCCCGAAGGACACAAGGACACGAGATACCTGGCTGAGATTATTGCAGAAAAGCAAATTTCTGTCATTCACTTTGTTCCTGCCATGCTCAGGGTTTTTTTGGAAGAAAAAGCACCGGGATTAAGCAAGTACCTGCGTCATGTCTTCTGTAGCGGAGAAGCGCTGCCCAGCGAGCTGGCAGACAAGTTTTTTGAAACATTCGATTCGCGGACCCAATTACATAACCTATACGGTCCAACAGAAGCCGCCGTGGATGTAACGTCCTGGTCATGTCTTCGAAACGATCCTCAGCAGCGGGTACCGATTGGCTATCCAATCGCCAATATCCAACTGTATATATTGGATAAGTATTTACAGCCTGTCCCCGTCGGCGTTACCGGAGAGCTGCATATTGGAGGGATTGGACTTGCGAAAGGCTATCATAAACGACCAGAGCTGACCCGTGAAAAGTTTGTTCCCAATCCCTTTCAAGCTGGGTCCCGCCTATACAAGACAGGCGATTTGGCGCGTTATTTGCCAAATGGCGCCATTGATTATATCGGGCGAATCGATCATCAGGTCAAGCTTCGGGGCAATCGGATAGAGCTAGGGGAAATTGAGGCGGTCCTGTATGGTCACCCGTCTATCCGTCAAGCCGTTGCTCTCGTGAAGCGGGATCAAAATGGGCATGAAAAGCTGGTCGCGTATGTTGTCCTGTCCGGCGATCATTTTTCCGAGCAAGAATGGAAGCAGTTTCTCAAACAGCATCTGCCTCCCTTTATGATTCCTTCCAAAATGATGCAGATCGACGAAATTCCCTTGCTCCCAAATGGCAAAGTCAATCGTAATCTGCTCCCGGAGCCACCATTTGATCTGTCGAATGTTCCAAATGAATTGTCGCTACACCCTTTATCCGAAACGGAAAGGAAGCTGGCCGAAATATGGTCGCAGGTTCTGCATATCGATGGGATTGGGGTGCACGACAGCTTCTTTGATTTGGGAGGAGACTCCATTCTAAGCCTGCAGGTAGTGGCCCGGGCGAATGAGGCGGGACTGCCTATCACCTTGAAGCAAATCTTTGATCTCAAAACGGTTTATGAATTGGCAAAACAGATAGAGAGTAATACGGCGCCAGAGATCGATCAAGGGGAAGTGGAAGGGGCTGTACCCCTTACGCCTATACAGAGATTTTTTTTCGAACAGTCCCTTGTTGACGTCAATCAATGGAATCAAGCAGTGATGCTGCAGCTGAATCAGGAGGTCGAGGCGGAGCATGTAAATCAGGCTTTACATGAAATCATCATGCATCACGATGCTCTGCGCATGCGTTTTTTGCCGGAAGAGAATCGTTGGGATCAAATCAACCTGTCCTATCAAAAACATCGAAATAGCGTTACGTTCTTTCATCACCACGATCTTTCGGCGAAACGTCCGTCGGAAGCCGAAGAGCGGATGAACGACATCACGAAGCGATTGCAAAGCTCGTTAGACATACAAAAGGGACCGCTATTGCAAGCAGCATACTTTCAGCTTGCTCCCCCTGAGAAATGCCGTCTCCTGTTGATTGTCCATCATTTGGTCATAGATGGCGTTTCCTGGCGAATCCTGCTTCATGATCTGGAAAAACTGCTGCGTGCCTTCGAGCGTGGAGAGAGCGTTCGGTTAGGGAAAAAAACAACCTCGTACAAAGAGTATGCGGAAGGTCTCATGCGTTTTGCGGAAACAGACCGTTGTTTGGAGGATTTGCCGTATTGGCTGTCCCAGGCAGACAGAAAAGCGCTGCCGCTGGCGACCGACTTTCACGGAGACATGACCGAGCGCTCAAAAGAAACGGTCATCAGGCTTCTTTCAGAGGTTGAGACGGGCAAATTGTTAGCTCGTTCCGGCAAAGAGCAAGGGCAGGTATGGGATGTTTTGATTGCCGCTCTCGTTTCCTCCTTGGAGATGTTGACTGGCGGCGCACCTGCCCGCATCGATCTGGAGAGCCATGGAAGAGAGCCGTTTGCGCCACACATGGACCTGTCAAAGACACTCGGCTGGTTTACAAGCATTTTTCCGATGTACTTCGAAAGCACAAAGAAAAACGATTTTCAATCACTGCTTGCCTCGGTCAAGGTCAAGCGGGAAAAAGTTCCGATCGGCGGTATCGGTTATGGAGTTCTGCGCTATATCAGACAAGAGGAAAAGCTCCGGGAAGCTCCCCGGGCGGACATCTTGTTTAATTACCTGGGACAGTTCAAGGATGAAAAATCCGGCAATGCTCTGCTCACCCTGGTGAAAGAACAGGTTCCTTATTCCAAAAGTGACGATGAAAAGATGCTCTATAAACTAGAGGTGAATTGCCTGGTCGTGGATAGCCGGCTGCATATGAATTGGTCCTACAGCAATCAGGCGTATCGGGCTTCCACAATCGAGTCCCTTGCAGAAGCATGCAAAGACACGATCAGCCATTGGATTCAAACCAATTGCATGAATGGCGAACGTTCATTCGTGCCTGCCGATTTCCCGCAAGCGAAACTAAGTCAGCGCGATCTTGATACCTTGCTTAAAAAAATTTCCCGGAACGCTGGAGGTGCAGTGGATGGAAATGGAAAATCTTGAGGATATTTATGAGCTCTCGCCGATGCAGCAAGGAATGCTTTTTCACAGTATTGCGTCTCCCGAGTCCAATGCCTATATCCAGCAGTTTCACTGCGTGCTGGAAGGAACACTTGAGGTTGAGCTTTTCGTGCAAGCCTGGCGCCAGGTCATGCATCGACATCCCATCCTGCGGACAGGATTCTTTTGGGATGATCTGGAGAAACCTGTTCAGGTCGTTTACCGTCACGTTGACTTTTTTCCCCGGATAGTGGATTGGCGATCGTTACAGGCCGAGGAGAAGGAAGAGCAATGGAACGATTTTTTGGCAAAGGATCTTGCCCTTGGATTTGACTTTGCCACCGCCCCTTTAATGCGGATTACGCTCATCCAGATGGAAGATGACGTGTATCGTTTGATCTGGACCCATCATCATATCATTTTGGACGGCTGGTCGCTCCCCTTGCTGCTGCATGAGCTGTTTCAGCTCTATCGGAACAAGGATCATCGGGACGCGCTGAATGTAAGGCCGGTTTGTCCGTACAAAGAATATATTCACTGGCTGGATCGACAAGATTTGCAAAAAGCGGAAACGTATTGGCGAAAAGAACTGCAAAATTTTTCGTCGTCCTCTGCGAGATGGCTCAGCAGCAGGGGAAGGGATGTTCTCAAAGCCCCTGCCATGGCTGAACAGTCCATCCTGATACCCGATTCGGTTTATGCGAAGGTAAAAGAATACGCACGCTCGAGCGGACTGACCGTAAGCACCATCATACAGGGAGCATGGGCATTGCTTTTGCGACGCTATTCCCAGGATAACGACGTTTTATACGGCCTTGCCGTTTCCGGCAGACCGCCTGCGCTGCCTGGCGTTGAGTCCATGATTGGGCTGTTTATCAATACCTTGCCGATCAGAATGCACATAGACCCGGGAGTGAAGATTCATACTTTTCTTGAGCAAGTTCAGCGTAAGTTTGTAGAAGCGCAAGAATTCGATTATACACCGCTGTCCAAGATTCATGAATGGAGCGGCAGCCAAAAGGGAGAGCCATTATTCGCGAGCATATTCGTTTTTGAGAACTATCCGGTTTTTTCCTCTTCCCTGTCAAGCGTGGGGGATATGGAGATCAAAGAAGTATCCTTCCATGAGCAAACCGACTATCCATTAACCGCTACGGTTTCTACCGCCGACCTTGATCGTTTGTCTATTTCCATCAGTTATCAGCAGGATTTGTTTTCGCCGAATGCCATGGGCCATTTGTTGGATCATCTGCAAATGCTGGTATCCAGTTTGGCTGCCGATCCGGAGCGCTTGATACAAGAGCTGCCGTCCATCACTGATAAAGAGCTCGTGCAAATCAAACGTTGGAATCAAACAGAGCACGCTTTTCCCCAAGATCAAACAATCGATCAACTGCTGGAGTATTGGGCAGCGGGTGACCCATCGAGGATAGCGGTGATCGACCGGGACAATTCGATTACATACGGTGAACTCAATGCAAAAGCAAACCGGCTGGCTCATTATCTGCTTGAATTAGGCGTAGCTTCGAATATGCCGGTTGCCGTGGCGATGGAAAAATCGATCGACTTTCTTATCGGCATCTTCGGGATTATGAAAGCGGGCGGGGCGTATGTGCCCGTTGACCCGGCCTCCCCGAAAGAGAGATTCCACTACATGCTGACCGATAGTTCGGCGCCGTTTGTAGTAACGACTAGCGATTTGGTGAATCAGATGGGGGACATCCATGCGCAAATGATTTGCCTGGATGACGAATGGGAGAAATTGAACCGCTATCCGGCCAGTCTGCCAGAGGGGCAAAGAAAGAAAGCGGAAGATGTGGCCTATATGATTTATACCTCCGGATCAACGGGAAATCCCAAGGGAGTCATGGTACGGCATCAGTCTTTGTTAAACGCCGGGTATGCCTGGCTGAAAGAATATCGGCTGGATCGTTTTCCTGTGTCGCTCCTGCAGATTGCAAGCACATCCTTTGACGTGTTTGTCGGAGATTTGGTTCGCACCGTCATCAGCGGCGGCCGTATGATTATCTGCCCAGAAACATCAAAGCTGGATCTGCCGGCACTCTATCAATTGATTCATGAGCATCAGGTATCGATCGTAGAGTCAACCCCAGCACTGCTCATTCCGCTGTTTGACTATATTTATGATTGCGAATTGCAAGTCGACAGTATGAAGCTGTTGATACTCGGATCGGATCAGCTCGCTTTGCGCGACTATCAAAAGCTGGTTGAGCGATTCGGCGGAAAAATGCGGATTGTGAACAGTTACGGGACAACGGAAACGACGATAGATTCCAGCTACTTTGAGTCGGGTCTGGACGAATTGCTGGAGCGTTATGCGAACAAAAGCCAGGTGCCGATCGGAAAGCCGATGCCGAATACAACCTACTATATTCTTGATGAACAGCTACAGCCTCAGCCGATTGGCGTGCCTGGAGAATTATACATTGGCGGAAGGGGAGTGGCGAAAGGATATTACAGGCGGGAGGAATTAACGAAAGCAAAATTTCTTGAAGATCCATTCTCGCCTGGCAGCCGAATGTACCGAACAGGCGACATTGCGAGATGGAATGAAAATGGCGTCGTTGAATTCATCGGCCGCAACGATAACCAGATCAAGGTACGCGGGTACCGTGTTGAGATCGGCGAGATTGAAAAAGTCATCCTGACATATCCACATATAAAAAATGCCGCCGTGCATGTGCATACGAATGACAACGGGGTTCAAATGATCTGTGCCTATGTCACAAGCTCTGTCCCATCGTTTGAACGCCATTTTGACGAATTGAACACGTACTTGTGTCAACGATTGCCTGACTACATGATCCCGACCCATTATATCCTTCTGGGCAGCCTGCCGCTTACTCATAATGCCAAGGTTGACTATCGCGCTCTGCCCTTTCCAAAGGAACAGCAGGAGTTACACGTTGCTGATGGTCTGCTTGAGGATGAAGTGGAAAGAAAGCTGCTCGCCATTTGGAGAGAAATCCTGGGAGTGGAAAACATATCGCGGAATGAGAGCTTTTTTGCATTGGGCGGAAATTCCATGCTTATTTTGAGATTGTTTAATGCACTTAAAAAAGACTTCACCGTTCAATTGACTGTTGCAGATCTATTTGCGCAGCATACCATCCGGATGCTGGCCTCCTATATTCGAACGAAGCAAGTAGCTGACAGACAAGATGATCTGGAAAGCATTTTAAAGAAGCTGGAAAGCGGCCAGATTGACCTGGAAGCAGCCAAGCAAAAAATGAGCGTACTGAGCTGAGCAGTTAGCTGCTTTGAAAGGAGCGAATGGAATGGAAAAGGTAAAAAACTATATTTTGGAACAGGTCGCCAATAAACAACTTGGTTCAAAGGATGCCTTGGAGTTGTTACAAGCATTAAACCTGGAAGCAGAGAACCCGCCTGGTAAACCAAGCGATGAATACGCCATTGTGGGAATGGCTGGGCGTTTTCCCGGTGCCCCGGATGTACATACATTCTGGAGAAATCTTGTGGAAGGAAAAGATTCTATTGCTCCTTATCCGCAAAGCCGGATTGATGATGTAACCCATGTCAATCAAGAATACTTTGAAGCGATGAAAGGGGCAAAATTCCGGCCGGGCGGGTATATAGAGAGAATCGATTTATTTGACCCTGCTTTTTTTAGCATTACGCCAGCGGAAGCGAAGGCCATGGACCCCAATCAGCGGTTCTTTTTAGAAGTCGCCTGGGAGGCGCTGGAAAATGCGAATTTTACAAAGGAGAAGCTGCAAGGCTCACGCACCGGCGTTTTTGTAGGTCATTCCATGGAGAACCGCTACAAGCGTTTACTAGAAAATGGCGACCCTTTGGCGGATATCGGCAATATGCCTTCGATCATTGCCTCCCGGGTTTCTTATCTACTTAATTTACGCGGACCGAGCATGACCATCGATACAACATGCTCTTCTTCGCTGGTAGCGGTCCATGCCGCGTGTCAAGCTTTGAAAAACAACGAATGTGATACAGCTATTGCAGGCGGTGTAAATGTGGGGGTGTTCCCTCTACTTGATGACCAATATCGAAAGGGACATGAAGCGAACGACGGACGCTGCAAAGCTTTCGATGCTTCCGCAAATGGAACCAATTTTGGCGAGGGGGTTGGGGTGATTGTCATACGTCGCCTGGAAGATGCGCGAAAGGACCGCGACTTTATTTATGCAGTCATAAAGGGGAGCGCTGTGAACAATGACGGCTTAACAAATGGAATCACGGCTCCAAATCCTGAGGCACAACGAGATGTTGTCGCAGATGCATGGAAAAAATCGCGGGTTGACCCGGAAACGATCGGCTATATTGAAGCACACGGAACAGGGACCCCATTAGGCGATCCCATCGAAATTCAAGGACTTACCGAAGCCTATCGAAAATACACAAAGAAAAAGCAATTTGTAGCAATCGGTTCCGTAAAAACGAATATTGGTCATTTGGATGCGGCTGCCGGAATTGCCAGTTTGGTAAAGGTCGTGCTGTGCTTGGGGCATGGACAGCTGCCGGCATCGTTGCATTTTCACAAGGCGAATCCTTACATTGATTTCGACAATTCTCCTGTATACGTAAATGACCGGCTGCAAGCGTGGGAGCCAAACGGCAGTACGCCAAGACGTGCGGGCATTAGTTCTTTTGGAATGAGCGGGACAAATTGTCACCTGATTATGGAAGAGTTTCCGATTGAGAAGCCTGCATCGCCGGAAGAAAACCGTTTGCTGATGTTTTCTTTGTCGGCGAAAAGCAAACGCTCCGTTCTGCGCTTGGCGCAGCGGTACAAGGAATTTGTGCAAGATGCCGCCTTTTCTTTTTCCGATATTGTACATACGGCAAACAGATGCAGGGAGCATTACGAGCATCGCATTGCCATTCTCGCCTCTTCGCTTGACGAGCTGAGGATGAAGCTTTCGAGAGTGAGCGCGATCGGCGAATTTGAACACTTTCCCAATTTGAGTGCGGAAGGGATTTACTATCGCAATTTGGAGAAAAATCCTGGCCTTGCTCCTGTCGATGTCCCCAAAAAGATTCAACCCCAAGAGATTCATGCCTTGCTTGACGCGTATTTGGAAGGTTCACCAATTGATTGGGAATATTTTTATCAGGCAAAACCATTTCACAAGGTGCCGCTCCCTCCCGTTGTTTATAACGATGTAAGATGTTGGCCAAAGCTGGAGGTGAGCAAGGAGAAGGCAGAAAAGCCGCTCAATTCCTTGCTGTACGATTTAACCTGGTCCGAATACCCGATTGGGTTCCCGCAAAAAACGGCAATGAACGAGGGCGATGCATGGATTGTTTTTGCCCATCAAGGGTCTTTCACCCAAGCGCTGCTTGAAAGATTTGCGCACGAAGGCCAGCGGGCGCTTGTCATTTATCCTGGCGATGCGTTTAGACAAGTGTCTGAAGAAGAGTATCATCTAAACCCGTATTCGATCAATGACTATCAGCGATTGGTCTCTTCATTGGAAGAAAGGATGACTGGACAGCTCGCGGGCATACTGCACATGTGGACTTTCCAGCGTGAGGAAGAAGCTTTGCATCATTTTGGCCGCTTGACACAGGCCCAATACGAAGGTGCATACAGCGCATTTTATCTTTCGAAAACATTGCTTACCCACCCAAGGGTAAGACCCGCTCAATTTACGGTTGTTACCGATTATGTGAACAAGGTGGACGGCAGCGAGGAGCGTATTTTCCCCAGCAAGGCCACATTGGCAGGATTTAACAAAGTGATTTCTCAGGAATTTCCCGATATCGCCACCTTTTCAATCGATTTGGACCCGGCCGGGATGACCCTGGACCAAATGCTCGAAAGCATCATCAGCGAGCTTTCCCTTGATCGCGGCTACCGTGACGAGCTCGTGGCCTACCGCCATTCGAAAAGATACATTCAATTGCTCAAAAGGCTGGACATGGAGCTGGTTGAACCATCAGAACGAACAATAAAGCAGAATGGCGTCTATCTGTTCGCTGGTGCTGGATTTTTGGGCATGGAGGTAGCGAAATATTTAGCTAAGCAAGAAAAAATAAGAATTGTACTGTTGAATCGTACGCCTTTGCCGCCTCGTGAACGTTGGGCGGATATAGTGAGGGGTGGGGATGAAAACAGCCGCCTCTATTGTCAATTAAAGGGGATCGAAGAAATTGAGAGGCTTGGATCGGAAGCTCTCTACATCCCTACTGATTTAACGAAAGAAAAAGATGTGAGTTTCGCGATTGACAAAGTAAAGCAGCAGTACGGAAAAATAGATGGCGTTCTGTTTACCATAAAAGAAATTTACGGGAAAACGATTGATGAAATCACAGAGGAAGAGTTTCACAATGCCATCCAAAGCAAAATCTTGGGCAGTTGCCTCATTGATTACTACACGACAGATCAGAAGCTAGATTTCTTTATGAACTTTGCCTCCATTTCTTCGATTATGGCAGGACCGAAAAACTGCGATTGCGCGTCGGTCAATACGTTTTTAGACTCCTTTGCCGATTACCGCCAGTTACAAGGACGCAAAACGATCACTTTGAACCTCACAGAGATTTACACCGGAGAGAGAGTTGGAAAAACGCCTGAGAGAACGATGATCCCTCCTTTGAAATATGAAGACTTTATTTCCTGCTTTGCCTATGTCCTCACGCACCGATTAGATTATGTCGTCATTTCCGATTTTGATATGGAAGTTCTCAATGTTGTTTTACCCGTTATCAAAATTAATTTTGAAGGAAAGCTCCTAAAAGAAATTCAAAGTGCGCAGATTTCGGAGAAGACCTTGCTAGGCAAAGAGAATGTCAGGTTGGATACGCGGAAACCAACGGCCTATTCTCTGGCGGATATTGACAAAATCCTAACAGAAGTGTGGCAAGAGGTGCTTGGATATGAGCGGATCGATCCTTCGGCGCAGTTCTTCCAGTTAGGGGGAACCTCTTTAAGTGCTGTGAAGCTTATCCGTCTTATTTCGCTACGCTTCGGAATTACCTTCGAGGTTGCTGACTTGTACACATACGCTTCCTTTGAGGCAATGCGCGACTATATTCATACGAGTGTAAAAGCTACCGCACAACAAGACGATTTATTAGAGCTCCTGGACAATTTGTCAGAGGATGAATTATCGGTAGAGGACGCACTGAGAGCATTGGAAAAAATGGAATCGTAGAGAAATCGTAGAGAGTTGATTGAGGCTCAAGTTTGGAGGAGTGTAAATGAATCCGATTGCTTTTCTTTTTCCAGGGCAGGGTAGTCAATATGTCGGTATGGGAAAAGACCTTTGTGATCATTTTGAGGTAGCCTTGCATACGTTTCAAGAGGCAAGCGACATATTGGGTTTTGACTTATTGCACCTGTGTACGGAGGGCAGTGCAGAGCAGCTCATGAAAACAGAAAATGCCCAGCCCGCGATTTTAACGACAAGTGTGGCGGCTTATCGCGTACTTCAAGCCGATTTTTCCCCCGCGCCTCTATTTGGCGCGGGGCACAGCCTGGGAGAGTACACCGCTTTGACATGTTCCGGCGCATTGGCGTTTGCAGATGCAGTCAGACTCGTGCACTTACGGGGGAAATGGATGCAGGAAGCAGTCCCTGAAGGATCGGGCTTGATGGCAGCGGTCACCGGGCTGGATATGGCGGCTGTCGCCGGCATCTGTCGGGAGGTATCGTCTTCCAAGGAGATTGTTGTTGTCGCAAATGTTAATAGTCATCAACAAATCGTGTTGTCTGGACATTCCTCTGCAGTCTTAAAGGCTACCCAAAAAATTGAGAGCCTGGGTGGAGCGGCAAAAACACTGAAAGTCAGTGCGCCGTTCCATAGTCCGTTAATGACTCCGGCTGCAGAACAGATGAAGGACTTGTTAAGAAGAACTGTGTTCCGCAAAATGAACTGGTCCGTCCTATCCAATGTCACGGCAGAGCCGTATGCATCGCCGGAACAAATTTCTGAGTTGTTGGCTCTGCAAATCACAAAGCCCGTTCGTTGGTACGAGATCATGTGTTACCTGGCCAAGGAAGGAATTCAAGCAATCGTGGAAATCGGACCCAAACAAGTATTAAAAATGTTAATGAAACAGAGTTTCCCGGGTATACAGTCGTATTCCATGGAGCGAAAGGAACATTACCAAACATTACTGGCGGCAGCTTCATTAGATGCTGAAGCTGATCAGCCAGATGGAATGCTGTTTGTAAAAAAATGTTTAACCTTGGCGGTAAGTACGAAAAATTACAATTCGAATGCCAAAGAATTTCAGGAGGGGGCTGTGGTCCCCTATCGGCAAATCAAGGCATTAAAGGAACGATTGGAAAATGAAAAACGACAGGTAAAGGCTGTTCATATGCAAGAAGCCCTGCAGATGCTGAGAAGTGTTTTTGAAACCAAACGGCTTTCAAAAGAGGAGAAAGAGGCGCGAATCGAATCCTTATTGGTAGAAACGGGAACCAAAAAATGGTTCGGTTAAGACTGAAGTAATCAATCTGTTGACGGAAGGTTGATCCTATGAATAATGACAAATATTTGCAAATGCTATTGCAGCTTGTCAAAAACAAGGAACTATCAAAAGAGGCGGGCCATGCTCTGTTAAAGGAGTATTTGTCGATTGCCCCCAAGAACCCGGGAACAGGGGAAGAGAACAAGGTTGCCATCATTGGTATAAGCTGCCGAATGCCGGAAGCGGCGTCGAAGGAGGAATTCTGGCACAACCTCATGTCAGGAAAAGATAGCATACGCCACTTTCCGCCAACCAGAAAGAAAGATATTGACATCTATTTGAATCAAATAAATCCGAATTTGTTTGTCGGTGACCATGCTTATTACCAGGCTGGTTATCTGGACGAAATCGACAAATTCGATCATGAGCTTTTTCAGATTTTGCCTGGCGAAGCCAAATACATGGACCCTCAGCAACGAATATTTTTGGAGATGGTGTATGAAGCGATTGAGGACGCGGGGTACGGCAATGGAAAAATAAACAATACAAAAACAGGGGTTTATATCGGGAATTGTCCAACGGAGTACGGAATGATAGCCAGTCAAGAATCGTCTCTTGCGGTCACAGGCACAAACGTTCCCTTTATTGCCTCCCGCGTCAATTATGTATTTAATTTGCGCGGTCCTGCTTTAGCTTTTTCCAGCACTTGCTCTTCGTCGCTGGTCGCTGTTCATTATGCCGTGCAGGCCCTGCTTGGCGGCGAGTGCGAGCAAGCGCTGACTGGCGCGATCAACTTGCATTTGTTTCCCGTTCATCTGGTGACAGATAGTGCCTATCGGGTAGGGATCGTTTCCGAGCAGAATCGCTGCCGCACTTTTGATAATTCGGCAAATGGAGTGGTCCGTGGCGAAGGCGGGGCCGTCCTCCTGTTGAAGCCGCTAAAAAGAGCTTTGGCGGATGGCGACCATATTTACGGAACCATCATTGGCACCGGTGTCAATAACGATGGACTTTCCTCCAGTATTTCTGCGCCAAATCCGGCTGCCCAAGCGGAAATGCTGACGACTGTATGGAAAAAGGCAAATATCAATCCTCGCAGCATTGCGTATCTGGAAGCGCACGGAACCGGTACAAAGCTGGGCGATCCCATTGAAATTGCAGCAATCACGAAAGCTTTTGCCACTTTTACAAAAGACAAGCAATTTTGCGGCATCGGCTCCGTTAAAAGCAATATCGGCCATCTTGTAAATGGAGCTTCCGGAATTGCCGGACTTGTTAAAACGGTTCTCGCTTTAAAACACAAAAAACTGCCTCCAACCCTTCACTTTGAGGACCCAAATTCACTCATAGACTTCATTTACTCACCTGTTTATGTCGTTGATCGTTTGCAGGAATGGGAAGCGGAGGAAGAACCGCGCAGAGCAGGCGTTAGCGCCTTTGGATTTAATGGCACGAATGCACATGTCCTGCTGGAGGAAGCGCCCGGACAGGAAAGAGAACAGCCTGAAGAGAGCGGTCCATACTTGTTTGTTTTATCAGCACGTAAAAAGCCGATCTTAAACCAGTTAATGAAACGCTATATCCGGTTTCTTAGAGAAAATCCGGATATTCATCTGGGACATGTGTGCTTTACGGCGGCTACTGGCCGAGATCATCATCCCGTGAGGTTAGCGATTGTGGCCCGTAATGTCCCGGAGTTACTAAGGAAGCTGGAGCATGAGCTACAACCGGTTGACGAAAAAACCAACGGACGCGTACCGCCGGATCATGAACGGGCATCAAATCCCTTGTTGGAGGTATCTCATCGTTACCTTTCCGGTGAAATCATTGATTGGGAGCCATTCTATGCGGGGAGGGGATTTATACGACTGCCTTTGCCGACCTACCCGTTTGAACGAATACGTCATTGGGTGGATGAAACGCCGTTGCATCCGACACCATTTCCCTTTGGCCCCTCGACCAGAAGCGCAGACTCCGCCCAACGCGAGGAGCTGCAAAAACTGCCGCTCGACACCATTCCAGATGTGAAAGCTGTAGAAGCCAGACTGGTTGCGATTATGTCCCAGGTCATGGGAGTAAGCGATTTGGACAGGGATTCGGACTTTTTCCAAAAGGGCGGAGATTCGCTGCTGGGAATGCAGGTGATCAATGCCATTAACAAGGATTTGAAAACGAAAATATCGATTGAGAAATTGTTTTTGAATCCAGTTATCGCCGATTTGGCAGAAGCCATTTTCTCAGGTGAGAGAGGGATGTACGATTCGATTGAGGTTCAACCGCCAATGGAATCGTACCCGACTTCGTTTTCACAGAGACGAATGTGGATTCTTGATCAAATGCAGGCAAAACGAATTGCTTACAATATGGCTCAAGCCATTTCCGTTAAGGGTCCCATCGAGATAGACGCTTTGCGCAGCGCCTTGCAAAAAGTAATGGCACGCCAGGAAAGCTTGCGAACGTTATTTTTTGAACGAAATGGTGAGTTGCGACAAAAAATTCTCGAACATCCGAATGTTGACCTGGAGTATTTTGATGTTTCCGACCAGCCAGAGGCTGAAGAATTGACGAAGCGATACGTTGAAGAAGTAAAGAGCCAACCCTTTGATTTGGAACAAGGTCCTTTATGGCGGATTCAATTATATCAGGTTGGACATGAACATTATTATTTGTTGCTGGTTATGCATCATATTATCTCGGATGGATGGTCCATGGAAGTGTTTATTTCGGAACTGCTCACCATTTACCATTCCCTCCGCAGAGGCGAAACGGCCGATCTCGAACCAACCCGCATTCAATACAAGGACTATTGCGTTTGGCAAAACCAATTTTTGCAGAACAAAAGAATGCAGGATCAAGAAAGGTTCTGGTTAGAGCAATTTTCAGAGGATATTCCCGTATGCGAAATCGTTGGCGATCTTTCACGCCCTCCCGTCTTTCATTTCGAGGGAAAACAGCGCAGCTTTGTCCTTGATCCATCCCTTTCCGAAAAGCTGAAGCAAGTTGCTTTGGATAACCAGGCAACGCTCTACATGACCCTTCTTTCTTCCGTTTATCTTTTGCTGTACCGCTATTCCGGCCAGAAAAACCTCATCATCGGATCGCCCATTTCCGGCCGTGCGCATTTCGATGTAAGAAATGTAATCGGTTCTTTTGTCAACACACTCGCTATACAAACCACACTCAATCCCGAGTCGAGTATACGTGAATTCATCGCGAACGTGAAGCAGCGAGTGATCCAATGCTTTGAAAATCAGGATTACCCTTTTGATTTATTGATCGATAAGCTTCAATTGACCAGGGATACCTCTCGCTCACCGCTGTTTAATATTAACGTGGTCTTGCAAAATGCCAATCAAATGTTTGAGAAAGAGTGGGGGAGGGACCTCCTCGCAATTGAGCCCTTGCATCCATCGTCTCACTCGAGCGCAAAATGGGACCTGGAGTTTGAGTTCCTTGAGAAGGACGACGGTTCCATCCAATGTTTACTGGAATACTACACTGGCATCTTTTCAACGGAAATGATTGAATCGCTGATCGACAGCTATTTGTGTTTGCTCCATTCCCTTGTGGCCGACCAGGAACAAGCTGTCAGCCAATTGCAATTGTTATCTCCGTATAGAAAAGAGCAGGTGATCAACGGTTTCAATAAAGGCGAAGCAGTACCCATTCCTGATTTCACTTTGCATGAGTGGTTTGCAAGGCAAGCTTTATCCAACCCGGATGCGGTGGCCATTTCATTTCATGACCAAACGCTTGCTTATGCGGAAGTGGAGAGCAAGGCAAATCAGCTGGCTCACTTTTTGTTGGAGCACGGAATAGGGGAAAACTGCCATGTTGGAATCCTGATGGGAAATCATCCTGCTGCCATCCTGTCAATCTTGGCGATTTTAAAAACCGGAGCGGCGTACGTTCCGTTAGACACCAAATATCCGCTGCCCCGGTTGCAAATGATTGTAGACGAAGCCGAAATCGCGTTCGTGCTATCCACGAAAAAGCACATCGGCAAGTTGAACAGACTGCAATGGGAATGCCCTTCTTTGCAAGCGTACATTTGTTTGGACAGTGAAAACGTTCATGCGGAAGCGGAGGACGAGAGCGAATCCAATGAACTGATGAACCAGGAATTATGGGATTACGTCGCTGAGAGCGCACATGACTTGATTTCAGGATCAGGCTGGGTGAGTTCGTATACGGGAGAGCATTTCAGCAAATTGGAGATGGAGGAATACAGTCAGAATGTCCTGCAAAAAATAAAGCCGTTTTTGCATCGAAACAGCACGGTCTTGGAAATCGGATGCGGTTCAGGAATTACCCTTTTTAATCTTGCTCCCTATGTACGCAAGTGTGTGGGTACCGATTTATCCAACAAGATCATCGAGAAAAATATTCGTTTTGCAAAAGAGCAAGGCTTTACACATATGGATTTCCAAAGCATGGAAGCCCATAACATTGATCAGGTAAATAGCCGGGAAAAATTCGATGTGATTATTCTTAACAGCGTCATTCATTGCTTTAACGGCCACAACTATTTGCGCCAAGTGATAAAAAAAGCCATTTCATTATTGGCGAATGACGGAATTCTGTTCATCGGCGATGTGATGGACGGCGAGCGGAAGAAAGAGTTGGTCCGCTCCTTGGAAGAGTTTAAACAGAAGCATCAAGGAAAAGGGTATAAAACGAAAACCGAATGGGATACGGAGTTGTTCATTTGGCGTTCATTTTGGACTGACTTGCGAGCGGATTTTCAAGAAATCAGTTCGGTTGACATTTCCGACAAGATTTACACGATTTCGAATGAATTAACAGAATATCGTTACGATGTTATTTTGCGGATAAACCACGAAGCACGACAAGCTCCCGAAAGAAAGAAGCAAAAATATCAATACGATCTGACTGCTCTCCACAACTATACGGCCGATCCTGTTCATGTGGAAGTTGACTCTCGCCAGGCAGCATACATCATTTTTACATCCGGCTCTACGGGCAAACCCAAAGGAGTGGTGATTGAACATCAAAGTGTAGTGAATTACATCTGGTGGAGCATCCAGTATTATTTTGCCAATAAAGAACAGCCCGTGTTTCCTGTTTATTCGTCGCTTGGATTTGATTTAACCGTTACGAGTATTTTTGTTCCGCTTCTTCAAGGTGCATCGCTTACGATTTACGATGATCATTTCGACGGTGTGTTATCCAGGATGGAACAGGAAGGACGCAACAATGTCATGAAGCTTACGCCGGCTCATCTCGGTTACTTGTTGCAAAGCCCGTACCGGATACATTCATTGCGGACGTTTATTGTCGGGGGAGAATCACTCAATTCCTCGCTGGTTGCCCAATTGTTCTCCAAGGAAGAGTTTAAAAGGGTCAGCAAAGAGATTTGCGTCTATAACGAGTACGGTCCGACAGAAGCGACTGTCGGCTGCATTGTCTACAAAATTCAAGAGCACAATCTGCATGACCTGAAAGCAAATGTCCAAATTGGCAAGCCAATCGCCAATACGATTATCTACATCCTGGATGAACAGCGACAACCGGTTCCCATCGGTGTGGCCGGCGAGATTTACATTGCGGGAAAAGGGCTGGCTCGCTGCTATTTGCGAAATGAACAAGCAACGGCTGAGAAGTTTACGGAAAATCCTTTTTCTCCTCTGGAAGCGGAACGCATGTATAGAACTGGCGATTTGGGACGGTTTTTGCCCGACGGCACCATCGAATTTTTGGGCCGGATTGATCGGCAAGTCAAAATCCGCTCCTACCGCATTGAACTGGACGAAGTAGAAAGCGTGCTGCTTGCCCATGAACAAATGAAGGAAGCATTTGTCATTGATCGCGATGGGGGGAACGGCCATAAATTTCTGTGCGCCTACTATGTTTCGCTGGAGGAGCTCAGTCCGAATGAGCTGCGGAGCCACTTGCTAAAATCTCTGCCGGAGTACATGGTGCCCACTCATTTTATTCCCATTGACCAGTTGCCTTTGTCGATCAACGGAAAAGTGGAGATAAGTCGATTGCCAGATCCTGAGGTGACATTTTCCAAAGAAAGACGGATTGCCGCTCCACGGAATCGTGCGGAAGAGAAAATCAGCACGATATGGGCAGATGTTCTCGGGGTACAATCCGTCAGCATTTACGATGACTTTTTTGAATTGGGAGGCGACTCGATCAAAGCGATTCAAGCCGTATCGAAGGCAAAAGAGACCGGGATAGGGCTTTCCGTTAAAAACATTTTTCAATATAAAACAATCGATGCTCTTTCCAAGCATGAACTCGTATCCAATCAATCCCTTTGGATCAATCAAAACGAAGTAAGCGGCGAAATTCCGTTCACTCCCATCCAGCACTGGTTCAACGAACAGAAGCAGCCACATCCGCACTACTATCATATGGCACGGCTGTTCCTGTTGGCTTCGGATGTGGATCTTCGCCTCTTGGAACATGTGTTTGCGAAGTTAATCGAGCATCATGATCTATTGCGGGCCAGTTATCCGATCGTGAATGGAGAGGTTCAGCAGTATAACCGCTCCACTGAGGATATTCCGCCATTCAGGCTGAAGCGTATCGATTTACAGACTTATCCGCCTGCCGAGAGAATGGAGAAGCTTAAAGAGCTGAGCGTTTATCACCAGAATCAATTACATCTCTCCCAGGATTTGTTGGTAAAAGCGCTTGTATTTGATCTGGGCGAACAAGGAAGCTATTTGCTGCTAATCGTGCATCACTTCGTCATTGATGGCGTTTCATGGCGTTTTCTGCTGCAAGACATTGAAAGATTGTACGATTCGAAGCTGGAAGAACCGCTGCCCTTAAAGACAACATCGTTTAAGGAGTGGAGCGAAAGGCTGCAACGCTACGCAAAAGAAGATGCGATCGATGTCTCCTATTGGCTTCAGCTGAACCAATCAAATCCGGTGAACATCGCCACAAAAACCGGGGACGCCATCGAACAGGCCACCTATGAACAGAAACGAATACGGCTTCATTCCGTGCTGACCCGGGAATTGCTGAGGAAAGCAGGCAAGGAGTACAACGCGAACATGAATGTACTGTTGTTAACGAGCTTGCTGGATTCGGTTTCGAAAGTGTTTGCATGCAACGATCTCCTTGTCATGCTGGAAGGACACGGGAGAGAGGAATTGTTCCCGGATGTGGATATATCGCGTACGATCGGTTGGTTTACCAGCATGTTCCCCGTCCAATTTTCCAGGCAGGCCTCCAAGACCGCGACCATCGAACATATCAAGAGCACCCTGGCATCTTTGCCGAACAATGGACTGAACTACGGGATTGGACGTTATCTGCAAAGAATACCTGAGTTAAAATTGCTTTCGCCGAAAATCTTGTTCAACTATTTTGGCGAGGCAAAAGGCATTCTGCCTCAAAAGGAAGGAACGTTATTAACGGCAAGTCATCTCGATTTCGGACGGGTGTGGCACCCGGAGAATCACTTGTCTCATCCGCTTGAATTGAATGCGATGATTGATGATACAGGCAGCCTCCGGATGTCAATCGATTATCACGCGACTTCTTTTAACCAAGAAGACATCGATCAGTTGTGCGAAAGGATGGAGGAAGCTCTGGTGGAGCTCGCGGGTAGAAGCAAGGACTATTTCTATGATTAAAGAGGCAGGCAACTTTCCGTTGACAAGACAGAGCAGAGCATGATTAGTGAAAGGCGATTGAGGGGGGCCGGGTACAAAGATTCCTCCCTTAATCGCACTCACTGCTTGATAAAGCCCGGGGAGATTTCATGAAAAAAGCTTCGTGGAGATTTTCCGTGGTCAGGAGATAAAGGAGAAGAGGAGGGGACAGAATGGGACAATTGCCTAACCGGTTTGAACAGAGCTTGTCCAACAGCGACCGAACCGTGGACGAATTACCGTTGCCGCCTGGTCCGAAAGGCATGCAAAAGTGGCAATGGCTCCGGGAGTGGGTGCGAACGAAGGATGTTGTAGACATCATGAGCAAACTGTTCAAATTGTACGGTCCAATCGTTCGGATAAACGACAAAACGTTTATTTTTTGCGGAGCGGAAGCTGTTCGCTTTGTGACGTTGTCAGACCCGACGCTCGTGCAGCGTTCACCGATTGCCGAGGATGGTCCGCCGACATTGGCTGCCAAAGATGGGGAACTCCACAAAAAACACCGTAAAATTGTGATGCAAGCCTTTCGCCAGGAGTATTTGGCCCGCTACGTTACGATGATGAACGAGGTAGTGAAAAAGCGGCTACAAGAGTTGCCGCAACGATTTCATGTAATGGAAAAAATGAGACAACTAACCCTTGATGTCACTGTGTATGCCATGCTTGGCATTAAGATTGACTCGCCTGAGTACGAGCAGTATTTTGCCGAGTATTGGCATCTGGTTAACCGGGGCAAGAAGCGAGCTTTTCCCTTCCATAAAAGGTACCAGCGGGGGATGCAGGCAAAAGAAAAATTATGGAGCCTGATGCGCCGCATCCGGGATAACCAGGCAGGCCAAGAAAACGAGGATTTCCTGAGTGCCTTGCTGGTTATCTCGCGTCAGGGGGAACAAGCGATTTCGGAAGAGGAATTGTTCGGTTACGCGTATATGCTGACCGAATTTGGCGAAGGGGACGTAGCTCTCATGATCACCTACGCACTTGCGCTTCTCCTTTCCCGACCGGATTTCATGGAGCAGTTTCAGAACGAGCAAAAATCGTTGGGGACGGAGCCCTTAACGTTAGACAAGATCAACAGCATGACATTTACCCTCAATCTGCTTCGGGAAGTGGAACGAGTGTATCCGCCTGTTCCATTTATCCTTCGGTATGCGGCGGAAAACCTGTCATTTATGAATTACAGGATACCGAAGGGAAGCAAGCTAATCACCAGCATAGTTGAAACCCACCGGCAGCCCGAATTATTCAAAGAGCCTGAAGTATTTGATCCGGCTCGTTTTCAAGCGCCGCAAATCGAGCAAAACCAACCCCCCGCACTTTTTGGCTTCGGCAGCGGACACCATATGTGCGTTGCCAAGACATTCACGCAGCTTCAAGCCTCTGTAATTTTGCATGCGCTGAACCTTTTGTATTTATGTCGTTTGGAAGGTCTGCAAACCGTTCCGAAGATTGATTATCGCGGAGCGGCGAAACCTGAGTCAGACATTATCCTGCACATATCACCAAGGAATCGTAAAGAGGAGCAATTTCATGGTTAAAAAAAGGAAAAAACTGATATGGCCACACCTTGGATCAAAATGTGAGGATTCAATGGAATACATGGCAGGCTCGGATTTCTTCAATATTATTCAAGAGGACAAGATGATACTAGAACTCTGCTTCAAAAAAGTACCAAATCAGCTGTGTTCAGGTGCTTTATGACTCTGGATTTCTAAAAACCATATAAATATAAAGAAGTAGTTTTATTTGCTCAACTATGAAATACTTCACAAAACTACTTCTTTATATTGGGCCAATATTTGGTCGATTCAGGAACGAATTCTGATGATAGGATGTTCAGTCAAATTAAGAATCATTATGAGAGACTTTTGTGCCGTTTGAATTCTGAAGAGGGATCGTTGTATGGATTTTATTGAGTCCGATAATATATATTATGTAAACTTATAAAAAGAGCAAGTGGGACAATAACTCAAGGGTCTTGGTTCCGATGATCTACATTATCAGGAATCTATATGGTAAAGGTTCCTGATAATCATCAGGTGCGTCCGGATAAGTTACAGGACCGTTCCCATAAGCTTCATGGACGGTCCATAACCAATGGTTGCGTCCGTATAATGGATTTTTTAGGAGGACGATTACATTTGCACGTAAAACAAGCGATGGATGAATTTTTGTTTTATATGGAGGTTGAACGCAATGTATCCGGAAATACGATACGCAGCTATGCTTATGATTTGCATGTTTTTGAGACGTTTCTAGCCAGGGTCCATGGCACATCAACGTTAGAACAAATTCGTAATTCAACAGTTCGGAGATTCGTTCAAGACCAAGTGATTGAGCATCAGACGCATCCAAGAACACTACAAAGACGTATTTCTTGCTTGAAATCCTTTAGTCGATTTTGTGCAAAGGAAAATTGGATATCGACCGATTTTATGATAGGTATTCAAGCGCCGAAAACAGACAAAAAAGTGCCGGTTTACATGAAGTTAATCGAATTACAGATGCTATTTCGCTTTTTGGAGAATGATCAGCGCAAGTTAGCGTTACGGAATCATTTGATGTTTAAACTCTTGGCGACAACTGGAATGCGTCGTCAAGAGTTGGTTGATTTGAATTGGGAACAGATTGATTTGGAATGGAATACCGTACGCATTCTTGGGAAAGGTAATAAAGAACGGTTACTCCCACTGCATCCGATGGTGGTTCCATTGATGAAGCAATACCAGGAACAGTTAGAAACGTTTCAAATACATACTTCCGAACCTGTCTTTACGAATTATATAGGTCAACGTATAAATCCACGCGGGTTACATCGGATCTTCAAGGAAGTCCTTCAACATGCAGGTTTACCCCCTCACCGTTTTACTCTTCATCATCTGCGGCATACCTTTGCCACTCTGCTTTTACGCTCCAAGGAAGGTCCTTCTAAGGTAGATATACGTACGTTACAGGAGCTTCTTGGCCATGAAAGCTTAGCGACGACGTCTATTTACACCCATATTGATTTGGAACAAAAGAAACAAGCCATCGAGACCTTACAATTCGATTGTTAAAATATTTAAACCGCCCCTCTAATCGGTGTCACCTGCTTAGAGGGGCGGTTATTCTTTTTGCTTTCAGTTCATGAAATTTACAATTCATGCACTAATATCTAACAATTTCATTGCATTAAATAGTACTGGGATGGCCTGATAAGACTCATTTCCTTCCTTCGGCAGCAATGATAATTCTATAAACATTTAATGAATACTTCTGATAGTAAGTAAAGAATTAATGTAAATCCATCCAATGTGCTGCTTGTATCTTAAATTCGCTTAAGGAAAAACAACTTTCCATCTCTATTATTTTGGCTTTGAGAAAACACAAAAAGACCCTGTATCGTTTGAATAGACACAAGGCAGTTGTTGGGTATGTCTTGAACTTCTATTAATGAAGCTGTTGTTTTATTTTTTCGATTTCGTCTAAAGGAAGTTTGGTCAGTTTTGCTACACGCTCTGGACTGTCGCCTTCAGTAAGCATCTCCCTAGCAATTTCCATTGCTTTCTGCCGCTCTCCTTCCGTTCGTCCTTCTTCTCGTCCTTCCGCCAGACCTTCTTCTCTTGCTTTCTGTTGACGTATCTCAGCTTCCCGTACTGCTGCTATTTCATCCAAAATTGCTTTACGTCGCGACTCATACTCTACCCACTTCTTCTCGTCCCGACTTAAGTCTTCCCATGCTTCAAAAGCTTGCTTCATAACCGGATCTTGCACAGCAATCGCCTCCAATTCCCTACGAATTTCCACGTGATCGTCTGCTTCGAGCAATAGCAACCATCTCTCCAACCCGTTGTTGTGAGGATTAACCTTCCGTTGTTCCCACTTTTCCATCAACTTCGGAATCTCCATGAAATGAATCTCTAGTACGTCCGTCAGTGGAAACTGTTCTTGATCTTCGTACAAATGGAAAGTTGTATGGAATAGCTCTGTCTCATGAAGAAAACGAAAATTGAGGATGTTGATCGAGATCGTCTTACTCAAATCAGTGTAAGGCATTCCCTTTTGCATTTGAGCAGCGTAAATACGTGACCAGTAATACAGAGTACGTTTTTCCATGTCGAACTTGTTTGCCAACTGAATCTCGATGTTAACATGCTCACCTTGTTCCGTCTTGGCGTGAATGTCCAGTATAGATGCTTTGTCCTCAATGTGCTCCCGATTGATTTCAGGATTAAGAATTTCCACGGATACAATTTGCTTTTCTTTTGGCAGTTGGAGTGCGGCATTCAGAAAGGCCTGAAGAATTGGTTCGTTCCCTACTTTACCAAAGACCTGTTTGAAGGCGAAGTCGATTTTCAAGTCCATTAGCTTTGTCAAGCCATCACTCTCCCTTATCCGTTCCTTGTATGTATTACCATTATACCACCGGAACTCTTTCCAAACACTCTAGTCTAAGTCACCATCCAGATATATTCGCTGTTCTGTCGACAAACATCAATAGTCTGGGTACCGAAAATCGAGTCCTGATTACATACTTCAGCAAATTGGAGCTGCAGGGCAACTTGGAGTATGGAAACCACCAGCTACAAATTTGAGCATGAAAAAACCCATAATTCAATAAGATTTACGGGTCACGAACGAAATCAAATGGCCTACCTAATCGTGTATGGCTTAACCAGCCGTGGGTTATAGGAAATACATCTGCAATTCCGTATCTATTATCAGTTTGTACAATATTGCAAATTCTATACCTTACTATCTATTTACCCCTATGCTAGCGTAAATGGAAGTTGCATTTTGTATTAGCCGCTTTATAGAATAATGCTTTTAAGACTCAGTACATGAAATCGCATTTTCATGTACTAATAATTAATCATTATTCATTCCATTTAATCTTTTTAGTGGTTTGTAAATCTTAAAAGGAGTCAAAAAATACATACCCGAAATTGCTAATATGAGACTTAATCCGGCCTTCTGATAATTCCATGTAATTATCATTTTGTGGAATTAGGTAATGTATTATTTAAAGGGACCAAGAGGTCCCTTTAAGGTCTGTTATCCGTTGAAGCAAAATAGGTTGCAGTTTGCGTAGGCTCTACAATAGATTAATAGTCTTTTCTGATTCTTTGTCGAAAATGAGGACTTTGTTTGTATCAAACGCAACCTTTATGATGTCACCCGGCTTTGCGGCAGAACGGGGCGAGACACGCACCGTCAGCTGGTTGCCCTCGCACAAAAGGTACAGATAGGTATCGGAACCCAGCTTTTCAACTACTTCCACATGCGCCTCAACCACGCAGTTCTGCATTTGCGAAATAAACTGCTCTTCGTCATGAATAGATTCGGGACGTATGCCCATGACGATCTCCCTGCCTACAAGCGCAAGTACGCCGGGGCTCCTCCCAATACGTTCCGGAAGGGCGATTTCGGCCATGCCGAAAGCCAGATAGGTAACTCCTTCCCGGTCGACCAGCGTTGCGTCAATGGTGTTCATTTTTGGAGAGCCGACAAATGTGGCTACAAATAGGTTGGCCGGCTTTTCGTAAATGGCCTGGGGAGTGTCTATTTGCTGGATATTCCCATCCTTCATAACAACTACCTTGGTTCCCATGGTCATCGCTTCAACCTGATCGTGAGTAACATAGATAAAAGTTGTATCAAGTCGAGTATGGAGTTTGGCGATCTCGGTTCTCATCTGCGCGCGCAGCTTGGCGTCCAGATTTGAAAGAGGTTCGTCCAGAAGGAATACTTTGGGTCTTCTGACTATCGCACGGCCAAGGGCGACACGCTGCTTTTGTCCGCCCGAAAGCTCCTTTGGCTTGCGCTCAAGCAGGTGGGTAATTTCCAAAATCTTTGCCGCCTCCTCCACGCGGGTCCGGATCTCATCCTTGGAGGTGCGGCATAGTTTCAAGGCAAAGGCCATGTTTTTAAAGACAGTCATGTGGGGGTAAAGGGCGTAGTTCTGAAACACCATGGCAATATCGCGGTCTTTGGACGGGGTGTTGTTGCAAAGCTGATCATCAATATAAAGCTCTCCTCCTGTAATATTCTCCAAACCCGCAATCATACGCAACGCGGTTGATTTTCCGCAGCCGGAAGGCCCGACAAGAATGATAAACTCCTTGTCGCCGATCTCCAGATTAAAATCGATTACGGCTCTGAATCCGTCAGGGTATACTTTATTGATATTTTTTAATGTTACGCTCGACATATTAAAGATGCCTCCACTTTTGATTTTAATATGGAAAGAAAGAACAAAGTAAATATGATGATAAACGCGGCAAAAACTGTATTCGTATATATCGTCATATTGTGAAGGAAACCGAGATTGAAACTGTCGGTTGCAAAGCCCTGAAGCTCGCCAGCGCTCCCCCATTTCAGAGACTTTTTAAAAATGTCAAGGACAAGCCAAAACAGCGCACCCAGCGCCGCTGCAGCAACTATGCCAGCACCCGCCATTCCTGCTATCTCTGCGGGTTTTTCGCGCAAAAGCTCATGCAGATAGAAGTCCTTGAAAAGCAGCTTACTTTTATGGGCTTTATCGACAAGCACCAGCAGGCTTTTGAGCAAAAATAAAATCACCGCTGCACCTAGGACTATCTCCCATGCCGCCCAAAATTTTTCCTGAATAATTTTGCTGATAAGGTCAAGATTTATCATCTCGTACCTTGTTTCATTTATCCCTATTTGTTTGTATTCGTTTTTTACATATTCCTCGGAAATCCCGTTGTCATAATCCAATGCGGTGATAAAGGTATTTGCCGTTTTGGCAAGACAAGTGGCGGGGATGTATAGATTCCGTTTATCCTCGTCTCCGTCGTTTATAACCCCAACCACACTGTAGGGATTGCCATCAATCAGCACTTCATTGCCAATTATGTCAAGGCTTCCGAATGTTTCAAACGCCCCCTTTTCGTTGAGTACGACGAATTTGCTTTTAAAATCCTGGGCATCTTTTGTAAAAAAGCCTCCGACGAGCATGTTGTATCCCAATACAAAGGGGTAAGTGTAATTCGTTCCGATAAGTGCCACATCATAGGTTGAATGCAGGGCTGTGACGTTTTTTTCTGAAATGATTTCATAGGTCAGCATAAACTTTTCTTCGTTTATTTTCTCGATGGTTTCGATGTCATAACCCGCGCTATTCGCTATTTTGGGCGTAACCAGAAAGAGATTTTGGTAACCGCCCTGCCCCGTCATTATCCTGATCAACAGGAAAGCGGCCATCAACGACGATGCCAACAGTAGCAACACGATCTGCATTTTAGTCCGCAAAAAAATCTCCCTCATTCTTGATTTGGATTACATCGTGTTCAGATATGGATTTATCACTTAAAAGTAAAACGGGTTCAAAAAAAGTCACACCCTGGACAATTACCGTGTTTTCCGCGTCAGAGTCGCCAATATACACCCTCAGCTTTTCCACATAGAACTCTTTTCCCAAAATGCCATCACGCCGCTTTATTTGATAGAGAAAATATCCGTCGCTGTCTTTGTTAATCGCTCCGTTGGGAACGATTGTATAAGAGACGGCACTCTCTTTTTGAAATCTGACCTCAAAGGTTTCGCCACGGTTTATTTCATTTGAAGTAACCGAGACGGTTACCTTTTTTGCACGTTCGGAAGGCGTGATTTTGGAGACAATGCCCTCCAGCTTGCGGGAGGAATTGCTTAGCTTGACGATGTCCCCCACTGCTGTGAAATTATTGTCAAGAGAAATGTCTGCTTCGACCTCGTATTGGTTTCCCGTTCCAAGGCTGGCGATATGCTGATGGTCGTTGATGTTCTGCCCTTTTTTAACAGGCAGTGTGCTGATCACAGCGTTCTCAGGAGCCAATATCACCGTGTTGTTGCTATAATCCGATAGAGTTTTCCGGTATGTTTCCTCTTGCAAGGCAAGGCCGGATAAATCAAAGTTTTTTGTCTTTAAATCCCGTTGCAATGCGGCAATTTCACGTAGATAATCATCCAGTTGCTTCTGCTTGCTTTTTTGCAGATCTGCGTATTTGCGCTTGAAACTGTCCAGGCTGTAAGCGGCGTTATCCAGCTCTTGTTTGGCAATAGCGTCCGACTCATATAAAAGCTTCAGTTTAGCGTACTCTTCCTCGGCTTTTGCTAGTTGTTTTTGAAGCTCTGACAGCTCGTAATCGGTTCCTTGTTCAAAAGCTTCAGTTTTGAGCTGATTCATGCTTTGATTTATCTTGTCCAGCTTCATATCGATATTTTCAATGTCGACCGCCAATTTGCTTTTGTTTAACTGGATCTCCTTGATTTTTTGACGGGCGATGTCTTCATCAAAGCTGAACCCGATCAGCTTCTGCCCTTTTACTACATGATCACCATCGCGGACAAAGACATCTTCAACCTTTCCTCCAATTTCAGCGTACAACTCTATCGTTTCGGAAAATTCTACGATTCCCGTAGTAATCTCCAATTTATTCAATTTTCCGTTTTGAGGTGAGACAGCCGTTGCAACAGGCATGTTATACGTATAGATCGTCTTGGAGAAAAACAGCAAAACAAGCAAAACTCCAAGAAATAGGCTGCCGATTCGTTTTATGGTAAAGATTTTTCTGATTTGCATAACCTGTACTCCTCTCAGGGCGCTACTTGATACCGGATATTTCAATGCCCTTTTCCAAGTCCTTTTGCCCCATAATCAGAAACCAAAACGGCAGGAACATGTAAACACAGGAAGCGGCAAATATCAGCCCCATCTTGGTTTCGACCAGCCGGGAAAGAAATACCGACAGGGGCTCTCTGTAATAATCCTTGATAAAAATCACCGCCTGTTCGACCAGATTCCAGTATTCAATGAATGTGAGCATGGCCAGGGCGGCTATGCTGGACTTCATCTGGGGAACCACGATGTGCCAAAAAATGTACATTTCATTCGCTCCGTCTATTTTGGCGGCTTCAAAATATGCTGCCGGCAGGTTCTTCATACCTTGTCTCAATAAAAACGTCCCAAAGGGAGAGAATATCCCAGGCAGAATGATGGCCAGATAGCTGTCTTTGATATGTAAGAGATCCGCAATGATATAATTTGGAACCAGGACAGCTTGCAGAGGCATCAGCATGACTACGATATATATATAAAAGACGATTTCCTTGTACTTCCATTTCCAAATGGTAAAGCCGTAAGCGGCTAATAGGGATACAATCACGTTGCCAATCACGACGGGCAGCGTAATTTTCATTGAATTGAATAGCAAAATCAGAAAAGACGGTTGATTTATCAGGACTTCACTATATTGCTCCAGGGTTATTTGATTGGGAATAAGTTTAATATTTATAAATTTTTCTTGTATCCTCTCCAATATGTCGAAAGCCGACAATTTTGTGGTGTAGGTTAAAGCTATCTCTGTTTCGCTCATAAAAGAATTTGTCAGAGTAACCACCAGGGGGAACAACATAAGTAAGCACAGAGCGATTAAAGCCAGCAGGACAATGAATTGTTTCAATTTATGTTTGATCGTCATGGCGACACCTTCCGCTCAAGTTTCAAAAGGAATTTGGTCAAAAGGGTGATGATGAGCACCAGCACAGTGGTTGCCGTAGCCAGCTTTTGGTAGTTTAAAGAGTAAAACATATTGTTCATAAAATGCTGCAGCATATAAATACTTTCATGGGGATAACTGCCGGTAATCAGATAAATCTCCTTGAAAACCTTAAAGGAATTAATAATGGACATGATCAAAACCAACACAAAAGTGGGCATCAAGTGAACTGCCGTGATATGGCGAAAACACTGCCAGGGGCCGGCGCCATCGATATAAGCCGCCTCATAATAATCCTTGGGTATACTGTATAGCCCGGCCAAAAAAAGCACCATGTTGTATCCGAGGTTTTTCCATATAAAAATAAGCACGATGACAAACTGCACATACTCTGTTTCAAGCCAGTTTATCTTTGCAACGCCCAACAGATTCAAAAGAAAGTTTGCATAGCCGTTGTGATCAAAAAATGCTCTCCAAAAGAAAACCATCGACCCAGAGGGGATGACCAGCGGAATCAGAAAGATGAGCGCGAATAGCCCCTTATACTTTTTGACCTTGCTTATCAGCATGGCAACCGCTAAAGACAAAAGTACATTCAGAGGTACGCTTACGCCGATAAAACTGATGGTGTTATTTAAACCTTGGAGATATGCCTTGTTTTGAAATAGTTCTGTGAAGTTCTGGAATCCGACAAACACGCCGCCTACGGGCTTATCGACGAAAGCATATCCCAAAGAGATGATAAACGGCCCGATAAAGAATACGAAGAATCCAATCAGTCCCGGCAATATGAACAGAATTGACGTGTCCAATGGATAGCCACGCGAATTGAAAGGCTTCATCAGGTCAACAAATCGGAGCCTTGGCAACAAACCCCGGCTTCCCCGAGCAATCTTTGATTGCCCGGAGTGGGTGAACGATTTCGTGCGGTTGAAAAACAGAACCATCTTCTTCAAGGTGTTTCCCTCTATTCACTCAGGTATAATTCTATTTTGCTTTGCAAAATGTCGGCCACTTCATCGGCAGTTTTTGAACCGTTAAAGAAATTTTCAATTTCTGCGTTGATCATAGATTCGATGGTGGTGTCGGTAACCGGAAAGGAGTTTATCAAATCGGAAAACCTGTCGACGGTCTTGATGTATTTGTTATATATTTCCATTTGTTCGTCGGTCAGCTCGCCACCGCCCGTATTTTCCTGGGGCGACATCATTGCTGAGTACAATTCCCCCGTAACGCTCAGCTTTGCCTTTTCCGAGCGGGCATTGTTATTTATGGGCAGTCCGTTTAGAGACAGCTGAAGGGAGGTCTGCATCTCCTCACTTGCCAAAAATTTGATGAACTCCCACGCCGTACGTTTATTGGCGGAATTGCTGTTGATAGCGTAGGCCTGATTGTATGAAAAACTGACTTTCCCATCTGAGTTTGCCGAAAGACCGGCGATTTTATCGTTATCTTCATTGCCCGAGCTCGATTGGCCCGAATCCATCATGGCCATCTTACGGCTGTTTTTGTTGAAATGCTGCAGAAGGCTAAAGTTGTTCTTTACCTTGTAAAAGTACTGTTCATCTTTATTTTTTTGCAAAGAGTCCAACGTTATCTGTGTGCCCGTAGCGGTGCTTGGTTTCAAATAGTCTTTTTCGGCGTACTCCTTTACGGATTCCAATAATTTGGCGAATTTTCCGCCGTTTATATGTACCTTTCTTTGCTCAATATCTATCAAATCTTTGTAATTCTCTTGTAAAAGTTTCCTGAATATGTCTCTTTCATCGAAACCGAACATTTTGATCGGTTTTTCGGTATTGCGGCTTACCTCCTTGTAAGTTGACGCACCAATGCCAATCAAATTCTCATATGTAAAAGTGTCGTCCATTTGCAGTTGCTTTTGTTGCTCCTCAGTAAACAACGAGCTGTCATAGGCGAAATAATTAAATGTGTAATCCAAAGGGAATATGTATTGCCCGTCTTTATACCGAGTCGCTTGTAAAATATTGCCTCTGTAATCACTCAAGTTAAAGGCCGGATCGGTATCCATGTATTTGCTTACATCCTCCAGCTGGCCGCTCTGGGCATATTTGTACCAGGGCAAAACGTCGATGCCCAATACATCGGCCCCCCTGCCGCTCATGAGTTCGGTGTTGATTTTGTTTATGTAGTCTACCCTCGCCTGTGAATCATCGCCTTTGGTCATGATCGTCATTTTCTTGTCGTCGTCCCCCGATGTCTTTACCTCGGGCATCTTGGAAAATGTGCTGATGTTTACCTTGGTACCCGGATACTTTTGCTCAAATGCCTTTGCCGCCTCCTCAAGAAAGTTTTTATAGCGGAAGGTTTCGTAAGCAGACACGGTGATTTCTCCGCGTATTTCGCCACTCAAAACATCTTGGCCAGTGTTTTTTTGGGATGGAGTGTCTGCCGTTTGAGCTGTGCTGCACGCAGTCAGGGATAAAACAAGCGCCGCGATGCACAACGTGGATAATCCTTTTTTCATTTCGTATTCCTCCTACTTTTATCTACGACATGAGCATACATCTCCAAAATGAAGCGGGTATGGAGCCGCTATGGAGTTGGCATGAAAAAATCCGCCGGTTTTACGCGGCGGATTTCTCAAAAAATATGCTGAATTTTAGTCCTATCTCCGTGTTTTCGATTTTATGCCGCAACCGCAATGTTTCCAAACCTCTCTTTACTATGTGAAGGCCAAGCCCCGTGCCGCTTTTCGTTTTATCCCTGCTGTAATCAAGCGTGAAGAAAGGTTCAAACAGTTGAGGCAGTTTCTCCTCGGCGATATGATCGCATTCGTTTTCAATCGAAAAAACGACGCACTCTTCCAGTTCAACCAACAATATAGCAATCCTTCCTCCTTTTCCGGTATACTTTACAGCGTTTGAAACGAGATTGGCAAAGACGGTCTGAAGCATTTTTTTGTCGGTCGTGTAGGTAAAATCGCTGGGGTCTCCTGTTAACCCTGGATTTGCCAGAGTAAACGAAGCATTTACCGATATGCGCAGTTCCTTTTCCTTTATGAACGGCTCGCAGCCGCAAAGTGCCTGCTCGATAGCGCCACCGACATTTACATCCTCATAGAAAGACGAGTCATGTATATTTTCAAGCTTTGAAGCGTTTAATATTTCGCTTGTCAAACCGGCCAGTGTGTCTACGAGGTTTTTGCACTCCCGCAAATACTTCTCTCTGTTTTTGTAGATGCCGACATTGTCAATCATTCCCTCGATAATACCTTTTAACGCCGCTATCGGGGTTTTAAGCTCGTGGCTGGCTGCCTGCATAAAGTCCGTTTTGGACTGCTCCAGTTTGCTGGCTTTTTCCATTTCGTTCTTTAAGTCCCCGATGTTATCGCACAAGCTCAGATACAATGAATCGAGATTTTGCGATAAAAGACCCAATTCATCATTGGTACGTACGTCGGATAATATGCCCGGCGTCAACTGCTTCATTTGGGCAGTGGCTTCAGATATTTTCAGTATAGGCTTGGTAAGCCGCTTTGCGTATAGGTATGAGGCAAACAACGCAATGAGTATGGCAATCAGCAACAGAAAGGGTAAAAGCGACAGCATAACGCTTTTCGCTTCATCGATGGGCTGCAGGGTGCTGTTTATGGTGATGTATCCTATTCTGTCGTTGTGAACCTCTCTCGAGATGATAGATGAAGCAATTTTTGAACCGTTCTCATAGTATAAAGTCCCGGATTTTCCGCCGCTCACTTGAAACGTAACCACCCTGTCCGCGCCATTTTCCGATTCCTCGGCAGGCTTTTTATCCAGAAGCTTGATGAAGGAGTATATCCCGTTCTTTTGCGGATTCGTTTCAATCGATTCTGCGTTTTCTTTGAGTAAAAATTTAAAACCCAATTTGTTCGAAGCATCAAACATAAAAAAGGGCGAAGAGAGCGAGGGAAGAAGCAGGCCATGCCTGTCAAATGATAAGACGTCAGCATTATTGGAGCGGGCAAAATCGGAAATATATTGAATAAATTCCTCTTCCTTGACGGAATCGTTCAGTTCCAAAACCAGAGCTTCAGCATTTTTTTGTAACGTTTGGTTTTTCGTGTAAAGATAATAGCTGGGCAGCACGGAATATAAAATTCCGAAAGACACGGCAATAACGAGGATAATCAATACGGATGTAAATATAAATGTTTTGAGCGCAATGCCTGTTTGTCTGTACAAGATGCCTCCCCTCCTTTTTACCCGATGCTTGGCGGTTCGATTTTGTATCCCACGCCCTTCACAGTGGTAATGACATTGGCTTTGATTTTTTTGCGTAAATTTTTGACATGCACATCCACAATACGTTCATCGCCAAAATGATCGTATCCCCATACAGAATTGAGCAGTTGCTGACGCGTCATTACCTTTCGTCTGTTTTCCATCAAGAATTTAAGCAATTCGTATTCCCGCAGGGTAAGCGGCAGCTTTTTGTCCTGCTCATATGCTTCATAGCTGTCAAGGTCTATTGTTATGTCACCCATTTGCAGGATGTTCGTCATTTTTCCAGTCCTGCGCAGCAAGGCTTGTACGCGCTTTACCAATACCTTTGGTGAAAAGGGTTTTGTGACGTAATCATCGGCGAGACCGTCAAAACTGGTAACTTGCATGTATTCATCGTTTATGGCCGTAAGCATGATAATTGCTTTATCCTTATGTATTTTGTCGTTTCTGATTATTCTCAAAAGCTCCAACCCGGAAATTTCCGGAAGCATTATATCGAGAATGAACAAATCAATGTCTCCTTGCTGCACGATCATCTCTTGGGCTATTTTGCCATCACTGGCGGAAATCACGTTAAATTGCGCTTCTTTTAAATATTCTGTCACTACTTCATTTATGTTTTTATCGTCTTCAACAACAAGTATAGTCACAGACATCACCTTTAATTTAAATTAGAATCGGTCTTTTTCACGATACACAAGCTGGTGAAAATTGTCTATAAAGACTAGATGAAGTTTGTAAGCCTGCGTCCATTGTAAAACTGATGGTTTTGGAGGGATGCAATTAAAATCGGTAGTTGTTAAGAAGGTATATATGCAATTTGTTGAACTGTCCCCGGAAGAAAATATCCGGAAAAAACGAAAGGTCGACCTGATTGATGAGAGTCGACATTTCGTATATTTGTGTTTTCGTCCGTGGAAATTGACCGTACGACCCGTTACGCCAAACCATATCACAAGTGCGGCGAACCCCGGGTCTTGGAGGAAGGAGAAGAGCCTGAGGAAACATTCCCATAGGTCTTAGCAACCAGATATCATTTGCGCACGCTATCGTATACCGAATCGAGATATACGATAGCAGCTTGCTCGGCTTCTTCCTTGCGTATCAATCCCTCGGTATCTTTACGCAATCTTCTATAGATCTCTATAGAGACCTTCATCGCATGGTAACAGCTTGTGGCGTTGTGGAGCGGAAGCGTCTCTTTAAGCTCTTCTATTTCGTGAGCA
>NZ_JAUMSJ010000013.1:0-112959 GCF_037834415.1 Brevibacillus borstelensis | reverse complement strand
TTTTGCATTGCTGTATCTGGGGATCGTTGCTCGATGCCGCTTTTTTGGTTTGCTGTCTTACACATCTATAACCCGTTGCAATCCCTTTCTCTTCGTCTTTCGCGTTGTAAAAATGAGGTGAATAAACCAAAGCATTCTTCCACTGAAACTGTTTTTCTACTCCCGGAGATAAGCCCACTATAGCAACTATTTCCTTGCTTTCATTTTTATAGACGAGAGTTTTATAGTTTGTATGGAAAAGCTGATGCTCTGCCCCGGAACTACCTGGTAAGGTGGGGACAAGATTCGAAATAATCCATATGAATAAGAGATAGTTTCAATTATGCAAGTTCCCAATAGATTCCAAATACAGTTCTTCTCGATTGATCATTTATTCTGCTCACTGTAATAACGATAGACATTTTCCGTATACTTGGTGATAGCTTTATCATAGTCCGGATATGGATATCCGAGAGTTTCCGCTACAGCCTTCGAGTATGTTCTGAATAACTCGTAACAGATAAATAAAGACTTCCACATATGAGGGTAACCATTCTCGGAATAAGTGGAAAGTAAAGCTTCCCAACTATCCGCCGGAAGGTAGCGCTCGATAAATTTGTAATTCTTCCCCACGCTAAAGGAATAACCGTGTTTGGCACCGATTTGCCAAGACATCATTCGTAACAAATTAGGCCGAACAATTTCATTCAAATGATCAGCTGCAAAAAGGATCTCTTTTCTTGCCAACCCTTTCACTACATAAGTGGATGTCATCCAAAATTCGTTGCAACAGTCGTCGAATTCTTTTGCGGTAGGTTTTTTAATCCAATATTGACGGTCGTTTGCGATCACTTCATTTTTTATCATACCGTCCTTATCGAGCAAGACCTTCACCAAGCCGTCGCTGCTTGCAAAATAATCGTCTACTTCGCTTATCGGAATAAGGGTAAGGTCTACCTTATTGCCGTCTTCGAAAAGAATCATGTACGAAAACCAATTGCCTAATTCGGATGGAAACAGCTCCATATCTTCAGGTTTTTGCATCATAACCCGGTTTCCGAACACCGTTAGCCATTGATCGTTTTCTTTAAAAGAATCCATATCTGTCACAAAATAAGCAATATCAAAATCTTGAAACGCATCGCCGGGAATATTGGGGTTCGTACGGGACCCTTCCAATGTAACCAATCGAACTCTGCTATCATTCGCTGCAAAACCAACAAGCATCTCCATCATTTCTTGTTCATTTCTCACGATCTAGTCCTCCGCTTCCGTTAAATGGGATGAGGCGTAAACTTTATTCAGATAAGCGATTGCAAGGCGTTACAATAAGATCCAAGTCACTGTATTCATCCATTGCTTCCGTTATCATGGAACCGCCCCCAAGGAGCCCAATCACGCGATGGTCCTGGATAAATTTCACTTTAACGTTCTCGATAAACTGTTCATATTGGGGAAGCATGATTCAAGACACTCCTACCAGCATTAGAAATTGGGCATCATTTTAGAGTATCACTTTGGTAAATTTTTATCAAACAATCATAAATATCCAGCTTGTAATCCTTTACGCAGCGATAAAAAGTCGGCTTCTTCATTCCGGATTTGTTTTCCTTCGGCTGCGTGTCGCGTCTTCCGGAAAAAAACGATCCGACAAACAAGGTGATCAAAGCAGCAAAGCAGGAGTTCTACAAACAGTGTCTCACACACGTGAACACGACTGCCCATCGCACTTAAAAAGACCAGACTTGAGCAGTCTGTTCTGGACTATATTTATTTGGATGCTTTCGTCTGATTCAGTTGCTCGGCCAACAACAGAGCGTATGTGTTTGTAACATTTTTTGCTGAGCTTAAAAGAATCCTTAAGCGCCCGAATCCCTCCGGGCGCTTTTCTTTGTCTCAATGGAAGAACCAGGATTATTTGGTTGCCTTTCCGCATAAGGACTTACTAAGGGGGGACAGGTGAAAACAGATGAGCAAATGAGGAAAACAAGGGGGAAACAAAATGCCTGAAGTGCTGTTCAAGGTGGATTTGACCAAACCGATGGAAGAGCAGGATTTACCCGGTCACAACCGCTGGCATCCCGATATTCCCGCCGTGGCTGCGGTCAACCCGGGGGCAGTGTTTCGCATCGAATGCAAGGACTGGACCGATGGACAAATCAAAAACAACGACGATCCGAGCGACATCCGCGAGGTCAACCTAAAGCGCGTCCACGTGCTTAGCGGACCGATTTGGGTAAACGGGGCGGAGCCGGGCGATCTGCTCGTCGTCGACATACTCGATATAGGGGCGCTCCAAGGGGCGGAATGGGGCTTTGCCGGCATTTTCGCCCGGGAAAACGGCGGCGGATTCCTCACAGAGCATTATCCCGAAGCAGCCAAGTCGATTTGGGATTTTCACGGGATCTACACCACCTCCCGCCACATTCCCGGGGTCAAATTCGCCGGCATGACCCACCCCGGACTGATCGGCGTCGCTCCTTCCCACGAGCTGCTCGCGAAGTGGAACAAGCGCGAAAGAGAGCTGGTCGCAACAGACCCGCATCGCGTACCGGAGCTGGCTACTCTTCCCGATCCGGCGAGCACTGTGCTCGGTTCGCTCACCGGTGCCGAGTATGAGCGCATCGCTGCCGAGGGCGCCCGCACCGTGCCTCCGCGGGAAAATGGCGGAAACTGCGATATCAAAAACCTTTCCCGAGGCTCCCGCATCTACTTCCCCGTCTTTGTCAAAGGAGCGAAGCTGTCGATGGGGGACATTCACTTTTCCCAGGGCGACGGAGAAATCTCTTTCTGCGGCGGCATCGAAATGGCGGGCTTCATCGATCTGCACGTGGATATCATCAAGGGCGGCATGGCCAAATACGGCATCGTCAACAATCCGGTATTCAAGCCCGGTCCGGTCGAGCCTCGCTATTCCGAATTTCTCGTGTTTGAAGGCATTTCCGTCGATGAATTCAGCGGCAAACAGCACTATCTTGACGCTCATCTCGCCTACCGGCGCGCCTGCCTGAACGCCATCGAGTACCTGAAAACGCTCGGGTACACGGGCGAGCAGGCCTACATGCTGCTTTCGACTGCCCCTGTGGAAGGGCGGATCAGCGGCATTGTCGACATTCCGAACGCATGCTGTACGCTCGCCATACCGACGGCGATCTTTGATCGGGATATCACGCCGAAGTAACCGGCCTTCATTTTTCTTTATAGGAGAGGATCAGCTATGCCAACCTACTCGTTTTTATGCGAAACCTGCGGCGTTTTCGATCTGTACCGCAGTATGGCGCAAGCCGGCGACCCCGGCCATTGCCCGGAATGCCAAAAGATCGCCGTCCGGCTCTATTCACCCGCCGGGTTGATTACGTCGTCAAAAGCGCTGCGAACCCGAATCGAGCAGAGTGCGGTGCCAAAAGTGGTCAAAAAGGAGGCTCCCGGCTGTTCCGGGGAAGGCCATAGACATGGCAGCAGCCACAGGCACGGGCATACTTGCCACTCGCATGGACACAGCCATGCAGGCCATGCTTCTCGACTCGGCCCACCAGCTCATCGTTCACATGCACCCAGCCGCCCGTGGCAGGTCGGGCATTAATCCGTTTGGGAAACTCTATCGCCGCAGGATATATATAAGCCCAGAACCGTTATGGTGCTGGGCTGTTTTCGCTTTCGTTTGAATTTTGCGAGGGGGAAGCTCTCGTCGGCCACTCGTCAAACGAGTATGAGATCGGCCTTGTGACCATTCCTTTCGTCATCGAAGAGCAAAATCCGAAAATCATCTTTGCACAGGTATTCGAAAGCTTTGCTGCACGCTTTACGTACAAAAAAGCGGCTGCATATGTTCATCACCGATTGCTTGGAGACTCCCGACGCTCAAGTATACTCACAGCGCTACGTTGCAGCCAAAGCCGAACGCCGCTAACCGGGCCATGCTTGTACATCGGTATTGTCACCCTCGTTTTTTACATGCCTGCTCTAGCCGGGATGGTTTTACCCCGGCTGGCCGCCAATCAGACGATGCATTTTCCGATCATAGAGAAACCGACTTTTTCCTGTTTCCCGCTCTATTGGGCTCGGTTGCCTTTGACACATTGCGGGGAGTAAGCGAATTCAGCTGTGCTGACGATCCTCCGCTCTGTCCTTTATGCCGGGAAAGAGCAATGATTGCCTTTCCGAACGAAGATCAAACCGCCTGTCGTTTTTTCTGAATTCGCTCATACACATGCATTCGTTGCATCTATTTTATAGGCTTTCGTTTTATCCTGTTTTGATACTGGACAATATACTTGTCCAGCTGCTGGCTTAATTCCACGACTTCGCCGTTAGAAAAGCCTTTTTCTTGTACAAGCTTTACTAATTGTCCTCGCAAGCTTTCTATCATTTTCAACAAGTCCGACTCGTTATGCGGACTTTTTTCCTGATCCTCTACCAACCGAATTACACACCTGCCTTTAGGAGCAAGCGATCTCCCTTGTAGAGACATTCCTGTTACCGGGCACATGAGGGCAACGTCCCATTCCAGACATTCTACCTTCTTCACAGCTATCGAATATCACACCTTCCTTATTATGTAAGACGAGGACATTTATAACTATACAAGATTCTCCAAGAAATGGGGGATTGAGAAAATAAGGAAATATAAAAAGGGGCTGTCCAGACAGTCGGTTTTGACTAACCTCCTGGAGACCCCTTTTTTTCAAAAATATACTACGCAAACAATCCTCCCCCTAGAGGTTAAAGAAGAAAATATTGTTTCCAAGAGACAATTTGCTCCCACATTCAAGCCGTATAATAACCGTCAGGTTCATTGGAATACGATTTTTGAAGAAATGAGGCAAGGGCAAAAGCAGCCCTTGAATGTGAAGACAAAGCAGCTATCTATGCCCGACGTAAAGTCGAGATCGGAATTGTGGCACTGGCACATAACATGTTGAAAGTGGCAGGCATCAGCCTAGCCACTTTTCTTGAACCAACAGGAAAAAAAGGAAGCAAAGGAAAAACGATGCGGTTTTCCCTAGCTTCTTTACTTTCTCGCTTGTCGTAGCAGTTAATGTTTCATTGCTTGCAATTCCGATGCACAGGCCAAAAACAATGCTGTACAACGTTTAAATGCTTCTTGACTCTTCAATCTATCGGCTAAATCCAAGCAGCGCAAAATTTCGTCAAGTGCGTTGGTAATGCGCCCCTTCTTTAGCTCGTATATGACTTTATTATACCTAAAATTGTAATATCTCACCATATTAACCTGATCGTTATAGTCATAAAAATGCTCTATTTCTGTAGAGTACTTTTCTAAGATTTGTTCGATGTCAATGTCATATTTACTGGCTGCTTCCATGATCGTTAAAAGTCCAGCTCGTAATTCTTCCGGATGCTTTTCTAAAAAGTCCAAATAGTCAGCTAAAATATACGTTTGTCCCATCAGCAAGTCATATGTATACAAATTAGCCTTTGCCCAAATCTTAAACCTCTCAACCTCTCTTCGCCCAACATCATCCAAAAGTTCAAACCATCCAAGATCAGCATAGCCTTGGACATACTTTTTCGCTTCTGCGTATAGCCCTTGCATTTGTAACGCGACGCCTTTTACAAGAAACCCTTGTCCATAGTACACAACCAAATGACGTTCCGTTTTTAACGGCTCACAAGGCTTTCCGCTTTTCCGTTTACGTAGTTCATCCTGATACACCCTCATGGCAAGTGATCTTAATTCATCAGCGTACTTCTCCACTTCCTTCCACTTTTGCAACATAAAACACACTTTCTTTAAATGAAAAAGCCCGTCCAGTTGGTAACTTTCTGGCAGTCGATTTCGATAAGGTTCAAACCGAATAAGCGCCTTCCAGTTTTCTTCGGCATCTGTGCCTTGTAATGCTCGAAACAACCGGTACTGACTGATTGCAAAACGGTCTGTATGGCTGTCCTTCTCATTTTCAATCACAAGTTTATAAAAAGGCACAGACTCTTTGTACTTCCCGTTTTCAAATAGCTGCTCTGCTACTGAAAAAAGGATACCCACGTTTTTTCGATCATCCAGTAATTTAGAAACTGTCAGTTGAATACAGTCATGCAGGCCAATTTCCGCGCACCGGATCAGATAAGGGATCACTCGCGGGCGAGATACCCTTTCTCTTGCGAAACACTCCTCTGTGTACAATTCATAGAGCCACCCGGGAGGTTTGCCAAAAACTTTTGTCAAAGCATCCAGCTGTCCGATTGTCATCGGGCGGTTGCCACGTAAAATATCACTGAGATGTCCGTGATTGATACCGGATAATTCACTGAGCTTGCTCAATGTATAGCCGTTTTGCTTCTGATGCCTTTCTATCTCTGACCGCAACGACCGCTGCACCGTCACTTGCAGCCCCATAGAAAAACACTCCCCCCTGTTTCCAAGTGGTAACAATTCCGTCCGGTACATTCACTACGATGAAGAATCTTCGTTTTATTGTTTTTACTCCAGTTTACCATATGATCCATATAAAGGTAAATCAGTTGAAATATTTATTTCGTCAGATTTTTGGTAGCAAACTCCTGTTTCTTCTTGGACGAAGTGAAAACTAGAATTACGACAAGACTCAACAAATTCGCAAAACCCCCCCCTTAACAAAAGAAAGCGATCCTCCTGGTTTTTTTGCAAGAGAACCGCTCCCTGTTTATAAGCAAGCCCACGGCTCACTGATTCCGTTCGTAATTCAAACGAAGGCCCTTCAGCTCAAGTCGCCATCCACGATGTCGATGCACTCCACTTCGTCTGCAATCAAAGGAGCTAAGTCCCCAGTCGCTACCACAGTCGGCTGTAAGCCGTACTCGGTTTTGATCCGGCGGACGATACCCTCCACCTGACCGACAAAGCCGTAGTAGATTCCCGCCTGCATCGCGGTAATCGTATTGCGTCCCACCACGGACGGGGAGTGAGCCAATTCGGCTGTGTGCTGACGTCCTCTGCTCTCTTCTTTATGCCGAGAAAGAGCAATGGTTGCCTTTCGGAAAATTAAACCGCTTGTAGTTTTTCTAAAATCGGCTCATACACATGCATTCGTTTTCATCTATTTTATAGGCTTCCGTTTCATCCTGTTTTGATACTGGACAATATACTTGTCCAGCTGCTGGCTCAATTCCACGACTTCACCGTTAGAAAAGCCTTTTTCTTGTACAAGCTTCACTAATTGTCCTCGCAAGCTTTCGATTATTTTCACTAAGTCCGACTCGTCATGCCGACTTTGTTCCTGCCCCTCTATCAGCCGGATTACACGCCTGCCTCTAGGAGCATGCGATCCCCCTTTTGAAGTCTTTCCTGTTACCGGGCACACGGGGCCAACTTTCCATTCCAGACATTCTACCTTTTTCACGGTTATAGAATATCACACCCTCCTTATTATGTAAGACAAGGACATTTATAACTATACAAGATTCTCCAAGAAATGAGGGATTGGGTAAATAAGGAAATATAAAGGACCAGTAGCATTTTAAGGTACTGGCCCATTGTCATCCCTCTACACCGCGTTGGTAGGCAGAAACAATCTTCCTATTTTTTGTTGAATCAGGTTTAGAATATCCAATTCCAGCGGGCGATTCATTTCCTTTAACAAAGACAGGCAACATAAAGCTTCCTCGATTCCTTGCTCCATTCTATTCTTGCGAAACTCATACAGCATTTTGTGATATCTGAATTGAAAATGGCGATCTTGACTAACAGCATCTCTTCCATTGCGAAAACTGGCAATTTCACCGGAGAATGTATCCAAAATGTGGTCAACGCAGAAGTGATGTGAATTGGATGCTTCCAAAATGGCAATCAATCCAGGTAGTATTTCGTTCGGATGATTCGCCAGATAAGTTACATATTCATCCAAAATATCTGTATTGCCCATCAATATCTCAAGCGTGTACAAGTTAGCTTTTGCCCATGTTTCAAATTTTTCTACTTCTTCCCTCCCAACGTCATCAAGCAATTCAAACCAGCGTAAATTTTCGTAGCCTTTCACAAACTTTTTCGCCTGCTCATATGACTTTTGCATTTCCAAAGCGACACTTTTCAATAAGAATCCTTGCCCGTAGTATACAACCAAGCTTCGCTCTGTTTTGAACGGTCCCGTGGGATTCTTGCTCTCGCGCTTGCGAATCTCATCCTGATAAACAGCCATTGCCAGTTCTCTCAATTCATCAGCATACTTCTCCACCTCTTTCCATCTATGCAAAGTAAATGATAAGTTAGCCAATTGCAACAGCCCGTCCAGTTGAAAATTTTCCGGCAAACGCTTCCGATAAGGCTCAAACCGAATGACCGCCTTCCAGTTCTCTTCGGCATCTGTCCCTTGCGATGCCCGGAACAACCGGTACTGACTGATCAAAAAGCGGTCGGAATGACTGTCCTTCTCATTTTCTATGACGAACTCATAGAAGGGAACGGACTCTTTCCGTTTCCCGTTCTCAAACAGCTGCTCTGCCACGGAAAAAAGGATGCTGACATTTTTGGGGTCTTCCAGCAGTTTGGATACGACCTGCTGGATACAGTCGTGCAGGCCAATTTCCGCACACCGGATCAGGTAAGGGATCACTCGCGGCCGGGATACCCTCTCTTTTGCGAAACACTCCTCCGTTTACAAATCATAGAGCCACCCGGGAGGTTTGCCAAAAACTTTCGTCAAAGCATCCAGCTGTCCGACCGTCATCGGCCGATTGCCGCGTAGAATATCGCTGAGATGTCCGTGATTGATGCCGGACAATTCGCTGAGCTTACTCAATGTATAGCCGTTTTGTTTCCGATGCCTTTCTATTTCTGACCGCAGCGACCGCTGCACTGTCACTTGCAGCCCCATATAGAAAAACACTCCCCCCTGTTCCAAAGTGGTAACGATTCTGTCCGGTACATTCGCATAGATAAGAATTTTGCTTTATCGCTTTAGTTTACCACCCCACCCATATATAGGTAAATCTGTGGAAGTGTTTCTTCCGACAGATTTTTGGCAGCAAACTCTCGCAGGCAAAGAAGGGAGGCGGTCGCTTTTTCTCCAAACCGAGTGAAAGCAAGAACAGCGGCAGGACACGGCGAAATCCTACAGCTCCATAACAAAAGAGAGCAGTTCTCCCGCGAATTTATCTGCAAGAGAACTGCTCCTCTTCTCCTCTTTATGAACAAGCTCACAGCTCACTGATTCCGTTCGTAAATCAAACGAAGGCCCTTTAGCGTCAAGTCGCCATCGACCACGTCAATGCACTCCGCTTCGTTTGCAATCAAAGGAGCCAAGCCCCCGGTCGCTACCACAGTCGGCTGCGTGCCGTACTCGGCCTTGATCCGGCGGACGATGCCCTCCACTTGGCCGACAAAGCCATAATAGATGCCCGCCTGCATCGCGGAAATCGTATTGCGTCCTACCACGGACGAGGGCCTCGCGATCTCGATGCGCGGCAGCTTGGCGGCGCGGCTGACCAGCGCCTCCGTGGAAATGCCGATGCCTGGCGCGATCGCACCGCCCCAGTACTGCCCGCGCTTGTCTACATAGCAAAAGGTGGTCGCGGTGCCAAAGTCGACGACGATCAGCGGGGTTCCGTACTCGTGGATCGCGGCCACCGCATTGACGATGCGGTCCGTGCCGACCTCGCGCGGGTACTCGTATTTGATGTTGAGGCCGGTCTTGATCCCGGGCCCGACCAGCAAGGGCTTATGGCGCAAGTACTTTTCGCACATCCGCTCCATCATCACGTTGATCGGCGGCACGACTGAGGAAATGATGACGCCATCCACGCTGCCGAGTGTCAGGCCGACACTGTCAAACAGGCTGCGGACGAGCATGCCGTATTCGTCTTCCGTTTTGTTGCGGTCCGTAGCCACGCGCCAATGGTGACGCAGCGCCTCTCCCTCGTATAGTCCCATCACGATGTTGGAATTTCCGATGTCCATCACCAGTAGCATAAGGCTTCTCCTACCGTTTCCGGGTGTTTAAATCGAGACTGATGTCCAGCGCCTTTACGGAATGGGTCAACGCGCCGACCGAGATGACGTCCACCCCTGTTTGGGCAATGCCCCCGATCGTCTCCAGCGTGACGCCGCCGGAGGCTTCTACGACAGCGCGGCCGCCGATCATGGCGACGGCTTCGCGCATCCTATCGTTTGGCATGTTGTCCAGCATGATGATGTCGGCTCCGGCATCCAGCGCCTCCTGCACCTGCTCCAGCGACTCCGCCTCCACCTCGATTTTCATCGTATGCGGGATGGCGGCACGGGCCGCCGCGACTGCCTGCGCAATCCCGCCCGCTCCCTTGATGTGGTTATCCTTGATCATCACAGCGTCATAGAGCGCATAACGGTGGTTGTGTCCGCCGCCGATGCGGACCGCGTATTTTTCCAGCATTCTCAGGCCCGGTGTGGTTTTTCGCGTATCCACCACCCGCGCCTTCGTTCCCGCGACCGCGTCGGCATACTGCCGGGTCCGCGTCGCGATGCCGGACATGCGCTGGAGCAGATTGAGCGCCAGGCGCTCGCCGCTCAGGATCGAGCGAACCGAACCGCTGACCTCTGCGACCTGCTCGCCTACTTCGACACGTGCGCCTTCTTGGACACGGCTTGTAAAGGACAAGGCCGGGTCTACGGTCGCAAACACGAGCTCCGCCACGGACAATCCGGCAATGATCCCTGCTTCCTTGGCGTACAGGATGCCCGTGCCTGCCTCCGTTTCGGGGATCGTGCTCATCGTCGTCACGTCGCCGAAGCCGATGTCTTCATGCAGCCACTCTTCTATTTTGCGTTGCAATTCCCGCTTATTCCACATCGTACTGGTCACTCTCCTCACGTACGCCCTCATCCATCGACTGGATGATGTGCTTGCGCCAAATCAAATCGTCCTTGTTCGGGAAATCGTTGCGGTAGTGCCCGCCCCTGCTTTCCTCCCGCCGCAATGCCGCGCGCGTCGTCAGCACGGCCGTGCCCAGTAGGTTGAGAAATTCGAATGCCTCGATTTCCCGGTGCTCGCAGGCGTAAAAACGCTGCATGTGCTCCAGTTCTTCCAGCGCTTTTTGCAGTCCCTTTTCCTGCCGCTTCACGCCTACGTGGCGCAGCATCAGCTTTTGCAGCTTGACCCGCTGCTCCCTCGTATTGACGGTGCGATTCGTCCGTCTTTCTCCCTTTGCCTGCAGCGGACGGATTTCCGGGAGCGGCGGAAGCTCGCGAATTCGGTGCACGATCCGGCGGCCAAACACAACCGCTTCCGACAGCGAGTTGCTCGCCAGGCGGTTTGCACCGTGCACACCCGTGCAGGATACCTCTCCGCAGGCAAACAGGCGCTTGGTGGAAGTCTCTCCGTTCAGATCGGTCTGGACCCCGCCCATGATATAGTGGCAGGCAGGCGCGACCGGAATCCAGTCCGTCACCATGTCCAGCCCGTATTTGAGGCAGAATTGGTAAATGGTCGGGAAGCGATGCTTGATCAGCTCCTCCGACTCATGCGTGATATCCAGATAGACATAGGGCGAATGCGTGCGCTCCATCTCGGAAACGATCGCGCGGGCCACGATGTCGCGCGGCGCCAGTTCCTTTTGCGGATGGTACTTTTCCATGAAGCGCTCCCCGCTCGTATTGCGGAGAATCGCCCCTTCCCCGCGAACGGCCTCCGAGATGAGAAAGCGCGGCGCGCCCGGATAATACAGTGCTGTCGGGTGAAACTGGATAAACTCCACATCCTTGATCCGGGCTCCGGCCCGGTACGCGATCGCGATCCCGTCCGCCGTCGCGATTTCCGGATTGGTCGTGTAGCGATAGAGCTGACCCGCTCCCCCGGTCGCGAGCACGGTGGCTTTTGCCTCCAGAAAAAAGCGTTCGCCGTCCGGCCTCATGGCGAGCACGCCGACGCATTCGCCATCCTGCGTGACGACGTCAATCGCAAAGTGGTCTTCGAGTACGGTGATGTTGGACTTCTCCCGAACGCGCTCGGACAGGGCGCGGACGATTTCCGCTCCCGTGGCGTCGCCGTGGGCATGCAAAATGCGGCGCTTGCTGTGCGCCCCTTCTTTGGTCAGCTCGTACCGCCCCTCGGCGTCCTTGTCAAACTCTGTGCCGTAGGCGATCAGTTCTTTTAACCGTTCCGGCCCTTCGTGGACGAGGACTTCCACCGCTTCGTAGGAGCACAGGCCCGCACCCGCGATCAAGGTGTCCTGGCGGTGCAGCGCGGGCGAGTCGGATTTGGCCGTGACTGCGGCAATGCCGCCTTGCGCCCAGCGGGTATTGCTGTCGTCGAGTTTCTTTTTGCTGATCAATACCACTTCATTTTGTTCACTGGCTTGCAGGGCTGTGTACAGCCCGGCGATGCCGGCGCCGATGACCGCGACTTCCGTTTTCATCCGAGGCAATGTTTGCAAATCAAAGTCAGCTATATAGCGGGGGATCATTTCCTGTGTCCCTTCTCTCATCCTTGATCAAATCGATGTTTCACCCATTATAGCAAATAGGTCTTGCTAGCAAAATGAGTGGGCGAAGCTCTTTCGCAAGCTGGAAAGCTTTGCGAGGCTTTCGGGTATCGGCGGGCGTTGTTCGGGCTGCGGTGGAGGAGATGAAACAGGAGAAAAAGGCTCCAGGTTCGGTGGGACACTTGCTTGGATGCCTGAACTGTCCGGCTCCATTCCAAAAGGGGAACCGCGTCCAAAAGCAGCCTGCCCAAGGAGGCTTCTCAGAGGTTGGACGCTAAAAGCGTGTTCCCCTTTTTCCATTCCTCCTGGGCGGGTGTCCCAAAGACCTTCGCCTTTTTCTCCTGTTTCATCTCTACGGCGATTGGTTTTTGCCCGGTCTTCCTAAAAGCAAAAATAAAAAAGCCTTTGCTTCGATGAACTTGTCATCGCAGCAAAGGCTGAAAGGAAATCTGTGGAATCTTATGAATGAGACGGCGCTGACGCACAGTCGGAGCAAGTGCCGTATACTTCGAATTTGTGGCCGGTGACCTGGAAGTCATCAGGGATTGCCGACATGATGTTCATCGGGCAGCCGGGGAGCGAGGAGGTCTTGCCGCATTCGGTGCAGATGACGTGGTGGTGATGGTGGCCGTCGGCGGAACAGGCCAGCCGGTATTTTCCCTCTCCATCCAGCTCCGTCTCCTCCAGAATGCCCAGATCGACGAACGTCGAGATGTTGCGATAAACGGTGTCAAAGCTGAGATTGGGGTAGTCGTCCTTGATCCGTTCCATGATATCCTTGGCTGACAGGTACCGTCTCTCCGCCGCGCAGATGCGGATCAGCTTTTCCCGTTTACCCGTGTATTTATATCCTTTTTCCTTCAATATCTGCAGCGCTTCTTCTACCTTCATCGTCCTTGCTCCTTCCCGCATTTGTCAGATGCTATCGCAGAGCCGCTTTGATTTTCTTCACACCGAGCACGATCAACAGGATGCTAACGGCTACCAATACAATTGTACCACCAGATGCCCAATCTAGCAGATAGGCAAAATAGAGACCGGCCAGCACCGATGTTTCCGCAAAGACAATCGCGTACAAAATCGTCTGGCGAAAGCTTCCAGCGATCTGCAGACTGGCCGCTACCGGAAGCGTAATCAGGGCGGAGATCAACAGTACGCCTACGATCCGCATCGAGGCCGCGATCGTCAGGGCCACCAGGACCATAAACCAGAGGTTGATCGAACGGCGGGCCACCCCGGAGACGCGGGCGAATTCCTCGTCAAAGGATACGGCAAACAGCTCCTTGTAAATGAGGAAAACGGTGCCGAGCACGACCGCCGCCACGCCGACCAGCGCGTACAAATCTTCCTTGGTGACCGTCACGATCTTGCCGAACAGGTACGAGTACAGGTCGGTGTTAAAGCCTTTGGCGATGCTGATCAGGACGGTGAACAGCCCCAGCCCGGTCGAGAGGATGATCGGAATCGCCAGGTCCTGATACGATTTGTACACCTTGCGCAGCCGCTCGATGAACAGGGAGCCGACCACCGAGAACAGCATGCCGAAAAACAAGGGATTGACGGCTTGAAACAGCGCCACCTTTTTCGAGATCAGCATGCCGGCAGCCACGCCCGAAAGCGTAACGTGCGAAAGGCCGTCCGCCATCATCGACAGGCGGCGCACAATCAAAAAGGTTCCGAGAATGGGACAAATCAATCCAATCAGTACCCCTGAAAACAAGGTATACCGCAAAAAGTCATACTGCCACCAGTCAGCCAGCATGGTTCTACTCCTTCTTTCATCCTAAGTCTATCAATGATGGTGAGCCAGCATTTTGATCGAATCACCGTACATTTGCTGCAAAATCTGTTCGTGATTGTGGGCAAAGTCGTGTGCGGAGCCGTGGAAGTGAAGCTTCCGCTGCAGGCAGGCTACCTTGTTGACCCACTGTGTCATCACGCCCACATCGTGGCTGACGATCATCATCGTCATGCCGTTTTCTTCTTTCAGCGAACGAAGCAGCTCGTAAAACTGCTCGATCGACTCCTGATCCACGCCGACGGTAGGCTCGTCGAGAATCAAAAGCTCCGGCTCCGCCACCAACGCCCGGGCGATAAACACACGCTGCAGCTGCCCGCCGGACAGGCTGCCGATCCGCTGGTCCAGCTTTTCCGTCAAGCCGACGCGTGCGACGACTTCCTCGACTTTTTGATGGTGCTTGCCTTGGAGTCGGCGGAACAAACCGACCTTTCCCACCAGCCCGGAAGCGACTACCTCCCGCACTGTAGCCGGAAAGCCGCCCGCCCCGTGAGCGACCTGCTGGGCCACGTAACCGATCTTGCTCCAATCCCGGAACTTGGACAACGGCTGTCCAAACAGCTCAACTGTCCCCTTCGTGGCCGGAAGCAGTCCGAGCAGCAGCTTCATCAGCGTCGATTTGCCTGAGCCGTTCGGTCCGACAATGCCGACGAAGTCTCCGCGTTCCAGAGAGAAGTTTATGTTTTCCAGCACGACTTTCTCTTCATATTGAAAGAATACCGACGTCAGCTTGACTACGGCATCCTCATGTTTCGCTTCCATGACGCCATCCTTCTTCCTTTAAATCGGATTTATTCTGATTTACTACGTTACATCGTACTACGATTCGGCAAAAATCTCAAGAAGCCAAATGCGGCATTCTGATTTTCCGCCATCAACGTCCAGAATATCCTCTCCGCTCTTAAAAATCCGCATGTTCTGACCGCGGTTCCCAGGGCGAACGCCAAACACATTACAGCAAACCAGGCGTTAGATGCCACCAGAAACAGTGGTGAACCCATTTGTGTTGACATATCGGGAATTGTCGATATAATGATGATTATGGATCCAATCGAAGTATTTAAAGCATTGTCTAACGAGTCGAGGTTGCAAATTTTGCAATGGTTAAAGGAGCCGGAAAAACATTTTGTGCCCCACGAAGGGATTGATATGAGAAAAATCGGGGTTTGCGTGAGTCAGGTCACAGAAAAGCTGAAGATGACTCAATCAACGGTTTCCCAGTATTTGTCCATACTGCAACGAGCCGGTCTGATAAAAACAGAGCGGATCGGCAAATTTACGTACTATAAAAGGAATGAAGAGAAAATACGTGAATTCGCTGCTTTTTTCAATAGTGAGCTCTAATTTGAACTGAATACCGAAAATGTATTCGGTTTTTGTTTTGTTTATTGAATCGACATATCGCGATATGTATCACCATATAGTTTTGTCTCTCATATCTACATTTTCCGATTTATCGATCTAAAATCAACAAAGGAGTTGTGATCTCATTGTCCAGTACGTGGAAGGTATACTTTTTGGCATTAGTCAGTTTTTTAGTCGGCACATCCGAGTATGTGATTTCGGGCATCTTGGATAAGATCTCGGAGACCTTGGGTATCTCCGTCACTTTGGCTGGGCAGCTTGTTACGATATTTTCATTCGTTTATGCCATCTGCACTCCGGTACTCATGGCTTTGACGGCAAAATGGGAAAGACAAAAGCTGCTGGTTTCTGCAATGGGCATCTTCGTGTTAGGGAATGTTTTGTCTTTTGTCCTATCTGGATTTGAGCTTTTTGTTGCAGCACGTGTCATCATGGCTCTAGGTGCGGGAATGGTGGTTGTCACCGCCTTGGATATTGCCGCCAAAATTGCCGCCCCGGGCAAACAAGCAAGTGCCCTTGCCACAGTGGTTATGGGATTTACTGCTTCTTTAATTATCGGCGTTCCTCTTGGACGAATTGCAGCAGCCGAGTTCGGATGGAGATCTGTGTTTGGCTTCCTGGCACTGGCAGGCTTGCTGGCGATGTTTGTTCTTTACACAGTATTACCTCGAGTCAAAGGGGACGAACCCGTTCCGCTGTCCAAGCAGCTTGCCTTTTTGAAAAACGGAAAAGTGGCGCTAGGGCTTGCCATTACCTTCTTCTGGCTGGGCGGCTACTCCATAGCCTACACCTATATATCGCCTTATCTTCTCGATGCCGCCGGCTTGAAGGAGGAAGTGCTGAGCGCAGCTTTATTGGCGTTCGGAATCGCCAGCTTAGTCGGATCCAAATTTGGCGGGTTCAGTACGGATAGATGGGGAGTGTTCCCGACATTGATCGGGGGAATGTTTCTGCACGCAGCAGCTCTCATCTTGCTATCCGTTTCCGTTTCCTTACCCCATTCGTGGCCCCTTGTGGTAGGCTTGTTGGTTTTGTGGTCGTTTGCGGCCTGGTCTACCGGTCCTACGCAGCAATTTAATCTGGTTCGGATTGAACCAAATTATTCGGGAATCATGCTTGGCCTTAACCAATCCATGATGCAATTGTCCATGGCGGCCGGTGCAGGAATTGGAGGCATCGTCATCGACCAAGTGTCGTTGTCGTCGGTTACATGGTTCGGCATGATCGGAGTGGTCCTGGCGATCCTTGCAGCGTTTCTGTTACGGCTGCGGATGAGTGAAGGAAAGCAGAGGGCTCAAGCAAACGAATAAACGAATACAACCGGAATCAGGAGGGCCGAACCGATTCCGGTTTTTTTGTGCATGGCAGCTGTTATAGGCCTACTGTTATTCATGAAAAACAATCTCTTTATTTTCGCCTGAATTCGTAACCAATATTGGACCCTTTCTTCATTGTTTGTCAATTTTCAGATCAACCAGTTTTGCAGATTTGATATTAAAGAATGTTTATCAACCAATCCGGAGAACCGGCTTTCGAGAACCCGTTTCCGAATGTACAAGAACTGGGGGATTACTCCGAAGGCTTGGCTTTTATAAAAATTCGCAACAGTGAAGCTTGACGGCAAATGGGATATATTCGATCACAGCGGTGAAGTTGTCTGGCCCCCGCAACAGTAAAATCGGATATAAAAACGGAAGCTGCCCCTTTGGCTCTATGGACCGCCAAGGACAGCTTCCGCTCTTGCTCGCTATTTCAATGCCGTACGCAGCATCTCCAGGTTGTCTTTCATAATGCAAAGGTAGTCTTTTCCCGCTTTCGCCTCTTCCTCCGTCAACCCTTCCAAAGGATTGAGCGTTCCCGTCTGGACACCCGCTTCTTTCGTGATGACCTTCGCTACCTTCGGGGAGGCCAGCGTCTCAAACAAGACGTACGAAATGTTGTGTTCCTTCACATGCACGACCAGTTCCTTCATCTCTGACGGAGACGGCTCGTCGGCAGGATCGATCCCCGAGATCGCCACCTGCTCCAGTCCGTAACGCTTGGCCAGATAAGCAAAGGCGCTGTGGGAAACCATAAACTCTTTTTTGGAGGATTTGCTGACCATATCCGCAAAGTCTTTGTCCAGCTGATCCAGATCGGTGGCCAGCTGCTGGTAGTTCTTTTCGTAGGCGTTTCGGCATGAGTTTTGTCTTTTTCAACAAGAGCCGACTTGATTTTTTCCGCCTGTGCTTTCAGCATGGTCGGATCGAGCCAGACCGTGTGGATCGGTGCCGCCGTGGTCATGCTCCAGAGAGAAATTATGTTTTCCAGCACGGTTTTCTCTTCGTATTGCAAAGAAAGAATAGCGAAGTCAGCTTGACTATGGCATCCTCCCCATGTGTCCCTTCCATGACGCTCCCTTCCATAAATCGAAATTATTCTGATTTATCACTTTCCATCGTACTATGATTTGTTAAAAATCTAAAGGAGTCAATCGTTCTCTTTACTATAATGTAAATTGATCAGTGTAGACATTGAACATTTCGATGCAAGCAAAAAAATTGCCCTGCTCCTTGGATATATTATCAAGTCGTAGGGCAACTCATGAATTATGTTCCTCAAAGTTTTTGAACTCAATTCCGTGTGTTAGCTATGGTCAACGGATATTATCGGGCTGTAAACAATCTTACATTTTCCCCTTCGACATCATTTTTATCGGAACTGTAGTTAGACCCATTCAAGTAATATTGGAGAATTTCCAAATAATCGTAGCCTTCTTTTTTCGCCAAATATTGTGTTCCTTTTTGTCTGACAATACCCCCGGCTTTTCCAGAACTATCATTACTGCCGGCTCGGTGATACACAGGGAAAATTCTTGATGTCTGTGTGGTTTCTAATCCGTATTTTCTAACGGCATATATTGCATCATCTGTCTCGGGAGTTGATGATTCCACATGAAACTCCTGTGAATCTTTAAACTGATCCGATAAATCTGCACCAACGTCAGTGCGTTTGGGATGATATACATACCACCACGCAAACATTTTAACTGACATTGCTCCAGCTTTAAGAGATTCTTCATGCCAACTGGATATCCATTCATTCGGGAGAACATTTTCTAGATAGGTATTTCTGAAACCAATCGCTTTTACACAATTAGATTTGCATTTGTAGTATTCTTTATTCTCCGGATATGTCATATATATCCTGATTATACCTGGTTCGACATGGTCATCAACAGCAAGGAAATCCTTTTTTTGCGACGAATTTTTCATTTTATGATCATACGAATTGATTGTGTTACCTTTTCTATTAAGGAAAATTCCTTTTTGTCTTTCTTTATAGACTTTAGCAAGTGATTTCTCGTCTTTAGTTCCAAAACCGACTCCCCACTCAACAAAATTTTCTACTGGTGCATCAGATACCTCCAATATTCTCCACTCACCTTTTTCCTTTGCCAGTACATACAACTGATAATTTACACCGTTCATATGATATTTATCCTCTTCATGGACAAGCAAATCGGTTGCAACGTAATAAGTTGCTACGGTATCATATTGGCTTCTGTAGTAGTCAATATCAGTACTAGTTGCCGCTATCTCATCAGACAACTCCTTCATATCAACCATTTTTGCGGATTTAACATTAAAGATCCCCAGCTTTTCCTGCTCATTTTCTTCATTTTCATAAAAGTCCTTCATTTCATTTCTTAGTTGTTCCACCCAAAAGTCGGCCAAATCTGACCACCTCTGCTCGTCTATTGCTTTAATTCTTTCACTAATCAATGATTTTGGAGAGTTACCTTTGTGCTCCTTCGCGAAACTAACTGGTATAACTACCGTCATAGTAATTGATAGTACTAAGAAGAATACCAATGATGTAGCACTCCATCGAAAAAAAGAAATACTCACGAACATTAACCTCCTCTTTGTTTACATCAAAAATTGAAAACAATAGTTTTTTGACTGCAATTTCCCCCCTTAAACCTATTGCTCTTTTGTAAATTATTACAAATAATACATATATATGAGATTTTATCACAATGTTGATTTTTGTAAATATATGGAGGTGTTTTATTATGAATATTATTCGTTTGCGTTCTGTTGGAATTCTACTAATGGCTATATTAGTTGGATGCTCATCACAAAATCCGCAGACTCGATTGGCAAATCATGGTGCCAAGGAATCCACTCCTGCCGAACAAATCAACCGGAACAATCAAGCAAGCCTATCCGACGAGCTTTTCCCTGTTAGAATTAAAGATCGGACAGGATATATCGATCAGAATGGACATCAAATCATCCCACCGACATTTTTCCAGGGTTCTGGTTTTTCCGAAGGACTCGCCCTCGCAGAGAATGATGATCGGAAGCTGGGGTACATCGATAAACAAGGAAGAGTTCGAATCGATTTTCAATTTCCCGATGCACAGGATTTTTCGGAAGGGCTGGCTGCGGTACGGGTCCCGAACGGAGAAGGATGGGGTTATATTGATCGGACCGGCAAAGTCGTCATCACACCGCAATTTAAATTCGCCGGAAGCTTTCACGAGGGGCTGGCTGCTGTCCATGATCACGACTCCTTCCGCTTTATCAACGAATCTGGAGAACCGGCTTTCGAGATCCCGTTTCCGAATGTACAAGAACTGGGGGATTACTCCGAAGGCTTGGCTTTTATAAAAACAGGGAATCTATGCGGCTTTTTGGACAAAAGCGGAAAGGCAGTCATCCCGCCCACCTTCCAGAGTGCACATTCTTTTCAAGAGGGATTCGCAGCGGTGAAGCTCGACGGCAAATGGGGATTTATCGATCGACAGGGTACGATGAAAATAGCCCCCGCGTACGAATTGGCCCATGCTTTTTCCGAAGGATTGGCCGAGGTCAAGACAGGGCAAGGGTGGGGATTTGTCGACAAGACGGGAAAGACAGCCATTGCCCCGCAATTTGCGGAGGTGGGTTCCTTTTCCGAGGGGCTTGCCGCAGTAAAGCTTAACGAAAAGTGGGGGTTTATCAACGCACGCGGAGAAATCGTCATTCCGGCTCAATTTGATTTTGCTTACGACTTTCATCATGGCCTGGCTAACGTGCAAACGGGTACAGCATGGGGCTATATCGATCGCAGCGGTGGAGTTGTCTGGCCCCCGCAACAGTAAAATCCGGATATAAAAGATATAAAAAAAGAAGCTGCTCCTTTGGCTCTATGGATCGCCAAGGACAGCTTCCGTTCCTGTTTCCTATTTCAATGCCGCACGCAGCATTTCGAGGTTGTCTTTCATAATAGAGAGATAGTCTTTCCCCGCTTTCGCCTCTTCCTCCGTCAAGCCTTCCAAAGGATTGAGCGTTCCCGTCTGGACACCCGCTTCTTTGGCGATCACCTCGGCTACCTTCGGAGAGGCCAGGGTTTCAAACAGAACGTACGAAATGTTGTGTTCCTTCACATGCTCGACCAGTTCCTTCATCTCTGACGGGGACGGCTCGTCGGCAGGATCGATCCCCGAGATCGCCACCTGTTCCAATCCGTAACGCTTGGCTAGATAGGCAAAGGCGCTGTGGGAAACCATAAACTCTTTTTTGGGGGATTTGTTGACCATATCCGCAAAGTCTTTGTCCAGCTGATCGAGATCGGCGGCCAGCTGCTGGTAATTTTTCCCGTAGGCGTCGGCATGGGCCTTGTCTTTTTCTGCCAGAGCCGACTTGATTTTTTCCGCTTGTGCTTTCAGCATAGTCGGATCGAGCCAGACGTGAGGATCGGTGCCGCCATGGTCATGATGCTCGTGCTCGTGCTCCTTCGTGGAGCCGGAAGCAGCGTCCTTGTGTTCCGCGTGACCCTGGGCTTCTGTGCCGTCCTTGTGTTCTTCATGGTTTTGTGCCCCGGTGCTGTCCTTGTGCTCATCATGACCTGCCGCGGCTGCTTCGCCTTCATGCCCGTGCTCATGGTCGTGGTCATGTCCTCCCGCAGATTCCAGCAAGGAAAGACCTTCCGTAGTGTTGACCACGGTCGTCTTGTTTTTGTCCATGCCTTTTACCGCATTGTCCACCCATGCTTCAAAACCGCTCCCGTTGTAAACGAACAGATCGGCACTGGTGAGGTCGACCATGTCTTTCGCGGTCGGTTCGAAATCGTGGGGCTCCACTCCGGGAGGCACGATATTCGCCACGTCGGCATATTCCCCGGCGATGCGCTTGGCCGCGTATTCCAGCGGGTAAAGCGTCGTGTACACTTTTATTTTTGACGTTCCATCATTTGATTGCGGAGGCGTACTGGCGGTATTTGCTCCTCCGCAGCCAGCCATCGCCAGTGCTGTCATCATCGTCAGCATAGCCAGCATGGTTTTCTTCATTCTTTTCCACTCCTCTTCCAATTCATAATCATTCCGATTTGTAACTCAACCGTTTTTTATTATACGGGCAGCCGCCCATAAAGTAAATAGGATTTATTCCGATTTGCGTCGGTTTCTTCACAATTTCTTCACCGCATTATGCTATGATACCGATAAGGAGGTCTGTCCCGAATGAAACGGAAACATTTCTTTGTGATTGGTCTGTTGGCTGCAGCCCTTGTCTCCGGCTGCGCCTCCCAAGACAAAGCCCAGGGCGATCATGCCGCCCATCAGCAGCACGCCCCGAATGGAGACCTGCAGGAGGTGACTGCTTCGGTGGATCAACTGCCCAGCTTTTTGGACAACCAGGACCCGCAAATCGTCGCTGCCTATAAAGTCGCCGCTGCCAACCGCGAGCTGCTCAAAGTAATCCCTTGTTACTGCGGGTGCGGAGAAAGCGCCGGACACCAGCACAACGGCAACTGCTTTATTAAAGAGGAAAAAGAAGACGGCTCCATCGTTTGGGACGATCACGGCACCCGCTGCGGCGTATGCATGGAAATCGCCGTAGTCTCAGCCAAGATGAAGGTGGATGGAAAGTCCGACAAAGAGATCCGCGCATTCATCGACGATACTTATAAAGAAGGCTACGGCCAGCCGACCCCGACTCCCATGCCGTCGTAATCCATGGTGTGAAAAATCCAATTGCAAAACCCCTTCCGGCAGATGGAAGGGGTTCTTGTTTGTACTTAATCTATTTCGCGCAAGTCCTTGAGGGCGTTTGCCAAAAGCGAGGCGTAGGCTTTGGCTCCTTCGACAGTGAGGTGAACGCCGTCTTTTACAAAATACTCATCCTTGTTGGCGCTGGCCGCATGCCAGTCGATCAGCGCAATTTGCGGAGAGCTGTCGGCTCGCTCTTTCAGCGCTTCGTTGACCGTACTCTCCCACGGTCGCGGGACGCGGGTGTTGATCAAGACGATCTGCCGATTTTTGCCGAGTGTGTGCAGAAGCGAATCCATCTGCTTTTTCGTAAACGCACCGTTGGAGCCCAGCTCCAGGGCCACCGTTTTCCCCAGTTTGCCTTCTGCATGGAGGCGGTTGGCCACTTCCAGCGCCTGCGACATTTGCCGGCCGATTTTTCCGTCGACGACGATTCCCGGCAGCATCTCTTGCAAATAAGGCTCCGCGTCCAGAATCACGGAATCTCCGATCACAGTAATGCCATGTCCATCCGCGAGTACAGCCGCTCCGTCTGTTTTCTCGGTTTTTTCCGTAACTGAACCTTCCGGCGAACCGCTATTCGTGTCGTTGATCGCACCCTTCTCGTCCTGGCCGTCCGTCGAGGGATCCGATCCAGAAGCGTTGTTTCCCGTCGCTGGCGGTGCCTGCTTGTCTTTTGGCTCATTCACGCCGCCAGCAGGAGTGTGTTCGCTGTCTTTGGCACCGTTCTTCCCACCGGCCGGGGACGTGCCTTTGGCGTTGTTCCCGCCGCCGGACTGATTGCTTTCCTTTCCTTTTGCCGCATTGCTCGCGGGAGGCTGTGTTCCTTTTGCGCTGCCGGTCTTGTCTGCCGCCGCGCTCTCCGTACGGCCCTGAGGCTTCGCTCCCTTTTCATCCCCGGATGCTTTTGCTGCCGCAGCACCAGCCACCTGACCGTTGGACACTTCTGCTCCCGTCTTGCCCGAGCCGTTGTCGGTTGAAGACGAGCTTGCGGTAGCGATCGGGAACAGGTGAGTCATCCCCGCATAGGAAAGGCAGACCACGAGCAATGCCGCAACGGAAGTCACCCATGCGACGCGTCGGCTCCTTCCCGACCGTCCTTTGATCCGCCCCCACAACCGTCCCAATCCGCCATGGCGAATCGGTTCCTCGATGAATTTCCACGACAGGGCAGCGAGCAGAACGCTTGCCGCGACCTGGAGAAGCGCCAGCGGGACATTCACGCCCCCTGTGTTTACCGACGGGCTGGTCAGTACGATGACGGGATAATGCCACAGGTAGATGCCGTACGAGCGAACGCCAATCCACCGCAAAGGCTTCAAGCCCATCAGCTTGCCAAGCGTGGAGGCGGGGTGGGCCAGCACCGCTACCACTACAGCCGTCGCCAGGGAAAGCACGACCAATCCGCCTTGATAAAGAAACTGGTCATACTCGTTCATTTTCACCATCATCGAGACAACGGCCAATAGCCCCGCTCCCCCGACCAGATCGAGGGTCCAGCGCACCCCGGCCGAGACGCTGCTCGATAGCTTCCTGCTCGGCCATACCATCGCGAGCGCCGCTCCGATGAGCAGACCGAAGGCTCGGGTGTCGGTCCCGTAATAGACCCGGCTCGGATCCGTCCCCGGTTCAAAGAGCAGGCCCATCGCCAAAGCCGAAGCACCCGCTCCCGCCAGCGTCAGCCCGAGCAGCTTGCCCCGCTGCCGGATGAGGCTAAGCCCAAGTACGAGCAGCAATGGCCAGAGCAGGTAAAACTGCTCCTCCACGGCCAGCGACCAAAAATGGCCCAACGGAGAAGACGGACCGAAGCTCTCAAAGTACGATACTTCATGAAAGATCAGCCACCAGTTGCTGGCATAGAGCAGCGCTGACAAAATCTCTTCTTTCATGGACAAAAGCCGGGAAGGATCGGTATAGGCAAGCCACCCTACAACCCCGGCCATCATGACAAGCATCGCGGGCAGAAGCCGCCTCGCCCGTCTCAGCAAAAAATCGCACAGGTTGAGACGGCCGCTGCGTTTCCACTCGGCGATCAGGATATCCGTGATCAAATATCCGGACAAAACGAAAAATACACCGACCCCCAGCAACCCGCCGGGTGTCCAATCCAACTGAAGGTGGTAGGAAATAACAGCCAACACAGCCAAAGCTCTAAGCCCATCCAAGCCAGCCATGTAGCGGCCGTTTGCCTTGATCGGCTTAGGCATGCCGTCCACCCCCTCTGCGTGTTGCCACTCTTGCTGCATTTGATTCTTGCTGCCCTCTTGTCATGATCAGTCTGCCTTCCCCTCACGTGTACTTGAAATATAGCAGGAAAACCCTCGTATGAGGCTTTTTCACCGAATGAATGACTTCCTTTTTTGCGCTAAGACCATATGCTCCTTTCCCCTCTGGTATGTACATCTTTCTAAGTACGTTCCCATTATAAGAAGTACAAACAAAAATGTATTTACAAATCGGTGAACTACCCTCCACACACGCTTTGCTTAGAGGTGGGGGCTTCTAAGGTTGTCGTACCTAACAGTACGAAATTTACTTAGCTATCGAGCCTGTTCCATGCTCTGTATATCTTTCTGGATTACGCCAACATTCGAAATCCTTCGTTTTTGATGTTGATTGAACAGCTTTGCTTCTCATTGATTTGCAGGTTGGACCACTTTGGGGAACGTATAAGGCAGAGCAAACCTTTGCGGTGATTCAAACCTTAGTCATAAAAGCGAAAGAAGAGCACATTCCGATTTTCTACATCCAACACGAAGGAATGCCCGGAGATATGATGGCAAACGGCTCGATGTTCTGGCAGTTTGCCCAGGGGATCTCGCCACGTACAGGGATGTCGTCATTGCGAAGCAGGCAACGGACGCTTTCTATCAAACTCCACTGAAAGAAGAATGGAAGAAACGGGGAATTACCCATCTGGTTATCGCGGGCGCGAGAACCGAGTATTGCGTGGATACCACTTGTCGCAGCGCGATTTCAAACAGCGGCTAAAGAGGGCTGCTGTTTTTGGTTTAGGCGCTTGAATGAAAATCATCCCGACATAAAGTTTGACGCAGCCGAGACAAAAACGTTTCCTCCAAATGATTGGATTTTTCCCTTTACGAATGAGACAAATTTCTTATATGATTATACCTAGATATTCGATGCATCGAAATTCCATGCAAAGGGAGGCTATTATGAAAATCAACAAGGAGCTGATGAAGGGCAGCACAGTCATCCTCATTCTGACCCTTCTCGAACGAAAACCGATGTACGGCTACGAGATGAGCAAGGAAATGGAAAAAAGCTCGAACGGCATCCTTTCTCTGAAGGAAGGGACCCTGTACCCTATCCTCCACACGTTGGAATCAGAAGGACTTGTCGAATCCTACTGGAGCGGCGGCGAAGGCGAGCGGAAGCGGAAATACTATCGGATCACCAGGGAAGGAAAAGCCCGGCTGCATGAAAAGAAACAGGAGTGGGTCACGTTCCGCACCGCTGTCGATCAGGTGCTTGGGGAGGGACGGGCATGACGCCAAACGACAAGATTCAAGCGTACATACGGCAGGTCTGCTCACAGATTAGAAGCAAGGATGTGCATGCCGCCGTGACGCTGGAGCTGGAAGGCCACATTGCTGACAAGGTAGACGAATTGATGAAATCCGGCTTCACGGAAGCCGAGGCGGTTGAACGAGCCCTGACGGAATTGGGTGATCCTGTTACAGTGGGAAAACAGCTGCATCAGGCGCACAAGCCCCGGATGGAGTGGAGTGTTGTAGGGATGGTGACAGTGCTGATTGGGGTCGGCCTGCTCGTGTTACTGTCCCTGGTGGCGAGCAATCCTGATGATGCCTGGTTCTTCTTAAAAAGACAGCTTGTCTTTATTTTTCTTGGAATTGTTGCATTTGTCGCCCTGCTGCTTACCAATTACAGCAAAATCAAATCTTATTCCTTACCCCTGTATTTTGGTTCTCTCCTCGCGGTTGCCTATTCTTTTCTTTGGGGAGAGACTCTAAACGGGAAGCCATACCTGAATATCGGCATACTGGTTGATATGATCAGGCTCAGTCCGTTTTTACTGATCATTTCGCTTGCGGGAATTTTGTCAGACTGGAACTGGGAAAGGAAAACCTCTTTGTTTCTGGTTTTGGGCTTGTACCTTGTTCCCTTGCTGTTTTATGCCAAAGCGCCAGACTGGTTTGCCGGCCTTCTTTTTACTGTCGGTTTTTTCGTTTTGCTTTTCCGCTCGCCAGCAAGCAGGCGTCAAGCTTGCATCAGCACAGGAGCTGTCTTGATCGGGGCCGTAGCATTACTCCTTTTGACGATGAAGCGCTATCAGCTAGACCGCTTTTTGTTCTGGTTAAACCCGTATGAAGACCCTATGGGAAGAGGATATGCGCTCATTCAGTCTCTGGAGGCAATCCGCTCCGCAGGCATATGGGGAAATGGATTCGGTACCCAGCTTGAGGGGTTGGGTTATACCGCAGCACTGGGGTCCGATTTCGTTTTTGTTTATCTGGTGTACGCCTTCGGGTTGGCCGCAGGGGTCGGCGTCCTCTTGATCGGCATGCTCTTGCTGATGCGGCTGTTTCGCGCAGCCAAGCAAACCAGGGAACGTTACGGAGCTCTCTTAATGAGTGGGCTGATGGCCCTGTTTTTTACCGAATATTTTTGGGGGATTTTGATGGCCTTCGGGTGGGTCCCATTGTTTTCCGCACCCATACCGCTGATCAGCTACGGCGGCTTGCACTTCATCAGTCACATGGCGATACTGGGTCTGGTCCTTGGGGTTTACCGCCGAAAGGACATGAGGCAGCCGCTCTCCTCTTAAAGCTCTTGCAGAGAATACTTTGGCTTTAACAAGTAAAAACCTGCCCCCTTTTATGACAAAAGAAGTGCAGGTTTTTACTTGTTTCTCGCGTTTTACTGGTTTTGCGGAAAACAGGCTGCTTCAGCGTTACGCCGGCGCCACAGCCAGCATGCGCTCCAGCGAAGCGCGTGCTTTGTCCGCTACATCCTCCGGCACGTAAATCTCCGGCTTCATGTTTTCCAGCGCTTCCACGCATTTTTTCAGGTTGTTGACCTTCATGTTCGGGCAGACCAGATACTTGGAGGCAAAGATAAACGTCTTGTCCGGGCTGTCCTTCTCCAGCATGTAGCGCGTGCCGTCCTCCGTGCCGATGATGAACTCCTTGCGGGAGGATTCGCGGCAGTATTTGAGAATGCCAGTCGTGGAGCCGACGTAATCCGCCAAGGCCACGACCTCCGGGCGGCACTCGGGGTGGACGACGACAAGCGCATTCGGATGCCGGGCTTTCAAAGACATGATGTCCTGGACGGAAAGCTGGTCGTGCGTATTGCAGTACCCTTCCCAGATGATCATCTTCTTGTCGGTAAACTGGGAAACGTAGTGACCCAGGTTTTTGTCCGGCACCCAGATGATCTCGTCGGAATCGATCGACTCGATGACCCGTTTCGCGTTGGAGGACGTACAGCAAATATATGTTTCCGCTTTCACATCGGCGGACGTGTTGATGTACGCGACCACCTTTGCATGCGGATGCTGCGCTTTCAGCTTGCGCAAGCCTTCCACGTTGACCATGTCGGCCATCGGACAGCCGGCGCGTTCATCCGGGATGATAACGGTCTTTTGGGGATTGAGAATTTTTGCACTTTCCCCCATAAAGTGGACGCCGCAAAACAGGATGACGTCCGCGTCGGTTTCCTTGGCTTTTTGCGCCAAACCGAATGAATCTCCAATATAGTCAGCCACTTCCTGAATCTCCGGCCGCTGATAAAAATGGGCCAGGATGATGGCATTGCGTTCTTTTTTCAATTGCATCAGCCGTTCGCGCAACTCAGCGTTTCGCTGGGCCTTTTTTTCTAACGCCAAGGCTTCCATGAATATATCCCCCTACGTAGGTGTCATAATTTAGGGCCATTGTAATCCCAACCCACTTGCTTGTCAATGTATAGTCGCTGGGGAGGCTGCTGCTTTTACCCACCCGTCAGCACGCACTCGCGAATAAAGCGGGCGACCCCGTCTTCGTCGTGATGCGGAGCGATGAAACGGGCCAGCTCCTTAATCGCCAGACTGGCATTTTCCATGACGACCGGGAACCCTGCTCTGGACAAAGCTTCCCTGTCGTTCTCCGCATCCCCGAACGCCATGACCTGCTCGGGCGCAAATCCCCATTTCCGGCAAAAATAGGTAAGCCCCTCCCATTTGGAGACGCCCTCTGGGATCACCTCCACGTTGTGCTTCCCCGAAGATGTGATGTCAGCCTGATCGCTCCAACGCTCCAGCTGCTTGCGGACCGGGATGAGCGCTTCCGGGACGGGATGCCAGACAAACAGCTTGACGATTTTTGACTCGCCGGAAGCAACCCGCTGCATCATGTCCGCCAGAGGAACGACCCGTGACCACTCGTAAAAGGAAAAGCGGCGCAGCGCGACTCCTTCGACCGAGGCATCCTCTTCGATCAATGTTTCGATACGCTCCCTGTCTTCCTGAACCATCCAACGATTGCTCTCGGTGTCGTGCAGCTCGTAGTAGATTGGCTCCTGCCTTATTGTATGCACAGCTTGTTGGATCATTTCCAGGGGCAAAGCCGTATGCTGCACTAATGACCCGTCTGCCTCATGAACCGCCGCTCCATTGCTGCACACATACCCGTCAAACGCAAACCCGCCAATCGGCAGCTGGGCGGAAGCATAGGTGCGCCCCGTCGACAGCACCAGCTTGCAGCCTCTGGCTTGCAGCAGCCGGCACGCTTCCTTGGTTGCTTCTGTCATCTGTGACTGTTCATTCAGCAGGGTTCCATCCATATCAAACGCTGCCAGACGAAGCTTGGAAAACAAGGCGATCTCCTCCTTCGATGAAAAGAAAAGCGCAGGCACTTACATCCTGCACTTTATTTCCAAATCACTATGAATTCTTCCACCTACAATGTACCCCATTCACCAAGGTTATTCAATACAGGGACGAACATTCCGGCTGAACATCGAAAGTCCGCTATGCCAGATGGCAAGCCACCTGGTGATCGGTGTCCGTCAGGCGTAAAACGGGCGCTTCTTCCCTACACCGGGCAGCCGCCAATGGACATCTCGTATGGAATTTGCAGCCTGTCGGCGGATTCGCAGGACTGGGAATGTCTCCGCGCAGAACGATCCGCTCCCGTTTGAGCCGCGGATCGGGGATGGGCACCGCCGACAACAGCGCCCTTGTGTACGGATGCAGAGGACGCGCAAACAGTTCGTCCCGCGGCGCAATTTCCACCAGGGAGCCCAGATACATCACGCCGATGCGGGAGCAGAGATGCTCCACCACACTCAAATCATGCGAGATGAACAGGTACGTAAGCTCTTTTTTCTCCTGCAGGTCGTTAAACAAATTGATAATTTGCGCCTGTATGGAGACGTCCAGCGCAGAAACCGGCTCATCGGCCACGATAAACTCCGGCTGCAGGATGATGGAGCGGGCAATGCCGATCCGCTGCCGCTGGCCGCCCGAAAATTCATGCGGAAACCGGTCGATGTGATACGGGGCCAGACCGCAGAGAGCGAGTACCTCCAACACTTTCTCCCGTACCTCCGACTTGTCGGCAAGCCCGTGATCCATCAGCGCCTCCCCGATGGCATCCCCTACCCGAAGCCGGGGATTGAGCGAGCTGTACGGGTCCTGAAAAATGAATTGCATGCTGGGTCGAAGCCGACGAAGCTCTTGCTTGCCTGCAGCATGCAGATCGACTCCCTTGAACCTGATCTCTCCAGCCGTTTTGTCGGTGAGGCGCAAAATCGTGCGTCCGGTCGTGCTTTTGCCGCTCCCCGACTCCCCGACAAGGCCAAAGGCTTCCCCCTTCCGGATGGCAAAGCTGACGTCATCGACTGCCTTGACGTGCCCGATGGTTCTGCCAAAAATGCCTCCCGTGATCGGGTAATACTTTTTCAACTGCTTTACTTCCACCAGTGCCTCACTCACGGCCGCTCTCCTCCTCGTATAACCAGCACGCCACCTCGTGCCCATCGGCGATTCGCTTCCATTCCGGCTGCTTCTTTTGGCAAATCGCCATGCAGCTTTCGCAGCGGTCGTTGAAGTAGCAGGAATCGGCCAGATCAATCAGATTCGGCACTTGGCCCGGGATCGCGTTCAACCGTTTTTTCCGCTGGCCGATCACCGGCTTTGCTTGCAAAAGCCCACGGGTATACGGATGCCGGGGATTGCTGAACAGCTCCAGCACAGGCCCCTCTTCAATCACCTTGCCCGCGTACATGACAACCACATAGTCGGCCATTTCGGCAACGACGCCGAGATCATGGGTGATGAGCAAAATCGCCGTGTTGTACTTTTCCTTGATCTCGCGCAAAAGATCGAGAATTTGCGCCTGAATCGTGACGTCCAAAGCCGTCGTCGGTTCGTCGGCGATCAGCAGTCTCGGATTGCAGCTGATCGCGATGGCGATCATGATCCGCTGCAGCATGCCGCCGCTCAGCTGATGGGGGTACGCGTTCATGATCTCCTCGGGACGGGGGATGCCTACCAGCGAAATCAGTTCAATCGCTTTCGCCCTGGCTTCCTTTTTGGAGAGAAGAAGATGCTCCCACAGAGGCTCCATGATCTGTTCGCCTATGGTCAAGACCGGATTGAGCGACGACATCGGCTCCTGGAAAATCATCGCGATGTCATTGCCGCGCAGCTGCTGCTTCTCCAGGGGGCTAAGCTGCAACAGATCAACGCCGTCGAACCGGATGTCTCCCCCAACCACTTTTCCTTGCGGCTCCGCTACAAGCCCGAGTACAGACATGGCCGTTACGCTTTTTCCGCAGCCCGATTCCCCGACGATGCAGACCGTCTCTCCCTCTCTCACACGGAGACTGATGTCATTTACGGCTTTGACGACTCCCTCCTGGGTAAAGAAATGCGTTTCCAGATGATCGATTGTAAGCAAAGCCTTTGTCATAACCGTCTCTCCTACCTCTTCATTTTCGGGTCCAGCGCATCCCGGAGGCCGTCGCCGAGGAGGTTGATCGAAATCACCGTGGCAAATATGGCGAAGCCGGGAGGAATCCACAGCCACGGCCGTTTTTGAAAATCGATCAACGTATTCGCGGCATCGATCATATTGCCCCACGTGGGCGTCGGTGGGACGACCCCCAAACCGAGGTAGCTGAGTATGGACTCGCTCAGTATCGCTCCTCCCACCCGCAGCGTAGCCACCACGATCAGGATCGGGACCGTATTGGGCAGCAGGTGAAAAAACAGCTTGCGGTGATCCCGCAGCCCGAGAGACTCGGTGGCCTGCATGAACTCTCGTTCGCGCAGGCTCAGAATCTGGCTTCGCACCAATCTCGCCAGCTCTGGCCAACCGATCAGGCTGAGCATCAGCATGACGATGTAGATCCGGTAATCAGTGGGCACTTTCCATTCGGATAAAATTGCCCCGATGATAAACAGCAGCGGAAGCCCCGGAATCGTCATCAGGATGTCCGCAAAGCGCATCACGATTTGATCGACAACCCCTCGGTAATAGCCAGCCACGACTCCCAAAACCGAGCCGATGAAGACAGACAGCACCATCGCAGCCAGCCCCACCGTCAGCGAGATGCGGCCAGCCTGCATCAGGCGTGTCAATATGTCCCGCCCCAGATTGTCCGTACCGAGCCAATGGACCAGACTGGGGGGCTTGTTGATCATCACCGTATTGACTTTCCCCGATGCGTAGGGCGAAAAAAACGGGCCGATGAAGCAGAACAAAAACATCATGACCAGAAACACCAGCCCGCACATGGCGACCTTGTTCTTTTTCAGCTTGGCAAACGTATCTCTCCAGAGCGAAGACCTCCGGGCACCGGCCCGTGCGCCCGCCAGTCCCGCTGTCTCCGTGACGATGGATGACAATATCGATTCCTCCTATTTCAATCTCACTCGCGGATCAGCCACGCCGTACAAAAGGTCGGCAAGCAGATTGCTTGCGACAGTCAAAATGGCCAAAAACATCGTGAATCCCATCAACAGCGGGTAGTCGCGCAAGCTGAACGCCTGCATGTACAGCTGTCCCACTCCCGGCCAGTTGAAAATCTTCTCCGTGATGATCGCGCCGCCGAACAAGGCCGGAAGCTCAAAGCCAAGCAGCGTGATCGCGGGGAGCAGCGCATTTCGCAAGGCGTGCTTGTAGACGACTGTTTTTTCCTTCAAGCCTTTGGCTCTGGCTGTCCGGATAAAATCCTGCCGGATGATTTCCAGCATGTTTGTTCGGAAATAGCGGGTCAGGGAGCCGACCCCGAGCATTGTGAGAACAAGCACCGGCAAAAACATATGGTCGATGACCTCCCATATATGTGCCAGACCGGTAGTGTTGCTGCCGGTAGTAATCATCCCCCCGGGCGGAAACCAGCCGAGGTCCACCGCAAAAAACTTGATGATCAACAGTCCGGCGAAAAACGAGGGAAACGACATCGCGGCAAATGCCCCGATCGTCACCACGGAGTCAAACAGAGAGTACTGCCTGGTCGCCGATATGACCCCGATGACAATCGCGATCAGCCAGGTAAACAAGGTCGAGGCAGACGCGATCAAAAAGGAATTCCAGATGTACTGACCGAGTAGCGAGGTGACCGGCTGCTGATATTGAAGGGAATATCCGAAATCGCCCCGAACGGCATTGCCGAGCCAGACGAAATACCGCTCCACGACCGGTTTATCCAGACCGTACAGCTGTTTTAGCTCGGCTTTTCGCTCGTCGGTCAGCTTCGGATTGTTATCGACAAAATCCCCAGGCGTCAGGGCATACAAGCCGAAAATCAAGACCGATGCCCCAAACAGAGTCAAGATCATGTAAAGCAGTCTGCGGATGATATAGGCTTTCATCTTGCGCCTCCCAAGGAATATGCCCAGCCCGGAGGCTGAGCATCTTCATTCGATCTATTGAATGGGTTCAATCTTCAGATCGGGCAAGTTGCCGGAAATTCCGGTATATCCGTTGGGGCCGAATCCCGACACCCTCGCGTTGTGGGCGGTAAGCAGCTTCCGATAGGTCAGGAAAATGTACGGCGGGTCGTCGCCCAGTTCGTTGTACAGCTCTTTGTATATTTCTTTCCGCTTCTCAATATCGAGCGTGCTGATCCCCTTTTCCAGCAATTCGTCCACCTTTGGATTGGAGTATCCGTTCGTTCCGGTAAAGCTGCCCGAACGGTTCGAGCCGAACTGAATCACGCCGTCGGACGGATCGGTCAGCATCGTCGTGGAGAAGGATGCGAGATCATGGTCGCCTTTCGCCGTACGCGCCAGCAATGCGTTGTAGTCCATCAGCTCCGCTTCCAGCTGTACGCCCAATTCCTTGTAGTTCTCTTTGGCGATCGGGATGAGCACATCGCTCAGCGGGCCTTTTGTCGTCAAGTAGTACAGCTTCAGCTTCTGGCCGTCCTTCTCGCGGATGCCGCCAGCCCCCGCCTTCCAGCCTGCCTCGTCCAGCAAGGCCTTCGCTTTCTCCAGATCGTAGCGATACGGATTGACTTCCTCCGTATAGGCCCAGGAGACAGGCGAGACCGGAACGTTGGCTACCTGTCCGTAGCCTTGGTAAGCCGTGTCGACGATCTTTTGCCGATCGAGACCGTAGATCAGCGCTTGTCTCACCCGCTTATCCTTGAAGTACGGCTTGCTGTGGTTGAATTTGATGTAGCTGTAGGCCGTGGATGTGTACACGTTGATGTTCGCGTAGCCCAGGCTCTTCAGCAGCTCCAGATTGTCCTCGTTGGCAGTAAAGGAGTTGTAGTCGGTCTCTCCTGTCTGGAAAAACTGCAGGGCGTCTCCCTCCGTCGTCTTGTAAATGAAGTGCTCGACCGCGGGCTTGCCGGCATAGTAATGCTCGTTTGCCAAATAGCGAACCTCCTGGCCGGTGATGTACTTCTCCAGCTTGTACGGGCCGGCTCCAAGCGGCTTTGCGTGCAGCGTCCGCAGATACTCCAGGTTGCCCGGCGTATACCCCTTGCCGTAGTAGGCTTTGGACAGCACCGGTCCGCCGAGGATGAGCAGGGAGCGGGCATTCACTTTCTCGGTCGTGATCTGGATGGTCTGCGGGTCGATGACTGTAATGCCCTCGATCGTATCTGCTTTCCCTTCCTTGTAAGCCTGGCCGCCTTTGATTTTCGTTTCAAAGATGTCCTCGTCTCCGTCGTACGCCTTGTCGTGGAGAATCGTCAGGGTAAAGGCGACGTCTTGGGCTGTCAGCGGCGATCCGTCGCTGAATTTCAGGTTGGGCCGCAAGTGGAATGTGTACGTCAGCTGATCGTCCGAGATGTCCCATTTTTCCGCCAAGCGGGGAATCGGTTTGCCGTTTTTGTCGACGCTCACCAGCGGAGCGAAAATGGCGGAACTAACGTTTCCGTCATAGCCGTTTTTGTAAAAGTACGGATTGAATACCCCACCCGGCTCCGTAAGCGTAGCCACAACCGTGTCCGTCCGCTTTTTTGCCGCTTCCGGCGATTTTGATTTATCCGTCGCAGGAATGAACGAATCCGGAATGCTTTGAACATCTCTCGTCTCTTGCGGTGCAGCAGGCGTCTGATTGTCGCTTGCGCTCTCCTGTGTTGAGCAGCCGGAGACGGATACTGCTCCGAACAGGATGAGCAGCAACGCGCTAATCAATCCTTTTTTCATTCTTGCATCCCCCTCAAAAGGTCATGATTGGAAAAAGAAACATCTGGGAATGATTATATACACATAATTCCGATGTGTAAAGTATGTTTTGTGGGGATTAAAAAAGCCGTTTTCATTCCGGGCACAAATAGAAAACGGCTTTTTGGTAAAACAGGCATCATTTTCTTTACACTACACGTATAGACAGCCGGGAAATAGGGACTGGAAGAAGTATCAACTCCCATAATAAAGGATGATCCACGTCACGAATGACGGAAGCCCTGCCAATAAAACATAGATTGCCCATCGTTGCTCCAGTTTTCTTTCTTTTCTCATTGCCTCGTTGTTATCATCAACTACAAAATCCCTTTTCACATCTGGTGTCGCTAAATTAATTCTATCTACTCCCAATGTTGATCCCAGCATAAGAAGTGCAAGAACGATCAATCCAAAGCCAGCATATCCTGATAACCTTATCCATACACCAATCAGATCTCCCTGATAAAGAGCGTACCCGAAAAATAACAAGACAAGAACAATCCCGATTGATAAAGATTTAATCAAGTAAGACCCCTCTTATTAACCAAATTAGAAAACGAACACCAATTTTATGACAATATTGGTGTTCGCCTTACTTTTTAAGAGCTAATTGGTCTGATAATTATCCAATTTTAACGTCCAAGTTTCAGTTCCCAATTTTAGCGTTGCCTTTGTGTTGACGCCAATTGTACTAGCCCAGTCAGAAACTGGCTTCCAGTGTTTAGGGGCATCGTATGAGAAAGAATTTGATGATGGGTATAAAGATCCACTTTCTTGGATCACAGACCCTCCGTGTGTTCCATCATCACGCAAAGCTCCTCCTGAAGCGCCGTATCTCACTTCTCTGCTTGTTATCGACTATCCCAATCTTCATCAGAAGTTGACCCTAAAATGGATATTGATTTATTAGTACTTCTTTAGGTATACCATAGAAGTAATAAGTTACGTAGCTCTCTTTCTGTTCACTTGTAGCAATATTTCTTTCGGTTTTTAAACGTTGTGTCGTATGATAAACTTTCAAATCTTTCTCAACACCCCCATCAGTCTGCAACTTAGCCTCAGCACTTGGAGTACTATTATAATCTGTGATATTATTTTTCGCCCTTATAAACAATGTACTCAAATCATTAATTTCTTCCGCTTGAAAAGTCACTTCATATGAAGTTTTTGATTCTTTCGCTACAACTCCACTGACCAGAGATGTTAAGAGGATCGCTGAGATAACACTGCTAATAATCTTTCTCACCCTAAATACCTTCCATAAATTGTATTTGTGTACAATAATAAAATATTGAGATGAATTTGTATTAATTTCGACTGTCTCACTTTTATACGCTAATTCCAAATAAAATACGGTGATCTCTCCTTGGTAGCACCCAGAAGCGATCACCGTATTCAAACTCGACTTGATCAACCTATAATCATTTTATTGTTTCTTCTCGTCCTGCTCGGACCCACTGTTCGGCGTTTCCGCAGTGTTTTCCGTGTTGTTTTCCGCTTTGTCGTCTGCGTTGCTTTCCGCCGTGCCTTCAGCGGTTTCATCGGTTTCCTTCTTGGCTTCCGCCGCTTCGCTGATGGTCGGCTCGTCTTTCTTCGTCTGGATATTCACAACCACATCTTTGTTTTCGAGCGGATGCGGATCCAGCTTTCCGTTCTCGATCAATTGCTTGATCTGATCGGCGTCGAGCGTTTCGACCTCAAGCAGCGTGGTAGCCACCAGCTCCAGCTTGTCACGATGCTTCGTGAGCAGCTCTTTACACTTGTCGTAGCACTCGTTAATGATGCTTTGCATCTCCTGGTCGATCTCGTACGCGATCTGTTCGGAGTAGTTGCGCTCATGGCCAATGTCCCGGCCCAGGAACACTTGCCCCTGGTTGCGGCCAAACTGCATCGGCCCCAGTCGGCTCATTCCGTACTCCGTAATCATGCTGCGGGCAATCGCCGTCGCCCGCTGGAAGTCGTTGTGGGCCCCGGTACTGATATCGCCCAATACGAGCTCTTCCGCCACGCGTCCACCCAAGAGACCGGTAATCTTGTCGAGCAAGTCGGTCTTGGTTGCAAAGAAACGGTCTTCCTTCGGCAGCATCACTGTGTATCCACCAGCCTGGCCGCGCGGAATGATGGTTACCTTATGTACCATTTCTGCATTTCTCAGGTAGTACCCGATAATTGTATGGCCCGCTTCGTGATAGGCCACGAGACGTCTTTCGTCCTCGCTCACCACGCGGGATTTTTTCGCCGGACCGGCGATGACGCGGTCGATGGCTTCATCGACTTCGGTCATGTTGATTTGCTTCTTGTTTCTCCGTGCAGTCAGAAGGGCTGCCTCATTCAGCAGGTTCTCCAGATCGGCACCGGTGAAGCCTGACGTGCCACGCGCAATGACATCCAGCTTCACGTCTTCGCCAAGCGGCTTGTTGCGGGCATGGACCTTCAGGACAGCTTCGCGGCCCTTGATGTCCGGGCGATCTACCGTAATTTGACGGTCAAAACGCCCTGGACGCAGAAGCGCAGGGTCCAGAATGTCCGGACGGTTTGTGGCAGCGACGATGATAATCCCTTCGTTTCCGCCGAAGCCATCCATTTCGACAAGCAGCTGGTTCAGCGTTTGCTCGCGTTCGTCATGACCGCCGCCAAGACCTGCTCCACGCTGACGGCCGACTGCGTCAATCTCGTCGATAAAGATAATGCAAGGCGCGTTTTTCTTTGCGTTTTCAAACAGATCGCGCACGCGGGACGCACCCACCCCGACAAACATCTCCACAAAGTCGGAACCGGAGATGCTGAAGAACGGCACACCCGCTTCACCCGCAACAGCGCGGGCCAGAAGGGTTTTACCGGTTCCGGGAGGGCCGACGAGCAGGACGCCTTTTGGAATGCGCGCGCCAACTGCGTCGAACTTACGCGGGTCTTTGAGGAATTCGACGACTTCCTCCAGCTCCGCCTTTTCTTCGTCTGCTCCTGCAACATCGTTAAATGTAACGCGCTTTTTCTCTTCGTTGTATAGCTTCGCGCGGCTCTTCCCGAAGTTCATCACACGGCTGCCGCCGCCTTGAGCCTGGTTTAACAGGAAGAAGAACAGGATAAAGATGATGATGAAAGGAATGATCGATGTCAGGAAAGTCAGCCAAATGCTGTTGCCTTCCTGTGGAGCGACCTCAACCCTTTTCACTTTTTGCTCATCGATCTTCGCGTTAACCAGCTTGATGATATCCGAATCGTAAAGCGGTACATTTGTTACAAACTTGGTTTCCTGTCCCGGATTTACCGCTTTCAGGACACCGTCTACCCGATAGGTTCCGCCCTCGGGACGAAGCGTAAGCTCGGAGACGTTGTCGGTTAGCAGCTGTACCCGGAATTCCTGATATGTAAGTTTCCCAACCTTATCAGAACCGGAGAGGATAAAATTCACGATCCCGACCGTGACAAGAAAGATTAGTAGGTAGAACCCGGTATTACGAAAAAAGCGATTCATTCCTTACCTCCTCTCACGAACAGACACTTTTCACATTTTACCATACGGAGTCAGTTCTTCACAACAAAGCTAGTTCGTGTAAACTTCCGGTTTTAGTACGCCAATAAATGGCAGGTTTCGATACTTTTCGGCAAAGTCAAGCCCGTAGCCGACGACGAATTCGTCGGGAATCGTAAATCCGCTGTAATCCGGCGAGATGCTGACCTTGCGGCGCTCCGGCTTGTTCAGCAGCGTCACGACTTTGACGGAAGCCGCCTGACGGTGGCGCAAAAGCTCCATCAGCCTGCTCAAAGTCAAACCGCTGTCCATGATATCCTCGACGACGAGGACGTGGCGACCTTCGCAAGAAGTGTCAAGGTCCTTCAGGATTTTCACCATGCCGGAGGACTCGGTGCCGCTTCCGTAGCTGGATACGGCCATAAAGTCCATTTCGCAGGGAATGTCCATATGGCGAAGCAGGTCCGCCATAAATACGACAGCGCCCTTCAAAACGCAGATGACCAACGGGTTTTTGTCCCGGTATTCTTCGCTCAGGATCGCGCCCAGTTCTTTTACCTTGCCTGCAATTTGTTCTTCGGTGAGCAAAATCTCCTTGATGTCTTGGTTCACATTAAAACCTCCCGCCACTCTTCTCCAAACTCCACTTCCACATACAATACCCGCTTGGTCCGTTCGCTTACAGGCGCAATGGCGGATCGGCGGATGCCCGGAACCCAGACCACCTCGTCGCCCGCAGTCAAAAGCGGCAGTCTGTCCCTCCACTTCTGCGGCACCTTGGCGTCGATCAGCAGCTCCTTCAGCTTTTTGCTTCCCGCCGCTCCCCATAGAGGCATGCGGTCCCCTTGCTTTCGGTTGCGAACACATAAAGGCCCTGGGAGGCGATCGGCATCAAAAACCGCCGCGTGATCGGGAATTCGTTCCCAATCGATGGGGCCGTCACGATAAAACGTATGTACCGCTGCTCCACTTTCTGTAATGACTGTCGTTCCCGGAACAGCAAGCTGGTAGCAGAAAATCGGACTATGTCGTTTCTGGCCATCCGTCTGAAAGCGAACCCTGCCATACATCCGGGCCGCTGTTATGCCCCCGGGCAAATCCAGCTCCGCAGACGGACGATTTCCCTCTATCATGCGCAAAACGGCCTCCACATGTTGCGAAGACCATTCGATTTGGCTTGAGAGATAACTTAATATTAGAGTAATCATTCTCCTTTGTAAAGCAACGTCACAACTTTGAAACTTGTCGGCGTCGATTGTCACATCGCCGTTTTTTTGCTTGATGACAACCGCTTTTAACCGGTCTTCGCTAAGCTTTTGAAGGCAGGCCTCATCCTCCCGGACGGCAGCAGCCAGGGAAAGGATATGCTCGCTGTAGCGCTCGTTTACCTGCTCCAGCAGCGGCATGATGTCAAGCCTGATCAGATTGCGGGCGTACTTGCGGGAGCGGTTGCTGCTGTCTTCGCGAGGGGATAGCCCGTTTTCCCGGCAGTAGCGCTCCAACTCAGCCCTCCTGAGATGCAGAAGCGGCCGGATGAGCTCGACTGAGCCGTCAACCAGCCAGCGCCGGACAGGCATCCCGGCCAGCCCGGAGAGGCGGGTCCCCCTCAACAGCCTAAACAGGACGGTCTCCACCTGATCGTCGGCGTGGTGAGCTACGGCTACCTTGGCGGCGCCTGTACGAAGGGCTATCTGCTTGTAGAGTTCGTAGCGCACAGCGCGGCTCGCTTCCTGGGCACCAGCGCCGGTCTGCTTCATGACGTCGGGAATGCTCCGCTCGAACAAGTGAAAAGTCACCCCGAGAAAGCGGCAAAGCTCCTCGGCGTAGTCGGCGTCCCTGCGCGCTTCCTCTCCGCGAAAGCCGTGATTCAGGTGTACGGCGTGCAATTTCCAGCCGTACTGATAGTGTGAATTGAGAGCCCATAAGATATGCAGAAGCGCAGTAGAGTCGTTTCCGCCAGAAATCCCCACCACGATCGTCTCGCCCCGCTCCGCGAGCTTGCTATTTTCAATGTTATTGCGCACGCTTTCTAGCATGGCGCGCTCCCCTCCAGATGGTAAACAAAGAAATTCCCAGGATCAGACCGGACGCGATCGCGCCCGCCACCATCGCTGTTTGCATGGCCAGCGTCATTCCCTCCATATATTGCCCATTTACAAAGGCAAGCATCGCTTTGTAAGCGAGAGACCCCGGTACCAGAGGAATAATGCCGGCGACGCTGAAATTGGTGGAGGGAACCCTCAGCCAGACCGACAGCACTTGACTCAATATGGAAACCGTTGTCGCGGCGGCAAATGTACATAAAATAACCTCGGCGCCAAAGTACGGCAAAAGGGAGAAGACCAGCCATCCGGTCAAACCGGCAAATCCGCATGCCAGCAAAGTTCGCACCGGGACGTTGAACAATAGTCCCCACGCCATGGAAGACAAAAGACTGAGGCCCAATCCTTTCAACAATACCATTCGTCAAACTCACCTCACGAACCACAGGGTAATAGCCGTCGCTACCGCAACGGAAAGTGCTGTCAAAAGGGCTTCGGCCCCGCGCGAGACTCCGGCGACCAAATCTCCGGCCATCAGGTCCCTGAGCGAGTTGGTGATAGCGATCCCCGGGAAGAGAGGGAGCATGGCACCGATGATCAGAATGCTGAGGTGCAGCTCGGAAAACAATGTAGCGCAGAGGAGCGCAAACAATCCGCCCAGCAAAGCTGACACAAATTCTGTAAAAAATTTGATCCGTAGGAACGTTTCAAAAAATTGCAGGCTGAGGTTGACGGTTAAGCCTGCCAAAGCGGATGGAATCAGGTCAAGCCAGGAACCGCCCGCGAGCATAGCAAAAGAGCCGCTGGCAATGCCAGCCGCCGTGTGCAGCAGCCATTTGGGGTAAACCGGCTTTCCCTGATCGATTTGCTGAAACAGGTTGTAGGCTTCATAGATCGTGATGCTGCCGGAGACAAACCGGCGCGAAACGTCGTTGGCCAAGGTGACTTTATTTAAATTGATCGTCCGGCTGGGCGTTCGGATCATACGCGTATGATCCTGGCCGTTCGCGCGAAAAGACAAGATGATGCTGGTCGGGGTCGCGGAGCTGTTGACCGAATCCATGCCTGCCGCTTTTGCAATCCACGACATCGTCTCTTCCGTACGGTATGTTTCCCCGCCGTTCTTCAGCATAATTCCGCCTGCCAAGAGGCAGGTATCCATAACAAGATCTGGGGACACCTATTGTCACACCCCTCACATCATCCATGCGTAGTACAATGTTCCGGCCAAAAGCAGCATGGACGCGACAAACAGACCGCCTATCCAGATGCCCGATGAACCGGAGCCCGACGCCTTCTTTTTCTTTCCGGCAGTCGCACGCCCTTGTACGATGGCCAGCATATCGCTTTTCATTTCTTCCGCTCCCGCATACTGGCCGTGAAAGGCCTTGATGAGCGGAATCCGATACGGGTAAAGGCTGTCGTTGTTCCGTATTATATCACAGAGCAGACTGGTTTGACGCGGCTGTGTTCGAGAACTCTTCCAAACTTCCGGGACGCTCGCCAGACGGACCGTCATGACCGCGAGAGAGAAAAGGTCGTAGGCCGCCTCGGCACGTCTGTCGCCCGCATGCCAGGCAGCCCGGTCATAGTCCTCGGTGAACTGTCTTACCGCGCTTCCCTTTTTCGTGACACCGCCAAAATCGATCAGCCGCACCTGGCTGTCGGCACGGGTCACGATCACGTTTTCCGGCTTCAAATCGCCGAAAACCCAGCCCCTGCTGTGCAGAACAGCGAGTCTGGCCAAAAGCTGGATCATCAAAACCGGCACCCAGTCCGTCCCCGCACGCTGAACGAACTGATCCAGCTGCTCGCCGTCAAGGTATTCCATCGCGTAAAAGGTACATGCCCGCCCGTCAATGACCAGATCATCCACGTCACAGAGGAGCGGAGCGACGCTAACCTGCGCCTCCCGCCCCTGCTGAACGCTTTTCAGCGCATGGACTTCCATGAGAATATCCATGCCTTCGGCTCCTACTTTCACAGCCCGCCGGATTCCGTCCTGAGTCGCCAGATAGACAGCCCCATTGGCGCCACGCCCGAGCTCCCGCAGGACATGATACGCCTTGTTGTTCCACTTTCCGCGAAACTGTGGGGGCAGCTTGGGAATAGAGCGATTAAAAGACATGGTCTCTCAAACTGCCTTGACCGTCGTCTTCGAGCTCGTTATGCCCGTAACGTTCGCGCAGGCCGGTTGGGAGCTTGACGTGCTCAAACAGCGCAATGGCCTCGATAATCGCCGGTCCGGTCGGCGTAATGCCGCTCATCGTCAGACCGGAAGTCAGCTGATGCGCCTGATCGACTTCCTCTGTCCACGGGATGCGGACATCGAGGTGATTTTGTTTCCCAGGAAATGAACAAACAGCCATTCGGCTTTGTCCGCTTCGCGAGCGAAGGCTGATGCTGAAGTCGTGGATCGCCTGCTGTACAGCTGCAAGCTTCGGCTTCATACTCCCGGAGGAGTCGACAAGCATGACTACATCGAGCCGGCTTCGTTCGCCCAGCTCGTCTACCATCCCAGCTACCTGGACACGTTTTTCGGGAACCAAGCCCTCTATGGCTGAATCGCCCAAAATCTCTTTCAATTCTTTGCTTACGACCTGGTGAATCGTCCGCGTCATCGCCTGTCGGGTCAGCATCTGCACGGTTTGGGCCAATTGCTGCGGATACACGATGTCGTACAAGCCGCCGCCCGCTTCGGCCATGTCGCGAATTTCCCTTTCTCCCTGTTCGCCCATCTCGCCTTTTTCAATCACGCCGATGACGTTTACTGTGATCCCCTGCTCTCTGGCCAGGGTCGCAGCCGCAACCGGGCTCATGCCGGAGTTGGAGCAGCCGTCCGTCACCACCAATATTTGCCGTAAGGTTGCTTCTTTCACTAGTCATCTCCCCATTCTGTCTTGCCTGTATTGGTAACCAGTATCGACAGCGCAAAGGGGAAACATACCAGAAGGATTGCCGGAGACTTGATGAAAGCCCTCCTGCAATCCTTCTCCAGTACACATGCTACAGCTTGCTTATCACATTTTCCTTTATATACGCTCTGATGTCTTCCCCAGACTCCAGCGTAAGCACCTGCTCGGCGACAGCTTCCATCTCAGTCGCATCCAACTGCTTTAGCAGATGGCGGGTCCTCAGGATGGACGTCGCGCTCATGCTGAATTCGTCCAGGCCCAGCCCAAGCAGGATCGGCACCGCCAGCTCTTCCCCGGCCATTTCTCCGCACATGCCGACCCATTTTCCCCCTTGATGGGCCGCCCTGACCACTTGCCGGATCAGTCTCAATACTGCGGGATGAAAGGGGTCATACAGGTAGGAGACCTGCTCGTTCATCCGATCGGCGGCCATCGTGTACTGGATCAGATCGTTCGTGCCGATACTGAAAAAGTCCACTTCCCTGGCCAACTGGTCGGCGATCATCGCTGCCGCCGGGACTTCGATCATGATTCCAACCTCGAGGTTTTCGTTAAACGGGATTTGGCTGCTGCGCAAATCCGTTTTCACTTCCTCCAGCAGTTGGTTTGCCCTGCGCAGCTCCCGCAGTGTCGCAATCATCGGGTACATGATTTTGATGCCCCCGTACGCGCTCGCTCTGAGCAAGGCACGCAGCTGTGTCCGGAACAGCTCGGGATGGTCCAGGCAAAGGCGGATGGCGCGATAGCCGAGAAACGGGTTCAACTCCTTTGGCATCTCCAAATAGGAAAGCTCCTTGTCCCCGCCAATATCCAGCGTCCTGATCACGACTGGCCTGTCGCCCATCGCCTCTGCAGCGGCCTTGTAAGCCTCAAACTGCTCTTCCTCTGTCGGGAACCGGTCTTTTCCCATGTACAAAAACTCGGTTCGGAACAGCCCGATCGCCTCGGCTCCGTTTTCAAGCGCCTGCACGGCATCCTGCGGGTTGCCGATGTTGGCAGCCAGCTCCACCCGCTTGCCGTCTTTGGTTACGGTCGCTTCTTTTGCCAGCCGGCTCCAAACCTCTTTTTGCTCCGCATAGGCCTTCTGCTTTTGTTCATACGTGCGGATCACCATCTCGTCCGGCTGTATGAACACCTTTCCTTCCAGACCGTCCACGATGACTGTATCCCCAGTCTGAACCTGCTCTGTGATCCCAGACAGCCCGACTACCGCCGGAATTTCCATCGTGCGGGCCATGATCGCCGAGTGAGACGTGCGGCCCCCGATATTCGTCAAAAACCCTTTCACCTTCTCCCGATCAAGCTGCGCCGTATCGGATGGAGTCAAATCATGAACAACGAGAACAATAGGGCCGCTCAGACCCGTATCCAGCTGTTCCGCGATCCCGAGCAGCTTTCGCAGCACGCGCCGGCTTACATCGCGCAGATCGGCTGCCCGCTCCCGCATATACTCGTTCTCCATACTTTCGAACAACACGACAAAGCTGTCTCGCACCTCTTCTACTGCCGCTTCCGCATTTACCCCTTCGGTCGCTATCTTCGTTTCAATCGCGCCGATGAAGTCAGGGTCCTGCAAAAACAGCTGGTGAGCCTCGAAAATGGCCGCTTCTTTTTCTCCGATGCCGTGACGGGTTTTTTCCTTGATCAGCTCCAGTTCCTGATGAGCATCCTTGATACTGCGTTGAAACCGCTCGACTTCCGCAGCCCTCTGTCCTTCATCGACGGTCCGGCGTTCATAGCGGATTTCTTCGCTGCCTTTGACCACCGCACGTCCGATGACGATGCCCGGAGCTGCCGCAATGCCTTGGATAACCATGTGATCGCCCCTTACTTATTCATGGACCGCTTCGAGCAAGCCTCCCAGCTCTTCCATCGCCTGTTGTTCCCCTTCGCCGTTGATTTCCAGTGTAATTTCATCGCCTTTTGCCGCACCGAGCGTCATCAGGCCCATAATGCTTTTTCCGTTTACTTTTTTCGTGCCTTTGATCACATTGATCTCGCACGCGTAAGCTGTCGCCTTTTGAACGAACAGGGACGCAGGGCGCGCATGCAGCCCGGTCGGATTTTTCATAATGAAAGATTTCGTCAACATGATGATTCCACTCCTTGTACGGTTATTTGACTGCTTCCTTTTTCAGCAGATTGACCATCAGCGCGGTGACGATCGTACCCGCCACAATCGAGACCACGTACATCCCGGCGTTGCCGATGACCGGGAGAACGAATATGCCCCCGTGGGGTGCAGGCAGCGTGCATCCAAAGAACATCGACAGCCCGCCGGCCACCGCCGAACCAAGCATCGTCGAAGGAATGACGCGGGTCGGGTCTGCAGCCGCAAACGGGATGGCTCCCTCGGTGATGAAGGATGCCCCCAAAACGTATGCCGTTTTCCCCGCCTGCCGTTCCTCGGCGGTAAATTTTTTCTTAAACAGCATCGTCGCCAACGCCAATCCGAGAGGCGGTGTCATCCCTGCGGCCATGATCGCCGCATGCGGACCGAAGTTTCCTTCGGCAATCATCGCAATCCCGAACGTAAACGCCGCTTTGTTGAACGGTCCGCCCATATCGAAGGCCATCATCGCTCCGAGGATAACCCCGAGGATGACCGCATTTCCTTGATTCATGTTTTTCAGCCAGTCGCTAAGCCCCGCGTTCACTGCCGCCAAAGGCTCAGAGATGACGAAGACCATGACCAGGCCCGTCAGCAATATGCCGAGCAGCGGGTAAATCAGCATCGGCTTTAGCCCTTCCAGGGACTGAGGCAGTCTTGCAAACAGCTTTTTCAAGCCAAGCACGATGTACCCTGCGAGAAATCCGGCGATGAGGCCGCCGAGAAATCCGGCGCCGCTCGCGGCCGCCAGCATCCCGCCCACCATACCCGGCGCAAAGCCCGGCCGGTCGGCGATGCTTTGGGCGATAAATCCGGCCAGCACGGGAATCATCAGCGCAAACGCTGTCCCGCTGCCGATGTCCATCAACGCTTTGGCAAACGGATGGAAGCTCGGATCTTTCGGATCAAATGCCTTGATGCCAAACATGAAGCTCAGCGCAATGATAATGCCGCCGCCCACGACAAACGGCAGCATATTGGATACGCCATTCATCAGGTGCTTGTAAAAGGCGAATTGCTTCGCTCCCTTTTCGTCAGCAGCCTCAGCTGCCTCGCTCTTCTGCCTGCTGCCCTCGTACGTCTTCCCTTCCTGATCGACCGCCCGGCTCAGCAAGGCTTCCGGTTGGCGAATCCCTTCGGCGACCGGCACTTCAATGACTACTTTCCCGGCGAACCGTTCCATCTCGACCTGCTTGTCGGCCGCGACGATGACGGCAGCGGCGTCCCGGATATCCTCTGGGGTCAGCTTGTTTTTGACGCCTCCCGAGCCGTTCGTCTCCACTTTGATGACGATGCCCATTTCCCCGGCTTTCTTCTTCAGCGCGTCGGCAGCCATGTACGTATGCGCGATCCCGGTCGGGCAGGCGGTCACTGCGACCACTTTTGGCTGCCCTGGTTTGGAGCTGCCAGCCTCGCCGGCAGAGACCGCATCTGCGGAAGCCGCCGATCCGGCCGGATTCGACGCTGCGCTTTCCAGCGCTTCGCCCTCGCCGCCTTGCATCGCGGTCTGATTGTCCGTCGCTTCAGCTGCGGTTGTCTCCCCCGACTGTTCTTCCTGCTCGCTTTTGATCTCCCGCTCCTTGGCGGAGATGATCTCCAGCACTTCTTCCTTTGTTCCGGCTGCCCTCAGCCGCTCGCGGAAGGCTTCGTCCATCAGCATCTGGGAGAGCAGCGCCAGCGTTTCCAGATGGGCCCGATTGGCATCTTCCGTTGCCGCGATCATGAAGAACAGATGCGCTTTTGTTCCATCCAGCGAATCAAAGTCGATGCCTTGTTTGGAAAAGCCAAACGCGATGCTTGGCCTCTTTACCGCCGCTGTCTTTGCATGCGGTATGGCAATTCCCTCGCCGATACCGGTAGAGCCAAGCGCTTCGCGGGCGAGAATGGCTGCTTTCATCCCGTCCCTGCTGTTCAACCGGCCTGCCTCATCCAGCTTGGCGATCAGCTCGTCCAGCGCCGCTTCCTTGGTCGAAGCTTCAAGGGCGAGGATAATGGTATCTTCTTTCAGCAAATCCCCGATGCGAATCTGATCCGACATATTTGTGACCCCCCTTATCATTCCACCCTGCCGATGGATATCTGCGGAGAAAACGCTTTGATTTTCTCGTGCGTGCAAAAGCCTTCCGACAAGGCGGTGGCGCTCCCTGCCGCTACGGCAAAGCGGAATGCCTCAGCCAGCTCCATCCCTTTGGCATATGCGTACAAAAAGCCGGCTACCACTGAATCTCCGGCTCCTATGGAATTGACCGGGTCCTGTTTTGGGATACGAGCCGTGAAAGCCGTCTCGCCGTTGACAAAGACGGCGCCCTCTCCTGCCATCGAGACGATGACATTTTGAGCTCCCGCCTCAAGCGCTTTTCTTCCGTAGAAAATGGCGTCCGATTGCGACGAAATGTTCACGCCGAACAAATCTCCGAGCTCGTGATGATTCGGCTTGATCAAAAATGGTCGCTGGGCCAAGCCGTCTGCCAGCGCTTTTCCGCTCGCGTCCAGAAAAATGCGCACGCCTTTTGGACCCAGACGCTCCATGATGGACTGGTAAATATGCTGCGGAACCCCGCGGGGCACGCTTCCGGCCAGGACCAGGTAGTCTTCGGCCGTCAGTTTGTCCAGCTTCGCATGGAGCTTGGCCAGCGCTTCCTGCGGAATTTCCGGCGGAACCCCGCTAATATCGGTCTCGATATGGGCTTTGATTTTGATATTCAGGCGCGATTCCTGTTCGATCTCGATCAACTCGTGCCGGATGCCGTCCCGCTCCAGCTGCTCCGCGATAAACGCGCCCGAGTGGCCTCCCGCAAATCCGAGAGCAACGCTGTCCATTTTCAGGTTGCGCAGGACCTTGGACACGTTGATGCCCTTGCCTCCCGCCACCTTCTTCTCTTTTTGTGCCTTGTGAATCTGTCCCTCCGCCCAGGAGTCAATCCAGACGTGATAGTCGATCGAAGGATTCAAGGTCACTGTATAAATCATGCTTCCACCACTTTTAGTTGTGTCAGTTTTTCGTATTCCCGCTGTTCTTCCTGGGACAAGCCGTCATCGGTGATGACAGTCACGTTATCTATTTCTCCCACTTTGGCAAAAGTCACTCGGGAAAACTTGTTCGAATCGCAGAGGACAAAGCGCTCGTCGGCGTATTGAAGCGCAAGCTGTTTGACATAGGCTTCATCCGGGTCGGGCGTGGTCAGTCCGTGCCTTTTGTCAATGCCATTCATGCCCAAAAAGCATTTGTCGAAACGGTACCGGCTGATTGTATTGACAGCATCGCGGCCCACCAGCGACAATGTAGCCGCTTTCATTTCGCCGCCGAGCAAAATGGTTTTGATCTTCCGCTGGCTTAGCTGCATGGCGATATCGAGTCCGTTCGTCACCACGATGATATTCTCATGTGGAATGAAAGCGAGCATCTGATACGTGGTTGTTCCCGCATCGATGAAAATAGAATCGCCTTCTTCAATCAAACTGGCGGCATACTTGGCAATGGCCACCTTTTCTTTCTCGTTTTTCACCGCTTTTTCCTGAATGGAGGGCTCTTCGATCTTGCTTTGCAAAAGTGCCGCTCCGCCATGGACACGCTTTAACCGTCGTTGCTCTTCCAGGTCGCTGAGGTCTCGCCTCACCGTAGATTCGGATGCGCCGGTCATCTCCACAAGCTCGTGAATGCGGACAACGCCTTTTTCCTTGAGTGCGCTCAAAATCATTTCATGACGTTCCGGAGTTAGCATGACAACCTCCTTTCTCCAGCAAGCAACAAAAGAATGTTCTGATTCGATTCCATTATAGAACAAAAACCAATCATGAACAATCAAAAATAATCAATATTGATCACAAAAACAGAAAATCAATCAATTTCAGTCAGATCAGATCAACAAAAAAGGCAGCCTGCTCCGTCAGCAGCTACCTTATCTATTCCCTATTTGTCCTTTAACTTACGATCCTCGGCCGCTCCAGCTTCGGCATCCCGTGTACCTGGATCGCCGACCATTGCGGGACAAATCTGTCAATTCTCGCCACCAGCACGGTCATGTCGTCGACGATCTTGCCGGAGTGCTGCCGGATCACGCGTTCCAGCAGTAGGTCGGCCACCTCCTGGGGATCATTTGTCTGAAATTCGGAGAGAATCCGCTTCATCCACGCCTGGCGATTCTCGATGTGCCGCGGCGCTTCGTAAATCCCGTCTGACATCATGATCAAAAGATCGCCCGGCTTCAAGGTGCGGGAGACGACATCCACCTCGATCTCTTCCAGAATGCCGACCGGCAGATTGTTGGCCGTAATGGTGATGACATCTGCCCCGCGCTTGACAAAGCTTGGCGTAGACCCGATCTTGATGAATCGGGTGTGGGCCGTTTGCAAATCGATCAATGCCAAATCGACCGTCGCAAACATTTCGTCCGTTGAGCGGAGAGCCAAAACCGAGTTGACGGTTTTGATCGACAGCTTTTCGTCTATGCCGGAACGGAGCAGCTGCTGCAGCATATCCAGCGCCGACTGGCTTTCGAGAAACGCCCGCTCGCCGTTCCCCATCCCGTCGCTGATCGCCAGCGCCATCTTGCCATTGCCCAAATCCATCGTCCGAAAGCTGTCTCCCGATAGCAGCTTCCCGTCCTTGGCCGCTCCGGCAATGCCGATGTCGATCTCAAAGGTTTTCGCCGAGGCCAGACACATGGTGCAGGTTCCGTCCCTTTGCGCTTCGCAGTGCCGCTCTTTCACCACGATGTTCTCTCCCAAAATCTCCGTCAGCATCGGAGCGACGATTTTGGCGCATTCATCCCTTCCGTAGCAGGTGGGCTGGCTGATCTCGATGTCGACTTTCCCTTCCTCCAAATTGTGGATTTCCACACGCCGCACAGACAGCCCCAGCCCCTCCAGCGCCTGGGACACTTGCCTCTCCTGCAGGCTCAGCTCCATTCCTTCGCGCTGAATCTCGCGGGCAAAATCGCTCATGACCCGCGATACTCCGGACAGCTGGTCCGCTACCAGCTTGCGGCTTTCCCTCACCTGCTTTTTCAATAGCTCAAACGCCAGCTGGCGGTCGTACTCCTGCTCCATCACCGTCATCACTTTTTCTGTTTTGACGCACTTTCGCTCCCAGTCGCGCGGCGGAGTGACATTTGCGAGCGTTCCGGTCTCCTGCACCTGGTCGATCAGCCAGCGCATCCCTTGGTAGACAGCCTCCGCATCTTTTTCCCAGCACTGCTCCCGCTTCCAGCATTTTTGGCAGGTAAACTCGGTCACCCGGCTCAAAAATGCGTCCGCCTCTTCATCGCGTTCTTCGGTATCGGCGGCCGTTTGGGCAAAGCTTCTGGACAGCTGGGTAAACAGCTCCGAGAATTGCTGGATCTTGCCCGCGGTCACATCCCGGACTCGGCGCATGTACTCTTGATGGGATTGCAGATTTTCCGGCGTGCCGGGGATAAATCGAGAGACGTTTTTCCACACGACAGCCGGGGTCAGCAAAAACAGGATGATCGCGAGGCCCGTCTCAACCAGCGACAGGTAAAGGGTTTCCTCCGCTCCGCCGTAAATGGCCAGGATGGCGGTTCCGATCAGCAAGCCGGCCGATACGCCAACCTTGCCCCCTTCCTTTAAAAGGCCCGCAAGCAGACCAGAGAAAGCGAGAAGATTGATCTGCATCAGCGCACCTACATTGGCCAGACTGAGAATCAGGCCCGTGACCACTCCGACAGCGGCTCCGATCGTTCCCCCGCCGGTAAAGGCAAACAGGAGAAGCACATACCGGGACAGGACGTGCTCCATGGAGAGACCGTCGATCGTCCAGTCTACCGTGCCGGTCATCAATGACGCGAGCAGGATCACCAGCGATACGACCTCTTCGCTTTTCAGCGGCTCATACGGTTTGGCCAGATGGATGATCGACAGGGATTGAATAAATATCAAAGTGAGGACAAAGCTGAGCACCGACTCCACCGCAACCATAACCAGCTTGTAGGTCGTCACCTGATTGGTGATGGCGGCAAACAACAAATGGCTGGCAAAGACGGTGATCAAGACAAACAGAGGAGTCCTCGAGAAGTCCTTGCGCCGCAGCCGTTCGCTCCATTTGCAGACCGCCAGTGCCAGCGCCACGCTCATCACGGCCTGAAGGCCCATCGGAACTGTATGGGTAAAGGCGCCCAATACAAGAGCAACCCCGCATGCGAAGATACTGTCTTTGCGAAGATAATACATGACCATAAAATACGGAACGATAAAAGGAGTCAACTCCTCCAGGATCAGAGCTCGTCCCAGCAAAAAACCCATCAGGAAGGGCAGCAGCTTCCATTTCTCGGCTGTTTCCGCGATGCGTTCTCCCCATGATCCCGTTGTGGCATCCCATTGCTGCGAGATTCGCCGTGTCCACATGTGTCCCGTACTGGTAACGTCCTTGTTTATCATCATCGCTACACCACCCCGTTTTCATATCAATGGTTCCCATTATACGAAGGGGGTGCTGTAAAATTTGTCAAAAAACCAAGGCGTATTCCTAAAATCGTGCGACAAAATCATTGACGCATTTGGACAAAAAAAGCCGGCCTGTTTTGGATAAAAAAAAGAACCGACGTTTTGGCGGTCTACGTCGGCTGACAGGTGATTCGCGCTTAGCGAAACGGGCTTGTCATAATAGATTCGTCATGATTTTGAAATGCCCTTCCTCATTCTCTCGTCATTTTGCGCATTTTTGTAAATAAGAAAACTCGCAATACTCAGAAATCAAGAGGATCAACGTCCGCTTCCCCTCTTGTCCCGCTTTTTTCTGAGAGTTGTCTGGCGGTCTTCGCTCTCCTTGATGAACCGGCTGAGCTTGTCTTCAAACCCTTCCATCCGATCACGCTGATGGCGGGGCGACCTTTCTTTCTCCTGCGCTTTTTTTATCGAGAGACCGATTTTCCCGTCGCGGATATTGAGAACCTTGACCGTAACCTTGTCTCCAAGCTTGAGATGATCGTTGATGTCCTTTACATAGGTGGACGCGATTTCACTGATGTGAACAAGCCCCGTCTCTCCTCCGGGCAATTCTACGAAAGCACCGAACTTCGTGATGCCTGTCACTTTCCCTTCCAGTTTGCTCCCCACTTCGACTCCCATGGACGTGAAAGGCCTCCCTTTGGTGAAGATATCCCTGAACGTCTACTCCGGAATCACGTATATACTTTCGCCCGGCTTTGTATAGAAAAATTGCTTCCGCGCCAACTCCGCGATGTAATCCTGGTCGTACAGACGGCTTGCCTTGTACGTCAGTTCCGCTTGCCGCGCTTGAACCGTTTCCATTTCCTGCTTGAGCGCTTCCAGCTCGGCCTTCTTTTCGGCCAGATCCCCGCTTTGTACGTATAGCGTATAGCCAGCCCAAACAAACAGGCAGAGGACGAAGAAGAGAACAAGGCGGATTCTCCGCTTTTGCCCTTTTCGATTATTCACTTGAGGGGGGGTTGCCGTTCGCATGTTTGCCACCTCGATTGCTGTTACTTCTTCTGCTTCTTCCCGGAGAATAACCACTTCTTCCAATTACGCCAAAACCCTGCCCATTTCCTGTATAAATTTTTCCCCAATTGCTGACCCCATCTGACAAAAGGAGACATGAGCGTGCGAATGATCCTCCATCCATACCCGAAAATGGTCAACACGATCGTCATAAGAAAGGTGACCAGCATGAAAACCAGTTTGTACAAAAGCAGTATGGGGCGGACGATTAACGTATTGATGATTAGTACTATGGTTCGATATAACCACCGTAAGAATTTTATCACGGCGTAAAGAAATTGCACATACTTCTTACTACCTATTATAAAATACACCCAGGCTCCGAGAAGCATGCCGATGAAGATGGGAAACCGGACAACCCCGTCGTTTACCCGGACGAGGACCCAAAACACGACACCCATGCTTCCCGCCCAGAACAAAATGTCGAGAAAAAAGGTTACCCAAGCCGGAAGCCTGCCCTTGCCCGCAAATACGTGATACGTGTCGTACCCCATCCCCATTAAAGCCCCACAAACCGACATGGCCAGCACCGTTTGCAGTTGAACCGCGATACTCACTTGAATAACTTCCCGAAGAATCCTCTCGACCGGTCTGTGGCCTGCCCTTGCTCCAGATAAGCCATCTCGTGCACCAAGCCCTCAATCGCCACTTCGCCGGTCTCCAGGCTCAGGTTTTTCATGTGCAGGTTTTGCCCTCGTATGGTTAAAAAGCCGCCTTCCGTCTCCAGGAGAAACTCCTCGCTATCAAAGCTTTCGACGTTCTTTACACCCGAAATCGCCAAACTGCGGCGATTGATCATTACGACTTCGTGCCGTGGCCGCTTCACGTGGTCGTTCATTCTTTTCGCCCTCCTCACGGTACCTCGTTCTTGTACCATAAATATGGAGGGGGATGTCCTTTTAGAACAACAAGCCTTCACGATCTTCGCTTCTTTGGCGGACGAAAAGAAAAAAGAGGGGTATCTCCGGTCTCCTCCCGAGAGATACTCCTCTTTCTGAAGCTATATCGGCGCGTGAGAAACCGATTTGCATAAATTCGGTTCTCTCACGCTAATGCTGGCGGCTTTATTTGAAAACTGCGTAGCTGCCGTTGTTGTAGGAAATCTTGTACTGCAATTGATCCAGTACAAATCGGAGCGGTACGACCGGCACGTTGTTTCTCGCTTGTACCGCTACCGGCAGGGTGACAGACTTTCCGTTGACGGTCGCAACGTTGGAGCCTACCTTGAATTGAATGGTTTTGCCATTGCCCACGATCTTGGCAGTGGCATTTGTGAACGTGGTCGAGACTCCCAGACCGTCACGGAAGAACGGTGCAGGCATCAAGGTATGGCCGTTGACTGCAAATGGCGCTGCCGGCAATGCAATTTTCTTGCCGTTTTTCATAAACGAACCGATGCTCGCCTGGAAGGTCACGGAATTATTCGGTACGACATTGACCGTACGGGCAAACAACAGACCCGGCTCCTCGGATGAATAAACGCCAATGCTGTAGACTCCGCCTGTAGCCGGAGTTGCAATTCCAGCTGTCTCCACCAGGTTAATGTTCACACCCGATCTCGCCGGAATATCCTGCGACGGCACGATGATCAGATTTTGTCCGCGGGCGCCGACAAAGGCTGCGGATACTCCGTTTACCGTTACGGCCTGCGGAGCGATGTACGCCGGCACGCGGAACCCGACCGGCATGACAATCTCGATAAAATCTCTGTTCCTGACCAGCGGAGCGCCCAGCGACCGGATCGCCACCTGCATGCCAGTAACTGCCTGCGGTGCCGTTTTGGTCAAGGTCAGCGTTGCCGTGTTGTTGTCTGTCGGCACCGGCGTTGCCGAAGGAGTCATCGGATTTGTAGGATTGGTCGGATTGATGATCGGAGCGCCAGAGATACTAAAGCTTTCGGAATAGTATTTTCTTCCGTCGGCGGTCACGACGATTTCATAAGAGCCAGGCGTACTCGGGTTGCGCAGAAATGCGTCGTACTCGAATTCGATATTCAGCTTGCTGCTGTTGCCAAAACCGCTTGGGGTATGGAAGTATACTTTGCTGCCGCTGACGCCGAGCGACATGACCTCTGAACCGTTTACTTTTACATACAGATTGGATAAGATCGGCGGAACCATCTCTGAACGAGGAAACTCTACCGTTACAGGCGTATTTGCGTACACCCTCTCGTTCAGGCTGATGTCAAAGCTGTAGCTGGTGCGCGCCCCCACTCCCTTGTCTGAAAGCCTTACATCAAATGCCTTCTTTTTGCCGCCCTTGACTTCAAAGGTTTTGGATTCATATTTTCTGTCGTTATAGGAAACCTTGTACAAGTACTTGCTGCCTGCAGACGACGGATTCCTGATTTCAGCCGATGAGGAGAACTCGAGCTTGATATAGTTGTCCTTGTCCGCGCCTTTCGGAACCTTGATCCGGATCGAGTCGCTGTTGGTAATCCGTACGTCATCCGCCTTGGACCCGTTCACTTTCACATCGGAGTCGTCTATCTTTTTGGGCAGCATGTCCCTGTCAGGAAAATCGACGTAGATGTATTCTCCCTTTTTCAATTTGTCCGACTTGGACAGTTCGATTTTGCCAAGCGTGATCGAAGTGGTCGCGCCTTCCTCGTAGCTGCTCTGGCTTACGTCGAAATCCTTGGAGCTGCCTTTGGAGGAAGAGCCTTTGCCGATCGTGATATCTTTGTCGTCGTAGCGTTCACGGTCTGTCTTGACTTTGATCGTATAGTCGCCTTTGCTCGACGGATTGGTAACGTTCTCGATCTCCAAAGTGAGCGTAGTTCTTGAGGAAATTTTTTCATCGACGGTTATCGTTATATCTCTGGAGCCTACCTTGACCTTGTCGAGACTGATTTTGCTTTTATCCCTGAGCGTAACATCGGATTCGCTTACTTTTTTTAGGGAGTACCCGGAAGGAAACGTAACGGTAATCTCGTCTCCTCTTTTCAAAGCCTCATCGATTTCAAACTCAATCTTATAGTCAGTTTTCTCTCCCGTATCTGTATCGTCGGCGGATACATCGTCCACGGACAGGGCATAAGCCGACATCGGACTCATGGCTAACGGTGCTGTCAATACCGTGGCCGCCATCAGCGCAGCCAGACCTTTTTTTGCGCTTTTGTGCATCACAAACGCCTCCTTTTCCATGCAACTCTCTCCATCATAGGAAAACGCTAGGGAAAAATCGTTACAAACAGGTAACGATTTCGTAACCGGCGGTCCTCCTCAACTGCCGGTCGCTTCCTGACGCGCTGCCTGCGCGAGTTTGGGTATGCCGTTTTTTCCTGTATAAAAAAAAGACTGCACGTGGTGGCAGTCTGCTGTGTTGCTGTATTCATTATCAAGGCTTTGAAGGATTGAAGGCTCTTTTGCCCTTAACCCAAGCCCTTTAGCCAAGAGAGCAGCGCCCAGCGTCTCTCCGTCCTTTTCTTGTACTTGGGCAACCCCCGGTACACCTCCACCGCTTCCCTGTATGCCTGCTTCGCCTTTTCTTTTTGGTTCAAGTCCTCGTAGAGCTTGCCAAGCTTGTAATACACCTCGGCTGATGACTTATGCATGCCGGCCAGCTCTTCCAGATAGGAGAGCGCTTTTTCCGGCTGGTTTTCTTTAGCAAAGGCCTCACCCAAGCGCAAATACGGCTCGCCGTATTTTACCCGCGGATTCAGCTTCAGCGCTTGCAAAAGGGCCTCCTCTCCTTCCGCAATGCGGCCTGTCTTCAAGAGGCAGGTTCCCCGTTCACTGATGTACTCGGCCGATTCCTGCATCACTTGGGATATTTCATCAAGGTTGGCTAGCGCCTCTTTGTACTCCCCTTTTTCCATGAACAGTCGGGCAGCCTCCATTTTGGCAGACGAATCATGCGGGTTCAGCTGGAGCGTTCGTTTGAGGGCTGCCAGGCGCCGATTCCGCCGAAACGGGCCGGTGACGTCCGGAAGCAACCGGACAAAGCGCATATCCAGTACGTAGAGAACGATCAGAATGATCAGAATCGCCACGAACGGGTTTCCCGTTATCCACCATAGCAACGAAAACAACATCACTTTTCCCACGGTCTCATTCCTTTGCGTCTCAGATACTTTTTCTGACTTCTAACACTATACGAAGTTTGCAAATAGCTTGTCAATTAATGGCACAAAAAAGAGGACGACCCTTCCGTTAGGTCTCCTCTTGTCGGGTAAATGGGCTTTTTTCAGCTACCCCTTCAGATATTCGTTTTCCTCTTTTTCGTCACGGGGCACCGGCACTTCGCCGATTACGGAGTAGAGCGTGGCCGCCTCTTCTTTCCGCGGATTTTCCTTGATGTCCTCCACTTTGACCATCACGATCTTCTGTCCGAAGCGGATGGCCAGCTTGTCGCCTATTTTTACCGAGCTGGAGGCCTTGGCCGGTCGATCATTGATCTCGATGCGGCCTTGGTCGCACACGTCTTTTGCCAGTGTCCGCCGTTTGATCAATCGCGATACCTTGAGATACTTGTCCAGTCTCATCTCTCATTCTCCCCTCGTCCCATTCGTTTGGCTTCTTCCCACCACCGGTCCATCTCTTCCAGGCTGGTGTCGTCGAAGCTGCGTCCCGCTTCTTGCAGTTTTTTCTCAATGTAGGCAAAACGGCTGGTAAATTTCCGGTTGGTCAGGACTAGCGCTTCTTCCGGGTCCAGCCCCAGGAAACGGGCCAGGTTGACGACCGCAAACAACAGATCGCCCAGCTCGCCGGCGCGCTCTTCTTCCGTCGCTGTCCGCAGCTCCTGATATTCTTCTTCGATCTTTTTGTAAACATCCGCGACATCGTCCCAATCAAAGCCGACCTGGGCTGCTTTCTTCTGCAGCTTGTAGGCGTACATCAGGGCTGGCAAATCACGTGGGATGCCGGCCAGTTTGGACTGCCGTTCCGAATCGATCCCTTTTGCCGCTTTTTCCTGCGCCTTGATTTCCTGCCAGTTGGCCAACGCTTCCCCTGCATCGTCCGCGCTCTTGTCGCCAAAGACGTGCGGATGGCGGCGAATCAGCTTCTGGTTCAAGCCGGCCACGACGTCATCGACTGTGAAATACCCCTCTTCGGCCGCCATTTGCGAATGGAGCATGATCTGCATCAAAAGGTCTCCCAGCTCCTCGCACATGGCGTCAGGGTCTTCATCGTCGATCGTTTCCAAGACCTCGTAAGTCTCTTCGATCAAATTCTTGCGGATACTCTGGTGGGTCTGCTCCCGATCCCAGGGACAGCCTTCCGGACTCCGCAGCGTGGCGACAATGTCCTTGAGGAAGGAAAATTGCCGGTACAGTACTGCCTCATCCTTGGCCTGGGGTATGTAGACCAACGTCAAATTGCCGAAGTGATCAAGCCGGTCCAGCTCATAAAGCGGCACCGTATCGATCCGCTCCATATCTTTGACTCCTACGGCCGTCGCTACCGTGACCGGATACTCGTCTGGCAGTACCTCCATCAATGTAAGCTTGACCTCGGAGGCAACCAGCTTGTCGTATACCTGTGCAATGATCGTATGCAAGCCGGGATTCACCTGACTTGCTTGCAGAGCCGTACCGTCAAGCAGAGCGAAGCCCTCGATCGGATCGATGCGGAGACGAGCGAACAGCGGGTCCAAAAAGCTCTGACCGCCCCCGACCTCGATTTGCACGCCACGTCCCGGTCCCTCTTGAAGCAGCATCTGAACCGTCCGCTCTGCGACCAGAGGATGTCCGGGTACGGCATACACGATTTCTTTCTCCTCAGCGGCTTTGGCGAGCAGCGTTTCGGCAATTTCTGCATAGACCTGGTCAAAGCTTCCGTGCCGCTCGTATATATCGTCAAATGAGGTGTACGTCACATCCCCCGCCAACTGGGACAAGACAGGGTGCTCACTGGTCCGTACATACAGATTGCCGGCTCCCGTAAGCGTTCGGTACAGACCGTAGGGCAGCTGGTCCAGATCGCCTGCGCCAAGGCCAACTACTGTAATGATGCCTTTTGGATTCATAAGGCAGAGAGCCTCCTTTTATCGAGTGAACTATTTACGCAAAAGGTTGAAACGAACGAGCAAGGAAGCGATGCGCTCTCCCTTCGGCAAAAAGCGGATGTCCGCCAGCGTCAGCCCGCCTGTTTTGAGCAAGGCGACCAGATAGACAGCGCCGCCTGCCGCTACGGTTACGAGACCGACAATGGTATGCAGGAGCCGTTTGGATGCAAGGGCGCCCTCCAGCGAGAGAAGCAATCCCCATTCCACGACAAGAACGACCACTGCCATAGCCAATACCGATAAAAACGGTCTCCACACGATACGCTTGAGTCCGATCCGGGCTCCGGTGTATTTCCGTACAGCCAGTACATTTAATCCCATGGCAACGAAATACGCCAGCACTGTCGCGGCTGCAGCCCCGGAAATCCCCCAGAGCGGCACCAGGGCCAGATTGAAGATCATCTTGACCATTACGCCGATAAACAGGTTGCGAGCAGGTCTCATGACTCGCCCGAGCCCTTGCAAAATGCCGGCGCTGGCAATGCTCAACGTAGCAAACAAGATTGTAAACGATTGAATCGCCAGAGCCTGGGTGCCTTTATCGTCACCGTAGAGCATGACATTGATCGGTTCGGCCAGCAGTGCCAAACCGAAGGAAGCCGGCAAACCGAGCAAAAAAGTGAGACGGATGGCGACCTCCGACCTTCCCGCAATGACCCTCGGCTGCCGCTGGGCTACCGCTTCGCTGATAGCCGGAACGAGCGCGAGCGACAGAGAGGTGGCAAAGAACGTCCCGAACTGAATCAGCGGCTGACTTCGGTCGAACGCCCCTTTGAGCAGTTTGGCCGCATCTTCATTCATGCCGCTCCACTGCAGCATATTGACGACCGTGAGCGAATCCACAAGTGGAACCAAGGGCAGAACCAGCGCCCCCAAGCAAATCGGCAAAGCGTAATAGAGCAAACTCCGGATCACCTGGCGGTTGGACCAGCTTGACCGGCTGGCAGGAGCCTCTTGGGCTGCGGACAACGGTCCCGTCAGCTTGTCCTTTCGCCAATACCACAAAAGGACGAGAACAGCTGTCACCGCTCCGGGAAACGCCGCAAATACAGCACCTGTCCCTGCCAGATACGCGTCCTGATATACGTTCATCGCCCAAAAGGCGGCCACCAGAATAAAGACGACCCGGACCAGTTGTTCCATTACTTGGGACACACCGGTTGGCATCATGTTTTGCTGTCCTTGGAAATAACCGCGCAATATTGCAACCATCGGCACGAGCGGAAGCGACCAGGCGACTGCCCGGAGAGGCTGGGTCAGATGCTCGTCCCCCATAATTCTGGCGATCACTCCTGCACCCCCGTATAACAACAGGAAGAAAAACAGACCGAGCATCACCAGCGTCATGCTGGCAACGCGAAACGCCTTGCGCGCTCCCGCCGGATCACCGACAGCGACGCGCTCCGACACTATTTTGGAAATGGCGATAGGAAAGCCCGCAGTGGCTAAAATCAACAAGGCCGTATAGAGCGGGTACACCTGCATATACACATACAAACCGATGTCACCGGCAATGTTTTGGTACGGAATCCGGTACACCGCACCCAGCAGCTTGGAGACAAGACCGGCCGCTCCCAAAATTGCGGCGCCTTTCACAAATTGTACAGATGCCTTTTCTTGAGCCATGTGTGTGAACGTTCCCCTCTCCAAACACAAACTGCGTACATTATACCACAACCATCTCTCCACAAAAAAATGGACAAGCTACCCGTCCGCTTGCAAATGAAAACGCCTGACGGAACCTTCGGAAGCGATAGCTTCCATCGTTGCCGGACAAAAAAAACAGCCTCGTATCGAGGCTGTTGTATCGAGGCTGTTCTTGTCCAAGCTACTGTTCCATTTGTTTGGCCAGGAAACCTGCCGCGGTTTCTGCCATTTTCGTTTCCAGATCGCCCATTTTCGTCGTCTCGCTTTTGGTGAGGAGAATGACAGAGCCGATGGGGTCGCCGCCAGCCACGATCGGAGAGACGACGAAGGAACCGTAGTTCTCGCTGTAATCGCGACAGATTTCATAAGTACCCGCGTTTTTCTCCAGACGCGTTTTTCGCTCCTCCAGGCATTTCTCGACGATGCTGCCGATTGCTTTCTCCATGTACTCCTTCTTGGATGCACCCGATACAGCGATGACACTGTCGCGGTCGGAAATCAGGACGGTATGGTTCAAGCTCTCATACAGAGAGTCCGCATATTCCTTGGCGAAATCACCCAGTTCGCCGATCGGGGAGTACTTTTTCAGAATGACTTCCCCGTCGCGATCCACGAAAATCTCCAGCGGATCGCCTTCGCGAATGCGCAATGTACGGCGAATTTCCTTTGGTATCACGACCCGACCGAGGTCGTCGATTCGACGAACAATACCAGTTGCTTTCATGTCATGTTGCCTCGCTTTCCTGAGAAGTGGGTTGTGAATGAGTTGGTGGTTAGCTGTATTTTTTCCTCAGATTCTCATTTTAACTACGGACCATCGGCTGCAACATTTTCCAGCTTGTTTCTGTACTCTCCCCCGGGCGGTAGCGAGTGACTATAGTATTCGCCGGGGCTTCAAATATATGCGAGAAAACGAAAAAACAGGGAACCCTGGGCCCCCTGTTTTCCTTATTAGGATGCTGGTTTTGGCTGCGGAATATTGTACTTCGTAATCAGCTTGTCCAGCTCTTCCTTATTGAATTTGTCGTACTCCTGCTCAAGCATTTTGTTCTGCAGTTCGGTTTTCATTTCTTCAAAGGTTCTTTCCTTGCGGCTTTCCACTTTCATGATATGGTAACCGTAAGAAGTCTTGACCGGGTCACTGATCTGGTTGAGCGGCAGCGTCAGTGCGGCATCCTTGAACTCCGGCACCCACTGGCTTACTTCGGCGTTTTCGTACAAACCGCCGGTTTCCTGGCTGCCTGAGTCGTCCGTCTTTTCCTTCGCCAGCTTCGCAAAGTCCTCACCCTTTTTCAGGCGGGCCAAGAGATCGTTGGCGACTTTCAGGGCTTCTTTCTCATTGTTGTTGTGCTTCTCAAAAGAAACCAGAATGTGACGGACGGAGGCCACGGTTATCGATTCTTTATCCAGGCCTTCGTACTCCTTCTTCAGTTGGACGTCGTCAATATTCTTTTTCAGTACAGCCATTGACTTGTTGATCAGGGCCATCTGTTTGACAACGGTGTCCTTGTCGAGCGCTTCCTTTTCCATAAGCTTGGCAAATTTGGACTCGTCCTTGCCGAGCAATCCCAGGTACTGCCCCTTCAGATTTTCGAAGGTTTTTTCAGCAAGCTCCTGAGACTCTTTTTCCATCGCTGCATCTGCCCGGGAAGCGAGAATTTTGGTCGCTGTATATTCACGGGCAAACATTTTCAACGACTCCTGATCGGCGCTTTCGATCATGGCCCCTTGCATCGGGTTCAAGAAATTGATGACACGCAGGAACGTCTCGAATTCTTGCGCGCTCAACACTCCGCCCTGGTACTCCACAATAGCGGTTTTGGGATCAACCGAATATGGCAGCGTCAGTTTTTTAAACTGGTCGAGCACATCATCAGACTGGGATGCCTGTTCACCGTTGTTCGCAGGTTGCTGCGTTTGATCAGCCGGCTTCGCTGCGGAATTCTTTTCCGCTGCTGTACCGCACCCGGTCATCAGAGATACAACCAATACCGCTGATGACAATAAAGCAACAGATCGTTTCATCTTGGTTCTCCCTTCTTCAGGAAGCCCGCATCATCAGGACACGGGCCTTTCCGTATTGGTGTCTTTACGCACCAAATGAAATTGTCGGAGCAGCTTCTCGACGAGCTGTATGCCCTCGTCTTCTCGTAACCCCTTTACTTTAACAGTTATGGTGATCTGTTGTCCACCCGACAACCCTATCCGTCTGCTCCAATTGCTGGCAAGGGCAAACAGCGCCCCTCCGTCGATGTTGTTGTTCTGGCTTGGATGGAAGACCAATTTGATCTCGTCGGGATTTTTCTGGCTGATCTCCGTGATCCGGTGTTCCAGGGCGTATACACGCAACCGGGAGATGGTCAGCAGGTTTTCAACCGGCTTGGTTAAAGGTCCAAAGCGGTCCAGCAGCTCTTCCGCCAAATCGTCGACATCCTCCAGTGACGAAACAGCGACAAATTTCTTGTACATCTCGATTTTTTGCCGGCTGTCCGTGATGTACATCGACGGCAAATACGCGTCGAGCTGGAGGTTGATCTCTACTGGAGAAGCCGCTTCCTGCTTTACTTCCCCTTTCAGCTCATCAATCGCATCCTTCAGCATTTGACTGTACAAGTCAAATCCCACTGAATTGATAAAGCCATGCTGCTCGGCCCCCAGCAGATTTCCCGCACCCCGAATGGACAAGTCGCGCATGGCGATTTTGAAGCCGGAGCCCAATTCGGTAAATTCCTTGATCGCCTGCAGACGCTTCTCCGCCACCTCTGTCAGCACTTTGTCACGCTGGTAGGTGAAGTACGCATACGCGATCCGGTTGGACCGGCCAACACGCCCGCGAAGCTGGTACAGCTGGGACAGACCCATCTTGTCCGCATTGTGAATGATCAGCGTGTTGACATTGGGGATATCCACCCCTGTCTCAATAATCGTCGTACTCACCAGCACATCGTAGTTGCCTTCCAAAAAGTCGAGGATGACGGTTTCCAATTCGCTTTCGTTCATTTGTCCGTGAGCCACCGCAATGCGCGCGTCGGGCACGAGCATGGAAATTTGCTCGGCCATCTGCTCGATCCCCTGGACCTGATTGTAGAGGAAAAACACTTGTCCTCCCCGGGCCATTTCCCGCTCGATTGCTTCCCGGACAAGCGCCGGACTGTATTCCATGACATAGGTCTGGACCGGAAAGCGATTTTCCGGAGGTGTTTCGATGACAGACAAGTCGCGCACACCGAGCATCGACATATGCAAAGTCCGCGGGATCGGCGTCGCCGTCAACGTCAGAACGTCGACATTGGTTTTGAGCTGCTTCAGCTTCTCCTTGTGGCTGACCCCGAAACGCTGTTCCTCGTCGACGATCAGCATGCCCAGATCGCGGAACTGAATGTCCTTGGACAAAAGGCGATGGGTCCCGATAACGACGTCGACCGTGCCTTCCTTCAGCCCCTTCATCGTGGCGTTCTGCTCCTTGCGTGAACGGAAACGGCTCAATACCTCCACCCGGATCGGATAGTCGGCAAAGCGCTCGCGGAAGGTTTCGTAATGCTGCTGGGCGAGAATCGTCGTCGGAACCAGTACGGCCACCTGCTTGCCGTCCATGACAGACTTGAACGCCGCCCGAATCGCCACCTCTGTCTTCCCGTAGCCGACGTCCCCGCAGACCAGCCGATCCATCGGACGCCTTTTCTCCATGTCGGACTTGACCTCGGAGATCGCCCGAAGCTGGTCTGGCGTCTCCTGGTACGGAAACATCGCTTCAAACTCGCGCTGCTCCGCGGTATCGCGGGAAAACGCATGGCCGACCGCCGCTTCGCGCGCGGCGTACAGCTTGATCAAATCCTCGGCGATGTCTTTGACGGATGATTGTACCTTCGTTTTGACGCGCTTCCAGTCGCTGCCGCCCAGGCTGTAAATCTTCGGTTGGCTTTCCTCGCTGGCGACGTATTTTTGAACATGGTCAATCTGCTCGATCGGAACAAACAGACTGTCTCCGCCCGCGTATTGAATATGAAGGTAATCTTTATGAATTCCGAGTATTTCTTTGGTTTCTATGCCTAAATACTTTCCGATCCCGTGGTTGACGTGAACGACGTAGTCACCCGGTTTCAGCTCGAGGTAGTTTTTGATTCGCTCCGCGTTGGTGATCGCCTTTTGCACCTTGCGCGCTTTCCGCTGCTTGGCGGTAAATACCTCGCCCTCCGTAATCACGACCAGCTTGTTTAGCGGAAGCTCGAAGCCGGTTTGCAAATTTCCGAGAATAATGGTCGGCCTGCCCGGCGGAACGGCTACGACCTCATCCGTCAGCAGATCGGCTTCCATCTCGTAATCGTGCAGCACGCGCTCCAGCCGTTTTGCCCGCTCCAGATCGGCCGCCACAAACACGATCTGGTCCTGCGACTTTTTCCAACGGGTCAGCTCTGTTTTGAGAACATTCATCTGCCCGTGGAAATTTTGCATGGTGCGGCAGGTCAGATTGACAATGTTTTGCGGCTGGGTCTTGGGAGACTGACGCAGGAACAACGACAGGTAGACGATCTGACGCTTCTTGGAAGCGACGGTATCGTCATACGAACGAGACAAGGTCAAATTGGCCATGTATTCCCCTTCGGCAATCCGCCCGGTCAGCCACTCCGCTTCTTCCTTTTGCAGCTGCGCCGCCGTATCCAGCACACGCGACGGTTCATCCACGATCAACAGCGTGTTGGACGGCATGTAGGACAGCAGCGTATCGTTCGTCGGATACATAACGGAGATGTACGAATACAGATGGGCAAAACGCTGTCCCTGCTTCAAGCGCTCCACGTCTCCGCCGATGTATTCAACCACTTTTTCTTTTGCGGCCCCATCCTTCAGCCTGGCGACAGTCTCGCCCAGCTTTTGCTCCAGGCGGACAGCCGCTTCCTGAAGCAGGGCCGTAGAGGCGATCATCTCTTTCGCCGGCCCGATGGTGTAGGATTGGGTCGATTCCAGGGAGCGCTGCGTGGTCATATCAAAGGTACGGATCGAGTCGATGTCCACGTCGAACAGCTCGATCCTCACCGGCCATTCCGAGTCGATCGGGTACAGGTCGATGATCCCTCCGCGCACACTTAATTCGCCTTTTCTCTCCACCATATCGACCCGTTCGTAGCCAAGCTCGATACATCGGAGCAAAAAGGCGTCAATGTCCAGCTCTTCTCCCACGTTCAGTTCGATTTGCGCTTCCTTCCAGACATGAGGCGGAACGGCAAGGCGGCGCAGACCGGCAAACGGCGCAACCAAAAAACCCGTAAAGCCTTTGGCCAAACGGTTGCATACATGAATGCGCTGTGCGAGGATATCGGGACTTGCGATAGCCAGCTCCGATCCGATCAGCTCGTTTCCAGGGTAGAGCAAGACGTCATCTGGATGAACAAGCTCGATCAAATCCTCGTACACCTTTTGCGCCTGAAACATGTTATGGGTAATGACGCAGACAGGACGGTCGCTCATTCGCTTGACGGCGACCATTAACGCTTGTCGCGCTGAGCCGGCCAATCCGGAAACAAGCTGTTCGTGCAGCCCGCTTTCCAGACCCGCGGCGATCGTCCCGACGTTGGCGTCCTGTTTCATCGGGTTAATGATGACTTGCATTCACTAGTCCCCTCTCAGGTTTTTCTGTGTCGAACTCTCATTTCGCCAAAATTGGCAGTCTTTTCGATATTCCTTCTTGCGGACAAGCAGCGGGGCTGGATCACAAGCTGAACGCACTGCCGGTCGCCCATGCGAAAAGAAGCCTTAGCTCATCAAGCCAAGGCCTTGTATTTGCAAGCCTTCGAAAGCGTTTCCCCTTTATTGAAGCGGGTTGCCAACCAGTGAGAGCTCCGGGTTTAACTGAAGCGCATCACGGCAGTATGCGCACGTGATGCTGACGACCGTGTCTCCCCCTAGTTCTTTGGATATTATAAGAGCACGCTCTTCTGCGGTCAAGGAGTTCAACCCCAGTTGTTCTTCCGACACTCTGGATTCGTCAAATTCCGCGATCCTTGCTCCGCAGCAGCGGCACTCGTACCGAATGCTCATTTACGATACCCCCCAGTCATTCCTAGGCTTAGTATGACCGGGAGAGTGGAAAAACATACTAACGTGTCGACTCCTGGGGAACAGGCAAAAAAGCTTTTCCTACTCTTGTTTTTTGGAGACGTTGTACTGGTTCATCACTTTCACAAACGGTTCCCTTGTCCACATCGCCGCTGCGGCAGCAGCCAGCTCTGCGGCTTCATCGATCAAAGGGCGCTCTGCCGCGGAAAACGGATGGAGAACGTAATCGCTGACGCTCCCTCCCGGCTGTGGACGTCCGATGCCGATTTTGATGCGCTTAAACTCTTGTGTGCCCATATGCAAAATCAACGATTTGATCCCGTTGTGGCCGCCGGCACTGCCTTTTTCGCGCAAGCGGAGCTGTCCGGGCGGAAGGTCCAAATCATCGTAAATGACCACGACATCGTCGGGAGTCAGCTTGTAAAATTTCAGAATTTCGGCGATCGATTCACCGGAGAGGTTCATGTACGTCTGCGGCTTTACCAGGAGCACCTTTTCCCCTTCGATCCGTCCCTCGCCGACGAGTGCGCGGAACTTGTTTTGCACAACGGGAATGCCCCACTTGTCATTAATCTTATCTATGGCGATAAACCCGGCATTATGTCTTGTATCTTCATATTTTTTGCCGGGGTTGCCCAGTCCGACGATCACTTTCACGCTTGTTCCCTCCTCGTTCTTCATTTCATTGTACTAAAACATAAGCTAGAACAAAAGAAACGGATGAGCCTTTTCATTTGCACGTAGTTCGGGCTTTGGGGGAGGAGATGAAAAAGGGAGAAAAATGCTCGGGTTCGGTGGGACACTTGCATGGGGTCGGCCTGTCCGGCTTTATTTCCAAAGACCCTCGTTTTTTTTCTCCCTTTTTCATCTCTACGGCTGTTCCGTTTACCGGGACTTTTTAGCAAATTCAAAGGAGAAATAAAAGGATAGGAAAAAGAAAACAAACCTTCAATCCCGCTGCGGAAGCGGGTCGAAGGCTTGTTTTCTTTGTTCATTGTTCACCGTTCATTTATCATTGTTAATTGTTTTGTTCTATACTTTCTTCGCTTCCTCCGTCTGGGCCTTGGCATCCTCCGAGACTGCTTCGGCGGCCTGCTCGGCTTCGATCGATTCGTCTGATTTGGCTTTCACCGGGAGGACGCTGATGACGACTTCCATCTCGTCCAATCCCAGGTCGATTGTCGGGGGAATATCGATGTCTTTTGCAAGGATGACGTCCCCGATCTGCAGGCCGTCGACATTGACTGTGAACGACTCGGGGATGTCGCCGGGGAGGCAGGATACTTCTACGCTGTGGCGCACCAGGGTAGCGACGCCCAGCTCGGGATCTCCCGTCATCAGAATCGGTACGCTTGTATGGACCTTTTCATTCATGTTGATTTGCTTGAAGTCGGCGTGCAAAATGTTGCCCATTACCGGATGGCGCTGAAGCTCGTAAACCATGACTGTATGCTGATTTCCATTGATCACCAGTTGAAACGGTTTGTTTGTCGTCTGCTGGCGAAGGGCTTGGTCCAGGACACGTCCTTCTACCTGTATCGACAGGTTGGGGGTATTCGAACCGTACATGACTGCAGGTACCCATCCTTTCCGCCGCAGTTCATTGTTCGTCTTCGCGGTCTCTCCCTTGCGACGGATCATCGCCTGAATGGCTTCCACAAAAAAACCTCCTCTGGCAGCTAGTTTAGAAGTTTCTTCCTTCTAGCTTGTCCAGTGGAGGTCTTTTCCATCCCCTATTGGAATTCAAAGCCTGCGTCTCGCGGCTTTCCTAGTCAAATAGCTTGCTTACGGAAAGTTCTTCGTGAACGCGGATAATCGCTTCCCCGATGATAGGCGCGACCGACAGGACCTTGATTTTGTCAATCAGCTGATCCTGGGTCAACGGAATCGAATTGGTGACGACCAGCTCGCTGATCTTGGAGTTGGCAATGCGGTCGATAGCCGGGCCGGACAGGACCGGATGCGTGCAGCACGCGTAAACGTCCTTGGCCCCGGCCTCGATCAAGGCATTGGCCGCCAGCGTAATCGTACCGGCCGTGTCGATGATGTCATCGATGATGATCGCCGTTCTGCCTTCGATGTTGCCGACAATGTTCATAACTTCCGCGACGTTTGGTTCCGGGCGGCGTTTGTCAATAATCGCGATCGGCGCCTCCAGACGCTCTGCCAGTCTGCGGGCACGCGTTACGCCGCCATGGTCAGGGGAGACGACGACAATGTCCTTCAGCCCCTTCTCGGAGAAATACTTGCCCAAAATAGGTACACCCAGCAAATGATCAACCGGAATATCAAAAAATCCCTGGATCTGGGTCGCATGCAAATCCATTGTGATGACGCGATGAGCGCCAGCGGTTTCGATCAGATTCGCAACCAGCTTGGCTGTAATCGGATCGCGGGCACGCGCTTTGCGATCTTGGCGAGCGTAGCCGTAGTACGGAATGACCACGTTGATGCTCTTCGCCGAAGCGCGCTTCAGAGCATCCACCATGACCAAAAGCTCCATCAAATGTTCGTTTACGGGAGCAGATGTCGGCTGAATGACGAATACATCACAACCCCGAACACTTTCGTTCAATTTGATTTGACACTCGCCGTCACTGAAGCGAATCGCTTCCGCATTGCCCAGAGGAACGCCGATATGCTCGGCAATCTCCTTGGCCAGCTCTCGATTTGCATTACACGTAAATACCTTCAGTTTGGGGTCGCGGTAATTAGCCATTATCTTTCAAGAACCTCCCGTTTAATCCTTTTTGCCTTTTCGCGGCAATTTGTTCGCGTATCCTGGTTTGTTTACCTGACGCTCGCGGGCGATCGCCAGCGCGTCATCCGGCACATCCTGGTTGATCGTCGAGCCGGCTGCGACATATGCGTTTTTGCCTACGGTCACCGGCGCTACCAGATTGGTATTGCATCCGATAAAGGAGCCGTCCTGCACGATGGTCTTGTGTTTGACAGCGCCGTCGTAGTTTACCGTGATTGTCCCGCAGCCAATGTTGACACCCTCGCCAATTTCCGCGTCACCTACATAGCTGAGATGAGGTATCTTGGTCCCTTTACCGATCTTTGCGTTTTTCAATTCGACAAAATCACCGATTTTCGTCTGAGGGCCAATTTCTGTTCCCGGCCGTACATAAGCGAACGGCCCGACAGTAGACTGCTCCTCCACCCGGGCGTCCACCAGAACGGAGTACGAAATGGTGACGCCGTCAGCGACTGTGGTATTGCTCAGGTCAGCTTGCGGACCGATGACGCAGTCGCTGCCGATGGTTGTCCCTCTGCGCAGATACGTACCGGGCTGGAGAATCGTATCGGACCCGATCGTCACATCCGCCTCAATGTACGTAGACAGAGGATCAATGATAGAAACGCCATTTTTCATGTGGCGAACGGCGATCCGTTTGCGCATGTACGCTTCCGCTTCCGACAACTGTGCACGGTCGTTTACCCCCATCGTTTCATCGGGGTCCGCCGCTTCGAAGGCAACGACCTTTTCGCCGGCTTCACGCAGAATACCAATGCAATCTGTCACATAGTATTCTCCTTGCACGTTATCATTTTTCACTTGCGCCAGCGCGTTCCACAATTTTTGGTTGTCAAAACAGTATATTCCCGTATTAATCTCTTTGATTGCCCGAACCTCGTTCGACGCATCCTTGTGTTCGACGATTTCCATAACTTCCCCGGAATCGTTGCGGACAATACGCCCATAACCGGTTGGATCCGGAAGAACAGCGGTCAATACAGTAGCGGCTGCCTTCTGGTCTTCATGGAAATGCAAAAGAGCGGTCAACGTTTCCTCCGACAACAGAGGCACGTCCCCGTACAAAATAAACGTAGTTCCTTCTTTTACCTGTAAAAACGATGCTGCTTGCTGCACAGCATGCGCCGTTCCCAACTGTTCCTTCTGCAATGCGTATGCGACACGATCGCCCAAAGTAGCTTGAACGGTGTCGGCACCGTGACCAACGACGACAACGACATCCTCCACCCGCATGGAAGCCAGTGTATCCACTACGTGCTGGACCATCGGCTTTCCGCAAACAGGGTGCAGAACCTTGTACAGCTTCGATTTCATCCGTGTTCCCTGGCCTGCTGCCAGTACCACGGCATGGATCTTAGACATGTCAACCCTCCAGCGTAGAAGTTCCACAATGACTATATCTTAAATCATATAAGGATTTCAAGATAATAGGCGCAGTATTCTATTTTCGTAACAAATCAACGACTTGCTTTCGCCGCGTTTGACGCCTGTTTCCACCTATCTTATGATGGAAAGGGAAAAGTTGACAAATGAATCGGCAAGGAGGACGGATGCGATGAGTGCCGGCGTATACATCTTGACAGGCTACCTGGGCAGCGGAAAAACAACGCTTCTGCAAAAGCTGCTAGCCTATCTGCGAAAGCGAAGAGGACAGGTCGTCGTGCTGATGAATGAAATGGGCGAAGTCGATATCGACGGGGAACAGCTGCAAGGCTATGGATTTCCCGTCAAAAAACTTCTGGACGGCTGCATCTGCTGCTCCATTCAGGGCGAGCTGACAGAAGGACTCCAGGAGATTCTCTCTACGATCAACCCTGACCATATCCTGATCGAAACAACCGGGGTCGCCGATCCGGTAGACGTCGTAGACGCGCTCACGCACCCCGAGCTTTACGACAATTTGGAGCTCAAAGGCATCGTCAGTGTCGTGGACGCTTCCCGCTTCCGGGACCTGAACTCCCGCTTCCAATCAAAGAGCTCTCTCGTCAAAACGATTCGCAACCAGGTGAAATACGCTGACTTGCTTCTATTAAATAAAAGCGACCTGGTCGCACCGGATGCTCTGGAAAAGGTAAAGGCAAAGATAGCCGAACTAAACCCTCATGCCCCCATTCACGTCACGATCCAGGGGGATATGGACCTGAATCAATTGCTGCAGGTAAAGAGAATTGCCGAAAAGATCGCTTCCGAACGTGACGACGACCGGACAAAAGGACCGGTCCTGCAAAAAAGCATAGGAAAAATGTCTGCACTCGAAAGGGTCAAGCAGTCGCTTGGGCTGACATCTTCCGAGCCCTCTTTGTACAATAGCATAGAAACATTTTCCTATCGGTTTACCCGGCCTGTAGATGCAGAAAAATTCGAAGATTTCCTTTGGGACCTGCCGAAAAATGTGTACCGCGCAAAAGGCTATGTGCTGTTTGCAGGGCGGGATGAGCTGATTTCCTTTCAGCATACAGACAACCAGGTTCACTTGTTTCCCTTTGCGAACCATGGACCGAAAATGGTAGCCGTCTTCATCGGCGAGGGATTGGACAAGGAACAAATCATCCGCGATCTAAAGGCTTGCTATCCATAAAACAAGGCACCCTGTCATAGGACGGGGTGCCTGTTTTTTCGCATTTACGCGCCTGCTTCGATCGTGTTCTCTTCTTCCTGACCTACACGCTCGTACTCATTCAGTACTGCTGCTTGGATCTTTTCGCGTGTCGCCGAGGAAATCGGATGAGCAATGTCGCGGAATTCCCCATCAGGGGTGCGCTTGCTCGGCATTGCTACGAACATGCCATTGTTTCCGTCAATTACACGGATATCATGAACCACGAATTCATGGTCGATGGTAATGGATGCAATGGCTTTCATACGACCATCCGTATTCACGCGGCGAAGTCTGACGTCTGTTACTTCCATCTAGTTCACTCCCTTTATCTATAAAAAGCGTTTAGGAGTATTTCCACGCACTGGGTAAATATTCCTGCTGCGTTTACCGAAATTTTGCAAAAAAAACTATAATTTTATCCAGCATACTCCAATTACTAGCAAAAAACAAGCCCGACACGCGAGTTGTGTCGGGCTGTTGTTGATTGATAAACGTCTTTTTTGTCCGTTATTCTCCCAGATACGCGACGACTTCGATCTCCACCTGCACATCCCGCGGAAGCCTTGCCACTTCTACTGTGGAGCGGGCAGGCTTGTGGTCTCCGAAATATTCGGCGTACACTTCATTCAGGCGTCCGAATTCATTCATATCCTTGATAAACACCGTTGCCTTGACTACGTCGGAAAGCGTCAGCCCCGCTTCTGCCAAAACGCCTTTGATGTTGGCGAAAACCTGATGAGCCTGCTCCACGATGCCGCCTTCCACCAGGGTTCCATCCGGACGAAGCGGGATCTGACCGGAGGCAAACAGGAAAGCTCCTGCCTTTGCCGCTTGACTGTAAGGCCCGATCGCTGCCGGAGCCTGGATTGTCGACACAAAAGAGATTGCCATGCCCTTCTACTCCTCTCTATTTTTGAAAATAACTGCCCAATTCAAGCTCGATCTGCTTGCCTTTGATGTCTACTTCCTGAAGCTTCGCCAGAGAGACGTACTCATCTACGAGCCTCTCCGATACGTCCGCTGTCTCGACAAGGACACCGCAGCCAACAACCGTTGCCCGGAACTCCTGCAGGAGATCGATCATGCCGCGAACCGTTCCTCCCGCCTTCATAAAGTCGTCCACGATCAATACGCGCGACTGCTCAGGCAAGGCGCGGCGGGCCAGCGACATCGTTTGAATCCGCTTGCTGGAACCGGATACATAATTGATGCTCACAACCGAACCCTCTGTCACCTTGTTGTCTCTTCGGACGATGACGACCGGCACATTCAAATAGACTGCCGTCGCATAAGCGAGCGGAATCCCCTTCGTCTCAACGGTCATGACCAATTCCACGTTTTTGTCCGCGAAAGCGGAAGCAAACAGCTTGCCGATCTTCGACATGGTCGCGGGATCGCCGAGAATATCTGACATGTACAAGTATCCGCCGGGCAAGAGCCTTTCCGGATTGCCCAAGTGGCCGATTAAATTGTGCATGAAGGCAAGCGCATCGTCCGTCTTGACCTTGGGAATATACTTTACTCCGCCAGCCGCACCCGCCACTGTTGTCAATACGCCCACACCCTGGCTCTCAAACGCTTCTTTAATGATCGACAGGTCCTCACTGATGGACGATTTCGCGGCTCCGTACTGTTCGGCAAACACGGTAAGCGGAATCAACTTGTGGGGCTCGGCAAGCAAGTGCTGCGTCATATCCACAAGACGGGCACTTCTGCGCAATTTCTTCATGTTTCTTCCTCCAAAAAACCGAATATTATGGTGCTAATGTATCATTTCCATACGTGTTTGCGCAAGCATTTCCCCTCTCGGAAACACCCAACATACGGGCCACAAACACATCTTTTACAAATCCGCGCAAGGCATTGTAAATGCGATGCACTTTTGCTTCCTTTTGGACAAGGGCGAAAACGGTAGGGCCGCTGCCTGACATCAAGACTCCGTCGGCTCCGGACGCCTCCATCAAATCCTTGATTTGCCGTACCTGCGGGTGCACGTTCAAGGTCACTTCTTCCAGCACATTGCCCAGCGAGCGGCACATCAAGGAAAATTTCTGTTCTTCTATAGCGCGCAGCATGCTTTCCGTAGACGGATGGCACCCAATCCCGTTTACGCGCAAATTCCCGTACACATCTGCCGTAGAAACGCCGATGGGCGGTTTCGCCAGGATGACCCAGCAAGGGGGTGGCGGCGCCAGATGCGTAATCTGTTCTCCGCGCCCTCGGGCCAGCGCCGTCCCGCCATACACGCAAAACGGTACGTCTGAGCCAATCTCCGCTCCCACCTCAGCCAGCTCGTCCAGGCCAAGTCCCAAATTCCAGAGCAGGTTCAGTCCTCTGAGCGTTGCCGCGGCATCGCTGCTTCCTCCTGCAAGCCCGGCAGCGACGGGTATGTGTTTATCTATGTACAAATGCGCCCCGCGGGGCACCTGATAGCGTTCCTGCAGCAATACCGCTGCCTTGTAAGCGTGATTGCGAATGTCATCCGGTACAAAGCTGGCCGAACAATCCAGCGAAATACGGCCGTCATCGCGCAAGGTCAGATCAACCCGGTCCGCCAAGTCTACTGTCGTCATCACCATTTCCACTTCGTGATAGCCGTCAGGGCGTTTGGCCAATACATCAAGAGTAAGATTAATTTTGGCGGGCGCTTTGACCGAGATACGCACGTTGTTCACCTCTGCCTACGATCTGTTTTCCTAGTCTCTTATTGTAGCACAGGGGGATTCAGCCTTGCCAGTAGAGGCGAAAATAACCAAACTATTCGCACCAAACATAGCGAGGCAAAAAACGGTCTCGATTGCGCCGATAAAATGCGGCATGAGAAAAGCCGGGGAGATCCCCGGCCTTCCCAGTCAACGAGTGTTTGTGGTATTTTGCTTCGCCAGCGCTTCTTCGGCAATCTGAATGGCGCGTTTCACCAAATTTCCGGCGTCACGCGTCGTGATGCCGCCCCAGCCCTCGGTTTTCACTGTATCGTAAAACCCCAGTTCCTTGGCCAGCTCCAGCTTGAACTCATCAGACATAATGCCTCGTCTGCGTCCCATAACACCCTCCCTTTCTCGTTGACAGACTTAGTATGCACGGCGGAGAACAAAAAAAACAATAGAGCCGAAAGCAGGCTCTATTGTTGAACAAATGTAATGCGAATGTGCTCATTCTCTCTGCAGACAGTCAACTCAACGGTTTCCGTCAAGATGTCGGCATAGCTGTATGAAACTCGTTCGAACAATTGATCGTCATCAAGCTTTACTACGAATACTGATGGGTACGTTTCTTCGAGGATGCCCGTCCGCTCGACGGTCTTGCGTCGACCGCCATTGGCCTTTAGTAGGATGCGTTCGCCAATGTGCCCGTCTAAACTGCGCTTAATGTCAAGTAACGCGTTTCTTGCCATTGTTCCATCCACCTCGCTTGATCCCATTATAACAGCATACGCTTATTTTGTCAAAGAAATAAAAAATTATAGCAATCAGGCCGAGTTTTTGTCAACGGCCTTTTTTTCGATAAATACGTTGATATTTGTCGATTTTATTTACATTCCCAATATAGCCGCAAAAATCCCCTGCTTTTGCTAATTTCTCGCAAGGAGCAGGGGATTTTGAACGGTTATTTTCCCAGAAATTGGCGTCGAATCACCTCGTTTGCGAGGCTGGCGTATTCACCAATCGACAATGTTTCGCCTCGCCGGCCGGGGTCGATCGCCAGGTCGCTTAGCATCTGTATTACTTCGTCTTTTCGCTGTTTATCAAACAGCCCGCTCATCAAATTGTTCAGCAGCGTTTTGCGGCGCTGGGCAAAGCTTGCCCGAACGAGACGAAAGAAGAGAGCCTCATCCTCGACCTTTACCGGAGGACGGTCCCGAATTTTCAATTTGATCACAGCGGAGTCTACATTCGGACGCGGAATAAAGACTGTGGCCGGCACAATCATCGCCACTTCCGTCTCCGCGTAGAATTGGGCGGCCACGCTCAGCGAGCCGTAATCCTTGCTTCCCGGCTTCGCCGCAATTCGCTCAGCCACTTCCTTTTGAATCATGACCACGATGTTCTCCAGCGGCAGTCTGCTCTCCAAGAGCTTCATCAGTATCGCCGTGGTCACGTAGTAGGGAAGGTTGGCGACTACGCTCACCTTTTCATATCCAGCCAGCTTGTCCCGAACCAGAGCGGCGAGATCCAGCTCCAGCACATCTCCGTGCACGACCTCCACGTTGTCATAGGGAGCCAGCGTGTCTTCAAGAATCGGCAGCAGCCGCTGGTCGATCTCGATGGCGACGACCCGTCCCGCCGCTCTCCCCAGCTGCTCCGTCAGCGCGCCGATTCCCGGGCCGATCTCGATGGCAGCCTTGGACCTGTCCAGCTCCGCTGCGTCCACGATGTTGTGGAGGATATTCGTGTCGATCAGAAAGTTTTGGCCCAGACTCTTTTTAAAAGAGAAGCCGTATTTCTCCAGGACCTCTTTCGTTCTGGTCGGTGTTGCAATATCCTTCCCCGAGACGTTCATCGCGACTTCTCCTCCTCTCGTTCTATTGCTTCCATCGCCTTGAGAAATTCCTCGCGGCTTATCTGAAACGCGTTGAGACGGGAGAGCATCTGCTTGGCATTGGCGTAGCCGATACCGAGACTCTCTCCCAGCTTGATGCGCCGCTCTTTGGAATCTGCCCCTGAGGTGAGTCTGTAGGCCAGCATGTCGTCCGCCGTGATCTCTCCCGCACTTTCCGCCATCTCGGTCCTGACGTCTTGCAGCGCGCGGATAATCGTCTCTACGGACGCGTTTTCCACGCCGATATCGTCTTTCTTTGTTCCGTCCGCTTGCGTGATAAAGGCATGCTTGCAGCCAGGTACCGCCTTGCTGATGATTTTGCGAATCCGCTCGCCCTGGTAGTCGGGGTCTGTAAAGATAATGACGCCGCGCTTGGTTTGAGCCAGGCGGATTTTTTCAATCGTTTTTTGATTGATGGCAGACCCGCCTGTTTCAATCGTATCTGCGTTGACTGCCCGCTTGATGGCAGCCGTGTCGTCTCGTCCTTCCACGACAATGACTTCCTTGATCTTCATGTCGATGCTCCCGCTTTCATAAAAGTGTCGGAAACGACAGTTTTGAGGATGCTCAAAACAGTTATAGTTTGCGCCAAAAAATCAGTAATTCCTTGCATTTTTGGGTGAAACATTTACGGCTCGCTTCCGTCTTACTTAATAACACAGCTTAACACAACCTCACCGGATTGGAAAACTCGGCTGCGCTGGCTTGCAACCGAATCTCTGCTTGAATAGAAGCGACCGGCTCGACGAAAATAAAGAAGACAGGAGCATGGCTCCTGTCCTATGGCTTGTGCGGCCCGATAATATAGACAGTTCGGTTTCGCTTGCGTCCAAACTGAACCGCGTCCGCCTCGGTCCCGACGAAAACGTCGATCTTCGCGCCTTTGATCGCTCCACCGACGTCTTCTGCACGACGGTATCCGATGCCGTCAATAAACACCCACCACCCGAGCGGAACGACTTTTGGGTCAACCGCGATCGTGTGCCCTGCTTTTGCCTTCACGCCCGTAGCTGTACGCCCGTAGCCTGGCGAGCTTGGATGTTTGCCTCCACCTGCCGGTGAATAGGCGGTCAAAGTAACCCCGTTCAGGACCTGTTTTGGCCGGAACACTTTTCCGCCCCGGGAGACCATCCCCGCTGCGGACGCTACGACTCGATTTGATTTGTCGTCAATTTGAACAGCAACGGCTGTTCCTACCGCTACAATTCGATCTTTCTTTGGTGTGATTACATCTCGCTTGATCAGCTTACGGGAGACTTCTTTCCCGTTCTCCGTGATCACTTTGTAATGGCCGATGGCTTTCCCTTCTTGACCTTCTTGCATGACGCGCGTCGTCCCTTTTTCCAATACGGGATCGTTTTTGCGCAGCTCCTGGAAGGCCAAGCGCTCTTCTTGCTGCATGACTTTCTCTTCCACGCGAGTAATGACGATGGTCGTCTCCTTCGAAAGCGATTCGGAAAGAGACGGTTTTACCCGGTCCTGCTTGCCTAACGCGATGCCCGCCTCCTGCAGAGCGCCGGCTACATCGCGCTTCAGCGTTTTTACTACTTTTGTCTGCCCGTCCACCTGGACCGGAATCGTCCAGCGTGTATGTAAGGTAATGGTTGTTCCGTTTTTTATTTTGGTGTGAATGTCTGGTTGTAGTAGATCATCTTCCGTTACCGTGATGTTTCGTTCTGCCAAAAACTGTTCGACGGTCGAGGCTTTCGTCCCCACTTGACGGGTCTTTCCATCCATCGAAAACGTAACCTGTTTTGGCTGGGTTGCTTGGGCAGAGAAATAGCCAATCATGGGAACGAGCACCAGAGCCAGGCTGCCGAGAACGACAATCGCCCGGTTCTTTTGCCTTTCCCACACCGTGCGTAACTCCATTTCCCACACTCCTTTTTTGCTGAAAAGCGTAAAGCTTTTCGAGTCTAGCCAGGCAAGGGTTGATGAAATCGCACCAATATTTTGGAAATTGGCCAGTTCTGAACAAGGTCGGATTTGATTGTATTCTACTTTTTTCTCTTTGTCAAACTCCCCCTGCCGGACTGAGGATTTGATTGCTACCAGCCTAGCATTAACCGTTTGGCGAATGGAAGCGGGTTTCTGTCGAGGGTGCATGTCGATTCGGAATGAATCGTTCGACACATTACTTTTATGCTTATGCAGGATGTCCTTTGGAAGAACCTGTTTTTTGGCGCCTGTCCAGCGAAAAACGGCTCCGGCCTCTACCGCCCTGGCAGGGGCACTTGTTTTTGCCGTCCTGCTTTTTCATGCTACCAAAAAAAACGAGCTTGCCCACTCCAAGGGACAAGCTCGTTTTTTTCAATCCAGCCGGAACAGTCTCCGCGCATTCTCGGCAGTCTGTCTGGCCATCTCTTCGTACGTCACGCCGTGGATGTTGGCCATCTCTTCGCAGACAAAGCGGACATAGCCCGATTCGTTCCGCTTTCCGCGGAACGGATGCGGCGTCAGATACGGGCAATCCGTTTCGATCAGCAGGCGGTCAAGCGGTACTTTGGCCGCCACTTCCTTTGGCTGCTTCGCGTTTTTAAACGTGAGCGGACCGCCAAAGGAGATGTAGAAGTTCATATCAAGCGCCATTTTCGCCGTTTCCCAACTGCCGGAGAAGCAGTGCATGATGCCGCCGACCTCAGCCGCCTTTTCCTCTCTCAGGATCGTGATGACATCCTGGTGAGCGTCGCGATTGTGGATGATGATCGGCAGGTTCACCTTGCGGGCCAAGCGGATTTGCTTGCGGAACACCTCCGCCTGAACGTCCTTGGGAGAAGTGTCCCAATAGTAGTCCAGCCCCATTTCCCCGAGTCCTAGCACTTTCGGATGGCGGCTCAGCTCCTCCAGCCATTCCAAGTGTTCGTCAGTCATGTCCTTGGCATCCTGCGGGTGCCAGCCCACGACCGCATAAATGAAGTCGTGCTGCTCAGCCAGCTGGAGACAGGTGGGAATCGTTTCGGCGTTGAATCCGATGTTGACGATGGTGCTTACGCCGTTTTCACGAGCGCGTGCGATCACCTCTTCGCGATCCTCGTCGAATTCCGGGGCGTTGAGGTGCGCGTGTGTTTCAAATAACACGTGAGCGTCCTCCCTTTCCTTATTTCACGATGGCTCCGTTTGGCATGCTCGGGTCTACAGTCGCCAGCGTCAGCTGATCCCCGACGGAAGCCGCCAGAATCATGCCCTGGGACATTTCCCCGCGCAGCTTGACCGGTTTGAGATTGGCCACGAGTATGACTTTTTTCCCAACCATTTCTTCCGGTGTATAGTACTTGGCGATGCCGGAGACAACCTGCCGTTTTTCGTAGCCCAGATCCAACTGGAGAACCAGTAGCTTGTCGGCGTTTGGATGCTTTGCGCATTCGATTACCTGAGCCACGCGCAGCTCCACTTTGGCAAAGTCATCGATGCCGATCTCTTCTTTTGCGTCGGCCGGTTTTTCTGCGGCTTGGGCCTCGGTTTGGTTTGTTGCTTCGCTCACGGTTGTATCTCCTTTCAATTCGTCCTGCTTCTTCTTGTTTTCTTCTGCCTGGCGGCGGGCTTCTGCTGTCGACTCATCGATGAAGGCCAGCTCGGCCTGTACATCCAGGCGCGGGAACAGAAGCTCCTTGCGGCTGACTTTGCTTCCAGCCGGAAGTCCTCCCCACACGCCAGCCGACTCCCAGCTGCACGCTTCCGGTTTGTCGAGAATGCCCAGTTGGTCCCAAATCTTCGCCGGCGTCTTGGTCATGTACGGCTGGATGAGGATGGAGCAAATCCGGATGCTTTCCACCAGGTTGTACATGACTGTCGCCAGTCGTCCCTTGCTCTCGTCAGACTTGGCCAGATTCCACGGCATGGTCTCGTCAATGTATTTGTTGGCCCGTCCGACCAATTCCCAGATGTGGGCGAGAGCGTTGCTGAAGCGCATTTCATCCATATGCTCTTCCACCAGCGCTTTGGTTCTGGTCGCGAGGCTGATCAGGCTGTCGTCGGGCTCTCCCTTGTCCTGTGGGGCGGGAACGACGCCGTCGAAGTATTTCTCAATCATTGTCGCCGTGCGGCTGAGCAGATTTCCGATGTCATTGGCCAAATCGTAGTTCAGTCGCTGGACAAAGCTTTCCGGTGTAAAGACGCCGTCCTGTCCAAATTGGATCTCGCGGAGCAGGAAGTAGCGAACGCCGTCCGAACCGTAGCGATCGATCAGGAGCTTCGGATCGATTACATTCCCTTTGGATTTGGACATTTTGCCATCAGGCATCAGCAGCCAGCCGTGGCCGAACACTTTTTTCGGCAGCGGCTGGTCGAGCGCCATCAGCAGGATCGGCCAATAGATGGTGTGGAAACGGAGAATGTCTTTTCCAACCAAATGCACGTCGGCCGGCCAGTAGCGCAAGTATTTGCTGTCGTCATCGGACAGATAGCCGAGCGCGGAAATGTAGTTGGTCAATGCGTCAATCCAGACGTAAATGACGTGCTTCGGATCGCTTGGAACCTTGATCCCCCAGTCAAATGTGCTGCGGGAGACACTCAGATCCTGCAGACCCGGCTTGAGGAAGTTGTTGATCATCTCGTTGCGGCGCGTTTCCGGCTGGATGAAATCAGGGTTGGCTTCGATGTGCTGCAGCAGTCTGTCCTGATACTTGGACAGGCGGAAGAAGTAGTTCTGCTCCTTCACCTTTTTGACTTCCCGTCCACAGTCCGGGCAAAAGTATCCTTTCTCTGTCTTGCATTGTGTCTCTGTCCAAAACGCCTCATCCGGTACACAGTAAAAGCCCTCGTACTCTCCCAGGTAGATGTCCCCCTGGTCAAGCAGTCGCTGGAAAATCTTCTGGACCACGTCTTTGTGGCGCGGCTGCGTGGTGCGAATGAAGTCGTCATAGGAAATATCCAATTTTTCCCATAAGTCCCGAATCCAGTCGACGATCGGATCGATGAATTCCAACGGCTGCTTGCCGTCTTGGGCCGCTCTTTCCTGCAGCTTTTGCCCGTGCTCGTCCGTGCCCGTCAGGTAGTAGACGTCATAACCGCGCAGTCTTTTGTAGCGGGCCATGGCATCCGCCGCGATCGTCGTATAGGCGTTTCCGATGTGCAGCTTGTTGCTAGGGTAATAGATCGGCGTCGTAATGTAATACGTCGGTTTCATGAGACAAGTACCCTCCTTGATAAAATAGTAAAAGCCCGCCCCGGATTGGGACGAGCTTTGCTCTCGTGGTACCACCCAAATGCTCCGCCTTCTCGCGAATGGCGGACTTGGCAAGTCAAATTATTGACTTCACCTGTAACGCAGGCTTGCGTCACGAACTACTTGATGCCTTGGGGGCTGTTCATCCGTGAAACTCAGGGTCCATGTTCGGCTTGGTCGCTTATACCGGTTCGCAGCTCCCCCGGCTCTCTGCCATAAGTTTGCAAGCCTACTCTTCCCGTCATGGTCGATCATTTATTCAGCATGCTTCTATACTATTCTATTGTACACATTGGGTTTTGTTTGTAAACCATCGCCTGGCAATAATCGCCCATGCGGTTCTCTCGACAAGTTGCAACAGCTTGTCGAACAACAAATGGATTACCTCACATTTTGTCGAATAATATCACGAGCATTCGACATTAACTGACTCTTTTCCCTCCCAAAAATCCCAGTTAGTTTTTTCCATGAAGCAAGGCATATATATAACAAACACATGTAATTGATGCTACTGTATGGATTTTCAATGCCAAAAACACATTTGTCTTCAATTAAATGTAAAATGAATGTTGACACCTTTGGGAATCGCTGGTATGATGAAAACACCGGAAATTGTCGAATATTGACGACTATAAATCCGTTTCAAACAATAAACGACATTTTGAAACATCTTGAGAGGAGAGTCTAGACATGATGAAATCTACAGGTATTGTTAGAAAAGTGGACGAGCTGGGTCGCGTCGTGATTCCAATTGAATTGCGCCGCACTTTGGGGATTGCTGAAAAGGATGCGCTGGAAATTTACGTGGACGGCGAGCGCATTATTTTGAAGAAGTACGAGCCTGCCTGTATCTTCTGCGGCAACGCTGATCGTGTATCCCACTTCAAAGGCAAAATCGTTTGCCAGGATTGTCTGTCTGAGATGCCTGCCGTTAAACGCTAGGCCCTCCTTTTGGAAAACAAGCATCTATTTTGATTCCTTCATAAAAAAGAGGCTGGCCTTCTGGACCAGTCTCTTTTTGCTTGCCTGACGGCTAGAGCGGCATTTCCCGGTGATACTCGTTGTATACGTCCCTCTTTGACACTCCCCTGTCATCTGCCGCTTGCTTGATCGCTTCCTTCTTGCTAAAGCCCTGCTCACAATATCGGTCCACGTGCTCAACCACACTAACCTGCATCCACCAAAGCTCTTCATCGGGATTTTTTTCGACCTGCCCGGTGAATCCCTCAACGACCAGACAGTATTCTCCGCGCGCTTCACCGTCTCGAACATGCCGGATCAGCTCATCCAGCGTTCCGCGGGCAAACTCCTCGTAGCGCTTGGTCAGCTCTCTGGCCAGAACCGCACGCCTGTCTCCCCACTCTTCCCGGATCGCTTCCAATGTCCTTGCGATCCGATGCGGCGCTTCGTAAAACAGCAGCGTTTCCGGATAAAATTTGAGCCGCGCCAGTTCTTTTCGACGATCCTTGTTTTCCCGCGGCAAAAATCCGCAAAACACAAACCGGTCCGTAGGCAGACCGGACGCGATCAGCGCTGTCAACGCCGCATTCGCCCCGGGCACTGGCACGACCGGATATCCTGCCTCTACGGCATCCCTGACCAGATCAGCCCCCGGGTCGGAAATGGCAGGCAGCCCGGCGTCGCTGACCAAGGCGATTCGCTTGCCCTCAGCCAGCCACTGCAGCAGCCCGCTCCCGCTCGCTTCTTTGTTGTGTTCGTGGTAGCTCACTGTTCGCTTCTCGATCTGAAAGTGAGTGAGCAGCTTTCTGGTCTGGCGGGTATCCTCGCAGGCAATCACATCCACGGCGCGGAGTGTTTCCAGGCAGCGGACGGAGATGTCGTCGAGATTGCCAATCGGTGTCGCTACCAGGTACAGCACGCCCGTCTTTTCATCTGCAAAGCTTCGCTGGATGTTCATTCACATCCTCCCTTCGCTTGACTAATAAGCGCTTCTTTCTGGAGGCGGGAAAGCCGCTTGATCGCTTCCTCCCGTTTCAGCCCCCACGAACGATCCGCTCCTTCTTCCATATACATCAGCTCGACAGGGCCCCTTCCTCGCGTATATTTCGCTCCTTTTCCCTCGTTGTGCTCGCGGATTCTCCTTTCGAGCTCGGTTGTATAACCGGTGTAGTACGAGCCGTCCGCACAGCGCAGGATATAGACGAAGTGGCTTTTATGAGAGGGAATCGCGTTTTCCAAAGTAGATCTCCTGAAGTTCTTCACAGTATTCCTCCCCGTTCTCGTAAACAATCAGCGGGGGCTGGATGCGAAGCTCCGGTTTGCCGTTTCTGATTCCCTCGATCAACACCATATTGGGCTCGGCATCTCGTCTCGGATATACGAGACGCATCCGTTTCGGCTCGATTCCGTACTGGCGCATCAAGGTGACGATGTCGATCAGACGGGTAGACCGATGAACCAACGCCAATTTTCCGCCATTTTTCAGCAGCTGGCTTCCCACCCGGATCACATCCTCCAGGGATAACCGGATCTCATGGCGGGCAATCGCAAAATGCTCGCTCAGGTTGTGCTCTCCGCTTCCCGCCGGCATGTACGGCGGATTGCACGTGATCAAGTCAAATTTTCCGTAGCCGAACAACTGGACCGCTTCTTTGACGTCGCCGTGATGCATGGTCAGCCGATCGTCCAGGCTGTTTAATCGGACGTTGCGGCTGGCCATGTCGTACAGGCGAGGCTGAAGCTCGATTCCCTCAAATACTGCCTCGGGGGAGCGAGTCGTCATGATCAACGGAATCGCGCCGTTGCCGGTACAAAGGTCCAGCACTCTGCCGCGCTTGGGCACGGAAGCAAATCGTGCGAGCAGCACAGCATCCATCGAGAAACAAAACACCTCATAGCTTTGAATGATTTTCATTTCGTGAGTCAGCAGGTCATCGATCCGCTCCGACTCGTAAAGCGGCACATTTTTCCCCGAATCCATTCGTCGCTTTCTACTCCTTTGCTTTGCAAACCACGTCTTTTGCGCATACAGGTCTGAAAAAGCGACCTGCCATTTGGGCCCAGGTCGCTTTCCTTCCTTGTTCAGTTCGATCGTATTGCTTCCTTATTTCTGTACGCCGCTGAGGAAAGAGAGGCAGAACAAGCAGTCCCCTTCCTTGCGCAAGCTGCCGAAATGCACATTGCAGATATGAAACCCTTCCGCATACAAACGCGCTAGATTATCGTATCCTTCTCCGACTACTTTCTTCTTGGCCTCTTCGGTTTTGACCTGCTCGGACCGTTTTTGCTTCGGTGCGGGTGTGGTCGTCTTTTTGTCCAGTCGGTTGCGAAGGTGCTGGTTTTCAACGAGTAATTGGGCGTTCTCCTCCATCAAGACGACGATGACGTCCTTTAATTCGCCGATTTCTTGATACAGATCGCCGATACGTTCCTCGATACTGGCCATCTTGACGAAGATTTCCCGTTTGTCCACTTGCTCACCTCATCCCCGCTACCTGTTCTTTTTCTATCGACTACTCAAACGTGGGCTGCCCCACGACGATCTCATCCAACGCAAATTCCATGATCCGTTTGTTTTCCGAAAGCTCCACTTGCATCGAATGGTCCAGGATGTTCAAGGACACCACCCGTCCTGCGCCCATCGGCGTCGTGACCGAGGCTCCGATATCAGGCATCTCGTCGCGCGTGCTTTCATAATTATCATTTTCATATTTCAGACAGCACATCAGCCGTCCGCACAGCCCGGAGATCTTCGCCGGATTCAAAGAAAGGTTCTGATCCTTGGCCATCTTGATCGAAACGGGCTCGAAGTCGCCCAAAAAGGTGGAGCAGCAGAGAAGCCGTCCACAAGGTCCAATCCCGCCGAGCATCTTGGCTTCGTCACGAACGCCGATCTGGCGAAGCTCGATGCGCGTACGAAAGACGGAAGCCAAATCCTTGACCAGCTCGCGGAAATCGACTCGGCCATCCGCTGTGAAATAAAAGATGATTTTGTTGCGGTCAAAGGTGTACTCCACGTCGACCAGCTTCATCTCCAGCTTGTGTTCCTTGATTTTCGTCTGGCAGACGGAAAACGCGTTTTTGGCGGCCTGCTTGTTTTCTTCGACCTGCTTCGCATCCCGGTCATCTGCCATCCGGATGACTTTTTTCAACGGCAGAACCACGTCCGAGTCAGCCACTTGCTTGCGGCCGATCACAACCTTGCCGTATTCCACCCCTCTCGCCGTCTCGACGATCACGGAAGAATCCCGCTCGATCGGCAGCTGGTCAGGGTCAAAGTAATATATTTTGCCCGCTTTTTTAAAGCGGACACCTACAACCTCGTACAAGGTTATCCCTCCTGGATTTGAAGAACCAACCGCTCAAGGGCCAACTGTGCGTTGGCGTTTCGCTCTATCCGATTTTTCGTTTCCATGACCAGATCGATCCCATGCAAGAGCTCAGCTTTTGTCCATATCAAGGCTTGTCCTTGCAGCACATCCTGTTGGTCGCTGTTGATGAGATGGGCATGTCTGTCTACTTGCACATACAGGATATCGCGCAGCCAAAGGATGAGCAAATCCAAAAAGAGGGGCAGTTCCTCCTTTAATTTGTCGCTCTTTTGCAACATATCGTGAATGGTATAGAGTGCTGAGGAGTTGTGCTGTTTGCATTCCTGCACCAATTGTATCATTACATTTCTTAGCTGTGCAAACCATTCTGCTTGACTGAGCGCACGGGCTTCTTCCAAATTTGACGTAATGTGGGACGCAATCCTGGCCATCCCTGCGGAGACGCCCTCCAAGACCAGTTTTTCGGCGATCGCTTCGGCAGAAAGTGGAGAGAAGTGAATGATTTGACAGCGTGACAGGATGGTAGGCAAAATGGCGTGATTATGCTCTGTCAAAAGCATGGCGATCACACCGGCAGGGGGTTCCTCCAAAAATTTGAGCAGACTGTTGGCTGCCTGCGTCGTCATTTTGTCTACATGCTCAAGAATGTACACCTTGTGAATGGATTCTACGGCACGCATGGCCATTTCCTTTTGCAGATGGCGGATTTGATCGATCTTGATGGAGGCTCCATCCGGCGTAATGACCGTAATATCCGGATGATTTCCGGCATCAATGCGTCTGCATGAGAGACAGGCCCCGCAGGCATCCGCCTCTTTCTCTTGACAAAAGAGGGATTTCGCCAGATGCAGGGCCATCTGTTTTTTTCCTGCGCCCTTGGGACCGGTAAACAGGTAGGCGTGTGCCAGCCGGTCATTGCGCAGGCTATGATGGAGCAGTTCAGCCGCCCGGGGCTGCTGCGAAAATGTTGTCCACGTCATGGTTTTCACCTAAAAGTACAGATTGATCAGCATACCCCGAATCTCCCCGATCCGTCCCAGCATATCGATAATGGGCGAATGGACATCTGTGATTTCATCGGCAAGCCGAAGGAGCTGTGCATCTACTTCCTTGATCATTTTGTACAGCTTGCTTTGTCCCCGTCGGTTCGTTCCTTTTCTGTCATCGAGGGCAATCCCGTATTTGACTGCCTCTTCCATAAACTCCTTGATCAGCTGTTTATAACGGTAAAAATCGCGGATCGAACGGGAACGCGCGAGAATTTGGCCTTGCTTGTCGATGTCGTTGAAAAGTCTGATCAGCTGGTCTCGCGACATGCGCTGCTCTTCTTCCCTGATCAGTTCAGCAAAGGCAGCTTTCCCCGTTTGTGGAGTCTTCCGCATGTCTGAAGCCTTGCCCAAATCCACGATTGGTCTGAATCCTTCGCCGATTTTCATCCGGCACCTCCGACAACACTCCTTTGCCGCCTTCCTTTAAGTATATACAAAGCAGCCGCAAAAAGGAGATGCCTCTTTCGCATCGTTTTAAAAGGAGTGAAACTGTTGGACGTCCAAAACAAAGACCGCAGCGCCACCCACCTGAACCTCAAGCGGATAGGGCATAAACGAGTCGACGGCATTGCTCAAGGGTGAGACAGGGGTGACCATCTGTTTGCGTGATTTGCAGTTCTGTTGAATAATATCAATGACATCCGGCAGACTTTCGTCATTCGTACCAATCAAAAATGTCGTATTGCCTGCGCGCAAAAAACTTCCGGTACTAGCCAGTTTTGTGGCTCGGAAACCTTTTTTCACCAACTGCTGCGACAGACGACCACTGTCTTTGTCCTGAACGACAGCAACCACCATTTTCATACGGCGCTCACCCTTTCCGCATCGTTTTGGTTTTCCAGTAGAATACCTGTCTCCCTTCTATAATATGAAGGAAGCCGGGGCAATGTAACGATATTCTTCTTATTCATAGTATACAGCATGTACACGCAAGTACGGTACCCCAACCTTACAAACGCGCTTCGAGCTGCTCCAGTGCCTCCGCGAACACTTCATCGACCGGCCTCTCGGCGTCGATGACGATAAACCGATCGGCGAAGCGATCCCGGACGATACGATACCCTTCCCTGACTTTTTCATGGAAATCCAGCGCTTCCAGGTCAAGCCGGTTGACCTCCCGACCTTTTGTGGCATTGATCCGGGCGAGTCCAACCTCCGGACGGACGTCAAAATACAGCGTCAAATCCGGCATGCAGTCTTCCACCGCAAACTGGTTGATGGCAAATACCTCGTCGATCCCCAGTCCCCTGGCATATCCCTGGTAGGCAAGACTGCTGTCAATAAAGCGATCGCATAGAACCAGTTTGCCCTTTGCCAGTGCAGGCAACACCTTTTCCGCCAAATGCTGCCTTCTTGCCGCTGCATAGAGAAGCGCTTCGGTCCGCTTGTCCATGTTGACGTACTCCGGGTTGAGGATGATCTCGCGAATTTTTTCGGCAATCTCAATGCCGCCCGGCTCCCGCGTCAGTATGACATCCCGTCCCTTCTTTCGAAGTTCGTCATACAGGCGTGCCGCCACGGTCGATTTTCCGGCCCCATCTGCTCCTTCTACGGTGATGAACCGACCTGTTTTTCTCGTTGTCACGACAATTGCTCCCTCCACATTTCTATTCAAGCGGGTTGTGTCCGGCGCTTTCGGCTTTCACACAGATGTGCGATTTACTGCACGACCAGTATCGTCTGAAGCCGACTATCCCGCACACCCTGGAATCTGACCTGACTTTTCCTCAGTTCTTTGAGCAAGGCAAGAAAGGACTCATCGATCCTCTCGCCTGGGGTTAGCAAGGGAATTCCCGGCGGGTACGGAATGATCATTTCTCCCGCGATCCGGCCCAGCGACTGCTCGAGAGGAACGCTCACCAGCGGAGCATCCATCGCCTCGTGGATCGGCATGGCCTGCTCCCGCAAAAAGCTGGAAGACACGATTCCCGGCTGGACAATGCGCTTTGACGGAGAGTGCGGCTGCTCTGGCCGCGACTGCAGTGCACGCAGCAGCTGATCGAGGTCCTCCGGCCTGGTGCCTGACGAGGCCGCCAGCAAAACATGGCCCGTGTCTGCAAGCTCGGGGTAAATCCGGAAATCCTCCAACAGCTGCTGCAATCCGAATCCGTCCATATCCCCAGTGCGGGGCATGAGCATCAGCTTCAGCGGATCCATCGTGGTATAGACACTCGTGGGCTCGCTTGCCGCAAGCTCCACCCATGGCATTTCTCGAACGGCCTCCCTCAGCTTGTCCAATAACGGGAGAAGCTCGCTCCACTCCTCGGGCGCTTCCATCACGAGATGGCGTCTGGCCAGATCCAGCGAGGCCATCAACAGGTAGGAAGGGCTTGATGACTGCAGCAGCGCGAGGCTGCGGGCCAAGCGTTCCCGGTCGATCAGGCTTCCCTGTACATGCAGCATGGATGACATCGTCAGCGCTGTTGTCATTTTATGCGTGGATTGCACGGCAGCATCCGCCCCGCTTGCCATAGCCGACTGCGGAAAAGCGGGATGGAAGCCGTAGTGCGAGCCATGCGCCTCATCGACCAGAAGCGGCACGCCAAAACGGTGAACCGCAGCCGCCATTTTGGCAAGATCGATCCCCATTCCGTAGTAGGTAGGGTTGGTTAAAAAAACGGCTTTCACATCAGGATGGGCAATCAGGGCCCTCTCCACGTCTTCCCGCCGCAAGCCGACAGCTACCCCGCTGGCTGGATCGACGGCAGGCACAATATAGACAGGGTTGGCTCTGGCCAGCATCATGCCGTGAAAAACCGATTTGTGGCAATTGCGCTGAACCAGAATTTTCTCCCCGGGGCGGCAAACCGCCATAATGAGCGCCATGTTTCCAACCGTACTGCCCCCGATCAAAAACCGGGTTTCCTCGGCCCCGAATGCTTCGGCTGCCAGCTTCTGTGCTTCGGCAATGACGCCTTCGGGATGATGCAGATCGTCCATCCCGGATATTTCTGTCGTATCCAGCTCCAGTAGGGGACCGAATGTTCCCCTGCCGATCTGGTCAAAACTGTGCCCCATTTTATGTCCGGGCACATGAAAAGGATGCGGATGCCTGCTTGCGTGCTTGACTAACTGTTCGTACAAGGGAGCGCGCCGCTGTCTCTCCCCGTCGTAGCCAGGGCTTTTTTCCCGCACGAGCTTCACGTCCTTTTTTTATCAGCTTTTTTCATTGTAGCACGATTTTCACCGGCGTAAGTCTGCCAAAACGGAAAAAGGCATGGACCCTTCGGCCAATGCCTTTTTTTTGAACGTAGCTACGCGTCTTTTGTGAGCCAGATGCGCCTCATCTGATGGATAAAAAACGGATATTTGGCATCTTGTACGTCAGTGTGCACCATTTCCTGTTCGCAATGTTGGCAGATAAACTGCTCACAGATCGCGATTCCGTCCAGTCGTTCTTCCTCACAGACGATGCATCGCTGAGCAATCCTTTCCATAGTAAACGCCTGCCCTTTTCCTCAATCTACCAACCATTATACCCCATTATAATCGGCTCCATTCCCAAACGTTCGTGTTTTCGCCGATAGCTCGGTAGATTATCTGGCATGATTCCGCTTCTTCTATGGGAAAGCATGAACAAGCATCGATCACGATCGGCTGGGCCATCCTCCCGACCAGCTCAGGCAATGGCATCTCCCGAATCACCGGATCGGCAGTGCCGATCATCAAAAGATCAGACTTCGCCAGGGCTGAACGCCAATCCTCATGAACAGACCAGGAAGCAGGAAGGCTTTCAACCATGGTGTGATCAGCTTCCGGAGAAACCAGCCGGACTTCTTTCCCGAACATGCCCGCTGCAGGCATCTGCCGCCAAAACGATATGCTTCCCCATAGAGTAATCCTATGTACGTTCGTTTTGTTTAAGACATGCCGAAATTCTCGATCCAACCAGCGATAGAGCGGTGTATGGCTTTTCCGTTCCGGGTACAGCCAGCCTTGGCCGATCCGTTTATCCATTCCGAGCGCGCGGGCGATCACCTGGAGCCGCATCCGCGAGCCTCCTTTGTCGCACTCCTCCCCCATACGCATAAAAAACCGTTCCTTCCACGTCAAATAAAGCCCCAGCTGACGGACAGCTTCGTCAACCTCACACCTGCGGCACACGAGCGAAGTGAAGTTTCGCCGAGCCAGCTGCACGCTCAGCTTTCTCAGCCATTTGCCATTCGGCTCCCCGCCCAGCAGCACTTTGTCTTCATTTGCAAAAGAGAACATCCGAATCACTTCCCACCCGGGGTGAGCATCAGACAATGCATCTGCCAGCCCGGCCCTGATTTTATCCCCGTAGACGAGCAATAGACGGGGGACATCCCCCGCCTCGCTCTGCCGGATCGCCGCCTCCACCTGGTCGTTCGTTGGACCGGCCACCAGCAAGCCTTCTACCTGAACGGCTGCATCCATTTCACTGTCAGAACAAATCTCCAGCCCTTGCTTGTACAGTTCAGCTTTCAGCGATTCCGAAAGAGTGGCACCAGAGATTTCGCTGAGTATGATCGTTCCCTCTGGCAAGATCGTTCTCCGCCTCCTTTTTCCTCGCCCTCTGCCGAGACACGCCCGTCTTTCTCATCAAGAGGGGCTGTGCCATAATAGAGGATATAGATTCTGCCAGATCGTCCTGGCGGGCGGCCCCTGCTCGCTTGCAAAAAGATGCCGGGCTTTTTGAATAAAATTCCCGGTTTATGGCTTCGTTATCCGGGGGTAGTAGTAAATGACGACTCACGAGAACGAATGGATGTGACGTATGAACAATCAAACCATTTACAGCTATAAACTGGTGCGCCGTTTTCGCTGGAGGTTGGCCGGATTTTTGTTTCAGCTGCTGCTTTTCGCACTGTTTTTTACAGCTGCTGACCGCCTGCTGGCTATCCCGTTCCCGGACCTGGTTGTCTCACTCGCTGTACTCCCGGGAATTGCGGTCATCCATCTCTGTTTGTTTCGCATGTACGTTCACTTGCGGGGACATGCCCCTCAGACGACGCCCGACATGCTGTTCTCACCGTGGTGGGGAGCGGGCTATCGACTGCCTGTCCCGCTTTCAGCTTATCGCGGCGCAGAAGCAACCGTTTTGGCAGGCAGCCTGTTTCTGACGGCTTTCCTGTACGTCTGGCTGCCCGTTCCCTACGGGCTCACACTTTTGGCAGGCGCGATTATCTCTTCGCTTCCGCGGCTCTTGGCTCTGCTTGTTTCCCTTCGCTTGCCCAAGCACTGCCGTGTCAAATACGAACATCGCAGCGTCGCCTTTCTGCTGACGGACGGATGATTTCTCTCGCCTCAGATCATCCACATTTTAATGACGATGAGAGCAGCCAGACCCGGCAAACGCAACAACCCGGTCAATAGGGCCGTAACAGGGTTGATTGGAATGTGGAAGTCGGCCAGCTCCCCGATGAGGTTGGCAAAAAACAACAAGACAGCACCAATGACCAGCTGCATGACACCGAGTCCAAGCCAGCGGATCGGTCCCCATACTGATTTGCTGGCTGCAATCAACAGCAACAGCCCCGCCACGAGCAGGGCAATCATCCACCCTGATGTCATGGAAATCCTCCTTTACGCTTGCAGGTACTCCTGCTCTCTTTTGGCATGGGAGAGAAGGTACATGTAGCGTTTTTCCGTTAGCTGCAAATAGTAAATGGCGTCCTCCAGCCCTTTGTCCGGCTCGCAGATCTCCATCAGATGACGGGCGTGCTGCCAGTCGAGCCGAGCGCGGTTGACCGCTTCCTCAATTCCTCTTTTTCTCCATGTCATTGACGGTTTTTCTTGCCTCCAAAAGCCCATTGTCCATCTCCCCTATTGGAAGTAGTAAAGAACCCCGGCCATATTATTGAGCGCATGCAGGATGACAGCCCCCCATATGGATTGGAAACGATGCCGCAAATACCCGAGGAATATACCCATCGCAAACAGCGGGGCAAACAAGGCGATATCCACATGCATCAACGCAAACCACAGACTGCTGATAAAAATGCCGATCACGGTACCCATCCGGCTCACCAGGTACGTTTGCACCACGCCTCGGAACAACAATTCCTCTGCGATCGGTACTAGCCCACCGATCACCACCATCGACGTCAAAACAGCCCATCCATTGCGTTCGCGGGCATGGACGATTTCCTGTTCAATCTGTCTTTCTCTCTCGGAATCGAGTGCCAGCCCAAACCATTCCGCGACCGGTTTGGTTACTGCCACATCAAGAAGCAGCATGACAGCCAGAAACAACAAGATCAAAGCAGCGATCATCCACCCTAGCTGACGGGGCCGACGAACGCCAATCTGGTCCAGCCGCCCCTGCAGCATGAGCGGCACAAGGACCAGGATAAAGAGCTGAAAGGAAGCAGATTCAATAAAGCTGCCAACTGATCCGGCGGGGAAAAATGTGGCGGGCAATACCAATCCATACAACAGCAGCGTACATGCCTGAAACACGTGAAGCCATGCCACAACATGCAGGACGTCGGTACCTGTCACATCTGACGGAGCCCACAGCCAGTCCCTTCTTTTCCGATTTCTCGCTGTCTGTATCGCATACGGGATGGAAGCCAGCAAACTCAGTCCTGTGACGCTCAAGATCAGGATGACGAGCCACATTCCCGGCTCCTCCGCAGTGGTCGCTACCCATAAACCATCGGCTCTCCGCTGAAAGCGGACCATCAGCAACTCCACTGCAAACATGACCCAGTACCCGATAAATAAGACGATAGCCCAACTCTTCGCCTTGTCTTTCCGCGTTTTTCCCGAGAGCAGCAGCCCCGGTCCATTCAGCATTGTCTCACTCTCCCCGTTACACTGTATGTCTCGTCCTAGCAAAAAAGTAGTTTTTTATCAAGTCACTGCTAATTTTTTTATTGATGTTCTGCCAATAAATAAAAACCCACTGCCACTTGTGGGTTTATGCTTTGGTTTTCAAGTATTATATCCGTTGGTTCTAATTATTTCGTTAATGGGCGGACCGCAATCTTTCAACTTTTGCTAATTCTTGACCAATAAACTCCATTTTATAGACATCTGGCTTAGATGTATGCAATAGAAAATTAAAATCGTACTGACTATCGTAATATCCCATCATTAACGTCATTATCGCTCCATGCGTGCCAATTGCTATTTTCTGTCCTTGATATGTCTTTAATAATTCTTTTAAGACAGCTATTGCTCGCTTCTGGCAATCCAGATTAGACTCCCCTCCCGACAGAGCAAAGTCTGGATCGGAAAATGACCGATTCAGCAACGGCAGCAAGTCTTTATCAGGCATTCGGAAGTTTTCCCCTGAAAAATTTCTTTCCTTAAGATTTTCAAAAATTAAAATTTCTTTTCCTGAACATTGGGCGAGCTCCTGAATAGTAAGGATTGCTCGTAGATATGGACTTGATATGAAAACTTCAATTCCCTCAGTTTTCAATAACTCCGTTATACGATGAGCATCCGCTTTCCCTTTATCGGTAAGTCCCCTTGTTCTTTCGTTCCCATCCTTTGGTGAATCGCCATGCCTCACCATGTAAATGCAAGTTTTCATAGTGCCCCCAGCGATGAAATTGTATCAAGCGTTATAGATACTTGTTCTTTCTTTATTCTCATTCGACAAGAGTTTTCATATTCCTTGCTGCCTAATAGCGAAACCAAGTTAATAATGTTGCAATACTTTGTTGCAATGCCATTGAATCGGTTTTTCTCAGCGGAGAGGGCTGCCCCTTTCTCGGCTATCAAAAAAAGGACAGTCCCTCAAGCCAAACTTTCGGGACCATCCCTTTTTCACCAGCTGAACGCACTCCGCGTTCTCTTATAACTCCCGGCGTCCTTCCAACGCCTTGGTCAGCGTAACCTCGTCCGCATATTCCAAATCGCCGCCAACCGGCAATCCGTGGGCAATCCGCGTGACGCGAACGCCGAAGGGCTTGATCAGACGGGAGATGTACATCGCCGTAGCTTCCCCTTCGATATTCGGGTTTGTCGCCAAAATGACTTCCTTCACCTGTTCGTCTCCCAGCCGTTTGAGCAAATCGGGGATGCGAATGTCCTCCGGCCCGATCCCGTCCATCGGAGAGATGGCCCCGTGCAGCACATGGTAATACCCCTCGAATTCCCGGGTTTTTTCCATCGCCACGACGTCTTTTGGCTCCTGTACGACACAGATGATCGAGCCGTCCCGGCGTTTGTCGCGGCAAATATGGCATGGGTCCAGATCGGTGATGTTGTTGCAGACGGAGCAATACTGCAGCTGGCGTTTGGCGTTGACCAGCGCCTTGGCCAGGTCCAGTACGTCGTCCTCTTTCATGTTGAGTACAAAAAACGCCAGACGGCCTGCCGTTTTCGGACCGATGCCCGGCAGTTTCATAAAACCTTCGATTAGTTTTGAGACCGGTTCGGGATAAAACATCGCTTCTACTCCTTCAAAAGGCTCCGACGTTCGCGACTAGAACAATCCCGGAATGTTCATCCCTCCGGTAAAGCGTCCCATCTCTTTGCCAACCATTTCATCCACTTTGCGCAGCGCATCGTTGACCGCCGTCAACACGAGGTCCTGCAGCATTTCGACATCATCGGCGTCCACTACTTCCGGCTTGATGGTGATATCGATAATTTCCTTGTGTCCGTTGGCCTTTACCATCACGGCACCGCCGCCAGCGGAGCTCTCCACTACCTTTTCCTTCAGGCCCTCCTGGGCTTTTTGCATCTCTTCCTGCATTTTCTTTACTTGACGCATCATTTGTTGCATGTTTTTCACGTGGGTGTCCTCCTTAATCGGATGTATGGGTATCTATTCTTTCACTTCGACAAGCCCTTCGCCCACCAGACGGATGGCCTCGGCCACGAACGGGTCCTGCTCCTCTTTGGTCTGGGCCTCACCCTGTGCGGCTTGCTGGTGAACGGACTGCCACTCTTCCTCCATGACGGAGAGAAGCTGCAGCGGCCTGCCAATCACTGCAAAAATGGCTCGCTCGATGACGCTTTTCAGCTCAGGCTCCATCGTCTTGTCGCAGTGGATCGGGCTGGTAAAGGTGACGATAATCGAATCGCCGCCGACAGCAGCGGGCTGCCCGTTTACAAGCCAGGCTTGATACTGGATTTTCACCTTTTTGACCTCGGCCAAAATCTGGCTCCATTGGCCCCGGACCTGACGGGAAGCCGCCTCATCGATGGCCATCGCCGCTTCCCGCACCTTGTTCATCGGCGTCCGTGAGCCACCTCCGGCTGGAGCCGGGCGACGAGCTTCGCTTTTCCGCGGCTCTTCCGCCCTCGGTTGGCCGGCTTCGATGGGCTGGCCCTGAGCGAGCTGGGCGAGCTTCTCTTCCAGCATTTTGACGCGATTGGCAAGAGGGGCCAAGTCGTTGTTATCCACCGCAGCACTTGGTACAGCCGCCGTTGGGGCCTGCCCTTGAACCTGACACAATTTCACCAGCGTCAGCTCCACCAGCACGCGTGAATACGTGGACCACTTCAATTGGGTGAGCGCCTGATTGCACGTCTCAATGGCCGTATAGAGGTCGGCTATCTCGTACAGCTTAGCCACTTGGGCAAACTGTTCGTCGATCGTTGTCCGTTCCACGATTTCTTCCAGATGAGGCGCTGTCTTCAGCAGCAGCATATCCCGATAGTAGTAGAGAAGATCGTGTAAAAATTGCTCCGGGTCTTTTCCCTGCACCATCACCTTGTCAAACTGCTCCATGACGGGAGCTGCATCGCGTTCGGCGATGTGTTTGGCCAAAACGGAGAAGTACCCTTGCGATACCGTTCCCGTTATCTGCATGATGTCTGCAGCTGTCACCTGATCCTTGGCGTAGCTGATCGCTTGGTCCAAAAGGCTCAGCGCATCGCGCATGCCGCCCTCTGCCAGCTTTGCTACGAGCGTCAGGGCTTGCTCTTCTACCCGCACCTGCTGCGCTTCACAGATATAGGACAGACGCCTGACCATCTCCCTGAGCGGGATGCGGTGAAAGTCGAAGCGCTGACAGCGGGAGATAATCGTGGCGGGCAGCTTGTGCGGTTCAGTCGTCGCTAAAATAAAGATGACGTGCGGAGGCGGTTCCTCCAGCGTTTTTAACAGCGCATTAAACGCTTCCGTCGTCAGCATATGCACTTCGTCAATAATGTACACCTTGTACCTGACATCGCTGGGGGCAAATTTTACCTTGTCGCGGATGTCGCGGATCTCCTCAACACCCCGGTTGGAGGCGGCGTCAATTTCCAGTACATCGGTGACGGAGCCGTCGGTGATTGCCTTGCAGGTATCGCACTGATTGCACGGCTCGCCATCCTGCGGCTGCTCGCAGTTTACGGCCTTGGCCATAATTTTGGCTGCACTGGTCTTGCCTGTACCCCGGGGACCGTTGAACAAATAGGCGTGAGACAGTCTTTGCTCGCGCAGCGCATTGCGCAAGGTGACGGTCACATGCTCTTGTCCTACCACGTCTTCAAAGGCTTGGGGTCGGTAAACGCGATACAGCGCGGTGTAAGCCATGTTTGTGTGACACTCCAATCTGCACAGTCCTCTTCCGAATCTCATCTATTATACAACATCTGCTCCCCGTCGTACAAAGAAAACGCCCCGTACTGCTTGCGGGACGCCACGTCATGTCTGGTTTACAAATAGGGGAGCAAGATGTGAAAGGTAGTGCCGTATCCTTTGGTGGAAACGCGAATCTGTCCGCCGATGTCGTGAATGATCTTTTGGCAAACAGACAAGCCCAGACCGGTCCCTTCCTCTTTGGTGGTAAAGAAAGGGTCGAATATTTTGTCAATGATATACAAGGGTATGCCTGGCCCGGAATCCCGGATGTCAATGCTGACCTTGTCGCCGTCCGGATCAATGTGGTGGGAGATGCTCAAGGTGCCCTGTTCTCCCATGGCCTCAATCCCGTTCTTGCATATATTGATGAATACCTGCTTCAGCAATTCCGTATCGCCCACGACAAGCGGCATTTTGCCCCGGGACGAGAACTGGACTTCGATGCCGTAGAGCAAAGCCTGCGACTCCACGATCGGCATAATTTCCTCAAAGACCGTATTCAGGTCGACGATTGCGTATTGCACATCTCGCGGCTTGCTCAGCAAGAGAAATTCGCTGACGAGAGAGTTGATTCGGTTGATCTCCGTCAGCATGATTTCGGTATAGGTTCGTTCGCGGTCCATCCCGTTTTCGCTGAACGATTGTAAAAACATTTGCAAAAATCCTTTTATGGACGTGAGCGGATTGCGTATTTCATGCGCAGTGCCGGCGGCGATTTGTCCGATCATGGCCAGCCTCTCGTTTCGCTCGATTTTTTGTTCGAAGGAGCGCAGGTTTGTTATATCTTTAAACAGAAAGAAGGCGCCTACGGTTTTTCCACATTCATCCTGAAGCGTGTTGGCGTCGACAATGAGTTCATAGCGCTGGTTGTCATTGCTCCATGATGTCGCCATGTTGTACAGCTTGACACCGTCGAGCAGCTCCCGCCTGATGAGACGATGATCCTCCGGTATCCCGGCAAAGACTTGGTCCACGTGCTTGTTGATGACATCCAAGCGGTTTTTCCCCAGCAGCTTGCAAGCCATCTGACTGGCTTCCACGATCCGCCCGTGCTCGTCCAGGACAAACAATCCCAAGCTGCTGTCATTGGTCAGCTTGGCAATCAGTCGTTGAGAGAGGACGCTCTCCGTTTCCTTGCCTGCATCAAACAAGAGGACCGCATAAGACGGATGCTCTCCCGGCTGCATCATCATCAGGGCTGGTGTTTTGCCCGTTCTGCCCTGCTTGTCCTGCCATTGCACATCCAGCGGCTGGTCAGCTTCCCGCCCCATTAGATCGAGATACAACTGCTCGATCGTACCGTCATACGGCAAGAGAAGGTGAAAGGGTTTGTTCATCAAATCTTCGTATCGATAGCCCGTGGCACGCAACAGCTTTTCATTCACCTCTACGATACATCCCGCTTGATCTACCAGGACAATAGCAGTTGGCAACTGTTGTACAAACTGTTGCAATCTTTTGGACGAGCCGACGAGATGTAACGACATCGATTCTCCCACAGCTTGTCCCTCCTGACCTTAGCGATTTCCGGGCGCTTGCCGTTCTGTACAATTTCGTCAAAAAAATGGGAATAACCTTCCGAATCAGCCGATTTTTACCGGAAATTGTTTCGCTAGGGATCGTCAGAAATCAACAAAAATTGTCATGAACGGTTCGTCGGAGAGTCTTTATCGAAACAAAAAAACGATACGATCCGCTCGGGATACATACCGTCTGTTCGTCATTATGAATAGTAACCGTGCACCTATCGTCGATCATCCCCATCCAAGCGTTACTTATGGCCGCAGCTCAGAACAGGCTACCCTGCGGCACACGCGATGATCCACTTATGGCTGCTTCCTTCCGGACCTGACCAGGTTCATGGGTTCGCGTTGCACAGGACCCGCTCCTCAACACCGCTGCCATAAGGCAGCCTCACATGAGAAGACCTCTGATAGGAATTCAACCCTGCTATTGCGGATTGCAGGTTACAGGGCACCGCAACCTCCCCGTCTAGCACGGTAGCATAAGCATACCAAAGATAAGACCTAATCGCAAGGCGAAAAGCCAACCAAAAGAGGGAAACTCCTCCTTAGGCTTGAGCAGCTGCCGGCAGCTCGCTTTGGTTTGCCGATGCCGGCAGCTTGTTTTTATGAAAACAACCCGCTTTGTAAGCTTCGCTAAACACATGGACGATCTCCGGATCGAACTGGGTACTTGAGCAGCGAAGTATCTCGGCGTGCGCTTCCTCCATGGAAAGCGCTTTTCGATAAGACCGCGTTGAGGTCATCGCATCAAACGTATCGGCAACAGCTAAAATTCTCCCCATCAACGGAATGTTTTCTTTTGCCAGCCTGTCGGGGTAACCTCTCCCATCCCACCTCTCATGATGATGGCGGACCCCGGGACTCACGTGCGCAAGGCTCACGATCTGGTTGACGATGTTCGCCCCAATCGAGGCGTGCAATTTGATCAATTCATACTCCTCGTCTGTCAGCTTTCCGTCCTTTAAGAGGACGCGATCCGGTATCGCCACCTTGCCGATATCGTGCATCAATCCCGCGAAACGCAGGTCATCACGGGAAAATTCCGCTTTCTTGTGATCATCCAGATGATCGTAAATAATCAGCGCATATTCGGTGACTCGTTCGCTGTGCCCGGCCGTATAAGGGTCCTTCATCTCTACCGCCAAATAAAAGCTTCGCACGATTTGATCCAATCCTGTCTGCATGTACTCACGTTCACGCTCGATCAGCGTTTGCAGCTGCGAGGCCATTTGATTAAATTTATCCTCCAGCTGGGCTATCTCTTGCAACCGGTGCTTTTTAACCCGTATGGAGAAATCGCCCTTTTGCAAAGCTTCCGTCGCCTCGACCAGAGAACGAATCGGTCTGTCAATCCACTTGGCGACACGCCTCGTAATGATCACCACCAACAACAAAACGAGAATCGTAACCACCCAGAAGATCTCTTTAAGCGGATCAAGCTGTCTGTCAATCGTGCTGCTTGGCAAAAGTTCTGCGTAGGTGTACCCCGATACCGGCGATGTGTAGTGGAACAAGTGGGTGTTTCCTTTCCCGCTGATGAACGGCACGCCTTCCTCTTCGGCATTTTCATGTATCGCTCGGAGCACAGTTGCGTGCTCCTCTTCCGTCCAGCTGTCTATATCGACGCCGCTCTCGTCTACATAGAGCAGCATATTTCCTTTGGAAAAGATGAGCAATGTCGTATTCGTCGGACGGATGTCCCTTTGCAGCCATTTGGTGATAGTTTGGGCATTCCACTCAATCGCGAGGACACCGAAGAGCTTTCCCTGTTCATCCTTTACCAGACGCGATGTCCACCAGCTCTCTCCTTCGCGGCCTTCGCTCTTCATGATATGAAACTGTTCCTGCCCGTTCATCAGTGTGTGATGATAAACATCCCAGTTTCGCGGATCGCTTTTACTGCCCCCTTTTTTCGGCAGCAAAGAGAGGATGCTTCCATCCTTGCCGATCAGGCATATATTTCGCGAGCTTGCGTGCTTTTTATGAAATTCGGTAAATGCTGCAAGTACGGCCGCCGCCTCAGAATTCGGGTTTGATGCGGGAATGCCGCTGCCTGCAGGCATGATGAGCTTGCCGGAATTGATCGGGGCAGACAGTTTTTGCTCCAGCTTGTCCAGTTCTTGCTGCCCCAGTACCGTGTAGAGGGCAAGCTGATCGTCAAGACGACGCATATGCTCCCGTATGTTGGTCGAATACTGTTCAAACAGCGCCTTTTTGGCCGCATGATAATTGACCAGGCTGACGAGTATAATGGGGATCAGGCACAGAATAAGTAAAGCTGCAAAAATTCGATCTTTTGCTTTTGAAAACATTTGCCTCCCCCTTCTCGGCCAGTTTTGGACCCGGCGACACTACAGCAAGGATATCTTCCGTCCTCCTGACATACGCTCAGATAAAGAAGTCGCTTGCCTTGTTTGATAAACCCACTCCGGATGGTAGCCCGCATTCGGCGACACTTCAATACTTCCACCTCCGCTAGGACGGTAAACCTGTTATTTTTGATTTACCGGATTTTTTTGCCATGAAATTTTCCAAACATAGACAAAAGGGAACATTCGTATTATCCTAGCAAAGTACAAACACATTGTAAGGAGTTACATACCTATGCGATACATTCTGCTTGTCTTCTTGGGCGCCTGCAGCTATGGGATTCTGTCGACGATTGTCAAGCTGGCGTACGGACAAGGATATTCTCCAGCGGAAGTAGTGGGCGGGCAGATGTTTTTCGGTTTTCTGCTGACCTGGATACCGGCTCTCTTCGCCCTGCGCCATAAGCCGCCTCTCAGGCGCATTCTGCTCCTGTTGGCAGCCGGCCTCCCGGTTGGCTCCACCGGTTTGCTCTACTACAACGCCCTGCAGCATATTCCCGCTTCTATCGCGATTGTTCTATTGTTTCAGTTTACCTGGATGGGAGTCTTGCTGGAGGCCATTCTCACGCGCAAAAAACCTTCGGCGACCACCTTGTTTTCACTCGTTCTGCTGCTTGCGGGTACGCTTTTGGCCGGAGGTGTGCTGGATAAAGGAATCGGCGGTTTTTCGCTCGTCGGTGTCGCCTTTGGGCTTTTGGCGGCCGTTTCCTACACGCTGTTCATCTTTTTCAGCGGAAAAGCGGCCACTGACATGAACCCCTGGATTCGGACTTCCTTCATGTCGACTGGCTCGATCCTACTCGTATTTCTCATTTATCCGCCCTCTTTTCTCACCAGCGGCGTGCTGTGGGAAGGCTTGTTCGGCTATGTGTTCATGCTCGCCTTGTTTGGCGTGTTTGTCCCCACTGTCTGCTTTACGTTCGGGGTCCCGCACATCGGCCCGGGGATGGCCGGAATCCTGGGCGCAGCGGAGCTGCCGATGGCCGTTTTCTCGTCCTACATCATCCTGCAGGAATCGGTCAGCCTGCTGCAATGGTTAGGCGTCATCATCATCTTGCTCGGCATGATCCTGCCCGAATGGGCACGCCACCGCAGCAAAAACAGAACGCCCTCTTCCCTGTCTTGAGAGGGAGAGGGCGTTTTTTCGCATCCGCACTAATGCGGCAAAAATGCCAGTTGATAAATAAACAGCACAGCAAACATGTAAACGAGGGGATGCACCTCTCTCCACTTCCCTTTCAACACCTTCATCAGCGGGTGGGAAATAAAGCCAAGTGCGATCCCCGTAGCGATGCTAGAGGTCAGCGGCATGCTGACGATGACGAGAAAGGCGGGGAAAGACTCGTCCATCGCATCCCAATCGATATGCCGGACATTGCCCAGCATCATGGAGCCTACCACGATGAGAGCCGGAGCTGTAATGGCGGACATCCCCGACACGGCCCCGACCAAAGGACCGAAAAACGCCGCCATGCCAAACAGGATGGCCACCACGACTGCTGTCGCTCCCGTCCGCCCCCCTGCGGCTACTCCGGACGCCGACTCGATGTAGGCGGACGTCGGACTGGTGCCGAATATCGAGCCGACAAGCGTCGCGGCTGAATCAGCAAACAGCGCCCTCTCTGCCCGGGGAAGCTTGTTGTCCACGAGCAATCCCGCCTGCTTGCTCACCCCGAGCACAGTCCCGGTCGTATCGAACAACGTAACCAGCAAAAAGGAGAACACGACAGCGTACAAGCCATAGTTGACCACATCGGAAAAAGCCTGCATCGGGTTGGAAACGATCAATCCATTCGGCAGCGCGGGGGTGGAAATGATTCCCTTTTCAAAGGTGAGCTGCCCCGTCATATACGCCAGCAGGCCGGTGACCGCCATCCCGAAAAAAAGCGCTCCGTTTAGGTTCAGCGACAAAAACACAAGCGTGACTCCCAATCCGACCAAAGCCAGGACAACCTGCGGCGAGTGTAGATCTCCCAAGGTGACCAGATTGGTCGGGTGACTGGTGACAAGGCCGGTCAATCGAAGACCGATAAAGGTAATAAACAAACCGATCCCGGCAGTGATCGCGTACTTGAGATTATCGGGAATGACTTCGATCAGCTTGGAGCGAAGCGGTGTCAAAGACAACAGAACAAACACGACGCCAGCGACAAAAACAGCGGAAAAGGCGACGGTGTAGGTCAGGGCGCTCCCCGCTTTTACAACCGAGTAGGCGAAATAGGCATTTAACCCCATCGCCGGTGCGATCGCGATCGGATAATTCGCCCACAGCCCCATGATCAGGGTTCCCGCCATTGTAGCGATGATCGTTGCGGTAAAGCCTTGTTCAAACGGCAATCCGGCATCGGCCAAAATGAGTGGGTTTACGACCATAATGTAAGCCATCGTGAAAAATGTCGTAAGACCCGCGATGATTTCCTTCTTCCACGTCCACGTACGCTGGTTGATCATGTTGTGTTGCTCCTGTACCCCGTTTTTCGAAACTCCAGGTCAAAACAAGAAAAATTCCGTTTTGGCGGATACACGTATTTTGATCAAATCAAACCAAATTAATCCGCCTTTTCCTTGTGGTCCGACAGCTCCGTCACGTATATTCCCGCAAGCAACAGGACGACCCCGATCGCGATCACAGTGGTCAACGGCTCTCCCCACAGGAGCCAGGAAAAAAGAAAGGCAAAGACCGCTTCCAAAGAAAGCAGGATGCTCACATGTACCGGCGGGGAAAATTGCTGTGCCTTGATTTGGACGACGTACGCCAAAAGCGTCCCGATCAGGCAGTCAAACCAGAAGGCAAACCAGCCGTATCCGCTGAGCTGACGGGGAAGCGGTTCGCTGACAGCAGCGATCACCGTATCAATGATGCCTACAACCATTAATTGAATCATCACAAAGGAAAGCGTATCGATTTCCTGGTGCTTTTCATATGCCCGGTCCACCATCAGGATGTGCAGGGCAAAAAAGACCGCACAGAGGAAGACGAGCAGATCGCCGAACGCCAGTCCCGCCCAATCGCCTTTTCCAGACAAACAGAGCAGACCTGCGAAAGCGAGCAGAGAGCCGATAACCGCTCCTTTTTTTACCGGCATTCTTCTCCACAGGAAATACAGAAATGGGACGAGTATCACATTGGTTCCTGTAATGACTCCGGCCTTGCCTGGCGTCGTCCTCTCGATCCCCAAGATTTGCAGGGTGTAGGCGGCACACAGGGCGATCCCGCAGATTGCGCCTTGCATCCATACGTCCCGACTAACGGATTTCAGACGTTTCCACGCGAACGGCAACAGGATCATAGCGGCGATCAAAAAGCGCGTTCCGGTGAAAGCAAATGGCGTCAGCTCCGTCAGCAGATCCTTGGACAGGATAAACGTATAGCCCCAGGCGAGGGCAATGAAAAACAAGGACAGATCCGCCCAAAGAAGTTGTTTTTTTAAATGCACACTATCACGCCTCCCATAATCACCCATTATAAGCGAGAGATGAGAGAGTTAGCTTTCCTTATGAAGAAAAAACCTCCGCGTTGCAGCGGAGGCAAAAAAGACAATGGACATTTTCATTTATACTAAAAACTAATCCATCAAGCTACCCATTGGACCAAAAAACTCATAGTGGATTCGCTCATCCGGCACGCCCCATTCCTTCAGCGCGCGGTAGACGCTTTTCATAAACGGAACGGGACCGCAGAAATAAAAGTCAGCCTGATTGTCGGAAAGCTGTGCTTGCAGCCACGGCAGATCGATATAGCCTTCCTTGTCGAAACCGCCGCATTCGCGGTCTTCCTCAGTCGGCTCCGAGTAGAGAACATACGACGCCACGTTTTCATGCCGACGTGCAATCTCTGCGACTTGTTCCTTCATCGCATGGGTCAGGCTGTTGCGAGCAGCATGGATGAACGCGACCTGCCGTTTCGGCTGCCGCTCCACGATCGTCTGGAGCATGCTCACCATCGGGGTAAGGCCGACACCGCCGCTCAAAAGCACTACAGGTGTTTCAGCTTGGGTATCCAATAGGAAGTCCCCGGCCGGAGCGCTGATTGGCAGGACGTCTCCTTCCTTTACATGGCGATGTAGGTAGCTGGAGACGATTCCGGCCGGTCTCTCCTGTTCCCCGTCCTCCCGTTTGACGCTGATGCGGTAGTACTCTTTGCCGGGACTGACGGACAGGCTGTACTGGCGGATATGCGTATAGGCTTCACCGGGTATTGTCATTTTCACGCTGATGTACTGGCCAGGCTGAAACGGGGGCAGCGGTCCCCCATCTTTTGGCTGAAGATAGAAAGAGGTGATGACAGCACTCTCTTCCTCTTTTTTGACTACGACAAAATCGCGAAAATCTCTCCAGCCTCCCTCAGCTCCCTCGGCTTCCTGATACATGCCTTCTTCCACGCTGATAAAGGCATCGGCTATAACACCGTACGCTTCGGCCCAGGCATTGATGATCTCATCGGTAGCCGCTTCTCCCAGCACGTTCTTGATAGCGGCAAGCAGGTTTTCTCCGACAATCGGATAATGCTCTGGCTTGATCCCCAGGCTCCGATGCTTATGCGCGATCTGCTTGACTGCCGGCAAGATCGCTTCCAGATTGTCGATATGAGCGGCGGCCGCATACACGGCATTGGCCAGTGCCATTTGCTGACGGCCTTGCTTTTGGTTCGCGTGATTGAATATGTTCAAAAGTTCGGGATGGTTTGCAAACATCATTTCGTAAAATCTTGTCGTGATGGCTTTGCCGTGCACTTCCAGGACAGGCACAGTCGATTTGATGATCCTGACGGTTTGTTGACTAAGCATTCTAGGCCCTCCTTCTTTCCTGAGGTCAAATTTCTTTGACAACTCCCAGTATAAAGAGGGTCTTATTCTGTATCTGTGACTGCAATCACATCAATCGTGGAAGGTTTGTGAACGACGAAGCCTTCTGGTGTTACATCGGTTGAGGTTTGGCTTTTTCCGGCCGCCAGTCGCGGACGTCGTTATCCTCCAGAATGCCCAAAGTGACGTCGCTGATATCCGGGTCCTTCAAAAGCTCGTCCCGCACCCGAAATTTGATATCATCCGCATCTGCAAGCGTCAAGCCTTTCTCCAGCTCCAGATAAGCCTCCACATGGTAAAAACGCCCCTCCTGCATGATTCTCATCTGATTGATATCCGTTACGGAAGGGTCGGCGAAAATGATCTGCGCCACCCGGTCCTCAACCTCTCGTGGGGCGGCCACGCCAATCAAGCCCACCATATTGTCATATCCGACCTTGAACGCCACTCCCACCATCAGAATTCCGATCAGGATAGTCGCAATGCCGTCGAATACCTTGACAGGCGTCAGCTGCGTGACAACGACCGCAATCAATGCCAGCAAGGCGCCTAATGTGGCGACGAGATCCTCGTAAAACACCAGCCGGGTCGGAGGCGCGGCTCGTCCCACATTTTGAAAGGCGCTCTTTACCACGCCCAATCCTTTCGCTTCCGTCCTTGTCTCCCGGACGATTTCCTTCATCGCCTTCAGCAGGATAGAGCCGTCTACAGCAACTGCCAACAGCAATACGACGAGGTTGAGCACAAAGCGACCGGCCTGTACGGGGTGGGTCAGCAGATGAAAGCCTTCTCGAATCGTTTCATAAGCCATGATAGTGACGACAATCACCGCCACCATGCAAAAGATGTTGATGACCCGCCCGAATCCTGACGGGAACCGGCGGGTTGGCTCTTTTTCGGCGAGTACGCTGCCCGTATAGACAAATCCTTGATTGACGGCATCCGCTACCGAATGCATGGCCGAAGCAAACATGGCTCCGCTGCCGCTCAGAGCGGCCGCTATGCCTTTTACGATCGCCAAGCCCGTGTTGCCAATGGCCGCCGCCCCGGATGATGTATTTCCTTTTTTCATCAGTTGCCACAAGGTCCCCAAGCGTATCCCCCTTTTTTTCCTAAGGCTTCTATAAATCTATGGATAGCCAAAGCATGTAAGTATGATTATGAGGATTCCCCCGGCCATTTCCAGAAATTTTCTCCGTCTGGGGATGGAGATCCTTTTCAAGCTTTTGGCCGTTACTTAATCTGGTGCTGTTTCGTCTATAATGACATAGACATTATTATTTCATTTTTTAGGAGGCTCTATCATGGATCATAAGGGCGTAAAAGCGATTACTCACGCGAGCGCATTCTTTGCACCCGTTCTGGTGCCGCTGCTCGTCTGGCTGCTCATGGCCGATCGAGAGGTGAAGAACATGGCGCTCCAGGCATTGCTGTTCCACGTGATTATCGGGATTTTGATTGCGATTTCCTGGCCGTTCGTCTTTATTATAATCGGTATCCCATTCTTTGTTATTTTTGGCCTCGCGGCGCTGTACTACCCGATCAAAGGGATTTTGTACTCGTTGAGCGGCCGGCCGTTCTCCTATCCGATCATTGGCGCTTTGGTCGGGTAACGAACGACTCACAATAGCCACATCAGAGAAAAATATGATTTTATATAAAATAACTGATACATCTCTCTCTTTTGTAAAGGGGAGATGTATCGGTATTTTTGCGGATATAGACGAACGCATGGACGATAGATCCCGGAAACCTTCCGGGAAACAGAAAAAAGTGTCCTGCCATACTTGTACCACCCAATTTCTTGCCTTAAAGAAAACGTTCCCCTAGCTCAAGGACGTGGATTGTATCTCCTTGCAATCGGCGGTTCCGCAGCCTCGCGAACCCGCCAATCCGAAGCAAAAATTTGGCTTGCTTGCAGAAAAACGCGGCACTCCATCGCGTCGGCACCGCAAGCCTGCTGTTGCTCCTATACTTGACCGGTCCTGTTACCAATCCCACTTCCCTTTTTGGATACCCAGCTTTTCTGTGACCCAAAAGAAAAGCGGTACTTGTATCGGCTGCAAAGATTGCTGCGTACAGCCGGATTCCGGGCTGTAGGAAAGCCCCAAAGCTTCTCCAAGCGTGGCCTCGCCAATATTATTGGTCTTTTCCGCCTCTTCATAGCAGGGAGGGGAGATATAGGTGCGATGGGTATGCTCCAGAATCATTCTCGTATCGTCAGGAGGGATGACTGTCACTTTTGCGCAAACGGCAATCAGGACAACAGCAGTCAATACTGCTGCCCCTCCAATCAGGATGCGGGTAAATCGCTTTTTGTCATCCGTCATGCCGCTTATTCTCACGCTTTCTGAATGTAATTTTCACCGGCGAATTATCCTGTGATCGGTCACGCCCGTCAAGGCTTACCTGTCCGTCATTATGGCCGTGCCGAGACTTTTGGGCATGTCCGGAATCTTGATCGTGCCCGGAATCTTGGCCATGTCTGGAATCTTGACCGTTCCCGAAAACTTGGCTATGCCGGGAATTTTTCTCCTGCCGGTTCTGGTCCTGTTGGTACTCGTCCTGTTGATACTTGTCCTGCTGGTACGGGTCCTGCCGCTCCCCTCCGCCAAGACCGCCTTGGCCGTCAAACATCCCGCCAACAGTCCCGTCGATATCGCCTGTCAGCTGCCGGCTGATCAGGGATGCGAAGGCCCCTTGCAAGCCGGACGGTCCGTACTTGGCGCGGTACTCTTCAATCGTCCCCCTGCTTACCGTCTTTCCGTCCATCAGAAAAATGGCCCGGTCTGCCACTTCCTCGGCTACCTGCAGCTGATGCGTCGAGAAAATGACCGCTTGCCCTGCCCGTTTCACTTCCATTACCAGGCTGACGAAGGTATCCATCCAATACGGATCGAGTCCGTTTGTAGGCTCATCGAGAATGACCAGTGGAGGCTTGTCCAGGATAGCCTGAGCGAATAGCAGCCGCTGCTGCATCCCTTTGGAAAAAACGGAAACCCGCTTGTTGCGAGCATCCTGCAGGCCGACAGCCTTCAGGGCATCGTCCGCTTCTTGCGCCGTACGCCCCTTGAGGGCAGCAAAGAAGCGGATCGTCTCGCTGGCCGTCAGGCCCGCTCCAAAGTTGAAATGATCAGGCATGTAGCCGATTTGCCGCAAATAATACTCGCGGTCCTGCCTGCGGTTCAGCCCATTTACCTCAATCGTGCCCGAGGTCGGCCGCGCCAGGCCCGCAATCATGCGCAATATCGTGCTTTTTCCCGCGCCATTGCCGCCGCAAAGCGCTACTACTTGTCCTGGCCTGATGGTCAGATCGAATGGATGGACGATTGTTTTCCCCTTTATCCTTTTCGTTACCTGCACCATTTCCAATCCGGTATTAATCACGGTATCTCCCTCTTTCCCAGACGAATGTGGCAATCCCCATCGTGACGACAATCCAGGCGATGCTGAGGGTGATAAAACCGATTACGCCAAACGGAGACTGCATCCAGGTGACCCAGTTGTAGTATTCCGGGCCAAAAATGGAGCCTCCGCCCATTTTCACGACGGAGAAAATCCGCACAAACTCAGCCGGATTGAGACAGGTGGCGATTTGCAGCACGGGCTTGATCCACGTATAAGGCAAAAAGCTCAGCACTGAGATCAAAATTGTCGGCCATGCGAGGATAAAGAAGAACCAGATGCTCACCCCGAACGTGAGGGCCTGCCAACGGTTCTTGCTCACTGTCCCGACGATTATCGCGATTCCCAGAAAGAGCAGAACAATACAAATGGAGAAGAACAGGAAAAAAAGCAGCGCAGATAGCGTAAAGCCAGTCCCGAGCAGCGAACCGATCAGCCCGGATACACCGTATCCAAAGCAGACGATCGAGACCAGGACAACCGCCAAGCCAAAATATTTTCCCCATAAAAAAGCGGTCGTCGTGATCGCATAGGTGGAAAGAAGCTGCCAGCTCCCCTCCTCCTTTTCCGCGGTGAGGGAAAAGGAGGCGAGCAGCATTGTCATCAGGGGAAGCAAATACAAAATCAGGTTAAGCATCGTCCCTGTCGTGTACGTATACCCTTCCATAAACGATTGTGATTGGATGATCAGCAAGGCGAGACTGAACAGAGAAAAAAGAGCCATGAAAGAATATGCCCACGGGTTGCGAAAGCCGATCTTGATCTCCCGTTTGGCGATTTTATCGATGTGCACATCAGCCACTTCCCATGATCAATTGTGTTTGCCTTGCATTTCGTTGCTTGGCGCATGCGAGCTGCCTGCATCCGCATTCTGGCCGTGGCTGCCTGCGCCCGTTTCGCCGTGGCCTCCGCCGTGCCCTTCCTTATGCTTTTTCATACTGGATTCCCAGCTGTGATTGCCCAGATCTTGCGCACTCAACAGTTTGCCTGCCTGCTGCTCCTTCACGAACGCTTCTGCAGCGGTTTTGTCTTTGAAGGAATAAACTCCGTAGCCCATCGGCGTTTTAAAGCTCTCGTCATACGCGTAGCTCGCCTGTTCCGACTTTACCCACTCCTTGGAAAGGTAATCCCGGACGAACTGGACATCCATCTGCTCTGTCCCGTTTTCGTTTGTCCAGCGGTACATGCAGCCGATGTCGTCGAATTTCAAGGCTTTTCCGTCCTTTAGCACAATTTCGGTCGCGTGCTGGTTATTGGCGACTTCCATATGACAGATGTCGCACTTGTCCACTCCTTCCACAATCTCCACCGGTTGCGCTTCCTCTTTGCCGCATCCGATCATCAATGCGGAAACTACCATCATTGCACCTGCTGCCATTGTCCATTTTTTCATTTTTGTCTCACTCCCATATAGATTCCAAATCCAGTCAACGCCAGTAAGCATGCGCTGATACCCATGATCCAGCCTTGCTGCTCGGGCCGACTCTGTCCGGCGGCCGCCATTATTTCTTTGCCCGGGGTTATTAGCGGACGGGCATCCCGAATGACTGTACCTGTTCCGGAACTAAACAATCCTTCCAAAAACACAAAACCCGGCGCTTGAAAAAACAGCTGATACGGTGGTACGGCTCCCGTCAGCGCCAGAAAAAACGGGTTCATCTCGTAGGGGACGTCGCTATGCCCGTCCGCATCCAGATCAATTCCCTGCATCGTATCCCAGTAGTTTCCCTCCAAGAGGTTCTCTTTGCCATCTTGTGCCTGCGCCTGAATGACATTGGAAATAAACTGGTTGGCTGCTATCTCATTGCGAGCCGCCTCTTTTAGCTGCATGCCAATAAAATTTTTTTCCAGCCGGTTTGCGGAAAAAAAGTTCAGGCTGGACTGTTCCATGAAAAAGCCGACACGGTTTCCCTCGATCAGGTTGTTTTCGATGTGCGAGTGGGTGACATCGAACAAAAGGACTCCCTGCGAATTGGGGTTTTCTCTCTGCTTGACGAAGCGGTTCTCCCTGACGATGGCTCTCGTTGTTTCCATCAGCATGGCCCCTGTTACGTTTGCGCTTCCTGTGTTGCCTACAAGCTTGGTATCGGCCGTACCCATGAAGTGGTACCCGTAGCGGGACTTTTCAACGAAATTTTGTTCAATTTCATTAAAATTGCTGTTTTCCAAATAAATGCCGTCAAACATGTTTCCAATCCGATTGGACGTCAGCTGGTTGTAATGAGACCGATCCAGGTTGATGCCGTTCCCTTTCTGCGGTTTGGGACCTGTTTTTTTCGGGGCCAGCAGCTTGTGCTGGCTGTGGTCGAGCATATTTTCTTCCGTGTCGTCATCAGGCTCGCTGACTCCGCCGATAATTGCGATGTCCTTCAATGTGTTGTGATCGGACTGGATCAGCTGCACGCCCGTTCCCATCGTCTCAATCGTCAGGTGTTCAAGGACGGTATAGCTTCCTCTGACGACCAGCGATGCGTCCGGTTCGTTAATCCGCTTGTCGACAATCCGCATCCCTCGCACCGTCACATGGTCCGCCTGGATCACCAAAACAGGCTCCTTGTTCGTACTGTTTACCTCCACGTTGCCATGTCCCTGCAGGATGATCGGTTTAGTCACCCGGATCGGTCCCGGATACGCTCCTGCTGGGACGACGACAGTTTCACCAGGCTGTGCCCGGTCAATCAGCTCCTGCAATGACGCCGCTGTGGCTGCCGCTTTTCCGGGTAAAGAGTTGACGGTCACCACCAAACCAATGACAAGCAGAAGCCAGAGAGCCCGACATAACCTTGCCAAGTTCTTCTTCTCTTTCGTAAACAGGCGCCTCCCCCCTTTTTTATCTACGCTTGGCCATCTTCTGTTGAGGCTACACGTCCAGAATACCAGTCCCTGACAGTTTTGAAATGACTCATCCGGGCTACGAGAAATGGCAAAAAAGAGACAAATCGTAAAGCGACAGAAAATGCAAAAAAGCCATCCTGATCAGGATGGCTTCATTTATTCCTTCAAAACTGGATATGCATGCAGT
>NZ_JAUMSJ010000012.1:0-114134 GCF_037834415.1 Brevibacillus borstelensis | reverse complement strand
AAGCAAGCTCCGCCGATCATTCGGCGGAGCTTCTTCTGTTTGCTCGCTTTTACATGTTAAACCGGCTAATGGACAATTGCAGCTCATGCGACAGCTTGCTCAGATTTTCGCTGGAGTTGGTAATTTCCTGCATCGATGCCAGCTGTTCCTCAGACGTGGCAGCAACGCCGCGGGTATGGTCGGAAGCCTCCTGGGCCAACCGGTTCATCTCATCCATGGACGACGCCACCTGCTGGATGCTTGCCGACATTTGCTCCGTCGCCGCCGATACCTCTTGAATTTGTTCCGCGATCGTCTGGGACGAACCGACGATGCGCTGGAAGGCTTCGCCAGCCTCGCGCACGATAACGCTGCCCGTTTCCGCTTCCCGGGTACCTTGTTTGATCGCATTCACTACCTGAGCGGTCTCATTCTGGATATCCTGGATCAGTCGCTCAATCTCACGAGCAGATCCTTCCGATTGCTCGGCCAATTTTCGTACCTCGTCGGCCACAACGGCAAAGCCGCGGCCTTGCTCTCCGGCACGGGCTGCTTCGATGGCAGCGTTCAGCGCAAGCAGATTGGTTTGCGAAGCGATACCCGTAATGACCTGAACGATCTCTCCGATCGCTTCGGACCTGACTCCAAGCAGTCGAACCATATCGGCAGCCCGGCTTACCGCTTCATTGATCGCCGTCATCTGATCGACCGCGGATTGAATGCGTTCATTTCCTTGCGCGGCTTCCTGAGCGGCCTGTCCTGAAAATTCAGAGACAGAGCCTGAGGTTTCGGCGATGCGTTGTACGGCCAGAGCCATTTCCTCCATGACCCGTACGCCTTCCTGCGAACGGAGTGTATGCACCTCTGATCCGGAAGCGATCTCTTCGATGGCTGCGGCAGCCTGCTCTGACGCTCTCGCCGTCTGCTCGGCGCTCGCGTGCAGCTCCTCGGAGGAAGCCGCTACCTGTTCGCTTGCCACTTTCACCTGATCGATCAAAAGCCGCAGCTCGGACACCAATCGGTTGAAGGCCAGTCCCAAAGTCCCGACTTCATCTTTGCCCGTGTAGTCGACTGGCTTCACCGCCAAATTTCCGCCGGCCAGCTCCTCCAGTCTGGAAGCCACGTCACGGAGCGGGTTGGCAATCATCCGGGCGATGGCAAATCCGACGCCGAGCGCGAGCACAATCGCTAGCACCGCGATCCCGAGCATCGTAATTTCTACAATTTTTGACTCCGCGGTATTGAGGTTGTTCGTTTCTTCCGCTCTTGCGGAGTTGTAGTCCGCCCAAGATTTCAGCTCCTGGTTAATCCCGCTCAGCGTTGATTCCGTCGCGCGGAAGAAAGCAAAGGCTTCGTCCGGATTTTTTTCTTCTATGAGATGAATCACGACTTTTTGGTCGCCCCGGTATTTTTCCAACAGCATTTTCAGCGTTTCCAGAATCTCTGTCTCCTGTTCCGACGATGCGGATTCCTGAAGCTTCACAAGCAATTCGTCAGACTCCGCAACCAAGTCCTGATACTGCTGCTTGTAGTCCCTTTGTTTGGAAGGGCTTGTTTCCAACATCATTTTATACATGATTGCCTCGATCTGTCTCGTTTCTGTACGCAGCTCGTTCACCCACTTGATCGGCAACAGCTGATCCTGGTACATCGTGGTCATCCTTGTTTCCGCTTTCATTAAATTGTAGTAGCCAGTAGCTCCTACTCCTCCCAAAAAAACACTCATCAGAACAACCAGACTCATTAGCTTTGTACGCGTTCGCATGTTGCGTAGTAGTTTCATGTCTTGAGGCCATCTCCTTATTTTCATAGTCATGATTGCAGAAAATAGTCGAATAATGTCTAATTCTACCAAAGGAGGATGGACAAGTCGATAGTTTTACGACGAAACTCCCACATCAAAAACTGAAAACAATGAAATATTGGAAATTTGCTGGTCGGGGCTGTAACAAATGTAGTAGGTCAGCTCGCCATTTATCTGATAACAGATCCCTTGATAGCCCTGTTCCATCAGGTAAAGTCTGATTTGCTCTCCCGTCCAATCCAGCCATTCCTGTTCATCCATAGCGGCCGAAATCCGCTTTAAATCGTCCACGGAATATTGATATTGCAGGGCATCGATTCGAAGCTGGTTCTCTCCGTATTGTTCGTTCAGATGAAAAAGTCCCGTAGTTCGCAGCTCCTGTGCGAGTATGGCCGCCTGGTCCCATGTCGTCTCCGCGTGACAAATGGCATACTGGGCCGCTATCTTCATGCTGCTGACCAGATAGACGCCTGAGCCAAACACAGCCTTGGCGACGGCCCCATTCACAAATTGTCTGCGCTCGTGCCGTTCATATCTTTGCAGCTGCACGACCCGTTCGGCTTCCCGGTATTCGACTCCCCGATAGACGATCTTTTTCATAGAGAAAACTCCTCTTCGCCGATTCATTTGCAGCTCGTGTTCCAAACGGGAAAAGAGGGGGCGCCGCACCGCGCCGCCCTGCTTTTCGCCAGCCAGGCCATTTCGCAGGACCCATGTCTTTTTTAAGGGAGCAATTTAACCATGTCGTCATAGGTCTCAGGCCTTCTGTCGCGGTAAAATTGCCACGTATCCCGAACCTGGCGGATCAGGTTTTTATCCATTTCCGCGATGATTGCCTCATCCTGGTCTCTGCTGCCGACGGAGACGAATTGTCCCCGCGGGTCTACCAGGTACGATTGGCCGTAAAATTCTCCCATCTTCCACGGGGCTTCCACTCCCACTCTGTTGATTGCGGCCACGTAGTATCCATTCGCCACGGCATGGGCCGGCTGTTCCAGCTTCCAGAGGTACTCGGAGAGGCCGGCAACAGTCGCAGACGGATTGAAGACAATTTCTGCCCCGTTCAGCCCAAGCAGCCTTGCCCCTTCCGGAAAATGGCGGTCATAGCAGATGTAGACGCCCACCTTGGCAAATGCCGTCTCAAAAACGGGATAGCCTAAATTTCCCGGCTTGAAATAGTATTTCTCCCAGAAGCCGCAGCCGTTGCCGCCGACTCCCACGTGAGGGATGTGCTGCTTTCTGTATTTGCCAAGGTACGTGCCGTCCGCATCGATCACAGCGGCTGTATTGTAATAGGTACCAATGCCTACCCGCTCATAGACAGGCAGGATCAGAACTGTCCCCAGCTGTTTGGCGAGCGACTGAAATTGCCGGATGGTTGGTCCATCCGGAACCTCCTCTGCCGCCTCGTACCATTTGGTGTTTTGTTCGGCGCAAAAGTACGGACCGTAAAAGATTTCCTGCAGGCAAATGATTTGAGCGCCTTTGACTGCTGCCTCGCGCACCAGCTTGACGTGCTTTTCGATTGCCTTTTCCTTGTGGACGTGGACCGGCTCATCGCCATGGACGTCGTTTTTTGCCTGGATCAGGCCGATCGTGACCTTGCTTGCCATGCTTGTGTCTGCCTCCTTTCGGGCTAGCTTGATGTTACGGCTGTTGAAAAGTAGTGCGCTTGATGTACTGGCCGCAGCCTGCCTGCCCGACGAATTGCTTGTCGCGTACCACAAACGAGCCTCTCGACAGAACGGATACTACCTCGCCGTATACTTCCATCCCTTCGAACGGGTTGTAGTCGACGTTCATATGGTGGCTTTCGACGGAAAGCGTCCGTTTTACATTCGGGTCAAAGATGACGATATCCGCATCCGAGCCCACCGCGATCGTTCCTTTTTTCGGAAACATTCCGAACAGCTTTGCTGCCTTCGTTGAACAGATGTCCACAAACTGGTTCAGGCTGATGCGCCCCTGGCGTACCCCCTCCGAATAGAGGATCGTCAAACGGTCTTCGATCAATGGACCGCCGTTCGGAATTTTGGTGAAGTCGCCGCGCCCCAATTCTTTTTGCCCGTGAAAGTTGAAAGGACAGTGATCGGAGCCGACTGTCTGCAAGATCCCGTTCTTGAGCGCACTCCACAGCACTTCCTGGTTCCATTTCTCGCGCAGCGGCGGAGACCAGACGTATTTGGCCCCCTCAAAGTCTGGTTGATCCATGACGCTTAGATCCAAAGCCAGGTATTGCGGGCATGTCTCGCCGTAGACATTCCAGCCTTTCTCCCGCGCCTCCGCAATCCGCTGCACGGCGGAAGCGCACGAGACATGGACTACGTAAAGCTGCGATCCGGCCAGGGCAGTCAAAGCGATGGCTCTGCCCGTCGCCTCTCCTTCCGCTTCAGGCGGCCGTGTATAGGCATGGTAGATCGGATCTGTCTTTCCTTCTGCCAGCGCCTGCTTTGTCAAATAATCGAGCACATCGCCGTTTTCCGCGTGCACCTGTACGAGCGCCCCCAGCTCCTTGGCCCTGACAAGCGTTTTAAACAAGGTCTCGTCGTCTGCCTGGAAGACATTTTTATAAGCCATAAACACTTTCAGCGAGGTAATGCCTTCCGCCGAGATGACGCTCTCCAGCTCCTCCAATACTTGATCGTTTGCCTCCGCGATCATCAGATGAAACCCGTAGTCGATAACCGCTTTTCCGCGAGCCTTTTCGTGCCATGCGGCAATCGCCGAGCGCAGTGTTTCCGCTTTTTTGGTCAGACAGAAATCAACGATGCTGGTCGTCCCGCCAAATGCCGCTGCCCTGGTGCCGGTGAAGAAGTCGTCTGCCGTCACCGTTCCCCCAAATGGCATGTCGAGGTGAGTATGCGGATCGATCCCGCCTGGAATGACATAGCAGCCCGTGGCGTCGATCTCTTCCGCTCCTTCGACTGGCAGCTGATGGCCGATCGCGACTACCCGCTCACCCTCCATCAAGACATCAGCCTGGTACGTATCGGCTGCCGTCACAACCGTACCTCCGCGAATCCATTTTTTCATTTTATATCCCCCTCTTTTCCCAGCCCCCGCAGGGCATTTGCACTAGCGGCTTTGTCTTTTGCCATTTTGCCAGTACAGGCTATGCAGTCCCCGGCCAAAACATTACTCCTGGCTCGCTTCTGCCAGTGCCGCCTGGCGCTGGTTCCAGGAAAGCGGTGGCTGGTCCGACGGAATTTCCACCATCTCGATCGTCCCTTCTACCGGACACACGATGGAACAGAGATTGCAACCGACACAGTCCTCTTCCCGAACGACCAGCCTTTCTTTCCCGGTCATTTCGTCAGTGACGATATCGATGCACTGGTGAGAGGTGTCTTCGCAGGCGATATGGCACTTGTTGCAGTTGATGCAGGTCTCCTCGCGAATGCGGGCTACGACCTTGTAATTCAGGTTGAGATGCCCCCAGTCTGAGTACGTATGCACGGCTTTGCCGACGATGTCCATAACCGAAGCAATTCCCCGCTCATCCAGGTAGTTGTTCAGACCGTCGATCATGTCCTCAACGATCCGAAAACCGTGATGCATAGCTGCGGTGCACACCTGAACGCCGCTTGCTCCCATCAGCAAAAATTCGACGGCGTCCTGCCAGGTGGAAATACCGCCAATCCCGGAGATGGGAATCCCCACCTGCGGATCGCGAGCGCATTCCGCTACCATGTTGAGCGCGATCGGCTTCACGGCAGGTCCGCAATAACCGCCATGCGCTCCTTTTCCGTCGACATGCGGGATCGGCAGCCACGAGTTTAGATCGACTCCCATCAGGCTGTTGATCGTGTTGATCATACTGACGGCATCTGCTCCGCCGGATGACGCTGCACGAGCGGTGAAGCGGATATCGGTGATGTTCGGAGTCAGCTTGACGATAACGGGCGTCCGGGCAACTTCCTTCACCCACTCTACCTGCTGCCTGATCAGGTCAGGGTGCTGCCCGACCGCCGAACCCATGCCGCGTTCCGCCATTCCGTGCGGGCAGCCAAAGTTCAGCTCCAGTCCGTCAACCCCTATGGCCTCCACTTTTTTTACGATTTCATGCCACGCTTCCCGTTTATGCTCGACCATCAGCGAAGCGATCAAGGTGTGCTTCGGAAACAGCTTCTTCGTCTCCCGCATTTCCTTCAGGTTTTCCTCAAGCGGTCGGTCCGTGATCAGCTCGATGTTGTTGAAGCCGAGAACCCGCTGCCCTCCGAAATGGAGACCGGCGAACCGGGACGTCACGTTGATGATCGGTTCACCCAATGTCTTCCAGACTGCGCCCCCCCAGCCCGCATCGAATGCCCGCTGCACTTGATATCCGGAGTTGGTGGGCGGAGCCGAAGCCAGCCAAAACGGATTGGGCGACTCGATTCCGGCCAAATTGATGCGTAAATCTGCCATTGCGCTGCGCCTCCTTTTACCTGGAGATTTCTATCGATCAGCACCGTTTCATGAAAAACGGTTCCCAGAATACATGGCCTATTGCCGCTCTTGCGTTTCCGTTTTGTTGCTCATCCACTTCAATATATCTACGAAACCGGCTGAGACTTTTCTTCCAGTGCCGCGTGCATCGCATGAGCAGCCCGCTTTCCGTGATTGGCGGCATCGACGACCATCGCGTCCGTCCCTCCTCCGCCAAAAATGACATCTCCCGCGGCATAAACCCGCGGATCAGAAGTGCGGTACGTTCCTTCCTCTGCCTCGACGATTCCGTTTTTGTGCTTTAGGCCGAACATTTCGATCAGGCCTTCATGCCGCGTTTGCCCGATCGCCTTTACGACGAAATCCGTCTCGAGCACAAACTCGCTTCCCGGTATCGGTACGGGAGTCCTCCGCCCTTTCGCGTCCGGCTCGCCAAGCTGCATTCGCATAAGCTCGATCCCGGTCACCCGTCCGTTTTCGCCGATAATCCGGGTCGGCGCTACCAACCAGCGGAATTCCACTCCATCCTGTTTGGCGAATTCGTACTCGAACTGGTAACAGGTCATTTCCTTGTCTGTGCGCCTGTAAAGGATTTGAACGAGCTCGGCACCCAGTCGTCTGGAGGCAGTCGCACCGTCTATCGCCGTATTTCCCGCTCCGATCACGACCACTTTCTTGCCGAGCATCAGGTCAGCAAGCGGCTTTGTTTTGGTGTCTTCCACGAGAGAGATCGCATCAAGCACGCCGGCCAGGCCTTCGCCTTCGATGTTCAGCATCGGGACAGCTCCCATGCCTGCCGCAAGCAATACAGCATCAAAGCTTTGCAGAAGCTCCTCCGGCGTCACGTCCACACCGACGCGGGTACCGGTCTTGAATATCACGCCCATTTGCCGGATTTGTTCCGCCTCCCACAGGGCTATCTCCTGTGGCAGACGGAAGGACACAATGCCGTAGGTGTTTAACCCGCCCGCCTTTTCCCTCGCTTCGAAAACCGTCACTTCATAGCCGAAACGGGCAAGCTCCCGGGCAGCCGAGAGACCTGCGGGACCGCCGCCCACGATGGCAACACGTCTGCCGTTGTTCTCGCCCGCCCTAAACAGAATTTTCTGATTTTTTATCGCCCAGTCTGTCGCGTGGCGCTGAAGCAAACCGATCATGATCGGCTTTGAAGCGTGATTGAGTACACAGGCCCCCTCGCACAGCTCCTCTGTCGGACAGACCCTGGCGCAGCTTGCTCCCACCGGATTGGCCGCCATGATCGTCTTGGCCGAACCGAGAAGATTGCCGGTAGCAATTTTTTTAATGAAGGACGGAATGTCGATCGAGGTCGGGCAAGCCTTGATACAGGGCGCATCGAAGCAGAACAGGCACCGGTTTGCTTCGTCGATCGCTTCTTTCGGCTTTAGCGCAGGAACCACTTCCTGAAAATTTGCTTCCAGCATGGACGCAGTTTCTTCGCGGTGAACGCTCATCATGCAACAACCTCCTCTGGCGTTCTGAAAATCGCTTCCTTGGTATTAATCAATGTGGAAAAAAAGCGTTTTATGATTCCTTCATCCCCTTTTTTCATATGCCGGTTATGAAATGGAACCGACTTCGCAGGCATGATTGATTTCAACGCGGAATAGGCTGATACCAAAGTGGAAATTGAGGGGGATGGCATGAAGGATTACGACCAGCTGATTGCCAGACTCAAACGGCAAATTGCGGAAACGACCGAACGGTTGGAGCGGTTGGAAGCGGAACGGATTGCTTGTGAGAAACAGCGCCTGGAGAGAAAACGCTATGTATCTTCGCGAGAAATACTCGACCTGCTCGCCTCCCGGAGCGGACGGACGGGCAGCATGGCCTCGATAAAAAGGTGGGCAGACGACGGGCTGCTCGGGACAGTCATCGATGAGCGCGAAGCATTTCCCTTGCTTTCAGGCAAACAGGGCAACAAGCGATTTCTCTACCCCCGGCGGGACGTGTTGCGCTTTTTGCACGGGCGGGGTCTTTTAGTCCCCAGCTTTGACGTGCTTGACCGCGTCCGGCTGGAGCGGAGCGGACAATCGGTTTGCGCTGTCATTACGGCAGTTGCGGTGAGCAAGGCTGACACCGAAGACGAGCTGTTTGTGTACCAGGCGCAGCTGGAGGAAAGCGGCGAAGTGATCGATGACATCCCGGAGAGTGCCCTGCAACAATCCAGCCACGATTCCCATCTGCTTGCCCAATCGTAAGGAGGACTTATGGAAACAGCTGTCATCACGCTGAACAATACGGTGGAAAACCAGGAGTATTCGCGCCAGATTCGCGATTTTCACAAAAGAAAAGGGCAGCCCCTCACCATCCGTTTCAGTGAAGAGCTGACCCATATTGTACTTGAGGCCCCTTGCTTGTATGTGCCTGATCGCCGGATACTCGGCAAGGAGGCGATTGTCGAAGGAGTGGTAAAAAAGAACAGCAGCCATTACGAGATTCACCCGCGCAGCAGGGGAAAAACCGTTAATCTGCATTTGGATTCAGAGCTGGTTGCCGAGCTGGAGCAAATTCGACTGAAGGTGGCGAGCAAAACGCAGCACGACGTCATCCTGGACATGTTCATCCGCGGCCTTCGCGCCTACCAGGCCGAACAGGATAACCAGCCTCCTGACAATCCGGAAGAGCAGGACTGAGCTTATTTATAGTCCCCTTTTAAATAGTTGTAAAACGGTTGATCCACCCAGAACTGATACGTTTCAACATGGACGGAAGGATTGATTTTTTTCAGGCCGGCTGCGACCCTGGCCGACTGTTCGTTCAGGGTAAACGTCTGTGCCAGATAACGCCCTTTTTTCAGTACATGGTTCGTAATCACCGGATAATCATCAAGCTTTGTCAGGGAATAATAGAGCGGCTGCCACCAGGACGCTTTGAGAAGCCCTGTCATATCCTCCTGATTTCGTTTCGCGTACTTCAGCACGAGTGGCTGAAACAGCTCTTTTTCTTTGACGGTGGCAAACTCGAGACTGAGATCGTATTCCTTGGCATACGCAATGTGGTTGCCGTTGTCGATCGGTACTACCTGGTAATCATCCGTCTGAACAGGCTCGCCCCATTCTTTCAGATAAACAAAAGCGGACGTTTTCGGCTCCAGCTGGACTTTCGCATCAATGCCTTCGCTGCGGAGCAGTCCGATCAATTGTACCGCATGGACGATATCGCTGTGCCCGTATGTAATCGTCCGAGTGGGATCGAAGCCGGGATCAAACCGCGTATCTTTGAGATTGTAGCCCGTGATCAGATTTTGCTTTACTCCTTCGTCTACCGTCTTTTGCAATTCCTCTGTTCTGATCAACTGGGATTCGTTCCACGCCTGCACGAGCTTCCCAAAGATATCGTCGTCGCTGATTTCGCCGAGATAGTTTTGCTGCTCTCCATGGAATTCGGCTACCTTGCCCAATAACTGATAAGCGACGTCGGCGGAAACATTGGCTTCCAGCTTTGCTCCGGCCACAGGCTTTGCGGACAGCAAACCGGTGTCCAGCGCGACCGCTACCTCCTGCGCGGATTCCTTGGCAATGGTTTTGCCCGGAGTGTACGACCAGCCCGCCGCATCCCAGGCTGCCGCGATCTTTTCATCAGAATAGGTAAGAGCCAGTTCTTTCAAGTCAGCGGCCTTCACCGACGCGCTGACGGCCTCCCAGAGCAAAAGCTTGCTGTCGGCGGATGCTTTCGGGAAGAAAGAAGGATTGGCCCCAGCGCTGTCAACCGCTATACTGGAAGCAGCCAGCAGTGTTTGCAAAGCCTTTTCATACTGCTGTTTTGTAATGGTCCCGGACAGAGCAATTCCGTACCGCTTGGTGATGTAGGCAGCACTGTCCTTGACGGATGCGGTCTGAAGCGTTGATGTTTGGACTGCGGCAGATTGCCCGGCTAATCCATATGTCGTCGCGAGGGCTGCATGAACCGGCACCCCTGATGACAGCGACAATGCGGTTAGCAGCACTGCCCCGGCGGCTGCCTGCTTGATCGTACGTGCTTTGTTCATAGTCATCCTCCTCTGTCGAAACCTCCAGAATTCATATAATTCCCATTTGTTTAGTGAGTATTGATCAAGTTGTACGTTACCATGATCCCCATCCTGCGTCAATACTTTCCATATCCATTGAGAAAAATGTTCCTGGCTTTTTGCCGTCCAGTCTGAGACGGACGGCTCGTTTCTCCGCAGGAAGAGGACAAAATTCGTTTCCTTTATCGTGCTATCTACTTTTTGGGAGGGGCATTTGTGGTTTACGAAAGCAGCTTCGATTTTCCTATCAACATGATTTTGTTCCCGTTCCTGGTCATCCTGTTTCTATACGCCCTGAATATCGTAACCAGCATATGGGCCTACCGTGACGCAAGAAAACGCGGAAAAAGCAGCGAGTATGCTCTCTTGGTCCTCATCGGCACACTGATGTTTCCGGTGATGGGCCTGATTGTTTATTTCATCATTCGCAATGATTCATAACGATTCGTCCAAAAAGGCTTCCCTCCCCTTTCTGCCATGCTCATAGCAGTCGGGGAACAGGAAGCCTCTTTATTTGCCAGGTATGCTTACGCCAATTCCGCGAACGCTTCTCGCAGCACGCGCGCGATGAAATCAATGTCCTCGCTCGTAGTGGAGAACGGCGGCGAAAGGGTGAGCACATTGTTGAAGCCCGGTATCGTATCGCCGTTTCGCCCGATGATCAGGCCGAGCTGTTTACAGGCTCCAATGATTTTGGTCAGTTTGTCTGGCGCTGCCGGTTCCTTTGTTTCCCGGTTTTCGACCATCTCGATGCCCATCAGGAACCCGAAGCTGCGCATGTCGCCGACATGCGGATGGTCCTCCAAAAACGACAGCTTCTCCCGCAGCTCCTCGCCCAGGCGGCCGGCCCGCTCGATCATCTGCTCTTCTTCCATCAGCTCCAGGTTTTTCAGCGCAAGCGCACAGGCCGCCGGATTTCCGCCAAATGTATTGACGTGGCGGAAATGCAGGTTGACCCCTTGCTCGTTGAACTTGTCGGCAATTTCTGCCCGCACCGCCGTTGCCGACAACGGCAAATACGCGCTTGTAATTCCTTTGGCCATGGTCACAATATCGGGCTTGACGCCAAAGTTTTGATGGCCGAACTTTTGACCGGAACGGCCAAAACCGCAAATCACTTCGTCGACGATCAGAAGCACTCCGTACTTATCGCAAATTTCCCGCACTTTGGGCATGTACTCCGGCGGAGGAACGATGACGCCGCCGCCCGTGATCGTCGGCTCCATGATGACAGCCGCCACTGAGTTTGCTCCCTCCCAGTTGATCACCTCGTCGAACACCTGGGCGCACTCGAGGCTGCAGCTGCCGTACGACTTTCCAAACGGACAGCGGTAGCAATACGGCGGTGATACGTGGAGAAAGCCAGGTGCCAGCGGTTCGTATTTTTGCTTTCGGATCGATTGTCCGGTAGCTGCCAACGCGCCCATCGTATTGCCGTGATAGGCGCGGTGGCGGGAAATGAACTTGTACCGCCCCGGCTCGCCGTTCTGGTGGTGGTACTGCCGGGCGATCTTGAAGGCAACCTCGTTTGCTTCCGAGCCGCTGTTGGAGAAAAAGATTCGGTACTCTTCGCCGAGCCACTCGCTCACCTTTTCCGACAGCTTGATCGCCGGCACGTGGCTTTGCGTCAGCGGAAAATACGCCATCGTTTGCAATTGCTCGTAGGCAGCCTGAGCAAGCTCCTGACGGCCGTAGCCGATATTAACGCACCAAAGGCCGGACATGCCGTCCAAGTATTTGTTGCCGTCAATGTCCGTCACCCATGAGCCGCTTGCTTCCGTGACGATCATCGGGTTGGGGTTGTATGGCGACATGTGATGCCACATGTGCGCCCTGTCTTTTTCCAGCAGAGCTTCCTTTTCCACCGCTTGGGTTTGTTGCTCTTGGCTCATCTTCGATCCACCCTTTCGTTATTTCACGAATACCTTCTGGGAACCGATGCTGGTGTCGCCGTCATCGAACCAGCGGGACGTGATCGTCTTCTTCTTCGTGAAGAAATCGACGCCGTCCTTGCCATTGGCGTGCAAATCTCCGTAGAAGGAGTTCTTCCAGCCGGTGAAGGCGAAGAAGCCCATTGGCGCAGGCACGCCGACGTTGACGCCGACCATGCCGGCTTCCACGCGCTGTACAAACTCCCGTCCCCACTTTCCGTTTTCTGTGTAGATGGTGGCCCCGTTGCCAAAGCGGGACTTGCTGATCGTCTCAAGTCCCTCCTCGAAATTTTTCACCCGCATGATACTCAGCACGGGGGCAAAGATCTCGTCGCGGACGATGACCATTTCGGCATCTGCCTTGTCAAAAATCGTCGGTCCAAGGAAATAGCCTCCCGCACTTGCTTTCGCATCCTCCCGTCCATCCCGAACAAGCTCCGCCCCTGCGGAAAGTCCCTGCTCGATGAAGCCGTGCACTTTTTCCAGATGGGAAGCGCGGATGACTGGTCCAAGGTCCACTCCCTGCTCCAGCCCATTCCCCATTGTCAAGGCGTTGGACTCTTCGATCAGATGGCGGATGAGCTCGTCGGCGATCTCCTCCACCGCGACGACCGCGCTCGCCGCCATACAGCGCTCGCCGGCACAGCCAAAGGCGGAGCTGACAATCGTTTTGGCGGCTCGCTGCAGATTCGTGTCCGACATGACGAGGTGATGGTTTTTCGCTCCGGCCAACGCCTGAACGCGTTTTCCATGAGCTGCGGCCGTCTTGTAGACATACTCGGCGACGGGCTGCGAGCCGACGAAGGAAAGGGCTTTCACATCCGGATGCTCCAGCAGCCCGTTTACGACGTCATGTGCGCCGTTGACGACATTGAACACGCCGTCAGGCAATCCGGCTTCCTTCAACAGCTCGGCGATCCGAATACAGGACAGCGGCGTGCGTTCGGACGGCTTCAGGACAAATGTGTTTCCTGCCGTAATGGCGATCGGGTACATCCACATCGGCACCATCAGCGGGAAGTTGAATGGAGTAATGCCGCCCACTACGCCAAGCGGAAACCGTATCACCTGGCAGTCGATGTTTTTGGCGATATTCGGCAGCGTCTCACCCATGAGCAGCGTCGGCATTCCGGCAGCAAACTCGACCATTTCGATGCCGCGCAGCAATTCGGCCTGTGCTTCCGCCAGGTTTTTCCCGTTTTCCAGCGTAATCATCCGGGCCAACTCATCCTGATGCTCCCACAGCAGGTGCTGAAAGCGGAACATGATCCGGGCGCGGTCCACGGCAGGAGTCTGGCTCCAACCCGGAAATGCCGCCTTGGCCGCTTGAACAGCCTTGTCCACGTCAGCCCTGGTCGAAAGCGGCACGCGTGACAGCAATTCGCCTGTGGCCGGGTTGGGAATATCCTCATAGCGCTCAGCCTGCGACTCCACCCATTCTCCGGCGATGTAGTTCTTCAAAGTAGGACCAACGATTGTTGTACTCATCACGTCAACTCCTTTGCGCACATATATGATTGATAATTCTATCTTATCTGAACATTCATCGTATCATCACTAGACAAACTGACAGGAGTTCGGTAGTATTCATGTTACATACTGTCTATAGGAGGGGAAGAATGACCAATGAATGGCGCCTGACAGTGGCTGATGTCGTCAAACGCCCTTTGTTTCAACATGCCGAAGTGGTGGCAGGCAGTCGGGGAGTATCCCGTTCCGTGCGGTGGGTGCATGTGCTGGAAGCGGCTCATACCGTTCAATACTTGAATGGAGAAGAGCTGATCCTTTCGACCGGACTCGGGTTTGGCGAGGTGAAAGAAAAGCGGCTCGCTTATCTCTCCGAGCTCATCTCGCGTAAGGCGGTCGGCCTTTGCATCGAGCTGGGCGACTACATTCCGAACGTGCCGCAGGACATGATTGAGCTTGCGGACCATCATGACTTTCCATTGATCGTCTTTCACAAGCCTGTTCGTTTTGTTGACATTACGCTAGATCTGCACGAGCATTTGATCAATCGTCAAATGCAGGCGCTTCGCAACCTGGAGACGTATTCCCGCAGTTTGCAGCAGCTCAGTCTGCAGACACAGGGCATCCCGAAACTGCTGCAGCATTTTCAGGCGAGCGTTCACACACAGGTGTTTTTCTTCCCTCTGGATGGCAATCCCCTCTACGTCCCTCCCCTGCCGCAGGCTGTACAGTCGGAGCTGTCTGTCCTGATGCGTACCGCTCTGCCCCAAGGGAATGATACGGCTGCGAGAAGCGGGGTCATCGCCCTCTCGGACAAAAAGAAGCTGGTCTACCAGCCCATTATCGTCATGGGACATCTGCTCGCTTATGTCGGCTTGATTTTGTATGACCGGGAGGCAGACGAATACCTGCTGTTGACGCTCGACTACACCGTAAGCTCCATGGCTCAAATCCTGATGCGAAAAATGTTTGCCGAGGAGCAGATGCTCGCTGCGGAAAATCGGCTGTTCGACGATTTGATCGCGAACAGGCCCTTGCCAGAGGAACAAATTCGCTCGCTGCTCGGTTTATCCGGCAAGAACAAAACACCGACCTACTATACGCTCTTATTGTCTCTGCATCGAAGCGCGGAGGAGCTCTCTTCGCCTCTTGCCCCGCATGAGCTGACAGGTGTTTTCCGTTCCCTGTTGACGAGGCTCGGCTTTCGCCCCTTCATCCGCTGCAAGGGAAACCGCTTTTACCTGCTGCTGATCGCACCGACCAATCAAACGGATATCCGCCGAACCTTGGACAAGGCAATGGCGGAAATGAAACGGATGTGCCGGCAGGTCATAGGCGCCGATACGGATGTCTTGTTTGGCGTAAGCCGCCCTGGGGAACGCCTGTCGGAAGCGGGCAAGCATCTGGCAGAATCCGAGCAGGCCCTGATCTTTCAGCAGGATGCCCACAGTCCCTACTTTTCCGAACTGGGTCTGTTTCGGCTGTTGTTTCATGTCCCGCAGGAGCCAGTACTCACGCATTTTATCGATGATTACCTGGGACCGCTCCTCCGGTACGACGCCGAGAACGGAACCCAGCTGGTCCAAACCCTGCGCGTCTACCTGGATCGCAGCATGTCCAAGCAGGAAACGGCTGATCAGCTGTTTATCCACCGCCAGACGCTGTACCATCGTTTGGAAAAAATCCAGGAGCATCTCCCGGTAGACTTTGCCCATCCCCATGAACGTCTTTGCCTGGAAATCGCCTTGCGGGCCCACGAGTGGAAGGACGGCTTGAAATATCGCTCCCCTGCAAGCCGGGCACACGAGAAAACGGCGGGTCCACCGCGTTAGTGTGGTGAATCGCGCTGTTTAAATACAAATGCTCATTTCAGGGTTTACTCCGGATAGCTCATCGACAGCTTGTAGGGAGCCCTCGGGCCGTCTTCAAGCTCCAATCTGATTTTGTACCGCCCTTTCTCCGGCAGGGGAAAAACAAGGTTTTTCCTCTTTTTTAGGTCTTTGATCGCAAGTATGTCGCCGCTTGGGCCATACAAAGTCAGACTCAGCGACCCATGATTGTTCCAGTCGACGTAGATTCTCAACCGGCCTTCGCTCTCGGCATGAAATGCGTAATCATCGAATCTGTTGATTCTTTTATCATCATTCAACTCCCCGTATTGGATATGATTCCCGCCGCCCTTCTCCACGAATTTGCCTGTAGTGGCGATGGCGAAGGGCTGAGGACCTTTCGGAATGTTGAAGCCTTTTACGTTCACCGTGTACAAGCCTTCTTCCGGACGGGATATCCATACCTGTTCCACGTTGTTCAGATTGTCTACTTCGTCGTCATACGGGTAACGGAAAAAGTCGTTGCCATTGAACCTCTCGCCGCTTGGAGCGGTAACCGTCATATCCAGGTTGTTCACCAAGGCTTTTTTCGCCGCCGGAGAAGCCGGATAGTCCGTCCAAGCCAGCGTGATGGCAAGCGGTTTGGTACGGTCGGTCACCTCAACGGCAAACGTCGCTTCTTCACCGGTTATGAGACCCTCTTTCTCATCGACAAAGTCCGTCTCAATCGCCTGCAAAAGGTTGGCCCGCCCGAATCCCTGCAGGCGCATGTCTTCATCCAGGTCATCGGCGCCGCTGATCAGCATCGCTTTGATCAGGGCGGCACTCGGTTCATCCAGTTCCTTTTCTTCGAGCAAAAACTGGCGGAGCTGAGCCGCCCCTCCGGCCAGGATCGGTGTCGCCATGCTTGTCCCGCTATTGTACGCATAGTAATCGTCGAACAGCGCTTCGAACTCGTCTTCAGGCGCCACCGACGAGCGAGCGGAAAGAATGTAGCTCCCTGGAGCGACAATATCCGGCTTCAGCCGTCCGTCTTTTGTCGTTCCCCTGCTGCTGAATCCCGCAACGGTATCCGGATCGTCTGCCTCTTTGCCGCCGACGTCTGGCCGGTCGTTCTCTGTAGCTCCCACAGCGATCACATTTTTGGCTGTCGCGGGGCTGCCGATCGTCTTGTAGCCAAGGTCTCCCTGATTGCCTGCCGCGACCAGGGCAGTCATATCCTTGTGTGCCCATAGAAACTGGTCAAACAAGTAGGAATCCAGTCCATAGTTGCCGTTATCGTCCGTCCCCCATGAATCCGCGTGGATACGGGCGCCGTCCTCATACGCTTCCCCGAGAATGTCTTTGACCTCGCCTTCCAGGTATCCCTTTTTCGTCAGCATGGAATGAAAGACCAGCTCCGCCTCAGGGGCCATTCCCTGATACTGTCCATCGGAGGCTTCTCCGCTGCCGAGCGCCGAACCGGCCACATGCGTTCCATGACCGTCCGGATCGCTGGCATCGTCTTTGCGGCCGATTGCATACAAGCTTTTGACCCTTCCCTGAAAATCGGGATGGAGATTGTCCAAGTCGCCCGTATCCAAACCGCTGTCCGCGATTCCGATGATTTGTCCTCTCCCTGAAAAGCCGGAAGCCTCCAGCTTGTTTGCCTTGATGATTTTGGCAGCCCGATCGTTATGCAGTTTCCGCTTCGGCAGAGGAACCACGGCGATCACATCTTCTGACTGGATGATCTCCTCCAATCCTTCGCCGCTCATTCGGGCAAGCGAAATATGCTTCGCTTCTTTCAGCGAGTCCACTTTACCCGCGAGCTCTTCACCCGCTGCCCGATGGAGAGTGCGGCGCATGTCCACATGCTGATCAAAGCCGATCACGGCCACCTCTACTTCATTTGTTGTTCCCAATGCCTTGCGCAAAGTGGGAGCGACCTTGTTTACCGGGTAAAAAGGAGCAACGCTTTTCACAAAAGGAAGATGCTTCAGCTGTTTATGATCTTTCTTGTCAGACAATTTTGCGATAAAGGAATAGTCCGGCAAATAATCGCCTAGTTCTACTCCTATGTCCTCTACTTCTACTTTCCATTCTTCTTCGATTGGCCCGTCGAATTGGATGACGACCAGGTCCGTGTCTTCTCCCGCTTCCCGCTTGGAACGAGTGTCCAGCGAAGAGACTTCCCTGGCCTCGATATCCAGATCGCCTCTGCGCTCTCCCGGCTGCTTGGCTCCCGTCGGCAGCCCGCCGGCCATGAGCGACAGCACCAGTACGGCAGTCAGTGTCACATGCCCTTTCGCCCGCAATGAAATGCCCCCTTGTCTCCTTTTTTAATAACAACATTATACGAAAAGAGGAAAAATTGTAAAAGTGTCCCAAGCTTTAGACGGACAAAAAGCGCAGTTGATCCGCACTGGATCATGCGCTTTCTTCGTTTCCCGGCCTCCAGCCGAAAGAACCCTGCCCGGTCCAATCGGTTATACCAGATGGCATGCGACATGGTGCTCCGGACGGACTTCTCGGTACTCCGGCACTTCTGCCCTGCATCTGTCCGTGGCAACCGGGCAACGGGTATGAAACTTGCACCCTTGTGGCGGGTTGGCAGGACTCGGGATATCTCCTGTCAATAAGATACGCTCCCGCGTGATCGTAGGGTCCGGTATCGGTACGGCAGAAAGCAGCGCTTTCGTATACGGATGGAGCGGATTTGCAAACAGCTCTTCGCGTAGAGCCATCTCCACAATCGAGCCTAGATACATAACCGCCACGGATGTGCAGATGTGTTCCACGACGCTTAAATCGTGAGAAATAAACAAGTAGGTCAGGTTTTCCTGCTGCTGCAAATCAGTGAGCAAATTGATGATCTGCGCCTGGATCGATACATCAAGAGCCGATACGGGCTCGTCGAGGACGATAAAGTCCGGCTGCAGGATGAGTGCTCTGGCAATCCCGATCCGTTGCCTCTGCCCGCCGGAAAATTCATGCGGGTAGCGATCGTAGTGGTAAGGCGCCAAACCGCAAATATTCAGCACCTCCAACACCTTCTCGCGAATTTCCGCCTTCGAGCACAGCCCGTGATCGACGACCGCTTCGCCGATCGCCTCCCCGACCTTCACGCGCGGGTTTAGCGAGCTGAACGGGTCCTGGAACACGTATTGCATTTTGGGACGCAATTTGCGAAGCTCTTTTGGCGGCAGCTGATGGATATCCCGCCCATTATATAGAACGCGGCCCTCGGTCTTGTCGTACAGCCTGATAATCGTCCGGCCGGCTGTGCTTTTGCCACAACCCGACTCACCGACAAGCCCCAGTGTTTCTCCTCTTTTCATTGTAAAACTGACCTTGTCAACCGCTTTTACATGCCCGATCGTCCGTTGGAACACACCGGAGCGGATCGGAAAATACTTTTTCAACTCTTTTACTTCCAGAATGACATCGCTCATTTCGCACCCTCACCTTCGTACAACCAGCATGCCACTTTGCCGCTTGCTCCCTCTGTTTTTAATTCCGGCTGCTTCGCGCGGCAAATATCCATCGCATGCTCGCAGCGGTCGCTGTAGTGGCAATTCTCCCCCAATCCAATCGGATTGGGCACCTGGCCCGGGATTGTAAACAAGCGTTCTTTTCGTTGGCCGATTACCGGTTTGGCGAGCAGCAGGCCCTTTGTATACGGATGGCGCGGATTCTGGAAAATCTCTATGACCGGGCCTTCCTCGATCACCTTTCCCGCGTACATGACGATCACGTAATCAGCCATTTCTGCAACGACGCCGAGATCATGGGTGATCAGCATTAGAGACATGTTCCGGTCTTTTTTCAATTGCCGGAGCAAATCGAGTATTTGCGCCTGGATCGTAACGTCCAGGGCTGTGGTCGGCTCATCGGCAATGAGCAGCTTCGGATCGCAGCTGAGAGAGATCGCGATCATGATCCGCTGTCTCATCCCCCCGCTCAATTCATGGGGATAGCTGTCGAAAACCTGTTCGGCGCGCGGAATTCCTACCTGCTCGATGAGCTGGATAGATTTTTTTCGAGCGTCGCTTTTGGAGAGTAGCGTATGCTCGATCAACGGCTCCATGATTTGATCTCCTACCGTCAGAACGGGATTCAGCGATGTCATCGGCTCTTGGAAGATCATGGCGATCTCGTTGCCGCGGATCATTCTCATCTCGCTTTCCTTGATCTTCAGGAGGTCGCGGCCTTCAAACAGAATTTCTCCGCCTTCAATTTTCCCGGGAGGCGAAGCGATCAAGCGCATCAGCGACATGGCGGTTATGCTTTTGCCGCACCCGGATTCCCCTACAATGCAGACTGTCTCTCCCGTACGAATGGAAAAGCTGACGTCATTCACAGCTTGTACGACACCGGCTTCTGTATGGAAATAGGTTTTCAAATTGCGAAATTCAACAAGTGTCTTGGACATGTTCAGCTTCCCTACCTTTTCTGTTTGGGATCAAAGGCGTCCCTCAAGCCGTCACCGATGAAGTTGATCGAAACGACAGTAAGCAAAATGCATATCCCAGGAGGTACCCACAGCCAGGGCCTGTTCTGAAAGTCGATCATGTTGTTTGCCGCCGAGATCATCTGTCCCCAGGACGGGGTAGGCGGAACTACGCCGAGTCCGAGAAAGCTGAGCGTGGATTCGAGCAGGATGGAGTTGGCTACGCCGAGCGTCGCCGCAACGATGATGATCGGAACCGTATTGGGCAGCAGATGCCTGAAGATTTTCCGCCTGTCGCGGAGTCCGAGCACTTCGTTCGCCAGCATGAATTCCTGTTCCTTCAAGCTGAGAACCTGGCTTCTCACGAGACGGGAAAGACTCATCCAGGCGATCATTCCGACGATGAACATGACCAGGTAAATTCGCTTATCCGGGGGAAACTTCAAATCGGACAGGATAGCGCCTAGCGCCACGAGGATGGGCAATGTCGGTATCGCGTAAAGAATGTCTGCAAACCGCATGATCACCGAGTCGACAAAGCGTCCGTAGTAACCGGCAATCGCCCCAAGCGTGCCGCCGATCAATACGATGATGGAAGCCGCGACTACCCCCACGAGCAAGGAAACCCTTCCCGCCTCCATCGTCCTCAGCAGCACATCCCGGCCGAGTTTGTCCGTGCCTAGCCAATGCGTTTCGTTTGGCGGCAGATTGGCGTTTCTGACCGTGATCTTCGCGTCGAGGTGCGAAGAAAAGTAGGGACCGATAAACGAAAACAAGAACATAAAAGCGAGGACAACCACCCCGGCCACGGCCATCTTGTTTTTGAACAGCCGGCGGAAGGCGCTGCGCCACGGGGAGTCGGATTTGACTTTTTTGGTCCTGACCTTCACCTGGACGTTTGCAAGATTCTGGCTCATCTCATATCCCCCCTACCTGTTCCGGACCCGCGGATCTGCGACGCCGTACATCAGATCGGCCAGGATATTGGCGACGATCGTCAGCACGACCAGCAGCATCGTGAAGCCCATCAAGAGCGGGTAGTCCCTTTGAAAAATGCCGTCAAGCACGACCCGGCCGATGCCCGGCCAGTTAAAGATGCGTTCCGTGATGATCGCACCGGAAAACAATCCCGGTATTTCAAGGGCGAACAGGGTGATCAGCGGGAGCAAGGCGTTTCGCAGCGCGTGCTTGAAAATGACGACGCGTTCTTTCAATCCCTTGGCACGGGCTGTGCGAACGTAATCCTGCCTGATCACTTCCAGCATATTGGTCCGGAAGTATCTGGTCACCGAGCCGATATTCAGCATGGTCAGAACGATTACCGGTAGCGCCAGGTGTTTCATCACGTCCCAAAAATCCGCCCAGCCGCTCAGGGTACTGCCTGTCGACCGCATGCCGCCCAGCGGGAAAATCTGATAGTCGACGGCAAAAAACTTGAGCATGAGCAGCCCTAAAAAGAAGGAAGGAAAGGACATCGCCATAAATACGAGCAGCGTGACAGCCGAATCGTAGATGGAATACTGCCGGAGCGCGGCCAGGATGCCGACGATTGACGCAATCATCCATTGCAGCACCAGAACGATAATGGCGATCAAAAAGGAGTTCCACATGAATATATGGATCACACTCGTCACAGGCTGGCGATGCAGGACGGATTCGCCGAAATTGCCCGTCAAAAGGTTGCCAATCCAGGTGAGGTACTGCTTGTAGAGAGGTTGATCAAGCCCGTGCAAGGCGCGTATCTCGTCGATTCTTTCCTGGGTCATGTTGGCGTCAGCCGACATCTGGGTGAGAAAATCCCCTGGTGCCAAGGTGAACACGAGAAAGACGAGGATTGAGGCGCCGATCAGGGTCGGGATGCTCTGGATGAGTCTGCGGATAAGGAGCTGCTTCATGATTTCCTCCCCTCTTATGCAGGCAATATGCCCAGCGTGAAGCCGAGCATATTGCCAATCGGTGTGGTTGTCTAAAAAATTTAGTTAATTTGAATTTCGTTCAGAGACTCAGAGAAGTATTTGTAAGGAGAGATGACAAATCCGGAAAGTCTGGAGCTGTACGCGTTCAAGTTGTAGCGCTGGTACATGAAGACTACCGGAATTTCGTCGTTGATGATCTCGTACGCTTCCTGGTAAATCGCTTTGCGCTTGGCCTGGTCAAATTCTTTCAGGCCGGCCTCCAGCAGCTCATCGACTTTCGGATTGGAGTAACTGTCTTTATTGGAGCCGCCATTGGTGTGGAACAAGCCGTACGGATCAGGGTCTGTGGAAAGTCCCATGGCCAAAAACGCCATCTCGTGCTCTCCCTTGTCGCGTTTATCGATAACCGCGTTGAATTCCAGCTGCTCCGCGATGAACTCAATCCCCAGCTCCTTGTAGTTTTCCACCGCAATCGGAATCAGCGCGTCGTTTACCTCATTCGGGGTAGAAGCAGAGAACTGGATGGTGAACCTCTTGCCGTCCTTATAACGGTAGCCGTCGCCCTCCAGCTTCCAGCCCGCCTCTTCCAGAAGCTGTTTCGCTTTTTCCGGATCGTAGGTGTACTTCGTCAGTTTGGACTCATCCGGATAGCCCCAGGAAAGCTTTGACTGCGGAACGTCGATGACCTCGGCATAGCCTTGGGAATAGGCGTACACGACTTCCTCACGGTTCAGTCCGTACATCAATGCCTGTCTGACGCGTTTGTCCTGGAATTTCGGCAGCTTGTGATTGATCGCGATATAGCCGTATCCGTTGTTCAGCAGCATGTCTAGATTGACAAAACCGAGCTCCTTTAACGCCTCGACATTGTCGGCATTTACGGTAATCGAAGCGTCAAAGTCGGTTGCACCCGTTTTCAGGCTTTGAATCTGGGTCTCATCCGTTGTCGACTTGAAGATCAAATTTTTGACTTTCGGCGCGCCCTTCCAGTAGTTTTCATTCGCCACCAGCCGGACTTCCTGTCCAGGGATGAACTCCTTCAAAATGTAGGGACCGCTGCCCATCGGCTTCTGATGCAGGCTCTTGACGTGCGCCAGGTTTCCTTTCGCGTAGTTTTGTCCGTAATAGTGCTTGGGCAGGACAAAAATTTCAGCCCCGAGCAGCAGCAGGGTCGTTGCGTTTGCCTCTTCCACCTGAACTTGAATGGTCTGCGGATCGATTATTTTTACGCCCTCGATGCTGCTTGCATTTCCATTCTTGTACGCTTCTCCGCCTTTGATTTTGGCTTTGGACAAGTTCGTTCTTCCGTCGTATTTGGGATCCAGGAGGACATGGTAGGCGAAAGAGACATCCTCTGCCGTTACCGGTTTGCCGTCGGAAAATTTTGCCCGTTTGTCTATATAGAACGAATATGTCAAACCATCCTCGGAAACCTCCCATTTTTCCGCAAGTCCCGGAATGACACTGGCGTCCTTTGCTACCGAGAGCAATCGCTCGGTTACCGCTTCGATCACGTATCGGTCATAAATCGTGTTGTAAAACCAGAAGTTGAAAATGCCCTGCGGGTCTGTTATGCCAAGTACCATCGTGTCTGTCCGCTTCTTCGCCGACTCCGGCACCTTCGACGGATCAGTCGCCTTGATGAAGCCCAGCTCCTTTTTTTCGCCCGCTTGGTTCTGCTCCTGCTGGCTCTGTCCCTGTTGGTTTTGCTCTTGCTGGCTTTGCTCCGTCTGCTGCGCTGCAGGCTGTGTGCAAGCTGACAGAAGCAGTGCCCCTGTAAGCAAGGAGCAAATAAATAGAGAAATTGACCTTTTCTTCACTAAATTTCCCCCTTTTTGAATTTTCACATAACATTTCCATTATAACCTATATTTTGGTAATCAGATAGAAAATTCTTGTTGATCAAAATATATCTTGCAGAAATGTGTCCTTAGGCGTCATGCATACAAAAAAAGAGAGACAAAAGTCCCTCCGCAAGATCACGCTCTGTTTCCGTCTCCTGCTGGCAAAAACAACGGGGCAAAGTCTTCCCATTCCAGCATGCTCAACGTTTCGCGCGTCCACTCCCCTGTCTGCCGCTCGGTTATCCTTACCGCCTGATTTTGCATCGCTTCCTGAACGAGATTTTGGACAAGCCTGCCATTCCCGTGCAGCAGGTTGCTTGAGGCGGCCCTCTCCAAATGGGCGCGGATCGTTTCCACGGTTTTGTCGTGCACCTGGTATCCTTCCTGGCAAACCTTTTGCCTGAGCATTTCCACGAGCTCATCCGTCGTGTAATCCGGGAACGGAATATGCTTTTTAAAGCGGGAGTAAAGTCCCGGATTGCTTGCCATGAACCGCTGCATTTCCAGCGGGTAGCCGGCGAGGACAACGACCAGGTTTTCTTGATGCCTGGTCATCTCCTCCACTAATGTATGGATTGCTTCATGGCCATAATCCGTTTCGCTTCCTTCGGCCAGAGCGTAAGCCTCATCGATAAACAGGACCCCTCCCAGCGCCTCCCGAACCTTCCGCCTGGTCAAAGCAGCCGTCTGCCCCACAAATCCGGCGACCAGATCAGCCCGGCTCACCGTGACGAGGTGTCCCCGCTTCAAGTAGCCGATCTCTTTCAACCTTTCGGCATACAGCCCGGCAACCGTCGTTTTTCCGGTACCCGGATTCCCTGTGAAAACCGCATGGAGCTCAATAGGCAAGGCTGGCAGCCCGATCGCGCTGCGCTTGCGCTGAACGTCGACAAAGGCTGATATCTTCTGCAGCTCGGCCTTCACCTGCTCCAAACCGATCAAGGCGGACAGCTTTTCCCAGGCATTGTCTGTCTTCTGATCGCTGCGCTTGGGCAGAACATCCTCTCGGTCGAGAATGGTAAAGTCATGCCAGTCCAGCTCTTTTTGGGCATCCAGCTCCCGCCCTTTGGCAAAAATGGCGTCCAGGACGATATTATGGACCGTCCGGGCGTTGCCAAAGGTGTGGTCTACCTGGGCTTGCTCGATCCGCTCCCGAAGGGCGGCGCGCGTTTCCGCTGTCAGCGTAAAATCATTGCGGCTGGCGACTTGCTCGGCAATGAGCAGAAGCTCTTCCGTGTTGTAATCGGGAAGAAGAAAATGGCCGGTTTCCGGAAACCGGCTGCGAAGTCCCGGATTGGCGTACAGGAACTGCCTCATCTCCTCGGGATAGCCCGCCATCATGACGACAAAGCGACCTGCGTACTCGCCGCCGGTCATGGCGGCAACGAGCGTATCGATCGCGGCCTGGCCATAATCGCTGCCGGAGCTGTCCGGCCGTTTCAGACTGTAAGCCTCATCGATAAACAGGACGCCGCCCTCTGCCCGCTTGACTGCTTCCATCACCTTTTGCTCAGTCTGTCCTACGTATGCGCCCACCAAATGGGAGCGATCGACCTCCACGACTTCTTCACGCTCCAACAATCCAAGCTCGTGATAAAGTCTGGCGATGAGCCTGGCGAGTGTCGTTTTCCCTGTTCCCGGATTGCCCATGAAAACGAGGTGGAGCGAAAGCTCGTCTTGCATATGCCACCCTTTTTCCTCTCGCAATCGGCGGTAGCGGAGAAAATTTGCCAGCGAGCGAACGCGCTCCTTGATTTCCTGCAAGCCGATCAAAGCCTCCAGCTCTTCCAGAGCGGACCGTTTCCCTGCTGGTTCTTCTGCGACATCGGCTTCCTTTTCGGGATCGATCAGCGCGGCTCTCTTTTCATGCTGGGCAGTCAGTGACCGAATCGATTCCTGCAGAGACGCCAGTGATTCTCCGGAATAAAACAGCCCGTGAAGGGAAGCGGCGTGCTCCTCCGCCCGCTCCAGCATTTCCTGCAGCAGCCGCTCCCTTTCCGCGTACAAAGCTCCCAGGGCTGCCAGCCTCTCCGCCTTTTCGTATTCCCCGGCCAGCTTTGCCGCCTCTGTGGCTTCTGCCGTCAGTATACGCCACCCGCCAAGCTCCTCCAGCTCCACTCTGCCCGCTTCCTGGAGAATGTCCAGGTTTTTGCGGCGGCTGACAGCGTTATCTGTCTCGCGCACCGAAGGATAGCCCTGATAAAACCGATGTTCCTTTAGCCGCATTTCATACAGCCAAAGACGGCATTGCAAAGCCAATGGAAAGGAAGCATCCAGCGATATGGCCCGGTCCAGCCATTCCTTTGCCAGCGTATGGCCTCCCGGCTTCTTCATCCGCTTGGCAGCAAGCAAGGTCAGAACGACCGCTTCGGCTTTGTCAATCCGGTCGAAGGGAGCGTTTTTTCGCAAATCCTCGACCACATGCAAAGCCGACAGAAGCTCTCCCTCTGTCGCTTCTTGTGTTCCAAGGGGCTGCTCTCGCCAGATCCATATTTGTTTCAGACGGTCCGGTACGTTCTGTTGCTGCATCAAAGGTCCTCTCCCATCCGTACAATCTCTTCTCACTCCTGTTGTATCATATTTTCTGTAAAGTGAAAAGGACAGGGATCCCCTATGAGGCGTAATCGTTGATATTATGTACAGCTTCACACTAATACAGACTGTAGAAACAGAGAAAGACAGCCTTGCTCACGGGGAGCGGCTGCCTCCGGCTTTGGTTTTTTGCACGTTACACGTTGATATTTCCCAATTCCACGTCCGCCTGAAAACGGGCTTTGGCTGCTTTCAATACGTCCCCCTCGGAATCGGCAGAAACCTTAAACATGGTGATCAGCTTGTCGCCGCTCAACACCTGAACATTGTACTGGGCGTCTCCGTCATACGTAGCGGCAAACTGGTACTCTCTTCCGTTCACATTCATGCATTGTTCCATCGTCGACACACCTCCTGCTATAGTGTGTCACGATTGGCGTTCCGTCATGTCGAGTCTCCCTTTATCAGAAACGGACAAAATTTTCCTGATTGACAGGGATCCATTTTCCTCAAATCCAGGCAAGTTTGATCAGGACAACAGCAAGAATAGGGCCGCGCTTTTCCGCAGAGCAGGGGCTGCCATTATAACGCTGCCTTTTTCAACGAAAACTGCTTACCGTATCCGCCTAAACTCTTTCCGCTATTTTAGACGGATGACGAGCCGCCTTCTTCCCGTTGCTGAGCGTTACCGTGCAAACGCCCGCAATCACCAGGATGATCCCGATCCCCTGAACCCCGGTCATGCTCGAACCGTAGAAGAGGACGGCAATCCAGCAAGCATTGATCGGCACGAGATTCATATAGATGCTCGCCTGACTGGCTCCGAGTTGATGAATCCCCTGATTCCACAGAAAAAACGCGAGGATCGTCGCGAAAAACGTCAAGTAGATCATTTCTCCCCAGGATTGTCCCGACAGAGACGGCACACGATCCCAGCCGCCCTTGGCAAGCGACAAGATCACGAGAAAAAACGCTCCAGTCAATGTTGTCACTGTAGTGGTCAACAGCGGCGATACCCCTTTCATCACGGCCTTGCCGATCAAGCCATACAGCGCCCAGCAGAAAAGGGCTGCCAAAAACAGCAGGGCGCCTGCGTTGAACGCCAGGGCGGAAAACGCTTCCCATGAGCCTTTGACGATCACGAGAAAAACACCGGAAAGCGACAGCAATAAGCCGATTCCGAGCTTTTTGTTTCACAATTCACCTAGAAACAATACCGCTCCCAGCGTAATCAAGACAGGTGAGTTCGCCATAATCAATGACCCGTTGATCGCTGACGTATAGGACAGTCCGATAAAGAAAAAAGCGTTATAGGCGAAAACGCCTGTCACAGACATAAACAAAAGGCCCAGCCAATGCTTTTTTAATGCCTCCAGCTTCCACTCGCCGCGCAGATGCGCAAGGGCAATGAGAATGAGGCCAGCTGTCCCAAAACGCAGAGCCGCAGCCGTAATGGGCGGAATTTCCGATATGACGTGCTGGGCGGTGCCAAAAGCTCCTCCCCAAAAAACCGGAACAACCAGCATCCAGATGTATATTTTCCAATTTTCCGTTGGGTACGTTCGCCTTCACATCTCGATCTCATTTGGATAGTGAAGATCCCGGCCAGATCACTTGCATACTTACATGATTCCATAAAGAGACCAGCGAGAAAAATCTTTGTTTTCAGGTTGTTCATGATGTTTTGAGCCTTTGCTTGTCCAGAGTTTTGACGGAGCTGTTCGTAAAATGGCGAGTATCGTCAAAAAAAGTTTATTCTCTTACTGAACCTTTTTCCCCGCGAGAGCGAATTAAGAGTTGTAAAACGTTCAGGAGGGGCCCCATGAATGATAAAGAGTTACTTCCGTGGCTTGAAAAAGCGACGTTGGGCGACGAGTCGGCCTTTCAGCTTGTTTATCAGGCGACTCACAAAGACGTCTATCGGACGGTTACTTTCCTCGTCTACAACAAACAGGACATTGAGGACATCGTGAATGAAGTTTACATGTGTATGTGGCGATCGTTTCACACGTACGACCCGAACCGACCGTTCCGATTTTTGCTGCACGGGATCACTGTCCGACAGGTCCAGGATTGGAAAAGAAAGGCCTGGCGGCGAATTCGCCTCTTTGAACGAAACCGACAGATGACTTGCGAACAGTTCGACTGGACGGACAAAGCTGTCCTGCAGTCCGAAATGCAGCATGAGCTGTTCAGCCTTGTCCGCCAGTTGTCGTACAAACTACGTGTGGTCGTCATCCTGCGCTATTTTCACGACTATGCTCTGGAAGAAATCGCAGACATGCTGCAGATCCCCGTTGGCACAGTGAAATCCAGGCATCATCTGGCACTGATAGAACTCCGGAAACGATTCGAAATGACGGGAGGAGACGCGTATGCCCATTGACAAGGAATTGCGTGAAGAGCTTCACCAGGTGGCAGATTCGATGCACTGCCCACCCGATTTATATGAACGTGTCCGACAGTCCTATCAACACTATGTGAACGAAAAGAGGGGTAGATCTCCCATGAAAAAACGCATGCTCGCAGGCATTGCCACAGTAGCAATCCTGATTCCGTCTGCCGCACTTGCTGCTTCCTATCTGGCCGATAATATTTTCAGTTCTTCTGCGACCATTGAACAGCACGGCGGTACACAGGAAGATTATCAAGAGATTGAGGGAATGCTTCAGGCAGCAAAAGACAAACTGACGGAAAACGAATTCAAGGAGTATGTGGGGCTGACCAAGCAGTTGATGCAATTAAAGCTGAAGATCACCGATGAAAATGGAGTCCAACATGAGGAGAAGCTGACCAAAGATGAGCAGCAGCAGTATGAGCAGCTCGCCTCCAAGCTGGTCCCGTACTTCAAGAAGATTAACGGAATCGCCAAGCCGTAAGAGAATGAAGCAGTGACCCGTCCGTTGTGGATTGGGTCACTTTTTCTCGTCCAGGGAGCTTTGGGCTATGAACTTTGTGTTATGACAGCGCGAACCCAGGCACTCCATTCAGGTCAAGATTGGCAAAACTGCCCTTTTTTCGTATTGGGCCCAATGCTAGCGATTGCAGGGCTTCTCTCACTGGCGTGCGGCTAATCCCAAGCGCTTCGGACAATTCTGTGTCGAACAGCTGCTCGCCCGGCTCCAGGGTCCCCTCAATAATCCAGCGTTGTATTTGATGAAATTCCTTTTCTTTTGCGGACAGTCTGACTGGTGATTGATAGCTTTGCGGAATTGGCAAGACTTGCACCGCCTTTCTGATTTGTCGGAAAGCGTTTATGGACCATTTGCGAAACATCACACAAGAAATGGAAAACCCCCGGCCAATAGGCACCGGGGGTCTTAAAGCAGCGGCATCCTGCTCTTTCTTCACGATTACACAGGAGAAAACTGTGAAAGGACGGTAGGCTGACGAAGCTTTGTGCCGTCTGGCAGCGCGATGACCAGTGTGCCGACTCCTTCGTCCTCTCCGCTCTCCCAGCGGAATCCAAAGGTCAATTTCTCCGTTTCCGCTCCTTTTGGAAATACAGCCAGCAAGCTTCCCATCGTCTCCGGCAAAATCGGAACCGACACTCGATTCCCCTGTTCGTCGGGAATCGACAGAAGCTTGGGCGCATCCGCGAAATACTGAACCGTATCAGCAAGCAGGGATACTTGCTGCTCCGTCAATTGCGAGGCAAACGATTCGAAAGGCACTCCCATTCCCATCATTCCTTTTCATCTGGTGAATCGTCAAACAAGCTTTGCTGGATCAACGTGTTTTTCTCGTCATCGCCAGGCGCGGCTGTCGGTTCTTCACTGCCGTTCGACGGTACATTCTCTTCTTCGCCAGGCAGCACGGCTTCAAACGCGACATTGCGCACTTCGCCTTCGACAGCTGCCCTGCCGATCCCGCCTTGTTCCGTAATGCCGACCTGATCTGCCTGTACCTGTACCCACTCCTGCTTGTCGGTGAAAGCGTAGAGGGTCTCTTCCAAAGTCGCGGCGACCACCAGGTGGGGATGCGTTTTCCGTTTGCGGATGAGCTGCACCCCTTTTCCGGCCCTTCCCTGCAAGGGGATGCTTTCCAGATAGGTGCGTTTTACGATTCCTTCGGCCGTTAATATGCTGAACACCCGCGGATCTTCTTCTTCAACCGGCAAAACCCCGACAACCTGATCTCCTGCCGCGAGCGCGATCGCTTTGACACCGCTTGAAGCCCGTCCCGTCGGACTTACTTCGCTCTTCAGGAAGCGGATTCCCATCCCGTCTTTCGTGACAACGAGGAATGCCCCCCTGTCATCCGCCGCAAAGGCAGCAACGTACTCGTCCTCTTCGGATTTGAGCTTGGCGGCTACCAACGCGCCGGAACGATTCGTTTCGTACTCGCTCAAAGACGTTTTCTTCACCAGACCCGAGCGGCTCATATGGACGATTTGCAACGGCTGCTTGAAATTCTCGACAATCGCGAAGCCGATCACCCGCTGATGCTTTTCCAGCGGAATGATGTTGACGAGCGCGGTGCCGATGTCTTTCCATTTGTCGTCCGGAATGGCATGCACCAAAGTGGCAAAGTACTTGCCGTCCTGGGTGAAAAAGAGAGCGGTATGGGAAGTGTTCGTCTCGGTAAAGTAGCGAACCCGATCCCCTTCCTTCACCCCGCACGTATCAATCGTCCCCCCCATCGACTTGAACGAACGCGGGCTGGTCCTCTTGATGTACCCTTCGTTGGTCAGGGTGACAATGCAGTCTTCGGCATTGATCTGCATGGCGATATCCACCTTGATTTCCTCGATCTCGCCCTGTATTTCCGTCAAACGGGGTTCTGCGTACTTCTTTTTGATTTCGGTCAGCTCGGACGTAATCACCTGGATCAGCTTTTTCTCGCTTTCCAGGATCGATTTCAGCTCGGCAATCTCCTTGGCAAGCGTCTCCAGCTCTTTTTCCAGCTTGACGATGTCCAGACGGGTCAAGGAAGCGAGCTGAATGCTTAAAATGGCATCAGCCTGCGGATCGGTAAAGCCGTACTTCTCCATGATGTTCTTCTTGGCATCGGCCCGATCTTCCGAATCCATGATCGTATCCACTACCTGCCGCAAAATCGATTTCGCCCGGATCAAACCTTCCACCACGTGCTCGCGCTTGGATTTTCGATCAAGGTCGTACTGAGAACGTCTGGTCACGACTTCCTTCTGGTGATCGACGTAGGCGGCGAGCAGTTCTTTTAATCCCATCTGGCGAATCGTGCCTTCGTGGATAACGTTCATGTTGTAGTTGTAATAAATTTGCAAGTCGGTGTTTTTGTAAAGATAGTTCAAGATCGGCGTCTCATCCACATCCTTCTTGATGTCGATGACGATCCGCACCTTTTTCTGCTCCGCTTCCTTGCGGCCGGTCTCATCCCGGACGGCCAGAGCTCCTTCGATCTTGCGCTCCATTACGAGTTCATCGATCTGGGCAACCAGCTTCGACTTGACCACATCGTAAGGGATTTCCGAGATGACGATTTTTTTCACCTTGGCTCCCTTTGGCTCCTCGACATGGGTTCTGCCCCGAATGATGAACTGTCCGCGCCCCGTTTCAAAAGCCTTGCGAATGCCGGAGATCCCTTGAACGATTCCCCCTACCGGGAAATCTGGCCCTTTTACGTAGGTCATCAGCTCATCCAGACTGATGTCCGGCTTTTTCATTTGAGCAATGGCCGCATCAATCACCTCGCCGAGATTATGCGTAGGAATATCCGTAGCAAACCCGACAGCAATCCCCGACGCTCCGTTCACGAGCAGATTGGGGAAACGGGACGGCAACACTGCCGGCTGCTCAGCCGAATTGTCGTAGTTTGGTATAAAGGTAACGGTATCTTTCTCGATGTCCCGCAGCATTTCGTTGGCGAGTGCCGAGAGACGGGACTCGGTATAACGCATCGCGGCAGGCGGGTCGGCATCGAGGCTACCGAAGTTGCCATGGCCCTGAATCAGCACCTGGCGCATTTTCCACCATTGCGCCATGCGGACCATCGTTTCGTAAATAGCGGCATCTCCATGCGGATGGTACGTACCCATAACGTAACCGACTGTTTTCGCCGATTTCCGGTACGGCTTGTCATGGGTGTTCCCCTCCTGGTACATCGCATACAAAATACGGCGCTGCACCGGCTTCAAGCCATCGCGTGCATCGGGGATCGCGCGGGACAGGATGACCAGATTGGCATAATCGCCAAAGCGTTTCCCCATGATTTCCGCAAAGCTCTGTTCGATAATTTGATTGGACAACATGCTTATTCATCCTCCCCCACTTCAAAGGTGACGTGGCTTTCAATCCACTCTCTGCGGGGCGGTACCTTGTCGCCCATCAGAACGGTCACCAGTTTTTCGCAGTGGGCCAGGTCTTCCAGCTGAACCCTGATCAGCTTGCGCGTTTCCGGGTTCATCGTCGTTTCCCACAGCTGATCCGGGTTCATCTCGCCCAAACCTTTGTAGCGCTGCACTTCTGCACCGCGACCAAGCTTTTTGAGGGCTTGTTCCAGTTCGTAATCACTCCAGCAATAAATCGATTCGGCCTGTTTTCCCCGTCCCTCTTTTTTCACCTGATACAAAGGCGGCTGGGCGATATAGAGATGCCCGGCAGCAATCAAAGGCTGCATGTAGCGGAAGAAGAAAGTGAGCAGCAAGGTCTGAATATGCGATCCATCGACGTCTGCGTCAGACATGATGATGATTTTGTTGAACGCGCAATTCTCGATCGAAAAATCTTCGCCGATATCCGTTTCCAGCACTTCCAGCACTGTACGGAATTCCTCGTTGGATAGGACATCGGAAAGCTTGGCTTTCTCTGTATTGAGCGGTTTTCCCCTCAATCCGAAGATCGCCTGAAATTCGGAGCTCCGTGCTTGCTTGGCCGAGCCTCCGGCAGAATCTCCCTCTACGAGAAACAACTCATTGCGCTTCGGGTCTTTATATTGCGGTGGAGCAAACTTCTCCGAAATGGACTTGCGTTTCTTTGTATTTTTGCTCTTTTTGTCTCCGCGCAAAGCTTCCCGCTGTTTTCTCAGCTCTTCCCTGATCTCGGCCGAACGGATGGCCTTTTCTACGAGCAGCTTCCCGATTTCCGGGTTCTCTTCGAGGAAAAAGCCCAGCTTTTCCGAGACGATCTGCTCCACGATCGTCCGCGCTTCTTCATTCCCGAGCTTGTCCTTCGTCTGGGATTCAAACTGGACGTCAGCCATCTGCAAGGACAAAACGCCGAGGAAGCCCTCGCGCAAATCGTTCCCCGTCAGGTTGGCATCCTTTTCCTTCAAAAAGCCTTTTTTCCGGGCAAACTCGTTAAATACCCGGGTCGTCCCGTTGCGGAAGCCGGTCACGTGTGTGCCTCCATCCGTCGTCGGAATCGAGTTCACATACGAGACGAGGGTTTCGGTGTAGCCGTCGTTGTATTGGAAGGCGAGCTCCACGTAAACGTTATCCTTTTCTCCTTCGAAATAGACGACCGGATGCAGCGTATGCTTGCCTTCGTTTAAATAATCCACGTAGGACTTCAGGCCATCCTCGAAGTAAAACTCCTCATGCTTCTTCTCCGGACCGCGCTCATCAATCAGCACCATCCGCAGCTTTTTCAGCAAAAAAGCCGTTTCGCGGAATCTGTCGCGAATCAATTCATAGTCAAAACGCGAATTTCCAAAGACCGCTTCGTCCGGCAAAAACCGCACCGTCGTGCCGGTACGTCTTGTTTTTCCGGTGATGACGAGATCCGTTACAGGCTTGCCCACATGCTCATTGCCCGCCTCATCGACGACATAGGCAAATTTTTGCTTGTGAACGGAGCCGTCGCGATGAATCTCTACTTCCAGCCATTGCGAGAGCGCCACAACGACACTGGAGCCTACGCCGTGCAAGCCCCCGCTCTTCTTGTAGCCCCCGCCGCCGAATTTCCCGCCGGCGTGAAGGGTCGTGAAAATGACTTCCGGCACAGGACGCCCGGTCTTGTGCATGCCGGTCGGGATTCCCCGGCCGTGGTCTTCCACGCTGACACTCCCGTCTTTATGTAAAGTTACGATGATCGTATCATTAACTCCGGCTAGCGCCTCATCCTTGGCATTGTCGACGATCTCCCACAGGAGATGGTGAAGACCGCGACTGCCTGTTGATCCTATGTACATCCCCGGCCGCTTGCGGACGGCTATCAATCCTTCCAGTACCTGAATGTCTTCTTCGGTATATTGGAGTGCATCTGTTTCCTTCAATCGCTTTCTCCCCTCTACTTCTTTCACTGCGGTCCCGCCAAGGCAGTTGGCGGCGTTTCGTTATAAAAGCGAACACTTAATCGCTATTGTACCGTATGGAAACCATTGTATTCAATGTTTAACGGGCATTTCTGGCGGAAAAAGACGCTGGCACGGCAGAAAGCCATCCCGCGCTGCGCGAGATGGCTGCTCGAAAGCCTGCAAATCTTTTAACTGGAAGAGCCCTAAACAGGATTGCGCTGCCGATTGGAAATAATTTCCTCGATATCGACAAAATAACGCCCGGAGCGGGTAAATTGTCCCAATGAGATCCTGCGGCATACATCTGCTCCCACGGCGGCGCCCAGAGAAACGGACGACGCGAGCTGCGGCCAGGTCATAATGCTTTTTCCCACTTCCTGCAAAGAAGATTTGAGCCGATCTGACATCGTTTCATAGCCGACGATTTTCAGAACGAACGGAATTTTCTCCTTGTCCGACAAGCCCCTCAACTGACCGTAGTCCAAACCTTCTGCCAATCCGTGGAGAATCGGACGATCCGGCTCGAGGTCAAAGCGCTCGACGTCCAATAGTCCGCGGTCACTCGTGTCCATAATGACCGGTATTTTGTGCAGCCTCGCTTTCTCCCTGGCCAGAATTTTGATATTGAGGCTGTCGCACTCATCCACGAGGATGTCCAGCTTGCCGCCCTCCAATAAAAATGGTTCTATATTTTCTTCCGTAATCCCGTCCGGATAACAGACTACACGCAAATACGGGTCAATTTCCGCTATCTCCCTCGCTGTGACCACCCACTTGGGCAACCCGAGCTGAAATACGCCGGCTCGTATACGGTTCAGGTTGGACAGCTCCAGCGTATCAAAATCGGCGATGCGAATCTCTCCGCAGCTTCTCTCCATCGCCAACGTCAACGCAATCGATTGGCCCACGGACAACCCGATGACCCCGATCGTTTTTTCATTGAGCAGCTTTTGCTCTTCCGCCGTAATCTTGTTTCGATTCCGATTGGTTCGTACAAATACATAGTCTTCTTCGTCCAGCAAGTGAACAAGCTTGTTTCTCCAGGGATAATGCACCCACACCCCGTGAAACGAGATAGGTGTACTGCCGAGGCGCTCTTCAACCGCTCGGGACAGCTCTTCTGGCGAAAAGCGAATCCCTGCGTTTTCGGCCTTGATCAACTCCTGCAGCTGGGGACGAAAACGATCGATGACTTCTGGACGCTCGGTTTCCATCAACTCATTCAAACGATGCTGGTCTTCGGCTTGCGACAAGCGAAACAACTGCGGACGCCAAACGAAATGATTCTCCTCGTATTTTGTCCCCTGGTCCCAATGCGTAAATGAATGCATGCACACTCCCCCGCTTTTAGACGATATATCCTTACAAAATGATCGTGAAGCCATTCAGCTCTTTTTCAAGTGATTCCACTTGCGGCGAAATAGTGTAAAGAGCCGGCTGCTGTTCGATAGCTGCGCCCGGCTTCCAGTACTTTGAAAATGTTTGTCGCATCTCTTCGTATTTCTGGGCCTGGGCAGGCACCGCATTTGCAACCGGAACCAGGCCGAAGCCGGAATCTGCCATGTACTTCTTCACGTGCGGCGGGAGAATGATATACATCGTTCCCCATCCGTCTTTTTGGGCGCACTCCACCATCGTGGCCAGAAGCATGCGAAAAATATATCTTTTATGCAGCTGAAGGATTTTGAACATAGTCGCGTTCGGATCCTTTGGGAGCATATCCAGGATGGGATGGAAGGAAAAACGAACAAATTCTGCCGCCTTGTCTTCTCTCTCTACGCCCTCGAACAAGTCGTAGCAATCAAGCTCCTTGCCGACGACTGCCCTGGCCGTTGCCAACACGACAGAGTCGTTTCCCAAGTCCTGTTGGACCGTAAACACCTGTGAACTGTCATCTGCTTCATAGCCGATCGGCACGTACCCAAAAGAATCATGGAGATATCGGTAGTTGTAGCTAAAACTGATAATATCCTGCACCTGAGCCCACGCTGACGCATCCGCCTCTGTCGGGCTGGCCCAGTAATACAGGCGGCTGTTCAATGCTTCGTCCGGCCTGTCGATAAATGGTTTTGACAATGAATGGTACAGATGATTCAGCTGAACGGAAGCAAAGGAGTCCGGTTTGTGAAATCGTTTGAAGGGAAACACAGAGTAAGGACTGGTGCGGAGAGGCACACGTTTGGCGGCAATAGAGAATGAATGTGGCGTTGGCATTGTGACAACTTCCTCCTGTCATCTCCCCTGCCAGACGACCGGTTCGGAAGGCTTAGCTGTTTGATCGCTCTCGTCTGTCGCGTGGGAATAATTACCTGATAACATGGTTCTGCAAAAATTTCCGTTTTCCTCCAATTTTATATCCGATTTTCCAAACGTTGTTTTTCATCTTTATGGGCAAGCTACGTATGAGCGAAAACCGAAGGCGAAAAGGGGGAACTTCCTTGATTAGCGCAACGAAACCGTTCGTAAAATTTCACCGTTATGACCAGGAGCTGGTCTCCGATATACAAGCTCTGAACTCTTCGGGCTATCACAAGGACGACATCTGGGTCCTCAAATGGAACCCCGACAAAAACCATTCCAATCAGCGGGACAATTATTACAAGTACAGTACCCATTTTGAGAGCGCTGTCGGAAACATCGACAGCAAGGCGCATTTTTTCGACAATGGCGGGGAAGAATTGCGGACACGTCTGGAAAAGCTCGGTTTGACCAAGGATGAGGCTTCGGCTTTATTTCGGGAATTGCAGGAAACCGACTACACATGTCTTTTAGTCGTTCGCGATCTGAAGGACAACATTATTAAAATGAACGACTGACAGAAAAAGACCGCTGCGCGTACATGCAGCGGTCTTTCGTTCGTTGCGTCTTACTCGTTCTCGATCAATTCGATGCCTTCCAGTACTTCGTTCAGCTTGTTGTAAACGGCATCTTCTTCGTTTTCTTCCAGCGGCACCATTTCGCCGCCGTCTATTTGAAAGACGAAGATATCTACTTCTTCTTCCAAATCCTCGTCGCTATCTTCGTCTTCGACTGCTTCTGTCAGGGCTACATACTCTTTCCCGTTCAGTTCGAACATCGCAATGACTTCAAAATCGCCCAACGGCTCTCCGTTTTCGTCGTCAAGCGTAATGACGTCACCCAGTTCCAGGTCTTTTTCCTCAGCGGTCAATTTGTTCACGTCCTTATTGATGAAATTGGCTACTTCCCTCCCATCATACCGTTTTTTTCCTCGGGACGCAAATGAGCTTAAGCCATCGGCAATCTTACTTCGAACGTACTTCCTTCCTGTTCCTTGCTCTTCACGGTAATTTTGCCGCCCAGGCTGTTGATGATCTTGTAGCTGACCATCAAGCCCAGCCCTGTCCCTTTTTCCTTCGTCGTAAAAAAGGGTTCGCCCAGCTTTGGCAAAAGATCCTCCGGGATACCGCAGCCGTGATCGCGGAAGCGAATGACCAGTTCACTTACTTCCCGCTCCACCTCCACGTGCACTTCCCCGCCGTCCGGCATCGCTTCTATGGCGTTTTTCAGCAAATTGAGAAATACTTGCTTCAGCTGATTTTCCTCGCAGCGAACCGGGGGCAGGGACGGGTCGAATTTGGTGACAATTTGCACGTCGTGCATGATCGCATGTGTTTCGGCGAGCAGGATGATCTGCTCAAGCATGGGACGGATGTCATGAAGATTAAAGACAACGGTATGGGGTTTGGCCAGGACGAGAAACTCGCTCACGATATGTTCGATCCGGTTTAGTTCGGAGAGCATGATGTCGTAATATTTCGGCTTGTCTTCATAACGGGATTGCAAAAGGTGCAAGAAGCCTTTCAGCGAAGTGAGCGGATTTCGAATCTCATGAGCGACGCCCGCGGCCAGTTGCCCGATAATCGAGAGCATCTCCGACTTGCGCAGCATTTCCTCCGCCTGCTTTCTTTCCGTAACGTCAAGCAGAATGCCGATCACAGCCGGGAGCCCTTTGTAAACTGTCGTTTTTTGCAGTACTTCCAGTTCGATCGTGCTCCCGTCCTTTCGCAAGCCGCGAAAGGGATAGCGCATCGAATGGCTGGCGTTCTCGTGACTGAGCGTCTGTTCTCCCGCTGTTTCTACAGGCAGGATGACTTCTTCCATCCCCAGCTTCACAAGCTCTTCCTGGGTGTAGCCGAAGATATCCGCCATATAAGGATTGACGTAGACGAATCCGGGTTCGTCTACATAGGCAATGTATACACCCACCAAGGTGTCTTCGACAAGACTTCGGTACAGTTCTTCGGTTTCTTTCAATTCCCGCTCCATTTGTTTTCGTTCTGTAATCTCTGTAAGGGAACCGACAACTTCTACGACGCCTCCTGAATCTGTGATCGGGGCCAATGTCGTGGTAAAGATCCGATCGCCGATCGAGGCTTCGTATTCGACAATGTGACCTGCATAGGCGCGTTCATACAGAGGGAGTATTTTTTCCTCGTTACAGGTCAGCAAGATTTCTTGCAGCTTTTTTTGTCCGATCGATTCCGTTGTCAGTCCAAAATCTCTGGCCAGTTTGCCTTCTGACAAGGTAAAAACAAAAGACCCATCTTCGCCGCGCTTGTACTTGAAAATTAAATTATGTACATTTTGTATGGTCCGGCGCAGTTCATCCCGATATAAATCGATCCCCTGCTTTCCATCCCTCTCTTGCGCTTGCAACCGGAAAGCACTCCTTTATAACAATGTTCAGATGGGTCAAATATTCGGCATTTTTTTCCGGTATCCTCTTTTTTTTCCAAAAAAGAAAACAACCTGCTCAAAGCAGGCTGCCTTTCGTTATTCCTTCACTTCTTGAATAACTCCTTTTTCCATCAAAAACGCTTCTTCTGCCTGAAGGATCATGATGATCGCATCCCGCTGCACGTATTTCCCGGCTTCAGCCAGGCGGCGTTCGACGAAGCGAAGCATTTCCTCAAAATCGATTATCTGAATGTCCTGGTCACTCACCGCGGTATACCCCCCTTTTTCTATGAACCTATTGTACATGAATGTTCTACTTCTTCCAACTCCACCACTTGCGGCGGATCGGCTTCAGGAGATAAGCGGTCCACAAGACAAGCAAAACGCTCAGCACCAGGTAGAAGCACGAAAAAAACAGCCACGGAGTAAAGTCGAAGCGAATCGTGGGATTCACTGTCTCTCCCAGAATTGCAAACAGCACAATGACCGGATTGATTCCGGCAAGGTATTGAAGCTCCGGCCTGCCCCACACCTCTTGCGAAAGAGATCGATCGGGGGCCAGCTGAATCAAAATCTCGCCGAGAAAGAGGCAGATCAGACCCGTCACCACGACAAAAAAGAACGCGATGCCGTAAGCGATGATCGTACTGACTGCCGTTCGCTTGAACCATGTGGAACAAAACAGCCCCAAAGACCCGAGGAACATGATGTTCACACCGAAAAACAGGGCCAGTTTGATCAGTTGTTCCGGAGATACGCTCCCGTACAGCATCACGATACTGTACAAGGGCATGGATGCGATGACGAGCAAGGATGTAAAGGCGAGCGAGGTAAACAGCTTGCTCCAGATGATCGTCCGTGGCGACAGCTGAGTGGTCAGCAGGATGTTCAGCGTCTGCCGTTCTCTCTCGCCGCTCACCGCTCCCGCAGTCAAGGCTGGGGCCACAAAGCAGATCATGGCATAGTGAAGCGCTGCCGAAATGACAAACAAATCCTTGTTTTGCCCAAGGCTTCCGGCTTTGATCGGATTGACGATCAAAAAGCCAAGCGGAATTCCTCCCATGATCAGCAGAAACAGTATTAATGTCCAGACTGTTTTTTTGGATCGAAAGCGCTCCCGAAGCTCTTTGACGATGATCGGATTTAAAGATGACGACCTCATCCTCCGGCCACTCCTTCCGTAATGGCGAGGAAGACAGCCTCCAGATTTTCGCTGGACTCGCCGAAGTACGCCACGGCCACCTCGGCCTCGATCAGTTTTCGCAGCAGCTCTGCTTTTTGATGCTCGCTTCCGATGAACCGAAAACGAAAACCGTCCATGTTCTCCTCCAGATCCTCCACAAACGCGTTTTCTTCCAGAAGAAGCGCTGCCCGGTGGTGATTGCTGAGCGTTTTGACCATCATCAATGTCACCCCGCGGGCGCGAATGCTCACTTCATCGAGTCCGCCGCAAGCGATCAGTCTCCCTTTTTCAATAATGCCGATATCGTCGCAAAGCTCAGCCAGCTCAGGCAAGATGTGGGAGCTGATCAGAATCGTTTTTCCCATACAGCGCAGCTGCTTCAATATTTCCCTCAGCTCGATCCTCGCCCGCGGGTCCAAGCCCGATGCCGGCTCATCCAATATCAGGACCTGCGGGTCATGGATCAGGCACCTGGCCAGACTGAGGCGCTGCTGCATACCTCTGGACAGGGAATCGACATAAGCTTCCGCTTTGTCCGAGAGATTCACCAGCTCCAGCAGGTCGGCAATCAGCGAGCTGCGTTTATGGGGAGCTATTTTGAAGGCGCCTGCGTAAAAGTCAAGGTATTCGACGGCAGTCAAATTGTCATAGACGCCAAAAAAGTCCGGCATATAACCGAGCGACTGCCTGACCTGGGCCGGTTCCCTCCGAACGTCGTATCCGCAGACGAACGCCTCCCCTTCGGTCGGCTCCAGCAATGTCGCCAAAATCATCATCGTCGTGGATTTGCCCGCGCCGTTCGGGCCAATAAAACCGAATACCTTTCCTTGTTCGATCCGCAGCTGGAGATCGATGAGTGCTTGCACCTTGCCATAGCTCTTGCTCAGGTGAACCGTCTCAATCATGTTTCTTGCGCTCCTTTCCCTCCACCTGGAAATAAGGCATTGGCAGTGCCAGTCGCTGCTCTCCCGGATTGGAGAAGCGGATCAGGATTGATCCGTCAGGGGTAAGGTACTCGCGAAGCTCTTTTCCCACCACAAGTCTTTTGCCCCGTGGAAGCGCCATCCATTTGCCGCTCTTCTGATGGAAGACCTCTTTTTCAAAGGGACGAAACATGCTGTGGTCGAGGGGCACGGTCAATTGATCTGCCGTCTGAAAGGCCTCGCCCAACTTTAGCGAAAAGATTACACTGCCTTTGGAAAGCTCCCAGAGACCGGCGCTGTTGGAATCAAAATCGCCTTTGACCTCGTGGATATCGACACGCAGCATTCCAAACGGAAATGTGATATGACCACTTGCATCTGGCTCAAGCTGTACATTTTGCGTGATGACATTCCAGTGATGCTCGCGATGAGGAAGCTTTAGGGCAAAAGGAGAAAGCGGATCCTGATTGACGCCCTTGATCCGTATCGCCTTGTCCCCTCCGTATGCGAGAACATCATCCTGCATGCGGCGAACACGCCGTGCCGGTGTCTCCTCTTCTTCCGCAAACGGCTTGCGCGGAATGTAGAGAGACTCCAGCTTCACATCGATGTTCTTTCCTTCTCCCTTCTGCAGGCTTCCCAACGGAATGCGCTGCAACCCGACCTCCAGATAGGACTGGTCAAACGAAAACATGGTATCATTTTTAATGCTTCCAATAATGCGGTCTCCTTGTACCTGAAGATGGTTCTCTATTTGTCCCGTATCCTGAAGCATGCCGAATCCCACCGTTTGGCGCGGTGTCAAATACGGGACATTCTGGAAGGACAGGAGGCTCCCGTCACTGCCCTCGCCGATCATCCCGTCCGGCTGGTAATCGTTGCGCCCGACAGACAGGGGGACCGCTACGGTTCCCGGCTTGACGTCAATGTCAAAATTGCCGCCCCCCACGACCAGGAAAGAGGAAGCGGTCGTCGCCTCGGCCGTCTGTTTATCCAGCAAACGCACCTTCGTCACGGCATAGCTCACATCTTCGGAAACGACCATCGGCTTTCCCAGATAAAAAATGCCCGTACTCAGCAAGATTGCCGCACCCGGAATAATGCCCCACGCCCATTGTCTTTTGTCCTTTCGCTTCAGAAGCCAGTACAAACCGGGCGCGACGATGAACGCATACAACACCCACAAGCCTGCCATCATGATCGGGTCGGGCGTCCTTACCTGCGGAATCTGTCTGCTCAGTTCCAAAGATGGACGGCCAAGCTGATCAAAGTAACCCGTATTCGTTAACAGGTTCTGGACGCCGTGGTGCTGAAAAACGCTTTGCCAAAGCTGCGCGTTGAATTGCCAGGAAGCCAACGGCTCCTGTGTAACGTCGTAATTGACAAACAGAAATAAACCCTCGCCCGTTTTTCGAGAAACGAATAATGGCTGATGCTTATCGTAAACAGGAATGTCAAAAGCGGGAATGTTTTTCTCCAGGAGGTAGGGACGAAGACCTTCTGTCGCTATTATTTTTCCCTGCTCGCGTGATTTCAGGGGAAGGAAGTCCGAAAATTGGTCCAGCAGCTTTTGCTGGTCAGAACCGGCGGAGAGAATGAGAATTCCCCCTTGTTTCACCCAGAGTTTAATCGCCTCTACTTGCCGATCTCCGAGCGTCGAAATGTCCTTTCCTCCCAGCGCCAAAATATCGAGATTGTTATAGAGCCAGGAAACATCGGGCATAGACTCCGGGGTCATATTGTAGACAAGATAAGGCCCCCCGCTTCCAGGACCGGATTGATTCATGGCCAAAAAGTGAAAAGCGCTGTCGCCCGAATGCAACACGCCTATGATGATACCGTCCCTGGGATATGGCAAACGTACTTTTTCGCTTTTCACCGTTCGGCCATTCTCGACCAGCTGAAGCTTCCAGTCGTTCATCATCATTTCGGCCGGAAGATCAAAAACGACTTTTTTCTTCTCTCCCTCCTGCAAAGTCAAAGGCTGTTTCAAGACGACATTTCGCGTTTTTTGCCTGTAAGCATCTTTGCGTAATTCAACAGTTCCTGAAAAAGGTTGGTCTCGGCTTGTTACCGCTACCTCCAGCCTCATCCAGGAGTCGTATTTGACGATCCCGTCGAGTGGAACATTAACCGTTATGTCGTAGATCCCTTCGGCAGCCGCTGGTGCAGATACTGCCCCCAAACAAACAGCTATCAAAGCGAGCAGCCATTTCCATTTCATGCCTCTATCCTCCGCTCGTCATCGTGACGCAATTGAAATTGTGGCCGTTGTTTCACCCTTCCGCTTCTGAGTCAAGAGCAGGTGGGTACGGTCACTGGACCACTGAGCCTTGAGCAATGCGCCCTCCCCTAATCGACGTATTGGAACAACTCGAATATCAGGAGGGTCCTGATTCAGCCGGGCTTGCTTTATTTTTCCGTCCGGTGTAGTGAACGTCAGGCTGTCGTCATCGTTCCAGGACGGCCACGCACCTGTCTCCAGCGGTGTTACCGCTCCCGACCGCACCTCCATGACGTGAACGGTGTCCTGCTTTACAAAAGCCAATAACCTTCCGTCAGGGGACCACGCTGGCTGCGTACCCTCGACCAGCTTCCAGTCTTGCATGGCTACAGTGCTGCTTACCCAAATTTCCTCGGTTCCATCATTCGTCCGGCGCGAATAGGCGATACTCTCGTCGTATTGGGACCAGCTCGGTGCGTCAAATGCAACTCCTTTTTCCTCCTTCAGCAGCTGCTTGCTGGAAGGCCGTTCCTCATCTGCCAGGTTGACGATCCACAACCGCGAAAACTCCTCCGTCCGCTCCACAACAGCCAGTTGTTTTCCCCGATTTGACCAGGATACCGCAGTGTATGTCCCGCCGTCATTGGGCAAGACAACGGTCCCTTTTGGCTGCGAATCAGCCAGATCTCTTGTCTTGACGACACGCTTGTCTTCCACATAGGCAACAATCGTGCCATTCGGATTCAGATCGACAAGCGCTTCAGCCCCGTCATTGACAAGTGTCATCATCGAGTAGTGACGCACGGAGGGAGACTGATCGCCCCAAGGGCCGAGGCATACAGCGAGCAATAGCAGGATAAGCCCTCCGCCCGTCACGAGCCAAAGTCGGCGGGCTTTGCCGCTTTTCTGCTTTATCTGTCCTCGTTTCCGTTCCTGTTCAAGCTCTTGGATACGCTGGAGCAGCTGCATTTTCAGCTTCTCTTTGAGCAAGTAGTTTACCGGTACAGCACGCCTAAGCTCTTGCAGGTGTGAAAGAAGCTGCGCGATGGTACCTTCTTCGTAATCGCCGTTGGGGAAGCGTTCTTGGTCTTTCATTGGTCGTCTCCCCTTTCGTACATCCTCTGGAGCTGATGCAAAGCCCGATAGGAGATCATTTTCACGCTGGATTCCGTTTTCCCCAACACTTCTGCCACTTGGCTGATTTTCAGGTCGGCAAAATAACGCAGAGTCAGCACGTCCCGCTGGTCCTGTGTCAATAATTCCATGCGGTCCCTAAGCATGCGTATATCTTCATTCAGCAGGGTCAGTCGCTCTGGCTGCCATGTCTCGTCCGCTTCTGCTCCCATGAACAACTCCTGGTCCACCGGCACTTCCCGATTTTTTCGCATAAAATCGACATACGTATTGTGGGCAATCCGAAAAACCCAGGATGCAAAGGGACTGGTTCTGCTGTATTGTTCAAATTTTTCTAGCGCTTTCAAAAAGACCGTCGTGGTCAAGTCATCTGCGTCCCATGGATTCCGGACGCGGCAGCGAAGATAGCGGTTTACGCGGTCAAAGTATTCATCGTACAGTTCGCTAAAATCGCGCGCTTCGTAATATTGCTCAGATGACTCGGAGGACGGCCCTTCTGAACGCTTCATCGCCATCTCCATCACTGTTCATCACCCGCTGTAAGAAACGACTCTCCAAAAAAAATCGCCTTTACAGGAGCTTTCCCCCTTTTGGACTACATCTAGGTACTACGTTTCAAATGGGTAAAATGTTACAGGATTTGGCGAAAAAAAATTGTTAAAAAAGGTAAAATGTTGGCAGATCATGCAAGCAGAGCGCGATCAAGCTCCTCCATGATATCCTCTGCTGCCTCGATACCCACGGACAAACGGACGAGCCCCATCGTGATTCCGGTTGCGGCTCGCTGTTCTTCTGAGAGGGCCCGGTGGGAGGTTGTGACTGGATGAGAGACGCTCGTCTCCACGCCAGCCAGAGAAGGAGCCAGCTTGATCCAGCTCAGGGAGCGGTAAAAATCGTACACGCGGCTCTCGTCGGCAAGCGTAAATGAGACCATCGCCCCCTGCTTCTGACGGAAAAAGAACGAGGTGTGCTCTGCGTCCGGATAAAACGTCTGTTTCACGGCCGGGTGGCCCTTGAGAAATTGTGCCACTGTACTGGCATTTTCACATTGCCTCTCCATCCGCAGAGCCAATGTCTTCAGTCCCCTCGCAGTCAGCCATGCCTCAAACGGACTGAGAGACGCTCCGTAGTTGACAACCACTTGTCTGGCCCGCTCGATCAGCCCTTTTGTCCCCACCAGGACTCCAGCCGTTACATCGCTGTGCCCTCCAATGTATTTCGTTGCCGAGTGGACGACCAAATCAGCTCCGAAAAGAGTCGGCTGTACCAAATATGGCGTCGCGAACGTATTGTCGACCATGACCGTCAGGCCGTAGTTTTTTGCCTGCTGAATCCAGTAGGGCATATCGGCTACAGTCAGCAGCGGATTGGTGATCGTTTCCATGAAAAACAGCTTTGTGTTGGAACGGATATGCTCGTCGAGAGAATCAAGGCGGCTTAAGTCAATGCATTCTGCCGATATTCCCAGTTTGGTCAACTCGTTGAACAACAGGCTGTAGGTACCCCCATAAATCTCGTGGGAAGCGAGCACGTGATCTCCCGGTCCCAGGACGGCAAGCAGACCTGCCATGGTCGCTCCCATACCGGATGCCGCGCAGACTCCCGCTTCCGCTTCTTCAAGCCGCGATACTGCGTCCGCAAGCTCGTGCTGGTTTGGATTTCCGTTGCGCGTATACAAAAATTCTCCTTCGCCGGCGTAATATCGTTCAACGTCCTCCAGACTCGAGAAAGCGAAAACAGACGTCTGGTAGATGGGAGACGCTTTCCCTGTTACCTGCCTCAGCGGCTCATGTCCAATAAGTACGGTTTTGGTTTCAAAGCGGTCTGCCACGCGAATCCCTCCAATGTCACATTTCCTAACATTATACCATGTGTCTCCCGCTATCAATCAATCCGCAAATCTTGCAGGTTTAGCCCCTATAAACATATGGGTATATAGTCCCTGTACAAGCTGGGTTAATACGATCGATCCTCTCTGAAAACGAGAGGATTTTTTTCTTTCAAATCGTTTCCTCAACTTTTCCATATCCCTTCCGAATTTTGACGAGGTAGTGAAGTGTATGATAATGTGTGTTGTGAATCAAGGACATGTGAAAGGATGGATGAAAAGATGAAGAAATCCTTACTGGCTCTCTTCACGATTGTGCTTTCAATCGGACTTCTGATTGGCTGCAGTTCCAATAACGGGTCTGCGTCTCCGGAGAATACAAATAATCAACCGGCACAAGAACAACCGAAAGAAAAGGACAAGACTCCGGCCCAGCCGGCACCCCCGGGAAAATACAAGGAGTACCCGGCGATGTCGATCGATACGTCCAAAAAGTACACTGCAAAAGTGTCGACCTCCATGGGAGACTTTACGGTTGAGCTGTTTGCCAAGGACGCTCCCAAAACAGTCAACAACTTTGTTTTCCTGGCGAAGGACAAGTTCTACGATAACCTGACTTTCCACCGGGTAATCAAAGACTTTATGATCCAAACCGGCGACCCGAAAGGCGATGGAACCGGCGGCCCTGGCTACAACTTTGAAGATGAGCTCAACAACGGACACAAATACGAGGAAGGCATCGTTGCAATGGCCAATGCCGGGCGTAACACCAACGGCAGCCAGTTCTTTATCGGTACAGGCAAAGATGTCGAAGGCCTGAACAACTCCCCAGACTACACGATCTTTGGCAAAGTGGTAAGCGGCATGGATGTCGTTCACAAAATCGCCGCGGTAAAAGTGAAAGCAAACCCGGTAATCCCCAACGAGCAAAGCGTCCCGGAGCAGCCAGTAACAATCAAAACCATTACGATTGAAGAGAAATAATGCAGCAAAGCCGTCGGTTCCCACCGGCGGCTTTTCCTTTTGAAACTTTTGCCAATCTGAAGCGTCCATTTCTTTTGAGGTGTACATGGATGAAGAAAAAGACAATCTTGACAGCCGGTGTAGTCTGGCTTTGCTTGTGGGTACTCAGTATCGTTTGGTATGAGCACAAAACCCTCAGTGAACCGTATCTACTGCGCCACTACCAGCGATTGCCCCTGTTCAGTGAAGGCTATGTATGGAATCTATCTTTTGTGAAAAACGCCAGCGACAAAAGAGAGGTGCGAAGCGTCGTCGTACCCGGCTTTCCCTCGGCGTTGCGTGCCACAAGCGGCGACGGCCGATACACTCTGGACAATTATGTGGAATACCGCGGAGCTGAGTTTATCATCCCCAACGTGCCGGATATCCCAAAGCAAATAACAGAGGTGGAAGTGACATTTTCAGACGGCTCTTCACGTATGGTTGACATCGGTGAGCTCTATCTGGACGAAGACCGGGAAGGAGAGCCTTCCACAGTGCTGAGCGGCTATCACGGCAAAGGCTCGGTCGACGAGGGAAGCGCCAGTTTTCGCCTTGCCAAAGACGCTGCACTCACCGACGTCACGCTGCTGCCTGCCTCCATATCCGCCAAAGATTTGGAAGTTTCGATCAATGACTCCCCGTGGGAAAAGGGAAAGTCACTCTTATTTTCGAAGGGAGAGCCACTTAAAGTCTCCTATCGCATAGCTTCTGAGGACGGAGTGAGTTTTGACGGACTGATTCATCTGCACTTCCGGACTGCAGATGGTACTGAAACTGTAGAGCATATGCCGTTCCGGGCCAGATCCGATGGCGATCAGCTGCTGCAAGCCATACGGAAAGGAGGATAGCCGGCATGTATCGAAAAGCGTATTTGCAAATATGGTGGGGCCTGCTTTTTCTGTTGTTGTCTTTTCACGTACAGGGGATTGATCTGCTGCCAGACTTGGTGGGCTACTTCCTGCTCTTCCTCGGTCTGCGGACACTAGCCGCGCAGCATCCGCAATTTTGGATCGTGATTTATTTTGCAGCGGCCTCTGTCGTCTATCGTGGAGTCCTGAAAATTCTCCTCTCAGGGAGCGACGAAGGCAATCCACTGACTTCTTACGCCATGACGCTCTTTCTTGAAAATATTCAGGGAGTCTTTCATTTTCTGACGCTTTACGCCTTGTATCAGGCGATTCGCTCAGTCGCCCAAAATCAAGGCTGTTTTGCATTCTCCCAAAAAGTCGAAGGAGCCCAGCGAGCACTGCTGTCTGTGTTTCTGGCGATGGCGTTCGCCTCGCCGTTTCTTCCCCACTTCGAAGCCGGGGTTGCCGCGCTTCTGTTCGTCCTGCAGCTGATTTTTTTCTTTATCTGTTTGTATTCGCTAATCCTGGTTCGCCTCGCAGCGCGCCAGCTCGCTCATTAGAAAATAGTTCTATGGAACCAATCTCCTATTGAACCACTTCCAATCCACAGGTAAACTGGCACATGACCTGATTCGCTTCCGCGACATTCGAGCAAAAAGCGAAAAGGAGTGGTTTAAAGCGTGATGACACGGGAAGCGCGAATGCGCTTTTTCTTCTTTCTTAACAGCTTTGTGATCTTGTTGCTCTGCTTGTTTGTCACCCCGACAAACGCGACTGCCCCCCAGCTGCTAACATGGGGCCCTTCCCTGCCGACAAATGGCGAGAAACAGGAAGCGAAAAGCAAAGCGGCAGGCAAGCAGAATGCACTGCAACAAAGCATAAAACCTCGCAAAGCAAGCGAAAAACATACCTCTGTTCAAGTAAGCCGCGATGATCGGCGAATTGCTGTACGGAATGGAAAAGCGAGAATATCGAAACGGGATATGGAGCTGTTAGCCCGGTTGGTCTACGCGGAAGGCCGGGGGGAACCATACGAGGGACAAGTGGCCATCGCTGCTGTCGTGTTGAATCGGGTAGAGTCTCCTCAATTCCCAAACACGGTTTATGAGGTGATTTTCGCCCGCAATGCTTTCTCTCCGGTAAAAAACGGCCGCCTTTCACCTGACACAAACGAGACGGCAAGAAGGGCTGTCATCGATGCGGTCAACGGGCAAGACCCTTCCCGAGGGGCCTTGTATTTTTTCAACCCGAATACAGCCACGTCGGATTGGATTCGGTCGAGAACTCCGATGCTGCGGATTCAGAATCATGTTTTTGCTCGATAAGTCGAAATATTAGATTTGTGAATGAAATTTAATATTACTTTATTTTTATTTTATGTACTGTTAACCTTTCTCTGTTACAGTTTACACGTAAGCACTTTTTCAACGCATTGAGAAAAGTATGCGATTTCTCACAGTACGCATGATTAGGTCTCTTGATTATCTAATTATGCTTACTGTGAAAATAATGGCAAAAAGCTTGCCGCTTTGGGTGAGAGCAAAGCGCTGTCTTTTGAAGCCAATCGACATTTTTCTCAATCGCCCCCAAAATTTTGGCATTCCCCTTGGGAGTGCTATTTTTTTGCAAAAAGACGGGCTCTGGTCTAGAACCCGTAAATGGACATTCCCCCATCAACAGCAATTGTTTGGCCAGAGATGTATGCGGCAGCATCCGAAGACAGGAAAATCGCCGGCCCGACCAAATCCTCCACGTCGCCAATGCGTCCGCTCGGAGTTCGACTCAATACTTCCTGCAAAAATGCCGGATCGTCCAGCAGCTGTTCGGTAAGCGGAGTACGAAAATACCACGGTGCAATCGCGTTTATATTGACGCCGTACTTGCACCACTCCAGAGCAAGAACCCGTGTCATATGGATCACGCCGGATTTGCTTGCGCCGTAGGCAACTCCCGTGCGAAGGGCGACCAGTCCCGCAACCGAGGCAATATTGACAATTCGTCCATACTTCTGCTCGCACATGGTTTTTCCCGCAGCCTGACACATGCGAAATGTACTCTTCAGGTTGAGGTCAACCACTCTGTCCCAGTCTTCCGTCGATACGTCGAGCGCTTTTTTGCGGATGTTCATGCCGGCATTGTTGATCAAAATATCCCAACGGCCCCATTTCTCCGTCACCGCAGCAGCTACCTTCTCCGCTGCTCCCTCCTCTGTCAGGTCCGACTGGATTGCAAAGGCTGTTCCGCCCTTCTGCTCGATCTCCTGTACCACTTCGTGTATATCAGCATCTGTTCGGGCTACAGCCGCTACTTTCGCGCCTGCCTCCGCCAATCCTAGCGCCAGTGCTTTACCGATGCCTCTTCCCGCTCCGGTTACGACTGCCGTTTTCCCTGTCAGGTCAAATCGATTCATCTCTCTCGCCCTCCTCTTGTCGATGCGTTTCTTCCTTATATATTTGGTTGCCTGCTCCACACGCCGCATGGAACTGCTTTGAATTAGCATTCGCTGTACATGGTCAATTCCCCTGTTTCCTGTTACAATGGGAGGCGTGGAAAGGAGGTCGTCGGCGTGCGTTTGTTAAGTCAAATGACCCTGGCTGAGCTGCAGGAAGAGATGGAGCGTCTGCGCCTCTTGATCGAAGAGAAAAAGCAGCTCGGCGACTCGTCTCAATTGGCTGTGTATCAACAAAAGTTTTTTATGGCCAAGTCGTATTACATCGGGACCGGCGAATTTCGCATTGGGGGCGTCTATCGTGTATACGAACACGATCAACCGTTTACGATCGAGTATTTCAACGGCGTTTTTGCCTGGGGGAAATTTCCGGACTCGCCCGAGGCTGTTGGCTTTCCCGTAGGCATGCTCGAGATGTGGGTATAACTGGTGGGAGTATGAAAGCCGGTCTTGGCAGGAAGGAGACCGGCTTTTCTCATGCAATTTTTGTGACACTTCGGCGCTTTACTCGGGTATAATAAGGGCAAAAAGAAAGAGAGTATTTGTAAACATGGACATGATTAACCTCATGCTGTTAGCCCTGCTTGCCATGGGCATTCTCGGAAATAACTCTGCCGTTTCGATTGCCGTAGCCGTATTGCTCCTTGTAAGGCTGCTGCACATTGAAAAGGCCTTTCCTTTTCTGGAACAGTATGGTTTGCAGATCGGGATTATCGTGCTTACGATCGGCGTACTCGCACCGCTCGCAAGCGGAAAGATCAACCCGCAAACCATCCTCTCCATTTTCACTCATTGGCAATCGATCGTCGCCGTATTTGTTGGAATTTTCGTTGCCTATCTGGGCGGCAGAGGGGTCACATTGATGACCGCGAATCCGTTGGTCGTAACCGGCATCCTTTTAGGCACCATCATTGGTGTGACGTTTTTTCGCGGTGTGCCGGTCGGCCCTCTCATCGCGGCGGGAATGCTCGCTTTCATTTTGCAATTCTTCCCGAAATAGCTTTATTCCCATCTTCCTTTGACTCGAAGTCCATAGGCGACAATCTGCTCGGGGGTTACCAGCCGGAACCCCTGCTGCTCCCGATAATCGACGACGAGCGAGCTGCTCCCTATGTATTCGGCAGTCTCCGGGTCCAACAGGAAGGTTACGCCTTCTACTTCAGTCATCTGGTCGTTTGGGGATTTGTCATCCCAAAACAATCCGTATTCGACAGTCATTCCGCAGCCTCCCACTAATACCCCGTTGATCCGCACCGCTTGTCCCTGCTTCGCAGTCATCGGCTGCAGAATAGCGATGGCCGACTGTGTCGCTGTTATCTTCATGCTGGTTCACCACTCCTGGGTTCTCATTTGTTTTGGATGCATCATCTCCTCCATAATAGCATACAATGGTTGAAAGGCTTTTTGGAGGAGACGATTCAATATGCACATCTACGAGCAAGATGGAATGTTTATAGCAGAAATGGAATACCAATCTGAGCGCATCATCAAAATCGGAAAAACGTGGGAAGAAGCTAAGGAGAATCTATTGGTGCGGCTTCTTGTTTTGGAAATGATTGGATAAAGGGCGGGTCACCACAGAGGCCTGCTTTTTTTGCTGTAACCCTGGATGACCTGAACCAGGCAGAACCGACAAAAGAAAGGCAGATCCGGATGAAGCCGATCGTTACCGAAGAGCGCGGACTCGTGGCAGAGATTCGCCGCGCAACCAATGCGGCCAATCGCAACAATCTCACTCGCACCCAGGCGTACCTGGCTTTTTTTCGCAAGCATCCTGAAGTGCACTGGGCTTTGCTCGCCCACCTCGTTTCCCGCAATGGCGGGTGGAATATGACCGATCTGAAAGGAGAATGGCTTCCCCGGCTCGTGGATAAGGCCGAATCGGAACGCACGTTTTGGTTTCTCGAACGCTGCAACTGGCTGATTTTCCACGATGCCTACGCCCAGCTGCTTCTCTACGAAAAAATGAAGGAAACAGAAGAAGACTTGACTCTGCTTCTGCCGGCTCTTGGTGTATCGCGCTTTATGGAGCCTATTTGGCAAACCTTCCTGCAGAAGCGTGACAGCCAGCTTTTGACACGTGCATTGATTGTCAATGAACAGCAGTATATCGAGCAAAGAGTGGTAGACAAGCCCTTTGCCCGGAAACACATCTTCTTTAGCCCGGCTTTCTTTGCCCAATCCGTTCTTTCTTTAAACCAGGTGATCTTTCCGTACAAGGAGCACCCGACCGATCGCAGGCTTCGCCTTTGCGGCATGACGATTCAACGTTTTCCCTCGTTGGAACAGCGGATCGCCACAGGTAAAACCTTATATCAGCTACTTTTCGACAACCCTGTTCGTTTGGCCAAAATATACGAGTGGGCCCAGCGGATTCCGCATACCGGTTCCCGCGCAGACTACTGGCCCCACCTCTTTTCGCCGCGGCCGCATGCTGTGGATGAGAATAGCACCTATACCCCGCGTATCGACGGCACGGAATTGCGGGCTGGCAGTCCCAAGCTGTACAGTCCAGGCCTTGCTGCCGCATGGCCTGATCGGGAACACCCTCCTGCTGACGGGGTCGACTGGTATCGTGACGACAAATGGCTGGCGGAGCTGGAACAGCGCGCGGATTTGCCCACCATTGACGAGGAGAAATACATTCGTTCCCTGCATATGATTGAGTGGGGCGTCACTTTCGTTACTGCTTTTCGCCCATAGAATAAACGGGAGGCTGTGCTTCATGCAGGCGGCTGTTCGTGCACAAAAACAGTACATTCTGGACTGCCGATTGCCATGTGGCACATTTCGGCTGGGACCTGAAAGGAATCAGGTGAATCCCTACTTCACCAATCTCGCCTTGATCCCCATGATCGGGCTGGGAGAGCTCAAAATCGTGCAAGAACACATAGATTGGTATCTACAAAACAGGAATGAAAACGGCTATGTGAATGACTTCGTGATTCGCGGTGAACTGCTCGAAGACACCGGGGCGGCCGACAGCGAAGACAGCTACCATGCCACGCTGTTCAGCCTGCTGGCAGAATGGGTGCGGTATGCCGAGGATATCGTATGGCTTAAGGACAGGGAACAAGAATGCCTGGAGCTTCTGGAGGGAATTGGACGTCTGCAGCAAAACGACGGCCTGACGTGGGCGAAAGGCTCCTATCGGGTCAAGTACTTGATGGATAACTGCGAGGTGGCAAAGGGGTTGGAGGATGCGGCCTTTCTGTTTTCCCTGTTGGGGAACAAAACAGCCTGCAAGGAAGCAGAGCTGCGGGCTGAAGCTTGCCGGCAGGGGATCGGCCGGATGTACAGCCCGCTTCGGAAATCGTTTGCGGTATACGGTCGAATTTTCCCCTCCTGGCGCAAATGGTACCCGGATGCCACTTCCCAAGCGTTTCCGATCGTTTACGGCATTGCTTCAGCAGAAATCGCCCGCTTGCTATACAGTCGTATCACGCGTTCCTTTCCGCAATTTGAACGGTTCCAGACCGGCGACCCCTACCCGTGGATGACGATGGGCGTATGCGCGTTGCGGATGGGCGATCTTGCCCGCGTGAATCGCATGCTGGCTACCGCCCAAGCCATGTACGTCGAAGGTCCTCGCCGCCCTTACTGGCTCATTCACGAGGCGGGTCGATTCATGGAGTTGGCGATGGAGGTCGCAAATATCCGCTGCCAACCGGGGCAAAACGTTTGAGCGATTAACGGTCCTGGCTGCCTGGCTGTCGGCCCGATCCTTTTTTCTCATGCGCGACAACAACGATCGGAATGAGCTCCCCTGCTTCCCAGACAAACGGGAGCGGTGAGATCGGCATCGAGCTTTTGGATGCAAAATCATACGCGAGCCTGGACAGCAGTTCAGCCCCCGAGTCCCCATGCAAGTCGCCGAAAACAAGAACATCCGGATGGGGAATGGCGACGCCCAAAATATCCCCTGTCCGAGACGATTCCATCTCGTCGATTAAGGTCGAAAGCAAGATTCTGCTTGCCGCGTAGCCGTCTGCGGTCGTAATAAAGGTGAGCAAGTGCGGCCCCACTTTTTGCTGCTTTTTGGGGATCGGCATTTGTTGAAGATTGCTGATGGCATGCCGATGAAGCTCCTCCGCTGTCCACCCGGCATCGCCAAGCATGTCGCGTTCGATCAGGCGATAGCCTTCCGCATCGTCCAGCGCATACAGGATCGACGTTTGTTCCGTATGCTGCCGATGGACCCAGCGCTCCGGATTTTTCCTCACAAACGAGGAATGTCTCAGGACCGGGTAGATTCGGCTTTCCGCCCCCTCTAGCGTCAGCTCCTTCAAATGCCCCCGGACAATGGCGAGCACACGCTCCGCGAACACCTGCGTCAGCGCGAAAGAATCCTGAGAAGACTTCTCGGCTCGGACAAACAGCGGGGTTAACGGAATGCCTGGCGTCAATTCCTTGCCCGCTTTCGTGTCTACAATACGGATTTCCCCATCGGCTCCCACGCAGGAGATGCCTGCGGGAAGCCGGCTGTTCAACAATTTCACTACGCTTTGCATGAGAAGTTGCCGACTGGTTGTTCCCATGACTTATCCTCCCTTTCCAAAGGCGCTGCTTGATGCTGGACATATAGCTAGTCCGATTTCCTTGCCAGCTTTTAGTCCCAAGGCGGGGCGTCGTCGTCGGGTACTGGCTGAGGTGCACGGCTGGCTTGATCCGGCCCGGCAGCGCTTGCATCGGCGCGATCCCAAGGCGGTTGCTCTGGCACATCCTGCCCGTACGACTGTGCATATACCGGACCTGGCTGGCGACGCTCAAGTTCTCGAACGATTTCATGAATATCCTTTGGCTTTACAAATTCGACGGGCGACACCCCTCTTTCGAACTGCAAAAAGTCCCCATCCAGCAAAATGACGTACCGGCCGTTCACTTTGGCGATATGCAAGTTGTTTCCGTAATCGGCCAGAAGCGCCCTTACCTGCATGTGGTCCAGCTTGCACTTCAACTCTATCTCCGGCTGCCTGTCCGTGAGAATTTGAGCGGCCTCCATGACTGTTTCATGATCCCATTTTTCCGCCAGTTCACGCTTCGGACTCGCAGCGATCAGCTCGATCTCTTCTTCCGCCCGCTGCCGCTCTTCCGAGTCCTCCGGGTAGACGAGCTCGATATGCTGCCTGGCCAGCGTGAGAACTTCCTCTGAAATCAGCTGCGTCACTGTTTGCGGGTATTCAACAAAGCGCAAAAATTCCTCAAAATACCGGGCGTGGGAGAACTGGTGTATCTTTACGTGATACGGATCGTTCATGCCTGTCTCGATCATGTTTGGATACATCAGGGACTTCATGTTTTTGGCGTTGATGGCCATTTGCACGTTGGATATGAGACTTTGCTCGTCGGTAATCACCGCTGTTTTCTGCTCAAAATCGCACTTGAGGATAAAGACGAACGGCTCGTCCAACGTTTCCAACCGGGTCCGCACTACGATGAGGACCCCGCCCCTTACTTGCGACGTTCGCAGGTACGATTGCACCAGCTCCTGCGAAGGCTGTTTGCCCTCCCCCGAGGTGACTGCCTGGAGCAAACGATTCAGCAGCGCGTAGTTCGGATTTGCTTCAAGCGGATGTCCCTCTTCGATCACAAACCGGCCCAGCTTGGTAGGGCTGCCTTCGCTCTTCGGATTTACTTCTGCTTTTCGCTTGGCGATACGGGCAAATTCGCCATCCAGAAACTCCCGCAGCTCACTCTTCTCATATTCATCTCCAGACAGATGGCGGGTCATCCGTACCTGCTTGCTCCCGCTCTCATCCTCCGGCTGTTCGATAAGGTAAAATGACAGCCAATCGATTGCAAAATTCATACGCTTCCGCTCCTGTCCGACAAGTAACAGAACTGATTATAACAAATGGCGGAAGAAACGGTAGTCTTTTTCGGCAGATGCATGATAATTGCAGCCGCTCCCATTGTGAAACAGGCCGGTGCCGTTTGTGGTATGATGGTCACAGGAGGAGGATGTTTCATGTGGAAGCGCCTGGTCGCCTGGTGGAACCAAACCATTCGAGACAAGCCCTATCGGATCGGGACTCGCCTCGGGCATTACACGATCGATAGCGTCCTTGGCATGGGCAGCTACGGTATTGCGTACCGCGCCCGCCATGACGTGACGGGTGAGCTGATCGTCCTCAAGCAGGTAAAGCCAAGCCTCCGCCGCAGTCCAAAAGGAGAAGCCATGCAAGCCTATGAGCAGCGTATCCTCCAAGCTCTTTGCCACCCGCAAATTCCACGCTTTATCGAGCGCTTCCATTTTCAGGGAAACGCTTTTCTGGCGATGTCGTATATCGACGGTCCTACGCTGGAAGAGCTGCTGTTTGACGAGCAGGCTGTTGTCGGCGAATCCGAAGCCGCGCGGTACATGCTCCAGATCGGCGAGCTTGTCTCCTATGTGCACAGACACGGAATCATTCACCGCGATGTACGGATACCGAATGTCATCTGGCAAAACGGGACGCCTTATCTGATCGACTTTGGCCTGGCCCGCTTTTGTGGAGATTCGCCCACCTATAGCGCAGCTGACATGAGCAGCTACCCGGAGGAAAAACAGTTGAAACGCCACGTCGAGCCTGCAAGCGATCTTTACGCCCTCGGACACTTCTTTTTGTTTTTGCTGTACACCGGGTATCAGCCGGGAGAAGATCAACCGGAGCGAAGCTGGGAGGAAGAGCTGACGCTCCGGCCCGAGGTGGCCGCGATGATCAGACGGCTGCTGCAGATTGATCGCGGCTATGCAGATGTGGACGAATGGCTCTGTGACCTAAAGGCCATCATTCAAAGCCAGACGAGGAAAAAGAGCAGTACACCCTCGCCGTAGCTTGGGGTATCTGCTCTTTTTGTATTACTCCCGAATCTTTTCCTGTTTGGCGTTCTCCATTTTTTGCTTCAGTTCACCTGCTTCACGGCGCAAGGTTTGCCTCTCGTGCTTCGAAAGCTCTTCTCCGCCGATGGGACCATTGACCAGCAAATCTTCCTCATACAACCGATCTTTGCGCATGGGAACCTCCTGTACAAAAGAATGGTGAGCCCACTCCTACTTTGTTTCAAAACGCCGCTTCTTATGTACCGGCCGTTTTTCCTTTGCGGCTTGCTTGACCTGTTCGGGATCGACCAATTGCCCGTGCGACATGGCCTTTTCCATGATCGAAAGTCCGGTCTGCTTGGAAAATTTGCGAAGGATAAACAGCTCCTGAGGCGTACTGATCGAAAAGACCAGTCCGGCCCTGCCCATTCGCCCAGTTCGTCCGCTGCGGTGAACGTATGTATCAACGTCCGCTGCCGGATCAAAATGAACGACGCACTCCACCTCGGGTATATCCAGGCCGCGGGCGGCTACATCCGTGGTGATCAGGACGGGATAAACTCCATCGCGGAACTGCTGCAAGGCCCTTGCCCTTTCTTCTTTGCTCGTGTCGCGATGCAGAAAACGGCAGGGCAGGCGGTGGTATTCCAGTTTGGCGACAATCTCCTCTACCTTGTCGATCTGATTGACAAAGACGATGGACGCCCGTACGTTTACCAATCGCAGCAGGCGACGCAGCGTGTCTACTTTTTTCCGAGGTTCGCTCACCAGATACATATGGACGACGCCAATCGCATTTTCCGGCCCGGCTGCTCTAATCAGGACAGGATCATTTGCCATTTCCGAGGCGAGCTCGACAACCTTCTCAGGGAGCGTCGCCGAGAAAAAGAGCCGCTGAGTATCTCGCAACACTCGCCGCATCACTTCCTGGACGGACCGAAGGAAGCCGGCATCAAGCAAACGGTCCGCCTCATCGACGACAACCGCTTTTACCTCGTGCACCTTTACCTTGCGGCCATCCAACAGCTCCACCAGCCGACCGGGTGTGGCCGCTACGACAGACGGGTGTTTTTTCAGCCGTTCCAGCTGGCGTTTTACGTCGACTCCTCCGATGATTGCGGCGGCCGACATGTTTTTCTTGGCGAGCAAGCCTTCCGCCACTTTTGTGATTTGCATGACAAGCTCATGCGTAGGTGCCAATACCAGCAGCTGAATGTCCTTGGATTCCGTATCCAGACGATCGATCAGCGGAAGCAGGTAGGCAAGCGTCTTTCCCGTTCCGGTGGGTGATTCGACCAGTGCGTTTCGGCCGCTCTGAATGAGCGGAATCGCTTCCGCCTGTACAGGAGTCGGCCGTTCTATTTTTTGCTCTCGCAGTGCTTCCATCAGCGATGTGCTTAACGTAAAATCTGCAAACGTGGCGCTCACAAAAACCCTCCTGGCATTGCTTTATCGTGCTTGGGTAAGCTTACCACATTTTGCGTTTATGCGAAACAGCAGGGAGTACAGCGTTCGCCCGTACCCGACATGCATGCCACTCGAGCATCATCCATGGAAGCTCGTCTTTGTAGTGAAAAATCGCCTGGAGGATGCTTACGTCAGCGGTTATTGGAATCAAGACGGGTTTCCCGCTCCTCCATCTTGTCATGCCGGTCCTTCTCCGTTCGTTGATTGATCGTTCCCGGGGGATTTTCCCGATACGCCTCCACCTGATTTTGAAACTCCTTGTCAAAGCCGCGCACTACCTATCACCTCCTGCCCTTATTTTGTCCTGATGTTCCTTATCTATTTCACGAAACTTTTTCGTCACCCGTTCGTCAATCTATTACAGAGAACTTATCAATCTCATAGGAAGGGTCGCCATGCAAACTTTATCACGCACTCGTACGAGAAAAAGACGCCAACGCCGCAATCGCCCCTGGCGTATATTGAAGCGCCTAGTATTTATAGGCACGATGACTGTTGCCACCTTTATGCTTCTCGGAGCGATTTTTCTGTTCGCGACAGACACGGGAGAAGAGCTTCGGGAATGGGCTGCCGGCACCTTGCTGACGACGCAGCACGACTACTGGGCGCCCTATACGTTTTTGCCGGACGAAAAGCTGGAAGCGCTCAAGCAGCAGATTCGCAATCCCGTCGTCATCAATTCCGCGGACGACACCCCCAAAATTCACGAGGAGGAGCCCCCGGTCGCGGTGGAGATACAGGAAGTGAAGAAGGAATTGATTGAAATCGAGGAAATCGACGAAAAGCGGAGCAATTATTACTTTAAAGGTAAGATTATGTACATCAGCGATCCCAAACGGGTTCACCTGCTCGTTTCCAATCGGAAAGACCGGGGCGAGCTGCTCGATGAATTTGTCAAAAAGCACAATGCATTGGGAATTGTAAATGCGAGCGGCTTTTCCGATCCGGACGGATACGGCAATGGCGTCAAAGCCTTTGGACTCGTAATCAAGGACGGGAAAATCCTGCAGGGCTACAATGCAAAGGGCGGGGAAACAGCGCTGGGGATCACATTCGACGGGACACTGATTACAGGCAACTATACGGCTCAGCAGCTGGTCGACATGGGGGTAAAGGACGCCATGAGTTTCCGCCCTCAACTCATCGTAAACGGAAAAAACCTGTTTGCCGACAAGCCGGCGAAAAGCTGGGGAATTCAGCCGCGAACCGCCATTGGCCAGAAGGAGGATGGCACCATCGTGTTTGTCGTCATCGATGGACGCCAGCCCGGACATTCGATCGGTGCCAGCATGAACGACATCGCCGAATTGCTCGCTGAGCGCGGGGTGGTTACGGCAATGGCGATGGACGGAGGGTCCAGCTCAATGATGCTGCACAACAACGAGGCGATCACCAAAACGTCCTGTCCCTATTTCCGAGGCCGCCATTTGCCCAATGCCTGGGCAGTTTTATAGGAGGAGAGCGGAGCGGTATGTATTATCACTTTAGCGAAGACCCGTTCATTACGTGTTTTCACCCGCGCCCCCATCCATCCCATCCCTCTCTGCCACCGGCCGTCTGGGCGATTGACCGGGAGAAATCGCCCCTGTATTTCTTCCCGCGAGACTGCCCCCGGATCGGGTTTGGCCGGGCGACAACAACTACCCCTGAAGATGTTGCCCGGTTTATGGGGTTCTCGGACGCGGCCATGGTTATCGCGACAGAATCAGCTTGGTATCCAATCATCAAAGAGACAAAGCTTTACAGGTATACGTTCCCACCTGACACATTTGTTCGCTGGGACGATGGAGCCGGCTATTACCTCTCCTTTGAAACGGTTACCCCGCTTGCTGTGCAACCACTGGGCGATCTGCTGGCATGCTTGACTCGGGAGAATGTGGAACTGCGGCTTACTCCCTCTCTGAAGCCTCTGCACGATGCTTTGCTCGACTCTACCATGCAGTTTTCCATGATCCGCATGCGCAATGCGCAGTTGTCATAACGGAATGCGAAAGAATCCGCAGTAAACAAACAGGCAGCCCCTCAAAAAGGCTGCCGTTTTTTCTTACAGTTTGATAGGCGTCTTGGCTTGGTCCAAGCTCCATTCTTCCACATTCCAAACCTGCGTGACCCAGTCCTCGTAAAATTCGGGTTCGTGGCAGACGAGGAGTACCGTCCCCTTGAACTCTTTTAAAGCTCGCTTCAATTCTTCCTTGGCAACTACGTCCAGGTGGTTCGTCGGCTCGTCGAATACCAGCCAGTTGGCTTCTCTCTGCAGCAGCTTGCAAAGCCGCACCTTCGCCTGCTCTCCCCCGGATAAAGCAGTCAGTGAGCGATTGATATGCTCATTCTTCAAACCGCAGCGGGCTAGCGCTCCCCTTACCTCGTGATTGTTCATGTGCGGAAACTCATTCCAAACATCATCCAGAGCGGTGACAGGCTTCGGCTTTACCTCCTGCTCGAAGTAAGCCGGGAACAAAAAGTCTCCGCGATCCAGCTTCCCGCCAAGCGGAGGAATCATCCCCAGCACCGTCTTTAGCAACGTCGATTTCCCGACGCCGTTCATCCCGACGACCGCTACCTTTTCCCCGCGCTCAAGGCTGACTGTAAGCTTGGGCAAGAGCGGAGCGGTGTACCCGATCGCCAAATCCTCCGCCGTGAAAACAAACCGGCTGCTGGCCCGAGCTTCCTTGAAAATAAAGGTTGGCTTTGCTGCAGATTCCGGTTTATCGATGCGCTCAATTTTATCCAGCTGCTTCTGGCGGCTTTTCGCCCGCCCGGAAGTGGAGGCCCGGGCCTTGTTGCGGGCGATGAAATCTTCCATTTTGGAAATTTCTTCTCTCTGCTTTTCGTAAGCGTCAAAATGCTGGGAGCGCTTCATTTCGGACTGCGCCAAAAACGACTCGTAGTTCCCCGTGTATCGGTTCAATTTGGTGAATTCCAGATGGTAAATCACGTTGACGACCTCGTTCATAAAAGAGGTGTCATGGGAGATCAATATGAACGCGTATGGATACTCCTTGAGGTATCCCTTCAGCCAGGTAATATGCTCTTCATCCAGGTAGTTGGTCGGCTCGTCGAGCAAAAGCACGCTTGGCTTCTCGAGCAATAGCTTGGCCAAGAGAACCTTTGTCCGCTGTCCTCCGGAAAGCGCGGAGACACCGCGGTCCAGACCGATCGCAGTCAAACCAAGCGCGTTTGCGATCTCCTCCACCTTGGCATCGATCAGATAAAAACCGCTGTTTTCTAAACGGTCCTGAATTTCTCCCATTCGCTCCAAAAGCTCCTCCAGCTCTTCAGGAGTCGCCTCTGCCATTTTCTCGCCAATCGCGAGCATCTCCGCTTCTTCTTGCAGCAAAGGCAAGAATGCATCCTTTAAGACATCGCGGATTGTTTTGCCCGCCTGCAATTTTGTATGCTGGTCCAAATACCCGTACTGGATCTTGGGCATCCATTCGATTTTCCCTTGATCGGGGATCAGCTGTTTGGTCAAGATTCCCATCATCGTGGACTTGCCCGTCCCGTTTGCCCCGACCAATCCTACCCGATCATTGGGCTGCAAACGAAAGTTGACATCGCGGAAAAGGACGCGGTCCGCGAAGCCATGCGATAAATTTTCAACGATCAAAACACTCATAAAGATCCTCCTGCCATATTCTTGCGTCAAAAAGTGACGTTCTCGAAAAATTTAGGTTGATAGCGCAATTCATAGCTGGACCCCGCCAAAATCTGCTCATCGAGGCGTCTGCGAAGCTCATTTAGCGAAATCTTTTCCATCGCTGTGTTCAAGATGACTGCACGGGCCATTTGTCTGAGCAGCTTTACTTCGTCAGCCAGCGAATCTCCATGCTCCTTGCCGCTGTGGACGATCTCCGAGCGATGGTTGTACGATTGCTTGACAAACTGCGCGATCTTCTCCCTCTTCTCCGGCGCATCACCGAAATAATAAGCCATACGGAAACGAAGCTTGTAGGTAATCTCCCCTTTTTTCCCATCAGGAGCAAAAAGCGATTCCAGTGAAATCCACAAATCCAGCAATTGGTCTTCCAAGCTTTTCTTTTCCAGGGACAAGGAATAGCGTCTGAGCGCAAGGGAGGGCAGTGCTATCCCCTCTTCCATAAGTGCGAGGAAAATTTTCTGCGCTTGTTCATCAAATAAGTATTTATCTCCATCAAGCGAACGCTTGAGGTACGTAATGCCGTATACAGGAAATTTCGCTGTAATAATGTATGGGATCGAACAAACTCCTCCGGTGGAGGCCAGATTCAGCTTGTACTCAATCTCCTCGATCCATTTCCGTTCATCCGAATACTTCAATTCATGCGTATCCGATGGATATTCCGCCAGCAAAAAGATACTGGTCAGATCTACTTTTCGATCGAACAAATAACGGCTCTCGTCCATCACGTTGCGAAGATACCGGGAGGCGACGTTATACGGCTTTTCGGCACCGGAAACAAGATGAAATGACTTGGGAAGCTCGATGTGAAGCGGATTCGTTGTCGTGCTGTTAAAAACGGGGGCAATCAATGTCGGCATACAGTCATCTCCCTTCCTGCGAGAAAGCCCTTGGTATCGGGTGAAATATCTTATCTTACCATAACATATCCGATGTCTGCACGGTGCTTTTCGCCAATATGCAAGTATTTCCGAGATTGCCTTTTCACAACTGCCATACTTGTACACAGACTTCCTTTTAGAATACCAGTATTTCCTATGGTTCGTCACTATCAGATTACGGCATTCTAAACAAGGAAGGAGTGGATACGATGGAAATGGATCATCTGCTGGATGAAAATCCGCACCAAACCTACAATAACACCTATGAACCGATGGAACAAACGGGCAGGCCCATGCCAGGTTCCAAAAAGGTGAAACAAGAAAACCATTCACGCCAAATCAAAACACGGGAAGGGTAAAGCATTCCCCTTCCTGTTTTTCACATCCCAAAGATTGAATTGTCCCACAAGGATGAACTATGATGATAGCAGTATCCTTGTTGGAGGTCTACAATAATGATTTCAGTCCCTCTTTCGGGCGGCAGCCCTCTTCTTCCTACCGTTACATACAGTGTTTCTCCCCTATTTGAGGTAGCCGCCAGCCTTCACAGCTTGGCCCATACATCCCAGACAAAGGTGCATTCCGACTGGGCAGACGAGCTTCTGTCTGGCTTTCAATCAGAAGGCCTCTCGGAAGAATGGGAGTATTTCGCTCCCATTTTCCTTGAAACAATCCCGGAAGTTTTTGATCCAGTCCAGACAAAAGAGGTCATGCTGGTAGAAGACCTGTATGATTACTTTGTTCAGATGCCTGCCGCATCTTTTGCAAGCAGTCTCCTATCACTCGAAGCTGGAAGAGGAAAAAGCGATAATTGCCCTACCATCTACCAGGATGCAAATCAGGATGCCGAGTTCGTAAAAGGTCGATTTTCCTTATTTCTGTCTACCTATTGGCTATTGTTTTTTGAGGAAAAGTGGGAGAGGATCGCGCCTTTGTTCGTCAATGAAGCCGAGAAGATCTATCAGGCATTGCGCTCGCCCGATGAATGTGCCGCCTTTTTACAAACGGTTGCTCCGCTTTTTACCTATCGTGAGAAAGAGCAAAAGCTGCTCTGTGACGATGGTTCAACGGATACCGTACATGCCGAACAACTCGTATTGTGTCCAAGCTATTTTTACGATCATATTCGAATTGCGACAGAGGGATTGGCAACGTACCTCATCTATCCCATGAACAAATAGAAAACGCCCTCTCAAGGGCGTTTTCCATCTTGAATCATGTGGGCAACAATTAATTTATCCAGTTTTTGACTAATTTTTACGATTTCCGGGTCGAGAAAATTGTAGCCAGAATCTTTCGCTGCTTTTTCAAGCTGCTGGCGTACATCATCAATCATCTTTTGCGTAATTTCCATGGTGTCTACCCCCACCCGACTCAGTCTCCCACTATTTTACATTATTTGATAAACGGTGGAAAGGGGAAATACAGAAATAAAAAAACCCTGCATCATACAGGATGCAGGGTTTGTGTTGTTCGATTACTTCATTACGTGGATCGGACGGCCCAAAGCCAGCTCCGCTGCTTCCATCGTCACTTCTCCCAGCGTCGGATGAGCGTGGATGGTCAGCTCAATATCTTCGAGCGTCGCTCCCATTTCGATCGCAAGTCCGATTTCAGCAATAATGTTGGAAGCTTCTGGTCCGACGATTTGCGCCCCGAGGACGAGGTTCGTTTCCTTGTCGGCAATCAGCTTGACGAAGCCTTCACCCGCATTGACGGAAAGCGCGCGGCCATTGGCAGCAAACGGGAAGCGGCCAGACACGTAGTCAATGCCTTTTTCCTTCGCTTCACGCTCGCTGAGTCCTACACTCGCAATTTCCGGGTCGCAGAATACAACTGCCGGGATCGCCTTGTAGTCTACTTCTGCAGGGTGGCCAGCGATTGCTTCCGCCGCCACTTTCCCTTCATAGGAAGCCTTGTGGGCAAGGGCCGGTCCTTCCACAATGTCCCCGATGGCGTAGACGTTCGGAATGCTGGTCTGACCTTGTTTGTCTACGACAATATAGCCACGGTCAGTCAGTTTCATGCCGATGTCTCGCACGCCGAGCTCATCGGTGTTCGGACGGCGGCCTACGGTTACGAGAATATATTCAGCTTCGACCTGCTTTTGTTCGCCTTTTACTTCAGCGGTTACAACAACGCCGTCTTCCTTCTCTTCCATTCCTTGTGCCAGAGCTTTTGTGTGAATCTCCACGCCCAGCTTCTTCAGCTTGCGATCAACGAGGCGGGTCATTTCCGCTTCAAAGCCCGGAAGGATCTGGTCGGAGCCTTCCAGGATGGTTACCTTCGTGCCGAATTTGGCAAACACAGTACCCAGCTCCACGCCGATGTAGCCACCGCCGATGACGACCATGCTCTTCGGAATTTCCGTCAGAGCAAGTGCTTCCGTCGAAGACAGCACACGCTTGCCGTACGGGAACGCCGGCAATTCGATCGGACGGGAACCGGTCGCGATGATGCAGTGGTTGAAACGGTAGCGGTTTACATCATAGCCGTGGAATACCCGGACTTCGTTCTCGCTCACGAACAGAGCTTCGCCGGGGATTACCTGGATTTTGTTTCCTTTAAACAGTTTGCCGACTCCACCAGTCAGCTGGTTGACGATGCCTTTTTTCCACTCCTGGACTTTGGCAAAGTCGACCTTTACGTTCTCCATGGTAATTCCCATGACGTCCGTATGTTGAGCATGCTCATACGTATGAGCTGCATGGATCATGGCTTTGGACGGGATGCAGCCGACGTTCAGACATACGCCACCGAGCTCGGCTTTCTCTACGACAGCCACGGTTTTGCCCAGCTGGGCAGCGCGAATGGCTGCCACATAACCGCCGGGACCGGCACCGATGACGAGAACGTCTACCTCTGTTGTAAATTCTCCTACTACCATCGCTTGTTATCCCTCCATGACGAGCAGTGTTGGGTTTTCCAAGAGCTGCTTCACGTAGTTGACGAATCGTTGAGCAGGTTCGCCGTCGATGAGTCTGTGGTCGATGCTGAGCGAGAGCGACAGCACTTGGCCAACTACGATTTCACCGTTTTTTACAACTGGTTTTTCACTAATACGGCCCACTCCGAGGATCGCCGCTTCTGGATAGTTGATGATCGGAGTAAAGAACATACCGCCTGCAGAACCGATGTTTGTGATGCTGAAGGTAGAGCCTTTCAGCTCATCTGCGGATGCTTTGCGGTCGCGTGCCTTCGCAGCAAGCTCGCTGATTTCGCCAGCGATTTCGAAGATCGATTTACGTTCGGCAGCTTTCACTACCGGCACAACCAAGCCTTGGTCCGTTGAAGTAGCGATACCGATGTTATAGTACTTTTTGTAAACAATTTCTTGTTTTTCGTCGTCGATGGAAGCGTTCAATTCCGGGAACTTTTTCAGGCCTGCGACTACAGCTTTGACGATGAATGGCAAATAGGTCAGCTTTACGCCACGCTGTTCAGCCAGCGGCTTCGCATCTTTGCGCATAGCGACCAGCTCTGTCACGTCCACTTCATCAAAGATGGTTACGTGAGGAGCGGTGTAAGCAGATTTAACCATTGCTTTGGCAACCGCTCTGCGAATCCCCTTGAGAGGTACCCGTTCTTCGATTTCGCCAGCTTGTGCCGCGTAGTGGACAGTCGGAGCTGCCGCTGCCTGCTGTACGCCAGTTGTTTCCGGAGCATCTGCTGCCGCTGGTACTGGCGCTGCTGCTTCTGCTGCTGCAGGAGCAACTGCTGCCCCGCCAGCCAGGAAGCGGTCAATATCTTCACGGGTAATCCGGCCGAGTTTGCCTGTGCCTGGCACATTTGCCAGCGCAACGCCTTTTTCACGGGCGTATTTGCGTACAGACGGCGTAGCCAGCACGTGTTTGCGATCGATTGGTGCTACGGTTGCTGTCGCTGCAGGTTGTGCGAGCGGAGTATCCATTGCTTGGTTTGCGTTTGCGCTTACCTGGGAGCCAATGTCGCAGCCCGGTTCCATTTTCTCTTCGGCAGCCGGTGCTGCTGCTTGGCTGTCTCCATGACCGTGGTCAGGAAGATTCGGGATTTCGCCTTCCACGTCAAATTCGATCAGCGGATCGCCGACCACGCAGACAGTGCCTTCCGTAACTTTCAGTTCCAGTACTTTTCCTTTTACAGGAGATGGAACTTCCACTACAGCCTTGTCATTTTGCACTTCCATGATAACTTGGTCTTCTTCAACGGTATCCCCCGGCTTTACATGCCATTTGACGATTTCGCCCTCATGGATGCCCTCGCCAAGCTCCGGGAGTCTAAAAGTAAAACGACTCACGCTATCTCCTCCTCAATGAGGTTGTTTGTACAAGCATAACTATCCATTATGGAAAAAGAGTTGCCTAAAGAAGGCGGAAAGCATTCTCTTTCCGCCGGGTATGTGATTAAAAATCGAGTACTTGAGTCAAACCGTCTACGACGCGTTTCACATCTGGCAGCCAGATGTCTTCTGCTTGCGCGAACGGGAAGATCGTATCCGGTGCAGTAACGCGAAGCACTGGCGCTTCCAGGTGCAGAATGGCGCGTTCGTTGATTTGAGCGATGATTTCGGCAGCTACGCCGGATGTTTTTTGCGCTTCCTGTACCACGATGGCGCGGTTGGTTTTCTTCACGGACGCGACAATCGTATCGATGTCGATCGGGTTTACTGTGCGCAGGTCGATCACTTCCACTTTAGCGCCGCGAGCTTTTTCCAGCTCTTCAGCCGCTTTCAGGCTGGTATGAACCATAGCGCCGTAGGTGATGATGGTAACATCGCTGCCCTCTTTCACTACGTTTGCTTTGCCGAGTGGAATGGTGTACTCGCCTTCCGGTACTTCCTGGCGGAAAGAGCGGTACAGCTTCATGTGCTCCAGGAAGACAACCGGATCGTTGTCGCGGATGGCAGAGATCAACAAGCCTTTTGCATCGTACGGGTTGGAAGGAATGACGACTTTCACCCCAGGCGTTTGCATGATCAACCCTTCCAGCGAATCCGCGTGCAGCTCAGGCGTTTTTACCCCGCCGCCAAAAGGAGAGCGGAACGTGATCGGGCTGTTGTAGCGGCCTCCGGAGCGGAAACGCATACGGGCTGCCTGAGAGGCTATCGCGTCGAATGTCTCAAATACGAAGCCGAAGAATTGGATTTCGGCAACCGGGCGGAATCCGTTGACGGAGAGGCCCACAGCCAGGCCGCCGATTCCGGATTCGGCAAGCGGCGTGTCAAAAACGCGCTGCTCGCCGAACTCGGCTTGCAAACCTTCCGTAGCACGGAATACCCCGCCGTTTTTACCCACGTCTTCACCGAAGACGAGAACGGTTTCGTCGCGCTTCAATTCAACGCGCATTGCGTCCGTAATGGCTTGAACCATTGTCATTTGTGCCATGGGTTACTTCGACTCCTTTGCCAGATATTCCGCCTTTTGTTCTTCCAGTGCAGGCGGCAGTGTTTCAAACATAACGTCGATGAGCTCGCTTACTTTCATTTTCGCTGTTTCGTCCGCTTTCTTGATCGCGTCGGCAACCGCTTGCTTCGCTTCTTCGATTACCGCTTCTTCGTCTTTTTCGCTCCACAGGCCCTTGTTTTCCAGGAACTTGCGGAAACGGATCAGCGGGTCTTTTTGCTCCCATTCGCTTTGCTCTTCCCCAGTGCGGTAGCGAGTCGGGTCGTCACCAGCCATCGTATGTGGACCATAGCGGTAGGTAAGCGCCTCGATCAGCGTCGCGCCTTCGCCGTCAATACCGCGCTGCTTCGCTTCGGTCACAGCATGGTACACAGCAAGAATATCCATACCGTCTACACGTGCGCTGGCGATACCGGCAGCCTTCGCTTTCACAGCGACGTTTTCAGCGGCTGTTTGTTTTTCAAATGGTACAGAAATGGCATATCCGTTGTTTTGCGAGAAGAAGATCACGGGCAGCTTGTAGACGCCGGCAAAGTTCATCCCTTCGTAGAAATCCCCCTGGGAGGTAGCACCGTCGCCGAAGTAGTTGATCGCTACGCGTTTTTCACCGCGGAGCTTGTAGCCCATCGCAATGCCTGTAGCCTGCGTACATTGGGCGGCAATGATGATTTGCGGCATCAGGACGTTTACGCCTTCCGGAATCCGGCCGCCTTCGATATGTCCACGAGAGTAGAGGAATGCTTTGTGCATCGGGAAACCGTGCCATACCATTTGCGGAATGTCGCGGTAGCTTGGCAGGATGAAGTCTTCTTTGGAAAGTGCGGATTCCGAACCGATCATGGCAGCTTCCTGTCCGGCTACCGGCGCATAGAAGCCGAGTCGGCCTTGACGGTTCAAGCTGATCGCACGTTGGTCCCATACACGGGTAAAGACCATTTTGCGCATCAGTTCACGCAATTCATCATCAGAAAGCTTGGGCATGAGATCAGGACGAACAACGGTTCCGTCCGGAGCAAGAATTTGCAGCGGAGTGTTGTTGCCCGTTTGTTCAACAGCAGTAGTCACGCTCATCACATTCACCTCGTCACTGGATTATAAAGCGGGAAAGGTCAATTGCCCGAAAGCCGCCGTGTTGAAAGTGCTTACAACCGCTTTCGCGCAACCCTGTTATACCTCAGATAAAATAACTGTTCAACGTGTTATAGTATTGATATTACAGGGTTTATTTCCTTCCTGTTATCATTTACTATAAAATCTGTATCAGTTTTTTTCAAGGATTACTTTGGAATTTCGTTTAGGAGTTGAGATGAAATCCCATGTCAGACTATGTAAAAAGAACGATTGTGAAAGAAGAACTTTCCAGCAAGCATCTGGACTCGCCCCGCTCCGTCAGGGTATATCTCCCTCCCGGATACAATGAGCTTCTCTCCTACCCTGTCGTCTACTGCCAGGATGGAAATGATTTTTTTACCATGGGCCGGATTGCCACAATTGCCAACCAGCTGATCCTGGACGAAGGTGTGTCGCCCTTTCTGATCGTAGGCGTATCGGTGGAGCGAAGCAAACGGACAAGCGAGTATTCTCCCATCGGCTCGCGGAACGAAGGGTATAAGCGTTTCTTTATAGAAGAATTGGTCCCGTACATCGAAGAGCGCTATCCGGTCCGCCAAAACCGGGAATCGCGGGTGCTTGCGGGCGATTCTCTTGGAGGAACCGTATCCTTGCATATCGCGCTTGACGCCCCTGCACTCTTTTCCAATCTGCTTTCCCTGTCGGGCGCGTATTTCCAGCCCACCTCGGATCAATTGTCTGGGGCGAAAGACCTTGGCTGGCTGAATGCCTGGATGGTGGTCGGGCTCGATGAAACAGCCGTCGAAACTCATATCGGGACCTATGACTTTGTGGAATGGAACCGCAAAACAAAAGACCTCCTCGAAAAAAAGGGGGCTGCTGTCTCCTACCGTGAGAAACCGGGAAACCACGTCTGGGGTCTGTGGCAAAAAGAATTGCCGGACGGGCTGCGTCACTTCTTTCCGGCGTCCGACATGTAGCGATTGTCTGTCTTCATGCGCTTAAAGTCCGTTAATCTCCCGAATATCGGCGTAGCTGTAGTAACTGCCATCCGTCAGGAACAACCCCTGGTGGGTGGCTTTGTCTATTTCCCCTGCTACTTGTCTGTCATCGCAAAGGACAATGTTGACGACTTTGCTTTCATCCCGCTGCATCTGGCTCTGCACCTGCTGACGCTGTTTCGCAGATATCATCAAGACCCCTCTTTCCCTTTTGTTGGATAGTCGTAGTATTCCTTTGAAAAGGCTGAATTACTCTCCCGCACGTCATCTTGCGGGAAGCCCGCCCTCCCGTTTCGCGGGAAATTCGCCAGGGGTGAGCTCATGGCTGGTCGCTTGTTGGACTTGAGTGAAATGGAACATTTTGGGGCAAACTCTACACAAACAGCTCCTTAGTCTGATTTGCAAAGCAGCCTTGCAGCAAGGAAATTCACCTGGAAAGGATTCACCCAGATGAAGCCGTTTACAAAGTCCCACCCGTCGGACCTCGTCCCTGTTCTAAGCGACAATCTGCAACATATCCTGAACCTGCTTGGAAACAGTTCCGATATCGTTTTCAAGGAAATGTCCCTGGGCCGAACCGAGCGGAAAGCTGTCGCCATTTATGCAAAAGGCATGGTTGACCAGCAATTCCTGCTCAATCAAGTATTTGGAGTGATTTCCCGGAGCTTTCTCACAGAAGTGGAAGAGAATCCTCTCCCCTATTCGGAACATCTCAAGGACTTTACCCGGAACGCGAGCACACTTGGCGATGTCTCGCAGGTAACCAGGGCTGATCAATGTGTTTCCGAGATACTGGCAGGCAATACTTGCGTTTTGTTTGACGACTATAACAGCGCCATTGTGTTTGGAACGGCCAAGGACAACTCCCGGCAGCAAGAGGAGCCCGCGAGCGAAGCGCTTGTACGCGGACCGCGGATCGGTTTTGTGGAAGAGGTGAGCGAAAATACAGCGATTCTGCGACGACGGTTAAAGGATCCCCACCTCACCTTTGAGTCATTGTTTTTGGGCAGACGCGCACGAAAAGAGGTCGTCATCTGTTATCTGCGTGACGTAGCGAAACCGGATCTTGTAAACGAAGTAAGGCAAAGAATACAGAAAATCGATATCGACGATCCAATTGAATCGGGCTATGTCGAGAACTACATTCAGGACAATCCCTTTTCACCCTTTCCGCAGGTTCAAAATACGGAACGGCCGGATCGCGTTGAAGGTGCTCTTTTGGAAGGAAGAGTTGCGATTCTGATCGAAGGCACACCCTTCGCGCTGATCGTCCCGGTAACGTTCCCGATGCTGATGCAATCGCCAGAGGATTATTACGACCGCTGGATTCCTGCTTCTCTCATCCGCTTGCTGCGTACTTTGGCGCTGTTCTTTGCGCTTTTCTTGCCTGCTTTATATGTAGCGCTCGTCTCCTATCATCAAGGTCTCATCCCGACGAAGCTGGCCATCTCTATTGCCGGTACGAGGGAAGGAGTTCCCTTTCCCACCATAGTGGAAGCCTTGTTCATGGAAATAACGATTGAACTGTTGCGGGAAGCGGGCTTGCGCTTGCCAAAGCCAGTCGGGCAAGCAGTCGGAATCGTAGGGGGACTTGTAATCGGCCAGTCAGCGGTCGAAGCGGGCATTGTAAGCCCGATCATGGTAATTGTTGTTGCCTTGACCGCCATTTCTTCCTTTGCGTTTCCCCAATACCCTGCCGCCATCGCGATCCGTCTGCTGCGTTTCGCGATGATGCTGGCAGCTTCCATTTTCGGTCTATACGGGATCATTCTCGTATTTGTCCTGATCACCTCCCATATGGTGAGGCTCCACAGCTTTGGAATCAATTATGCTGCTCCATACGTCCCGACTCGCATGTACTCGTGGAAGGACTTGTTCCTTCGCTTGCCTCTGCAGACGTTGCTAAAAAACCGACCGGCTATGTTTAAGCCGATTGACCGAAGGCGTTCCGATCACCCAAAGTAAAGGAGGGTTGACTTAGGTGAGTTCGCTTCCGATTTCTCCTTTTTCGCCAATCCAGTTGACGATCACAACTGTTTCCACCATCATCGGGGTCGCCATCCTGACCCTTCCCCGCGTCCTCGCTGAAGAGGTGGGGACCCCGGATGTCTGGATCGATGTTCTTCTCGCTGGAATCATTGTCGCCATCACCTCGATGATTTGCTTGCATCTTAGCAACCGCTTTCCCGGCGAGACCTTCTATATTTACAATAGACATATTGTCGGGAAGGTATTGGGGGCTTTGATCAGTGTATTGTACATCGTCAACTACATAACGTTTGGAGCCTTTGAAGCTCGGGTGCAGGCGGAGGTGGTCCGCCATTTTCTTCTGGACGAAACACCTCTGGAAATAACGATTCTAGCCTTTTTACTTGTCGGTTTATATTTGGTCGCTGGCGGCTTGAACGCGATCATACGGATCAATCAGTTTTATTTCCCGATTACGCTTTTGATTGTGTTTACAATCCTCTTTCTTAATTGGAAAAACTTTGAGTTTGATAATGTGCGTCCGTTCCTTGAAAATGGCCCGACAGCCCTTGTCCCCGGCATTTTCCCTACCGCTCAAGCGTTTTCGGGTTTTGATGTGATCCTGTTTCTCGCCGCCTATACTCGTAACGCCAAAAAATCAGCGCTCCCCCTTCTGCTGGGCATCGGGCTCGTTACGCTCATCTACATGACCATCGTCGTCATGGTGATCGGTTCCTTGACGCTTAACGAGGTTGCCACTCTGACATGGCCCACGATGGAATTCGTAAAGCAGATCGAATTTCCCGGGGCTTTCTTTGAACACTTTGAAATTTTTTTTATCACGGTCTGGCTCCTAAATATGTTCACAACGTTTTTTATTAATCTGTATTTAGCTTCTTTGGGCATTCACCTCCTCCTTGGATGGAATATCAAACTCGTTATGTTTATGCTTCTTCCTGTCATATACGGAATCGCACTCTTCCCGAAGGATCTCAACGCTACATTGGAACTCGGAAAAAGCATCGGTTTCGTCTCCGTTCTCATGTCAACCACCATCCCGCTTTCGTTGCTTCTGTTAGCAAGAGTTAGAAACCTGCCGAAACGCGATTACTCGCTTAAAGAGGGGCCCAGAACATGAAAACAAACAGGCTCAAAGCCAAATCAAGACGAATCCTGGCGGCACTTCTCATCCTGAGTGCGCTCGTCACAAGCAGCTGCTGGGATCGCCGGGAGATCGAGGAACTGGGAATTGTCATAGGAATGTCTGTTGATCATGCTCGACAGAAGCAGCAAACCTCGGAGGAAGAAAAACAATTCGTCCACAGGCATAAGAAGCTGCTCCCCATTTCGATCACGTACCAGATCGTGAACCCGAAAATTATTGGCGGAAGCACACGGGGCAACCCTACTAACCAAAAGCCTTATATAAATATTACAAGTTCAGGGGATACCGCCTTTCAGATCGTAAGAGAAACATCTACCCGCATAGGTCGTCCGCCTTTTTTCATGCATTTGAAAATCATTATTTTGGGTGAGGAAGTATCACGGAAAGTTGATTTGACACAGCTGCTAAATTTTAATTTGCGAGATACCGAGATGCGTCGAACGGTTTATCTCACCATAGCCGATGGAAAAGGGAAAGAAGTGCTTGAAACATCACCAAAAAATGAAGACCTGCCCTCATTTGAGCTGTTAAGCTTGATTAACAATTTGGCAAAAACCATTCATATCGCTCAACCGATTTCCATCGGGACTGTCTCGGAGCATTTATCAGCCGACACCAGCTTTTGCGTTCCCCGAGTGGTCATCCACCAAAAAGAGATGAAGCTGGCAGGTGCAGCCATCGTTAGCGGAAAAACAGGAAAAATGCTCGGGTGGATCGGCGAAGAAGAAACAGCTGGAATCAATCTGATTCAAGGGACTGGCAAATCGGAGGAGGGCCATAAGGGAGGGATCATTGAAGCAGTCATCAAAGGCAGCAGTGAGCCTTTCTCCTTTGAGATCGGAAAGATCCACAGCAAGATTATTCCATCCGTAAAGAATGGACAACTATCATTCAAAGTCTCTATCAAAATGGAAGGAAGGTTAGGCGAAGACTGGTATCTCAACGAGGATGCCTTCAAGGAAGACTACCTCCAGAAAGTGAATGCGGCGGTAAAAAAACGAATTGAAGAGATCGTGACGAATACGCTGAAAAAAACACAAAAGGAGTACCGGGTAGATGTAGCCGGTTTCGGAAAGCAATTGCACATCCACAATCCGAAGGAGTGGAAAAAGCGAAAAGAAAATTGGGACGAGGAATTCAGCCGCATACCCGTATCTCTCGATGTAACAGTGAAGACAGAAGAATTTGCCTTGAAGGGAAAGAAAAGATAACGATTCTCGGAAGCGCAACCGTGAAGAGGATTGAGCCTGCTGCACGGTTGCGCTTCCGCTATGTTGCCGTTCTTTGTGACGATGCCGAAGCCAAAACGTTGTTAATGCTTTTCCTCGTGGATCGGCTACCTGCACAAATGGGGCTTTCGCCGCCCATTGTCTATTTAACCGCTACGAGTTCAAAATAACATGAACAGCTGCCAACGTGTTTTGAATATCCTGATCACTGATGTGGCGGTGCGTTGTAAAACGGACAACCGTCTCGTCAAAGTCGACGGCAAGAACCCCTTGTTCACCCAGCTTGGACAAAAATTCTTCAGCAGAAAGCCCTGCCTTGTCCGTGTGCACAAGTACGATGTTTGTTTCGACTGGTTCTACATGTAAAGAGAACTTTCGCAAGCCTTCGGCCAAGGTGTGCGCTCGTTGATGATCTTCTGCGAGACGAGCTGACATCTCCGTCAATGCGAGGATTCCCGGTGCTGCCATGTAGCCGGCTTGGCGCATGCCCCCACCCAGCTTTTTTCTCCACCAACGCGCCTCGCGGATCAACTCTCTGCTTCCAGCAAGAACCGACCCTGCCGGTGCGCTCAATCCCTTCGAAAGGCATACCTGCACGCTGTCTGTAAAACGAGTGAACTCGGTGACCTCACATTCCAATGCTGCAGCCGCATTGAATAGCCTGGCTCCATCCAGATGAACAGGCACGCCGCTGCCCTTCGCCACTTCATATACGCCTGCCATCTGTTCAGGCCGGATGACAGCCCCGCCTGCACGATTATGCGTATTTTCGATGCAAATTAAACGTGTTCGCGGAAAATGAATATTGACCCCGCGGATCGCTTTCTCTACATCCTTCGGGTGAAGGGCGCCTCTTTCCCCCACTATCGTTCTCGTTTGAACCCCTGCGAGGGCAGCCATCGCTCCTCCCTCGTAGTAAAACAGATGGGAGTCGGCCTCTAAAATGACTTCGTCTCCATTTACGCAGTGAGTAAGCACGGCGACTTGGTTCCCTTGGGTACCGCTGGTGACAAACAGCGCGTCCTCTTTCCCCAGAATCTCGGCAGCTATCCTTTCCAAGCGGTTTACTGTCGGATCTTCACCGTACACATCGTCCCCCACTTCCGCCTCGTACATAGCCCGAAGCATCGCTTCTGTCGGCTTGGTAACTGTATCGCTTCGCAAGTCGATAACCATCATTCCCATTCTCTCCCTTCTCGAATTTCATTTTAACACTTTCTGCATTGCATCGGGTTTTGCCAGTTTGCTAATATGGAGGGGTACGATTCCAATACAAGGGAGACTGACCCATGAAGGTAAAAATTACCCGCAACGCCGCCAAACAATTGAAAGAAGTCCTGGAGCAAGAAGAAGATAAAGAGTTGAAGCTTCGCGCATACATAACCCATGCACACGGTGACCATGCCCACTACGGCTTGGCTTTGGACAAGCCAACCGAAGACGATGTCGTCGTTTCTACCGACAAAGAGATCGATGTAATTGTGAAAAAGGACGAGCCGCTGCTCGATGGCCTCGTTATCGACTATCTGTACACGCCTCAAGAGGGCTATATGCTCACGAATCCATCCAAAGGAAACCACGGCGATCACTAATCGCTTCCTTATCCCCCGCTGCAGCTGTCAGGCAGCGGGGCTTTTCTGTTTCAGTGAACGGATACCCATTTCCAAGACCAACTGGAAAAAACGATTAACAAAGCTATAATGGACGCCCTTTCGAAGGAACCGTTTCCTTAGAGGGAGCTTTTTATCCGTTCCGAACGTTTGACATATGAAAGTGGGTAAAACTTTCCTATACAAAAAAGAGACATCGTCTTTGATGTCTCTTCTTTTTCGTTACAGAATTCTCTTTTCATACAACGCCGTCGGCACGTCGGCAAACAGCGGACTCATCCGATCCGCATGATGAAGCATGCAAAGCCGGTGCACAGGCCTCGTCATGGCGACATACAGGAGCTTCGTATCCCATTCATTGTCCTTGTACTCCTCGATATCCAGCAGGATGACCACATCGAATTGCAGCCCTTTGGTCAAATAAGCCGGCATGACCACGACACCGCCCGGGAATTGCGTATCTTTGCTCCCCAGCAGCTTCAGCTCTTCGATGGACGTTTTCAATGACTGATACGCTTTCTTGCTCGCTTCGGCTGTTTTGGCGACGATCGCGATGGATTGGAACCCCTCTTGGCGGTAGTCATTTACGAGATCGGCCAGGTCTTTTGCGGGAAGCTTGTTTCCTTGCCACGATGTCAAGGAAGGTTTTTCGCCGTGACGCAATACCGGTTTGGCCATAATGGTTTCCGGCAATTTGATCTTTCTCAAGACTTCGTTGGCGCATTTCATGATCTCTATCGTGGAACGGTAGCTTTGCGCAAGTGTGTAGGAAACACCGCGCGGCTGCTGAAAAACTCCTTCCAGCAGCTCATCCCAGGTTTGCAAGCCCCTGTATGCATGAATGCCCTGTGCGATGTCTCCCACCACCGTCAAAGACTGTCTCTTTGTCACGAGACCGATCACCGCGATTTCCAAAGCACTGAGATCCTGGGCTTCATCCACGACGCTGTGGTCAAAGTGATCGGCCTGCTCGAGTCCTTCGATTAAATGGCGAAGGTAGATCAGCGGCGCTACGTCTTCAGGCTCTATACGCTCCGATTGAAATATGTCTGTGGAAGACCGGCAAATATCCTCGATATCCTCGTCACCGATTTCTGCGTTTGTCAGTTCTTTTAATAGAGAGGAGTCCGTCAATATCTCGCGGTACGCAGCAAAGACGTCCAGCTCGGGAAAAATAACGAAGTATTTGTCCAGGAGCTGATCGATCATTTTTTCGTATTTTGCCAATGCCTGTTTGTCCAGATCAATTCGCTTCTCCCGCAGATGAGAAAACAACTGCTTGTTGATCTCCTGCTTTACATGCTTCCGGACTGCTTCCAGGCGCCGACGAAACGGCAGATGCGCATATTGTTCGGCGAAAAGCTGGCGGATGGACTCGCCGGGTATCGTAAAAACCTGTTTGGTCCGGTTATAGACAAAGCTTAATTTTTTGTAGGCCACCCTGTTTTCCGCTATGTACAACAGGTATCGGTGGAGAACATCCTTGAAGACGAGCGATCCCTTGAAGCGAAGACGATGGAGCGCAACCCTGCGCTCGTCCTCTCCATGTCCGTGTTCAAAGAACAAGTGAAGCGGCTTTTGCGGGTCCAGTATGCGCCACCCTTTCGGAAGCAGGGACTTGACCAGCTTTGCTGCCCAATCCAGAAACGTCGCTTGCTGTACGTCATCCACCCCCAATTCCGGCAAAACATCCGAAATGTAGGTAAGAAACAAACGGTTGGGCGCAAAGACCATAAACCTTTTCGACATCATCGAGTCCTGGTAATTGTAGATTAAATAGGAGAGCCGGTGCAGGGCAATCGTCGTCTTACCGGTTCCAGCCACTCCTTGAACGACGACGGGACGATCTTTGTCCGCACGGATGATGTCATTTTGTTCAGACTGGATCGTCGCCACGATATCCTTCAGCCTGCTGTCGTTCGTCTGATTCAGGTTGGCTGCCAAAAACTCGTCTATATACCCTTCCTGCAAGAAGTCATCCGGGTGACCTACCTCCCGGTGAATCGTCTCCTTGAGCGCTCCATCGTAAATCCCGGTAATTTTTCCGTTTTCAATGGCGAAATTCCGCTTCAGCCGCACTTCCCCGCGCACGATCTCCCTGCCGCTGCGAAAGTACGCATCCTTGCTTTCGCCGCTGTAATACAGACTGGCGATGGGGGCTCTCCAGTCTACTACCACCGAGTCGAAGGTATCGCTACGGACAATCCCCCTCTTTCCTATGTACACGCTGTCCAGCTCATATGTCTCATCTTTCAGGAAGTCCACGCGTCCAAAGTAGGGCTTTTCCTGCCCCTGATCCTCCAGATAGCGCAGTTCCTTTGCTTTTTTATAGTTGACGACCTGCTTCACATAATCGTCGGTAATCTCCTTTACCTCTTTTCGAAGCGTGTCCACTTCCTGATTAATGATGGAGCGCGTTTCATCCAGTCTTTTCTGTTCATGCTCGTAGTCCGGGTGCTGTACAGTCATTTGCATCCTCCTTTCCATATTCTCATGGTCGGTGTTGCATTCAGCTTTTTCGCGTCTGTCCTACCAAACTTGCCTGCCAAGCCAGATACCGGAACCGCAAGCAAGAAGCCCAACCAGAACGCTAATCCCTGCATAGAGCAGCCCTCGTCCGATCTGCCCGTCTCCGAAAAAGCTTACCACTTCCAGAGAAAAGGTAGAAAACGTCGTAAATCCCCCCATCAAACCTGTTGTAAACAAAAGGTACATGTCCGGTGACATCATGCCTTTTTCCTTTCCCCACGCATAGAGCAGGCCGATGAGAAAAGACCCGCAGACGTTCGCAAGCCATGTTCCCGCGGGTAAACCGGGTTGATTTAATACAAGACCAAGACCGTAGCGAACCACCGAGCCGACAGCACCTCCAATCGCAACAGCTAGCCACGACACTATGGCACGCCCCCTCCTTCTTTTTATATGGAACAAAAAGACACCCAGGCAAAAAGCATGGATGTCTTGTTTTTATGTCAAATGGCGCGTTTAATGTTTGGGGTTGTTGTCCTCGAGGTCTTCCACATACCGGATCGATTCAAGATTGGAGCGAAGCGACGTTTTCACAGCATCGATGTACTTTTGCCGCAGCGCTTTCTGTTCCTGCTTCTCCTCTTCAGTCAATCCGGCTTCACGAGATTTTTTGGCCAACTCGTTAATCCGTTTGATTTCTGCGTCTGATACCAAAGCCGTTTCCCCTCGCTTTCAATGAATGCCGCTCCATTATATCACATCGCGGCGATGAAGCAAGAAAAAGCTGCACCTTTTCAATTACCGACAGGGATCAGAATGGTTTGTCCCGGATAAATGATGGCACTCTCCAGCTTGTTCAATTCCCGGATCGCATATACCATGTCGCGTACATCCTTTTTCGGATCGGTTTTGTAGGCGATCGCCAGGTTCCACAAGCTGTCTCCCGGCTGCACCGTTATTTCTATTACTGGTTGGCTTGTCTCAATCTGTTGTTGTGTAGAATGATTATCGGATGCGAACACTAGTTCTGTCAAAGTGTAAAAAAAGAGAGTGAAAGCTGCAAAGAACAGAATCGCCTGTCCCCGCGTAACTCCAAAACGAACGCCTCGAACCTCTTTTTTCGCGAAGCGATCAGAAACTGTCATCGTACTCATCAATTTCATCCCCCTGCAAACATACGTTCTATCTTCTTGTTTTCATCATAAATGCGAACATGTGTTCATGTCAAGAAAAAAAACGAACTTATGTTTGTCGAACGCAGGATCCCATGGTATAATATAGAAAACATGTTCGAGAAAATAGAGGTGTGGTCTATGTCCAAGCTATCCAACAGACAGCAAGCCATCATCGATTTTATCCGCAAAGAGGTCAGGGACAAGGGTTATCCCCCATCCGTACGGGAAATCGGCGAAGCTGTCGGTCTTGCATCCAGTTCAACTGTCCACGGCCATCTGGCCAGATTGGAAAAAAAGGGACTCATCCGGCGCGATCCTACCAAACCCCGCGCGATTGAGCTGCTGACAGATGAAGAACGCTTTCAGGATGACTTTGACGTATCCGTTGTTCGCGTGCCAGTAATCGGAAAAGTGACTGCCGGTCAGCCGATCACAGCTGTCGAACAGGTTGAGGATTACTTCCCCCTTCCCGACAGCATCGTGACATCGGACAAGGTGTACATGCTGCGCGTGTCCGGTGACAGCATGATTGAGGCTGGCATCCTGGATGGAGACTATGTGATCGTTCGCCAGCAAAACGTCGCCAACAACGGTGATATCGTCGTCGCCATGACAGATGAAGACGAGGCGACCGTAAAGCGGTTCTTCAAAGAAAAGAACCATTTCCGGCTGCAGCCCGAAAACGCGACATTGGAACCGATTATTCTGGATTCTGTGACGATTCTGGGAAAAGTGATTGGCGTTTACCGCTTGATTCACTAGATCATATGATTGGAATCCTTGACCGCGCCTTGCTCTTCGGCTGACTCGCAGCTGACCTTGGACGATCAGCCGTACTACGTTTTTCAGCTTTCCGGCTGACAGTACAAAAAAGGCGTTCGCGCTTGTTACGCGGACGCCTTTTTTTCGTCACTTTCACGATTTACTTGCAGCTGTCTGACACCACTACATCGCCACAAAGAACCAAATGATCATCACTACCTGCAAAACCACCTTTACGACCGCGCTGCCCAAAAAACCGATGAGAGAACCCACTCCGGCTTTGACAGCCCGCTCAAACGGCTGTTTTTGGAGCAGCATTTCCACCAGCACGACCAGCACAAACGGCATGATCAGCATGCCGAACGGGGGAAACAGAATGACCCCGAGAAAAATGCCCACCGCCGCTGCCCACGATGAAGCTTTCGACCCCCCGTACTTTTTGACAAAGTACATATTGGTCAGTAAATCCGCTCCGTAAAGGAGAATACTTAAAACCGCCATTCCCCACCAGAACGAGGCCGGCAGCCCGGCACCCGGTTCGGCTATAAAAAAGTGATAGAGCAAAAATCCGCCCCATAACAGAATCGTATCAGGAATAACCGGCAAAAAGATTCCCGCAATGCTGAGGATAAACAAAGCGGCAATCACAATCCACAACAAGATCTCCATCCATTGACACTCCCTTCTGTATAGGGTATACGATAAAGTGCGGTTTTTGTTTCCGTTTCCACCAGCTTTTTTGCCGATGAAGACATGCTCCTCTTTCCATAAATAGTGAAACGAATGATCCATAGTTTTCAAGTGAGTATTTATTACTAAATATTCATTGTTCCCTCAGAACCATTCAAATAAAAGACGGGTACAGCAATCCGTCAGAAAGAAAGGATAGTCAGATCGCAATGAATTCAGCCATGAACCGAGATTGGTTTGACCTCTCATACTTGCAACTCGGCACTCGTCGCCAGAAGGACGCATTTCATGTACTGGACAGCTTGGGCATCTTTGCCAAGCTGGGAGCATACCATCCTGTCCTGGCAGGAACAATTCCTCTCGATATTGACGTCGATACGAGCGACCTTGATTTGATTTTTTTTGCAGAGGATTTGGATCGGTTCGAGCAAATTGTTAAAGAAGAGTACGGGCATTTGGACCATTTCGCACAAGCTCGCAGCGAGGTACATCAAGTGCCTACCAGCATCACTTCTTTTTTGCATCGAAATTTCTGGTTGGAGCTTTTCGCTCAACCTGTCCCTGTCACGCGTCAAAACGCGTACAGACATATGGTCATCGAAGCAAAGCTTCTCGAGCTTGCCGGCCATCAAGCTGCGCAAGACATACGAGCCTTAAAGGAACGCGGGATGAAAACCGAACCTGCTTTTGCCTACTACTTCAGGCTCCCGGGAAAAGACCCTTACCTGTCTCTCCTGGATGTAGAGATGAAGACTGAGGAAGAATGGAGACAATTGGTCAATAAACGGAGGAAACACCTCGAGTAGCTTGTCCCGAGGTGTTTTCATGTTACGCTATTTCCGGACAATGCCTGTTTCTCACGAAGTATGTCAAACTGACAACGGCAGCAATTTCAAGCTCCGTTTTTGCGGTCTTTTCAAAAAAACCTCTTTTTCCAGAAGATCAAGCTCGTTACTAACGCCGAAACAGCTGACATCACCATGATAAGGGAAAATGCGTTTGGATGCTCCTGCAAAGGTAATTCCACGTTCATCCCGTATATGCTGGAGATCATCGTTGGCAGCGCCAATACGATGGTAATGGACGTCAATAGTTTCACCACGTGATTGACGTTGTTGGAGACGACTGACCCAAAAGCACTCATCATGGAGCTCATGATGGAGCTGTACACCTCTGTCATCGCAATCGCCTGTTTTGTTTCGATGATCACATCCTCAAGCAATTCCTGATCTTCTTCATACATTCTGAGCGCATTTCCATTGATCAGCTTCTTCAGCAGGATGTTATTCTTGGTCAGGGAAGTGGTAAAATACACCAAGCTTTTTTCCAATTCCAGCATAGCGAGCAGCTCCTTGTTTCTGACCGACTGGTGGAGCTCGTTCTCCAATCGCTCCCGTTTATGGTTTATCCGCTTTAGATAGTACAGATAGTAATCCGCGATCCGATGGAGAATCTGCAGGAGAAACCGCGTCTTCATATGCGTGTGGAAGTGCTTGACCTTTCCCGCACAGAAATCTGTCAGAATAGGCGTTTCTTCCATGCAGACAGTGACGAAGCAGTTATCGTTTATAAAGATTCCAAGCGGTACCGTGCTGATCTTCTCCTGACGATCTGCACTCATTCTGGGGATTTCGACGATCAGCATGGTGCTGTCCTCTTCTTTTTCGACGCGGGCACGCTCCTCTTCGTCAAGAGCATCCCGGAGAAAGTCTTCCCTTACGCCAAGAGCTGTTTCAACGCGCTGCAGCTCTTCCTGCGTGGGCTGATTCAGCTTGACCCAGCAGCCTTTTTCAAATTCATTCAATGGCACCAGCTTTCCGAATTCTGTACTGCGAAAAATAGTTAGCATCTTGATCACCGTTCCTTTCGTGAAATACCGGGAATCAAAAGACGCTCATGCCTTGCTGCTCATGCAAGCACATGATCAAGCGAGCAGAAGGTGAGCCCTTTCTGAGTCAAATTTTTTCTATGAAAACTGCAAGATCGAGAACTGAAAGCGGCTCACCTCCTGAATCATCCAATAAAAAAAGCTTCCCTACGGAAGGGAAGCTTGAGATGCTGCAAAAAACATGCATGAAAAAAACTGTTTCACGCACGACGAAGCGCACTCCAATTTGCTTCCCCTTGTTGAGTTTTGGCACATAACAACGTAGAGCAATGCTGCACGCTCAGCCACCTTAAGTAAAGCCTTAATCCGGCAGTACCTGTTCTACCCGTTGGTGTCTTTCGACATTTCCGGGCAGTGGCCTATGTTTGTCATGGAGCCTCACCTAACGGGAATGGTTCCATTGAAAGCAAAATCATTCATTCCTAGGCAGTATATTCGTCTACCACAATGTTTGTCAACCCCAAAAAACCCCTCGCACCAGTTCGTGCAAGGGGTTTGGCATTAATACGTATTCATGTACTGCTCGCGCTCCCACTCGGTTACGCGGGTGCGGAACATATCCCACTCGATTTCCTTCGCGTCGACGAAGTGCATCAGGGCGTGTTCGCCAAGCGCTTCGCAGATGACCGGATCGGCCTTCAGGCATTCAATCGCATCCTTCAAAGTAGCCGGCAAGCTGGCGATTCCTGCGGCTTCGCGCTCTGCCTCGTTCATGATGTAGATGTTGCGGTCGACCGCCGACGGCAGCTCGAGCTTGTTCTTGATCCCGTCAAGACCTGCTTTCAGCATGACGGCAAGCGCCAGATACGGGTTGGCAGCAGGGTCCGGGTTGCGAACCTCAATCCGTGTGCTCAGCCCGCGAGACGCCGGAATCCGAACAAGCGGAGAACGGTTTTTCGCCGACCACGCTACGTAGCAAGGCGCTTCATAGCCAGGTACAAGGCGTTTGTAAGAGTTCACCAGCGGATTGGTGATGGCAGCAAAACCGCGAGCGTGCTTCAGGATTCCCGCCAAGTATTGCTTCGCCGTTTTGCTCAGACCAAGCTCATCCTTGTCGTCAAAAAATGCGTTTTTCTCCCCAATGAAGAGAGACTGGTGGGTATGCATGCCGGAGCCGGCGACACCATACATCGGCTTGGGCATGAACGTTGCGTGCAAACCGTGTTTGCGCGCGATCGTTTTCACCACCAATTTAAACGTGAGAATCTGGTCCGCAGCCTGGACAGCGTCTGCGTATTTAAAGTCGACTTCGTGTTGGCCTGGTGCGGTTTCGTGATGGGATGCTTCTACTTCAAAGCCCATTCTTTCCAGCGTTAAAACAATGTCGCGGCGGCAGTTTTCGCCCAGGTCGAGCGGCGCGAAATCAAAGTATCCGCCTTGGTCGTTCAAATCCAATGTCGGTTCGCCTTTTTCATCCATTTTGAACAGGAAAAATTCCGGCTCCGGTCCCACATTGAAGTTGGTGTAGCCCAACTCTTCGGCTTCTTTCAGCGCGCGCTTCAAGATGTAGCGCGGGTCCCCTTCGAATGGAGTACCGTCCGGATTGTAAATATCGCAGATCAGACGCGCGACATTGCCGTGCTCATTGCCCCAAGGGAAAATGACCCATGTATCGAGATCCGGTACGAGATACATGTCGGACTCCTCGATGCGGACGAAGCCTTCAATGGAAGAGCCGTCGAACATCATCTTGTTGTCAAGGGCCTTGGGCAATTGTGAGACTGGAATCTCGACGTTTTTAATGATTCCCATCAAATCGGTGAACTGCAGGCGAATGTAGTTTACATTCTCTTCTTTGGCCAAACGAAAGATGTCTTCTTTGGTGTACTTGCTCACGTTTCTCTCCTCCTATATTCGTATGCATGTATCAGTGGAAAAAGCGGGATAGCTCTCCACGTATCAACGCTTGTTCGCCAGGGCGATTGGCGTTGCTGAAAAATATTTGTTGTTTGAGGAGCTGATGAAGCTCTTGCTCGGTAAGCTCTTTGCGCTTGGCCTCTGAACTGGCGGTGATCTCCGTCTGATCCGGGACAGGATCTTGAAGCTGAAGCACCTGTTTGATTCCGGCGATGTTGAGGCCTTTTTCAATCAGGGACTTCACTTCCAGCAAGCGGTCGACATCGTTAAAAGAAAAAAGCCGCTGCTTTCCTTCTGTACGTGCAGGTTGAATCAGTCCGTTCTGCTCATAGTAACGAATCTGCCGCGCAGTCAGGTCAGTCAGCTTCATGACGATACCAATGGGAAACAGCGCCATGTTTCGACGAAGGTCATCACTCATGACTTGTCCCTCCTTTGAAAACATTCCTTGCTTGCTATTGTATGATTCAAAAGCAACTCTGTCAACGGATGTAAGAAAAGATTACACACAAAAAAGCGATAAGCCGCTCTTGTGCTTATCGCTTTATAAGGCTGTATTGGATTTACCGGATTGAGATGTTTAGTCTCTCGCGGGGAGATCGAGCAGCCCTTTTTCCAAAAGGCCGTCAAGCGCCGTCAGAATGCCTACCTTTACATGGGAGTAGGTAAGTCCCCCCTGCACAAAGCCGAGATAAGGAGGCCGGATCGGACCGTCCGCCGAAAACTCGATGCTCGCCCCCTGAATAAACGTGCCCGCGGCCATAATAACCGGGTCTGCATAGCCGGGCATTTCACTCGGATAAGGCGTGACGTGCGAATCGACCGGCGCTGCCTTTTGAATTCCCTGACAAAAGGCGATCAACCGCTCGGCAGTCCCAAACTCGACAGACTGGATCAAATCGGTCCGGGGATCGTTCCATAGCGGATTCGTGCGAAAACCGAGCCGCTCCAGCAGCGCCGAGGAAAAGACCGCTCCCTTCAGCGCTTCGCCCACAACGTGCGGCGCGAGGAAAAATCCTTGGAACATCTCCAGCAGGGAATACAGGGATGCCCCTCCCTCAGCCCCAATGCCAGGGGCCGCCATGCGGTATGAAGCTCTCTTGACCAATTCCTTCTTTCCGACGATATAGCCGCCCGTCTTGACCAAGCCACCGCCGGGGTTCTTAATCAGCGAACCAGCCATTATGTCTGCCCCGACCTGAAGGGGCTCCCATTCCTCTGTAAATTCGCCGTAGCAATTGTCGACGAAGACGATCAGCTCGGGATTGATCTCCTTGACAAACTGGATCATCTCCTTAATTTTGGCAATGGTAAAGGAGGGGCGGTCTGCGTAGCCGCGGGATCTCTGGATGCCGATCACCTTTGTTTTCGGGGTGATCGCTGCGGCAACGGCAGGAAAATCGATCTCGCCGGATGGAGCAAGCGGCACATACTGATAGCCGATGCCATAGTCCTTAAGCGAGCCCTGTCCTTCGCCTCGGACGCCTACCACTTCCTCCAGCGTATCGTACGGCTTGCCGGTGATGTAGAGCAAATCGTCACCGGGACGCAGCAAGCCAAACAGCGAAATGGCAATCGCATGCGTACCCGATATGATGTGGGGACGTACCAGAGCATCCTCTCCGCCAAACACGTCGGCATAGATAGACTCCAACGTCGCACGTCCGGAATCATCGTACCCGTAGCCGGTCGAGGGAGCGAAGTGAAACTCATTGACTTCATGCTTTTGAAAGGAACGCAGTACCTTCAGCTGATTATAGTCGACCAGGGCAGCGATTTCCTGATGCCGCCCTGCAATCATTTGTTCTACTTCCTGTACGATGGGGCGCAAGCGCTCCCCGTGGGCAAACAAGGAAAACATGTGCTACTTACCAACTCTCTTCATCAGTCTCTGGTTTATCCAGGAGAAAAGGAGCAATCCTTCCGTAGATGGGATGATCTCTGTTCACTTTGACGGAAATCCGATAGGAGGAATCCGCTTCGTCAAATTCCTGTTCCATCTCTACCCCCTCCCTGTGCAGGAGCGAAAGAATATCGCCACGCTCCGCCGGGACGACCAGGGCATAGCGGTCAAATGAGGAGTAGACATATGTTTCGATCCGTTTCAACAATTCGGTGCGGTCCTCTTCGCGAAGCGCCGAGATCAAAATGGAGTCCTCCACCTTCGGCAAATAGGCGCCTTCCAAAATCAAATCCGCTTTGTTGTAGACAACCAGCTGCGGGATGTCGTCCGCTTTCAGCTCCCGCAGAATGCGGTACACGACCTCCATATGAATCTCCAGGTCGGGATGGTGCCCGTCAACGACGTGCAGGATCAGGTCCGCTTCTTTCACGCCTTCCAGCGTGGAGCGAAAAGCGGCGACAAGGGAAGTCGGCAAGTCTTGAATGAATCCGACCGTATCGGTCAACAGCACCTCAAGCCCGCTCGGCAGGGTCAGCTGACGGGTGGTCGGGTCCAGCGTCGCGAACAGCTTGTCTTCCTGGAGCGTCTCAGCCGCAGTCAGCTGGTTTAGCAGCGTAGATTTGCCTGCATTTGTATAACCGACCAATGCGATTTGAAACACTTTGTTCTTCTTGCGGCGCTCCCGATGCAGTTGACGGGTGCGAACCAGCTCCGACAGTTGTTGTTTCAGCTCGCTGATTCGCCGTCTGATGTGCCGACGGTCGCTTTCCAGCTTGGTCTCACCGGGACCGCGCGTACCGATACCGCCGCCGAGGCGGGAAAGCTGCTTGCCTTGACCGGCAAGGCGCGGCAGCAAGTAATTGTACTGAGCCAGCTCGACCTGGATTTTCCCTTCCCGCGAGTGCGCCCTCCCGGCAAAAATATCGAGAATCAACTGCGTCCGGTCAATCACCTTGCAGTCGAAAGCGATGTCGAGATTGCGTGTCTGGCTGGGGGAGAGCTCGTCATTGAAAATGATGACATCGACATCCAGCTCTTCCGCGCGATGTGCGATCTCCTGTATTTTGCCGCTTCCCAAATACCAGGCATTGTCGATGCGCTCACGATTTTGCGTGATGACATCCAAAACCTCCACCCCTGCCGTTCTCGCCAGCTCGTGAAGCTCCTCCATCGACAATCGGGAGCGCTCGATGTCGCGATTATCCAAAAAACAGCCAACTAAAATGGCTGTTTCCTTCGTCTTGATTCCGCCTTCCAAGGAATCACGTCCTTTCCTTCCCCTATCATACCACATTTTACGTTGGCCGCTAGGAAGCGGTCCAGACAAAATCCTCCGGCTTCAGTGTCATGACGTCGTCCTTGGTCGGCTCTGGCACCGTCATCAGGCGGACTGCCTGCTTGCGAATGGCCTTCTCAATGGAATTCCGCACGTACCGGGCGTTGCTAAAATTCGTTTCCAGCATATCCTGGCGAATGCGGCTCAAATGCAGCCTCAGCTTATCCTTGGCTCCTGTCGAGAGTCTGTATTCTTTTCCCTCGACCATTGTTTCGGCAATCTTGATCAACTCATCGACGGTATAATCGGCGAATTGAAGCTGAATCGGGTACCGCGAAGGCAAGCCGGGGTTCAGCTCCAGGAAGGCATCCATCTCGTCGGTATAACCGGCTAAAATACAGATGAAATCGTTGCTGTAATCCTCGAGGGCCTTCGTCAGACAGTCGATCGCCTCCTTGCCGAAATCCTTTTCTCCGCCCCGCGCAAGCGAATACGCTTCATCGATAAAGAGAATGCCGCCCATTGCTTTTTTCACAAGCTCTCTCGTCTTTTGCGCCGTGTGCCCGATAAACTCGCCGACCAGGTCGGCACGCTCCACTTCGATCAAATGCCCCTTGCTCAATATCCCCATTTCCCGGAAGATTTTGCCGAATATACGGGCAACCGTTGTCTTTCCCGTTCCCGGATTGCCTTTGAACACCATATGATACACTTGCTTTTCCAGCTTGAGGCCATGTTTTTCCCGCTCCTTGTTGAGCCGCAGAAGCGCGTGAATTTCGTACATCAGCTTTTTGGCTTCCTGCAAGCCGATCAGCTTTTCCAGTTCATCGAATGCAGCGGCTACATTGCCGGGTGCAGTCGTTCGTACTTTCTCGGACAGTGTTTCCGGTAGTTTGACCCGTTCCGGCTGGCGAAACACCACCTGGATCCGGTGGGGAGCCTTTTCAGCCAGCGTATCAGCCGGGGGTTGGTTGCCCGACGGTTTCACAAGTCATCACCTGCCTCTTGGTCATACCTTAGTATACTCACCTGCCCGGAAAACCTGCCCATTTTTTGACGGCGATCTTTCCGCGCTGCTCCCGCTCTCTCGATAGCAGCCAATACTTTTCCGAGCGTCGAACGTGGTTCATCTTCTTGGAGGCCGCCCCAAACGGGAGAGCCAGGACACAACAATCAGTCCGAGCATGCAGCCAGACAAAAACGGAACGACAGCACGAAGCGGACGGAAATGGGGAAACAGCCCGCCAATCGAAAAAAGGTACGTGCCAGCGGCAAACACGCCAAACCCGGCTACACACAGCCAGAAGAACCATTTTTCCCGGCAAGAGCGGCTTCTGTCTTGGGCTTTCACCGGCTTGCTGCCAGCTTTCCGCTCCAAATGGTTCGCGTGTAACCCGTGCCTTGTTTCTTTTGCGATCACGATCCCAATACAAAGCAATCCGATCAAGGTACTGCCGTGCTGGAAGAATTTATACACAGGAATGGCCAACCCGGCCAGCTCCGCATTTTGCTGCAAGAGCGGCAGCCGGCTGACCATAAATGCTCCGTCGTGGGTAAAGGAATCCCAGACAATATGCGTGACACTCCCCAGGACAGCGGAGTAGCAAAAAACCAGGAAAGAACGAAGCGAGGTCAGGGCCCACGGCGCCTCTGCCCAATGGAGCAGCCCTCGGTCAAAAGGCGCGGGCAAATGAGCGATCACGGCTCTTTTCACGATCCCGTGAAACAAAACAGCCAGCAAAAACGTCATCGGCAAGTCAAACAAAAAAAGCCCTGCCCATGTATGACTCACAGAACTGTATGGCTGCAGCCGCAAGAAATACTCGAAATCCGGTGCCATGCTTCCAAAAACCAGAGCAAGAAAAGAAAACCGGCGAACTCCCCGCAATGGCAATACAATCGCCGGATGTGCAAACGTAAACGGCATTGCCCTCTCCCATTTACATAAGAAATATTATGTATACCTTTTCTCGAAAATGTAAGCAATCTATCTTTACTAAGGTAAAGCATTTCCAACATGCCAACACGATAAAAAAGCCCGGATGGCTAAGATCCCGGCTTCGTTGTTGTGACGCTTATGCTTGTTGATTGTTGTCCTGAGACATGAGCGACACGGGACGCTGTGGCGTGAAGGTGGAGATGGCATGCTTATAGACCAGCTGCTGCTTTCCTTCACTGTCGATCACGATGGTGAAATTGTCAAACGCTCTGATGTAACCGCGCAATTGAAAACCGTTTACCAGGTAGATGGTGACCGCAATGTTTTCTTTCCGCAAGTGGTTCAGGAACGTATCTTGAATGTTGATCGTCTGTTTCATTGGTCATTACCCCCTAAAAGGACTTGTATGTTATATATTCGGCAATTGAGGAAACTTTCCTGCCATTATCTGTTTGATTGTTTGGACGATCTTCGGGTAGTCATCGGGGTTTGTGAGGTCAAACCACTCGATCGCCGACATCCGCCGGAACCAGGAAAGCTGTCTTTTGGCAAAATGTCTCGTGCGTTGCTTGATGTCGTTCACGGCTTTCTCCAGCGTGATTTCTCCGTATAAATAAGGAATCAGCTCTTTGTACCCAAGCCCCTGCATGGAGGTCAATGCCGAACCGTAGCCGAGATCAAGGAGACGTCTCACTTCTTCCACCAAGCCGTCTTCGATCATCTTGTCTACACGCTGATTGATACGTTCATACAGCTTTTGCCGGTCCATCGTAAGGCCGATCATGAAGATGTCGTACGGCGAATACTCTGCCCGGTGCTGAAAGTCGGACATCCGCGTACCCGTCAGTTGATAAATTTCCAGGGCCCGTATGACCCGCTTTACATCGTTGGGATGCAGTCTTTGCGCTGTCAGCGGATCCACATCGGCCAAACGCCGATGCAGCTCTTCCACGCCCTCAAGCTCAGCCAGCCGTTGCAGACGGCTCCTCAATTCAAAATCCTGCTGGGCTTCGGCAAACTGAAAGCGATGGGTCACTGACTCTATGTAGAGCCCGGTTCCTCCCACGATAAAGGGAAGATGTCCGCGCCCGTTGATCTCGGAAATCAATCGGGTAGCCGACTCCTGGAAGCGGGCTACTGAATACTCTTCATCCGGATCAATCATGTCGATCAAATGATGCGGAACTCTCGCCAATTCGGCTGGAGACGCTTTCGCCGTGCCGATATCCATTCCGCGGTAAACCTGCATGGAGTCGCCGGAAATGATCTCCCCTTGGAACTGCTCAGCCAGCTCCAGACTTAAAGCCGTCTTGCCCACTGCCGTCGGGCCAACGATGACGACGAGTCTCTCTTTCTCTTGCACATTCACTCCCCTCCGCCTCTCTCTTTATAGCTGTATACGACCTGGTTTCCTCTGGTTCGATAGGGAGTGAAACCGAACTGTTGATACAGCCTTCCTGTCTTTCCTTCCTTCAGCACGACACGCCTTCTGGCGACGCGAAGCGCCTCCGCTACGGCAGCCTCCTCCAGGGAACCGGCATTCGCCCATTCCCTGACCCCGGCAATCCCTGCGGAGCTGTTCACCGTTTCTTCGAACATGGGATCAAAATAGACCACGTCAAACGAATCGGCAGGCAAGCTTGTCAATACGTCCAAGTGGTGCCCGATCCGGACTTCCACTCGCTTCATCGCTTCACGCAGCGCGTGTGATTCGGCCGGCCAATACGTAAGCCCGTCTTCAACCAACAAAGCGATGGTCCGCTCCGATTCAATCCCGACGACACGTCCGGCTTCTCCAACGCCATGGGCAAACACGATGGAATCAGCACCCAAGCCCATCGTGGCATCCAGGACTTTGTCGCCTGGCTGGATTTGGCAAACAGCGAGCATAGTATCATTATCGCCGCGCTCCAACCGCTTTATACGAAATGCAGCCGTATTCGGATGAAAAAAGAACGCCGTCTTGCCCTCTGCCTCCAGTCTAGCTCCCTTGGAGGATACGATCAATACTTCCGATTCAGCAAATCTTTGTCTCAACTCTGCCAGTGAGTAGTCCTTTCGCTCTACAAGTGGCAGCTTGAAACGCGCTGCCAGCTCCAGGGCGTGCCTCGTCGTTTCTGCGCTCGGCTCAAGAGAGGTGGTGACAATCATCCGTATCACCCGTTCGAATAGAAGTCATGATCTGTCTGAAACTCTCCTTTTTTCAATCATTGCACATTTTGTCCTTTTGGGATTCTTGTCCACTTCATTTTTATATCTTTTCCAGATAGGGATGTCAAATTTGTTTCCGCTGCTTGGCCAGATTTAGGGCGAATGAGGCTTGCAAAAGATGAACCTTTGATCTTCAGGTATGGTCTGCCTACGGCGTAATACAGTGTAGAGAGCATATTTTTTTGCGAGGTGGTTCGTTTGATGTATCCTCATCAATCCATGTCTCATTTTCCTTTGCAGCCAACTTCTCAGGATCATTATGTGATCAAGGTCACAGGCGAAGGAACAATCTACACGGCCCCGGACCAAGCTGTTGCGATTCTGGGAACCATTACAGAAAACAAAAATCTCCAGCTTGCTCAAACAACAAATGCAGAAGCTGTGTCGCAAATCATTCAATCTTTGATGAAACTGGGAATTCCGCAAGAATTGATAAAAACGATCCGTTACCAAATCGAAATCGAGTACCAATACCATGAAGGAAAACAAATTTTCCAGGGCTATAAGGTCACGCACATGCTGCAAGTGATTATCGGCCAGATCGAACAAACCGGACTTGTCGTCGATACGGCTGTCGAGAACGGGGCGAACACCGTTTCCAGCATTCAATTTACGGTCAGAGACCCGGAGTACTACTACAATCAAGCCCTCGTCATGGCCGTCAAGGACAGTCAGCAAAAAGCAGCTACGATTGCAAGAACCCTCGGCGTCCGCTACAATCCCATTCCGCATCAGGTGCAAGAAATGACCTCAGCCCCGGAACCTGTTACCTCCCGTGCCGAGGCATTTCTGGCCAGAGCAACCACCCCGATACAGCCGGGAGAAATTAAAATTCGCGCTTCCGTTCATACGGAATTTTCCTTTGCACCGTGTTAACGGCCACTAGCAGCAGCCTTGGAGTTTGCCTTCTTGCGCAAAAACTTACAAAAGATTTTGAAACCGTATGCATTCATATTCGTAGATGCTAATATAGATGCAACTGACCATACATTCGCACGAGGAGGTGTACGCCTTACTTCTGTAAGGCTGCTCATTGGAATTAGCTAACTTAATACTGGTAGTGATACTGATTGCATTTACCCGGTTTTTTTGTGGCAACTGAATTTGCGATCGTGAAGATCAGAAGCACCAGGATCGACCAGCTTGTAACGGAAGGCCGTAGTGGCGCGCGCGCCGCAAAGGAAGTGACCACACACCTCGATGAGTATTTGTCTGCATGCCAATTGGGTATCACGGTTACCGCAATGGGACTAGGTTGGTTAGGTGAGCCTACAGTTGAAAGGCTGCTGCATCCGTTATTTGTAAGATGGGACCTGAATGACTCCGTTTCCCATCTTCTGTCTTTCGGTATCGCCTTTGTTGCCATGACCTATCTTCACGTAGTCGTGGGCGAACTGGCGCCAAAGACCGTCGCCATTCAAAAAACCGAGACGATCACACTGCTTTTTGCCAGACCGATCATCTGGTTTTACAAATTGATGTATCCATTCATCTGGTTATTAAATGGATCTGCACGCGTGCTGGTCGGCATTTTTGGAATGAAGCCGGCTTCCGAGCATGAAATGGCCCACTCCGAGGAAGAGCTCCGGCTGCTGTTGTCGGAAAGCTACCAAAGTGGGGCAATTAATCAGAATGAATTGAAGTATGTGAACAATATTTTCGAGTTTGATGAAAGAATCGCCAAAGAAATTATGGTTCCCCGCACAAAAATCGTCAGCTTGTCGATCCACGATTCGTTAGACGAAATGGTGCAAACGATCAGTAAAGAAAATTATATGCTACATTATCGTGAATGGGGATAAGGACGATATTCTCGGGATGATTCATATTCGACGCTGACGAAATCCCCGACATTCGCAAAGTGAAAGACAATCACTACATTTTAAGCGCGAAGCTGATCATCAGCGACGTAAACGAACTGCTCGGCACCAACCTTTCAGACGACATCGTCGATACCCTTGGCGGCTGGTTCCTCTTGAGCAACTTCACCGCCAAGATCGGCGACAGGATTGTGGCAGACGGCTACTGCTTCAAGGTTGTCGAACGGTCCGGACATACGCTTAAATACTTTGAGATCTCCAAGATAGAGTCTTAACCGGCGCTTTTCCTTCTTGCCGTCATTTCATAGGCAAAGACAAAAAAACAGGGTCAAGGGCTTGTGCAGTGAGCAGCCCTTGACCCTGTTTGTCTGTTTGCTACATGACACGCTTGAACATTTTCTCCAAATCATAGCTGGTAAAGTGAATGATGATCGGGCGACCGTGCGGGCAGGTAAAGGGACTTGAGCTCTCCCGAAGCTGGTTGAGCAGGCTTTCCATCTCTGCGTGAGTCAGAAAGCGGTTCGCCTTGATCGATGCTTTGCACGACATGAGGATGGCCGCTTTTTCCCGCATGGACCGGATGTCAGCTTGAGCGGCCTCGCTTGCCTCCATGACAAATTGGACCAGCTCTTCGATTACCTCCAGCTCGCTTCCTTCGGGAAACCAGTGCGGATGCGCGCGGACGATGTACGTCTTGCTGCCGAAGGACTCGATCTCAAGTCCAAAGGACCGCAGCAGCGGCAGCCGTTTCTCCAGCTTTAACGCTTCCTGCGCTGTCAATTCGACCGTGTGCGGAAACAGCAGCATCTGACTTGCGACGCTTTCTTCCGCCAGCTTTTGCATGAAATGCTCATAGAAAATTCGTTCCTGAGCCGCGTGCTGGTCGATCAGATACATGCCGCTTTCATTTTGAGCCACAATGTACGTGCCGTGGACTTGGCCGACTAGGTACATTTGCGGTACGGTCTCCGTTCTCTCGGGAACGGCTTCGTGTTCTTGCCCGAATTGATTTGCAGTCTCCTCGTCTGCACGTTCTCCTGGATGCGGCTGCCGCCGATCAGAGGGTGGGAAAAAACTTCGTTCCCCCTTGTCCATATGTGTCTCGAAAGCGGAGCTCACCGGGAGGTAGTCTGATGGAACAGGTGGTAAATCGATGCCATTGCGACCTTCTTTTGCAGCGGCATATACTTCCCCCGCCTCTTTAACAGCGAGGTATTCCTGCTTTTCACGCTCGTTGGTCGGCCCATCAGTGTCAGCGTCCGCTCCAGCTTGTCTTTCAGCCATGCTCAGGGTGTCAACCGTCTGGTTCCTTTCGCTCTCCCTGAATACTTGCTTCCTTTCGTTTTCCCTGTATGTTTCGGATAGGAAGCCGTTGAAAATCGGCTGCTGCCTTCCCGGAACATTCAGAGCTTGCTCTCCTCTCCCGCTCCCCGCCTGAAGCGGGCTTGACCCGTTTATATCCGGCTGGCTGGCGGGCTTTGCCCACGTCAGGTCGAATTGCGGCTGAACCACCTGCTCGATGACTCTGGCCTTGCGTTCCGCCGTAAGCGGACGGACGATATCCAGTCCCCGGAGCAGCGTTTCCTTCACACATTGCTCGATGGCCGTGCACAGCTCGTCCTCCTTGCTAAAGCGGACTTCCAGCTTCGCAGGATGAACGTTTACATCAAGCAGAGTCGGGTCCATTTCGATCTGGAGAGTGACGATCGGGTAGCGTCCGATCGGAAGCAGTGTATGATAGCCGCGCATGATCGCGTTGTTCAGTCCGAAATGGCGCACGTATCGTCCGTTCACGAGGGTGGACAGATACGAACGGTTGGCTCGGGTTACTTCTGTTTTGGAGATGAACCCCGTCCACTTAAAATCAAGCGTCTCTCCGCTGATCGGCAGCAGCAGCTTGGCTACCTGCACACCGTAAATAGCCGCCATCACATGCAGAAGCTTGCCGTCCCCGGTCGTATGCAGCAGGTTCTTTCCGTTATGGGTCAAAGCAAATGCCACATCCGGATAAGTGAGGGCCAGTCGATTGACGTAATCGGAAATATGGCCAATCTCCGTTGAGATGGATTTCATGTACTTGAGACGGGCAGGCGTATTGTAAAACAGGTCGCGAACCGCAATTTCCGTCCCCTTGACAGCTGCGATTTCGCTGATGCTAGCAACCTGTCCTCCCTCCAAGACCAGTCGCGTCCCCACCTGACCGCTTGATTGGGTGCTTGTCAGTTCAATCCGGGAAACAGCCGCAATACTGGGCAGTGCCTCTCCGCGAAAACCGAGTGTCCGTATGCGGAACAAATCCCTCGGATTGCGAATTTTGCTCGTCGCATGACGCTCAAAAGCGAGACGGCAATCCTCGCGATCCATCCCCTGTCCGTTGTCCACGACACGGATCAGGGAAAGACCGCCTTCCTCCACATGCACTTCCACTGTGCTCGCCCCTGCATCAATCGCGTTTTCCACCAGTTCTTTGACAACGGAAGCCGGCCGCTCCACTACTTCGCCAGCGGCGATCATATTGGCCAGATGCTCATCCAGCACATGTATGTTCCCCATTGCTTTCCTCCTCGAACCGGTTTACGTGCTCTTCTTGATTTGCTGTTTCCAGTGAAAAAGCTTCAACATGGCGTCCATTGGCGTCATTTGATTGAGATCCAGCTCGCGGAGCTCAGCAAGCACCTGTGTCTCTTCCGGCGTCAACGGGGACACCGGTTCTTCACGGACAGCAGCCACTGGAGCCGACCAGAGCGTCTCCAAAGACATTTGCACATCACCTGACGCCGCCGTGCCCGCCGACTCCAATCCAGACAAGATCTCCCGGGCCCGTTCGATGACCTGGCGGGGCATCTCGGCCAGCTCTGCAACGTGAATGCCATAGCTTTTGTCTGCACGGCCTGGTTCAATCTTGTGCAAAAAGAGCAGCTTGCCCTCCCTCTCTTCGCAGCGTGCGTTCACATTGACAACTCCTGTCAAGGCTTCCTCCAGACCTGTCAGCTCATGGTAGTGCGTGGAGAACAACGTTTTGGCTCCAATTTTTTGTCTGATGTATTCGATCACTGCCTGAGCCAGAGCCATGCCGTCATACGTAGAGGTTCCCCGTCCGATCTCATCGAGCAGGATCAGGCTTTGCGCTGTTGCCTTTTGCAAGGCGTGCCTGGTTTCCAGCATCTCCACCATAAACGTGGAATGCCCGGAGGCCAGATCATCCGCCGCCCCGATCCTCGTGAAAATTTGGTCAACCAAGGACAACCGGGCTACTTTTGCCGGCACGAAGCAGCCGATTTGCGCCATGACAACCAACAGCGCGATTTGCCGCATGTACGTGCTCTTCCCGGCCATATTCGGACCGGTAATGAGGAGAATCTGCCTGTCTGTCTGGTTCATGTGCACATCATTTGCGACGTATTTTTCACGCTCGAGGACAGCCTCTACCACCGGATGTCTGCCGTCTGTAATGACACACTCTCCCGTCGTGACCAACTCCGGCCGTACATACCCGCGTTCGTCGCTTACCGTCGCGAACGCCTGCAGCACGTCGATTGCAGCCACCCGCTCCGCAAGCCCCTGCAATCGCGGGATGTGGGCAGCTACCTCGTTTCGCACCTGGACAAACAGCTGATACTCCAGCTCAATCAGCTTCTCTTCCGCTTCCAGGATGAGCGCTTCCTTTTCCTTCAATTCGGGTGTAATGAAGCGTTCCGCGTTGACGAGTGTCTGCTTTCGTTCATACCGCCCCGCTGGAATGTTCGCCAGATTCGCCCGCGAAACCTCGATGTAATAGCCAAACACTTTGTTGTAGCCCACTTTTAGCGAGCGAATCCCGGTCGCTTCCCGCTCTGTCTGCTCCAGTTGGGCAATCCATGTTTTGCCCTCGCGGCTCGCTGTATGCAGCTTGTCCAAATATTCATCGTAACCGGTCCGGATCAATCCGCCTTCCCGTACGGAAACCGGCGGATCGTCCACAAGAGCCGTCTGCAGGTGCGAAACAATGTCTGTACACTCGTCCATTCCCTCGGCCAACCCGGTCAAAACCGGCGCATTCGTCTCCAGCAGCAGCCGTTTCAACATCGGTACAGCTTCCAGCGAATGCCGCAGCTGCACAAGATCGCGAGCATTGGCATTCCCGTACGAGATCCTTCCTGCCAAGCGTTCCAGATCGTACATCTGGTCCAGGCAGTTCCGCAAATCGGAACGAAGCAGCAAGTCTCCTTTCAGATAAGAAACGGCATCCAGCCGCGATTCCAGCTCGACTTTGTTTACCAGCGGTCGCTCAATCCAGCGACGCAGCAGCCTTCCTCCCATCGCAGTCTCCGTGCGGTCCAGCAGCCAGAGCAGCGAGCCTTTCTTCGACTTGTCGCGAATGGTTTCCGTCAGCTCCAGATTTCTCCGGGAAAAACCGTCCATCTGCAAATATTGCTTGGCGTCATAACGCTTGATCAAACGCATGTGCGACAGGCTTCGCTTTTGTGTAACGCCGATATAGTGGAGCAGCGTGTTGACCGCCAGACGCATGGCGAGATCAAGCCCGCGGGAATCGTCGCCGTATTGGTGATCGACGGCAAACGCATCCACCTTATTGCCTTCTATGTATGTTACCGGTACATTTGTTTTGAGCTCTCCGTTCCAACCGGACGAGACCAATTCCTTGGGATGGTACTGCATCGCTTCGTCCAGCGCGCCTTCTCTTCTGCCGATCAGCGAGGTCACATACATCTCTCCGGTGCTCATGTCGCAAGCGGCGACACCCATGCTGCCTTCCGCTTCCGCAATCGCCACCATGTAGTTGTTCTCCTTGTCGGTGAGCCATCTTCCCTCCATCATCGTCCCGGGGGTAATCACCCGCGTGACCTCCCGACGGACGACCCCTTTTGCTTCCTTGGGATCCTCTACTTGCTCACATACCGCTACCTTGTAGCCTTTTTTCAACAATTCGGCAATGTAAGCATCCGCAGAGTGATGAGGAACGCCGCACATCGGAATTTTTTCTTCTCCGCCGCCCTCGCGTCCTGTAAGGGTGATTTCCAGTTCACGAGAGGCGAGAACAGCGTCCTCAAAAAACAGTTCGTAAAAATCGCCCAAGCGAAAAAACAAGAAAGTATCCGGGTAGTCACGCTTGATCGCCAGATACTGTTGAATCATCGGGGTATATTGAGTCATCGCAACCTATCTCCTAGCTTCCATTCTCGTTTGTTCATTATAACACGGGGAAACGGGTATGTTGAACCTTTCCCCGTGTATGACTTCAAGTGATTCCTTTTATTGACTGCTTGCTTTCCCGACGTAATGGCACCATACTTTTCGCAGATCGCTGTTTGCCGGCCAAACATTGCCTGCGAGCAGGAAGGAAAAATAAGCGTCCAAAGGGCTGCGGGACCGCTCATAGCCGGGCAGCATGGATACCTCTTGCCAAATGCTTTTCACATAGGGTGCCAGCTTCTCCTTTTCTCCTCGATAATAAGCGCGCATCAAAGCCGGGGAGGTGCAGCTGCGAGACAATTTGTCTGCCGAACTTGCCACCAGGTACGCCAGATGGAGAATGCCTCTCGCAATGACGGGGTGCACAAGCCAGCTTGGCAATGTCCGGTACTCGAAGCCTCTGGCTGTCTCGTAGTCCTTCTCCCGCACGTCGCCGAGAAAACCGTAGCGCGGGCGCCGTTTTTGGCAACCTTCATCTTCTACGAGAACGAGCGGAAGCGCGAGATAGGCATCCAGGCGGCGAAACAGGGAAAAGTGGGGCCTGATCCCGCTGAAGTGGATATGCCCCCCTGTCGGGTAACCGTCAAATGGCATGCCTCCGCCGATCCACTGTACTTCCTTATCTCCGATTATTCTGGCTGCAGCACCAAGGGCTTTGACAATCCGGGAAAACAACGCATCCGGGTCTCCGGAAGGCGCTGGGCGCAGCTCGACCAGAGGGTGCTGATGAAGCGCGAGGTCTTCGCGATAACGGGTTGAGTCGCACCCTACAACACCACGTATCCCCATGAAATCAGAGGCAAGCGCCATTTTGCCGTCAGGCTGCCGTAGCGCAAATTCAGGATCAGCTCCAAGCTGAATATGATTTGCGTTCCAGCGACTCTGTTCCTGGGACCACCACGCTTTTGCTTCGGCGAGGAGTCCCTCCCTGTGCTCTGCGGGCCATTCGGCGGATATACTGCGAACTTTTACGCGAAACGGAGATGCCGCCCGCAAAATAATCTCTCCGAGGTGCAAACCGACGGCATACAAGCTGCGGACAGCAAGATGTATCACAGCCCTTGCCTCATAATCGTCATCCGCTGGATTTATGCGTTGAAACTCGCTGTGTGCGACGGAGTACTTCGTCCAATGCTGTTGCACCTGACATCTCTCAATACGTAACACGTGGTTTTGAAAAAGGTGCACGCGGTAGGTCCTCGTTCCGGGTTCAGGAGGATCCTTTGTCGTCACAGGTATACCGCTGGTGCGCAAGAGGTAATGAACGCGGTTCGTTTTTTGCAATAGAGTCATTGTACTCTCTTCGTTGATCGGCAAGGCTGGCTCGCATCCAGGATCACTCCATACGGCTTGAGAGCTGTCCACTCCACTTTTTGCAAACAAGGGCCTCACCTCCACTCTGATGTGATAGCCTATGTCGCAAACCGGCAAAAAGTGAAGCAGCCGCTCTTCTCTCTTGCAGACAAGCATTTTATGACAAAAAGAAAAAGAGGAGATGGTCGCTCTCCTCTTAGTCCAATTCGTCCAGCAATGTGGCCGAATCAAAGTCATCAAACTCGTCGCTGCTGTCCTCGTAATCACCAATCAGGTGGTATTCCTTGTCATCGCAGCTGTGGCAGACGACTACGCATACTTTGGTTTCCCCGATGATCTCGACGGCATATTCACTTTCCACTTTGACAGTGACGGAGCCGCCGCCACTCAGTTCGGCTTTGACGCACTTCGGTTGTTCAACGGCACGGGCCATGATTTCCAGGTCTCCGCGGCTGTTTCTGTCGAAGAACGTGAGCGGAACGAGTACGGAGAAATTGACTGTCTCCCGCTTTACTTCGGTTTCCGTGTTATCGGCAAACGAGTACCAAAGGTTGACGTCATACGTACCAGATACCTCAACCGCGTCCCCTACCTTCTCTGCCTGGAAGTTCGTGTTTATCACCCAGCATCCGAGGATCGTCGAAGGAGTATGCGACGGTATGATGGTGTGGGTCGTTTGTGTGAATTTATGACCTTTACCGCAGACGGCTTTTGCGATGAGTTCCCGGCACTGCAGGTCTTTGTCTGTACCCGACATTTCGTTACCTCCTCCATACAACGTTTCTGTACATTTGTATGCAGGGCATCCGACTAGGGTGCAAACACCCACTGCCATTTTGGCAAGGCTTGTCGCAGGTTCATCCTATCGCATCTGCGGCCATTACGTGATCAGGAGGAGCAGCAGCCGTCCTTATGTTTTTTCTCTGGACCGCCGCCGGTCTCGCCAGTCAGCGGATTCCCGCCGGTATCCAGAACGATGCGCTCCGAAACGGTATTCGTAATAACCGTCGTAACCATTTGCAAGAGGTCGTTGACATCGACTTGCGACTGCTTGAACTCCGTTACAAGCGGAATGCTGTCCAACTCATCGTGAAGCTGATTGTACTCCGCCTCTACTTTGCTTACCAGCTCTGGCTTATTCATCGATTCAAACATGACCATCTGCTTTTGTTTCTTCTTTAACTCGTCGATCAAATTTTGCACGCGCTCGTGGTGTTTGATTTGCAGTTCTGCCCGCTTGTAAAAATCCACTTCTTTGGTCTGCGCAATCATAGCGGCCAGCTCTCTGGCTTTGTCCAGTATTTCTTTTTGTGTATACAGGTAAGTTTGCTCCATCATTTTACACCTCGATTTTTGTCACGATTTCCCCGTGCAAGGTCCATGTTTTCACGTCGGTGATCTTCACGTGCGTGTACTCGCCGATCAGCGATTTGTCACCGACGAAGTGGACCAGCTTGTTTGTCCGCGTACGTCCAGCCAGTACGTTCGGGTTATTTTTCGATTCGCCCTCGACGAGTACCTCTACGACTTGGTCCTGCAACGGTTTATTTTTTTCCAGACTGATCTTGGCCATCAGTTCATTCAAGCGATACAGGCGCTCCTTTTTCACTTCCATGGGGACATTGTCTTCCATGACAGCAGCCGGCGTGCCTTCGCGCGGAGAGTACACAAACGTATACCCGGAATCGTAGCCGACTTCTTCGACTAGCGAAAGCGTCTCTTCGAACTGCTCATCGGTCTCTCCCGGGAAGCCGACGATAATATCGGTCGTCAGCACTACATCCGGAATCACCGCTTTAATTTTACGCACCAGGTCCAGATAATGTTCGCGCGTATACTTGCGAGCCATCCGTTTCAATACCTCGGTGGAACCGGATTGAACCGGCAGGTGAATGTGCTCCACCAAATTGCCCCGTTTTCCCAGAACTTCGATAAGGTGGTCGTCAAAATCACGGGGGTGGCTGGTCGTAAACCGAATCCGCGGAATGTCGATCTTGCGGATTTCGTCCAGCAGATCGCCGAAGCCGTATTCCATGTCCTCAAAATCTTTTCCGTAGGCGTTTACATTTTGACCGAGCAATGTAATTTCCTTGAAGCCTTGGCGGGCCAAATCGCGAACCTCTGCGATCACGTCCTCGGGACGGCGGCTGCGTTCCTTCCCGCGGGTATACGGAACGATACAGTACGTACAAAACTTGTCACAGCCGTACATAATATTGACCCAGCCCTTGATGTTGCCCACGCGGTTTTTCGGCATGTTCTCGATGATGTCGCCTTCTTTGGACCACACCTCGACGACCATTTCCTTGCTGAACATCGCATCCCGAAGCAGGAAAGGCAGCCGGTGAATATTATGCGTGCCGAAGATCAAATCCACCTGCTGGTAGCTCTTCAGGATCTTGTTGACGACTTTCTCTTCCTGGGACATGCATCCGCAGACGCCGAGAATCAGGTTCGGGTTGTTGTGTTTCAGCCGCTTCATGTGTCCCAGCTCCCCAAACACCTTGTCCTCGGCATTTTCCCGGATCGCACAGGTATTGAAGAGGATCACATCTGCCTCCTCAAGCTCTTCCGCAAATGTGTATCCCATCTGCTCGAGAATGCCCGAGATCGTCTCCGAATCATGCTCGTTCATTTGGCAGCCATAGGTGCGAACGTGATACCGTTTGCCTTTCCCGATCCCCTTCATCACTTCCGGGATATCAAAATTGTAGTGTACTTGAATTTCTTCTTTCCCCCGTTTTTTTGCTTCCTTTAAAGAGGGGGGTTGAAAAAATTTGGCGAAATCCTCTACGGTTTTGGATGACTTCCCGGATTTTAAGTCCGGAGTCGCTTCCTTCTTTACTGACATCAGTCTATCACCTCATCTGCAAGATGTACTTGTAGGTTGTTACAACTCATGATTATAGCACATCCGCTCCTATTTCCCGAAATGAAATGCGAATATCCTATGAAGATTCCCGGGAGCCTCGTCCGCTCGCCTTTCGTCCAATCCATACGGCATGTACGCGAAAAGCAGATACATGATTGGCGAAACAATCCCATATAATCTTCCAAAAGCACATCTGCTTAGGACCCGCTTTCTTCCTGACACTTTTCCGTCGATAGAGCGACCCTGACTTTCGATACATCGATAAACAATACCGTTTCTGTCTTTTGCTGCTTGTTCCTTTCGGCATGAAACGATTCGTCTTCGTGAGACTATTTACGCATTTTTACCAAACAGGCTTGGTTTCCTGCAACTTCTCCTTGTCCCCCGCCGTCATAGTAGCAGGCCGAACGAAATCAAAAGAGATCAGGAGGTTTCTATGAAAAGAGTTCTCACATTTTTAATGGCAGTGATGATGTTTGTCACTGTCGTGCCGTTCGTCAACGCGTCGACGACCTTCTCCGACGTCCCTCGGAGTCACTGGGCGTACAAAGAAATCCAGGCAATGGCGTCCAAAGGGATTATCAAAGGCTATGAGGATGGAAAATTCCGTCCCAACAACAAGGTAACCCGCGCCGAATTTGCCAAGATCATGATTGCAGCAGCAGGTGTCGATATCTACAAGCAAAAGGTCAGCCAGACGTTCCAGGATGTCCCTAAAAATCACTGGGCTTTCTACTATGTAGAATACGCGAAACCGTACCTGACCGGTTATAAGTCCGGGAACAAATATACGTACAAGCCGGACCAGTATGCTGTACGGGAAGATATCGCCGTCGCCCTCGTGCGCCTGTTGGGCTACGACCGCACAACCAAAGCGGATCTGAGCGCACTCAAACGCTTCAATGATGGCGACCGTATTTCCGCTGCGCTTCGCCCATACGTAGCCATCTCAATTCAAACGGACCTGATGAAAGGAAGCAATAACTATTTCCGCCCGCAAGACGCGATCACTCGCGCGGAAGCCGCTTCTTTGCTCTATCGCGCCTTGTTGGAACGCGATGAAGAGGACGATGAAACAAAAGTGGTCTTCCCGTCCCCTGAAAAACCAACTCCGGAGCTTCCGACCAGCGTCAGCGACAATTTTTCTTCGGATGAGCTGAAAAACTGGGATACAGACAACGCGCTTGGCACTTGGGGCGTTCTCAACAACCAGGCGACGGCAACAACAACCGACCGCAAGCTGGAACATTTCTTCCTGCCTTTGATCTGGAACGAGAAAGCCAGTACCGATCGCTTTGAAATGTCCGTGGACGTAAACGCAAACGGCACAAATGGCTTGGGGGGTCTTTACTTTAATGAAAAGGACGGCAAGGCACACGTTGTTTTCCTGAACAAAGACAGGGTGACCCTCGCGACCGTGAATGACGTCAACGATGATGATGTGGATGTGATCGCATCCGGCTCTTACAAGCTCAAAGGGACAAATAAATTAAAAATTGTCGTCAAAGACGATGCCATCTCGATTTACATGAACAATCAATACCTGTTTGGCCAACAAAAATTGAAGCTTGCGAGCACAAAGCTCGGTCTGTATCTGCAAAAAGACGCGACAAAAGATGCTCCGCGCAAGCTGACCTCTCTCGATAATTTCACGTTTAAAGTGCTTGACTGATTTGCGCGATCACCGTTTTCGTCGGTCCCGCGGTCCGCTTGTGACCCGCCGTCGGAGACGGTCTTTTTATTCCCGGCAAAAATTGCGTGTTGAAGATCACTAGAAATGAATGGCGTTGAGAGTTATAATGGTAGCGATTCTTGACCGGGAAGGGGTTTCCTATGTCATTTTCTGTAAATCAGCCGTTTTTGTGGATGGACTCGGGCATCTATCGGGAAAGTCCGCTTGAGCCTCTTGCCTGCGATGAAGCGTTGGCGGCTCAAATGAAAAGAGAAGGAGCAGCACCCATTTTACATTTGTGGGTGTATGACAAAGCTCTGTATCTGGGGCGGCGCGACGCCAAGCTCCCCCGGCTGGAGGACGCTTTGCGCCATTTTGGGCAACAAGGGTTTGGTTGTGTGCTGCGGTCTTCTGGCGGTGCCTGTGTCCCGCTCGACGCGGGTGTACTAAACCTGGCTTGTCTTTTGCCTGATACCTCCATCTCTATCGATACATTTTTCCGCTTCGTCACCGAATTGCTTTCCGTCGGGCTGCGTGACTACGGAGCAATCGAGTTCGGGGAGGTTACAGGCTCATACTGTGCGGGAGAATATGATTTTTCGATTCGCGGAAAAAAAATTGGCGGCATGGCTCAGCGCCGCACCCGCTTTGGCTCCATTCTGCAATTGTGCATCAATGTGGAAGACCAGCCCCGCGGAGATTGGATGGAACAGTTTTACGCTCTGGCCGGCCTGGACGAGATGGAGAAAAACAAGCCGATTCCGTTTATCGACGGCACAACAGTGGGCAGCATCGACGCGCTAACCGGCAACATCGTCACGGTGAACGATGTCAAAGAACGGTTGTTTGCCGCCATCCAAGCAGAATGGGCCATACAGCCCGCTTCGTTTGCCGTCGACGCGGTGGCGCTTTCCGAATCTCGCGTCCATTTAGCGGAACGTCTGGGCTTATTTGCTTTTCCGGCGGAAGCGCTCAGAAAAGCGGACTGGAGATTGGCGGCCCAACCCGAAAACGGGGATGCTGCCAGCCGGAAATAAACGTGCGTGTCGATGATATGTGCGGTCAGAACCTTTAGGAGGAGATATGAGTAGCGATCGAAAGGGGACCTTTCAGGATCTGAATGCCCTTTTTGTTTTTGGGGCAGCTACTGTCTTGGTCATTCATATCCTGGGCTTCTTTATTCAAACACAAAACGAGTATCCCTTGAATACAGACGTCGAGGCGGTCATGCTGATATTGTTCAGGTTTGGACGGTCTCTGTTTATTTTCGCAACGGGGATGTTGCTGTTTTATTGGTATCGGAAACGCCAGGTCGACTGGGGGATATTCTGGCGAAAGCGCTTTAGAGTCATCGTCTTGCCTTATATGATCTGGACTGCGATTTATACGGTGTTCAAGCTGCAAACAGTGAACGTGGCGGAATTGGCGCCACAGTTTTTTCACAGCTTGCTAACCGGCAGTTCTTTTTATCATCTGTATTATATCCCGCTATACCTCCAGCTGAGTTTGCTCTTTTTCGTTTGCAAGGGCTGGTTTGAACGGTATCTGCGCTTTTGGATGGTAGCTCTTCTGTTTCTCTTGCAAAATGCGCTTTACCTTGTTTTCCGCTGCTTGTTTACAGACCCCCTGTGGGTCATCGATTGGTCGGCTCATCCATTGCTCTCTTTGGTTGAATACGGATATGTAAGCAGCCAGAATTACGCTTGTATGTACTTCTTCACCTTTGCTTTGGGAGCGTATGCCGGACTTCATGTTGACAAGTGGCGACTCTGGACAAAGCGATTGCAGCTGCCATCCTGGATTGTGACTCTCAGTCTGGCCGTTTGGATCGCGTACCGCTATCTAAACGGCCACATGAGCTACGAACAGAGCCTGAATATTTTCGAGCCCACGTACCTGACCTATACGACGAGCTTCCTGATCAGCTTTTACCCGCTTTCCCGGTACTTGGGAAAATTGCCGGTACTCGGCGAATGGCTGTCCAAATGGGCAAAGCATAACATGGCTATCTATCTCGTGCATCCGCTCATCCTGTTTCTGTTGGAAAGCCACGTCATTTTTCGGCTTGACTGGTCAACTCCGGTCATAATGGCGGCCATGTTTGTGATTACCCCGCCATTGTGCATTTTCCTGTATGAGCATACACTGATCTCCTACTGGAGCAAACGGTCCAGAGGAAAGAGCCGTCGTCCGGCACGAATGAACACGCATGGCGCCTAAGCAATGCAGGCGCCTTCTACTTTTCAAACCGATGGGTCCGGTCATTGTAACGAAGCAGCTGGTAGGAGCTTTTCTCCATCAATGCGACACCTGTCTGGTCCAAAGTGCGCTCTAAACTAAAATACACCATGGTTTTGCCCTCGGGATCAAGCTTAACAGTGGCATCCAGAACATCCATCGTCTCGTTTTGATTCCGTCGGTGGGCAATGCCGCTCCACGCCTCTCGGTAACCTTCCGGTGTCTTATGAATCACATACAAGGTGCGCTCATCGCCTTGTGCGGCTGATACGTCTGTCGTCAGCACCAAGTAATCCTCCCCTACAACCTGATAGCTGAAGATGCTCTCCTGCTTGCTCAGAACTGCTTCGTATTGTCCATCCCGATGCTCGTACAAGATCGTCAAGCCTGTGCCTCCCGGCAAATTGACAGCCGCGAGCAGGTCGGGAGCGTCGAATGTGCCGGCGACAGCAGAAGGGGCTTCCCCGGATAAGGCCATGCTCTTGATTCCGACGGGAACCACCGTAATATGGGCAGGATCAACCTGATTGCGGACATTCTGATCGAGCCCGTCACGCAAATCTTCCACGATCCATTCAGCAACGCGATTCTGTTGTCCGTCATAAATTCCTGAGCCGTGAACAGACAACTGTCTACCGATTAAAAGACCCACCCCCGCGGATAAGATCATGAACAGGGCAACTGCCCCCCAAATTGTTTTACGCATGGTTATACAGCTCCTAGCAATTGGAGGATCCATCAGTAAGACGATTGAGCCGGGAAAAAGGTTACGCCTGCTTTCCTATAAAATCCTAGTGTAAATAGCCCTGCCATCCTGCATACTTACATTCAAGGGACGTTCGTTCCACACCTCGATATCGCCCGGCTTTGGTGCCGGGCATCTTTGTTTTTGTTTGCACGACAGCCCTACCCTTCCCTCCTTACATACGGTATCATAGAGGTGAACCACATAAGGCGAATCGGTTCGCCAATGTAGAGAAAGGTGGTGGATATTGTTTGAATCCGGACTGGCAACTGCTCCATACCAAAATTAAAGACCTTGTGATTGCATCGACAAAAGTGGCTCACGTACAGCTGGGGAACTCTCTGGAACACGCCCTGCTCGTACTGATCAAGTCTGGCTATTCGGCAATTCCCGTATTGGATCACTCCTATCGGCTGCACGGTCAAGTCAGCACAACGAATATTTTAAACAAAATCCTGGGCTTGGAACGATTTGAATATGAAAAAATGGACGACTATACGGTTGATGAGGTAATGACGACCAAAATCGCCCGGATGAAAAATTCGGAGGAGTTTTTGAAAGCGTTGGAAATGTCGATCAACCATCCATTCATATGCATTGAGGATGATGAGGGGGTTTTCCAGGGAATCTTGACGCGAAAATCGATACTGGCGGTGGCTTATCGTCATTTCCGTCATCTTCCCCACCCGGCGGCAGAAAATCAAGCCGCCCCATCTGACGCTACATAGTGCTGCGTTATTTCCAAAAGACAAAAAGCAGGCCTGGCCATACGGCAGTCAGGTCTGCTTTTTTACTCGATGCTTTTCCCATGAATAGAGGGGACCATCCCTTTCATCAGGGAGCTGGCGTACTCAAGCGGATGGCGATAGGTCTGCCGGAACATCGCCACTTCCCCCGCCTTGAAAAAGGAATAGCGCTGATCCCGAATATTGATCTCGATCAGATAGGGGTTTCCTTGTTCATCGATTCCCATGTCCATTCCCAAATCTGCCAGTGACGGGTAATGCCTCTCATACTGTCTGGCCAACTGCACGGCTGCCTCACTGATCCTCCCGATGATTTCCTGCTGTTCCTCTGGAGAAAACCTCTCGCTCAAGACTGTTTCCAACGAAAACGCCCGGCCGCCTCGGGCCAAATTGCTTAGCTTGTTTTTTTGATTGGCCACTTTTGCTACCATGCCGCTTACGCACCACTTCTGCTCCCGGTTTTTTTGAACGGAGACCCGTATATCGTATGTTTTGCCTTCGAAGCGGGCCAAAGGGATCCCTTGCTGAATCAAATAGCGCTTGTTCCCGATCCACCTCGCCAACTCAACCTGCAGCCCCTGCCGGGAAAGCGCCTTTCGAAACTTTGAGGAGATGAAATGGTACTGATCTCCCTCTCGCTCGATCCGAACCACTCCGATCCCAACAGACCCTACCGACGGTTTCACATAGACGATTCGGCAGCGATCTAGGAAATGTCGGAGATTGTCTCTGGAATAAGGGACCGTACGGGGCAAATAGGCGCGCAATCTCGGGTTTTGCCAGAGCATCTGATGAACCTTCCGCTTGTCTCTGACGACCAGACCGTTAAAAACGAGCTGAGTCCTGCTCAGGCGCCTGATCACCTGGCGCGCTTTCACCTCTCCCGTCAGCACTCGATTGTGGATGACTCGCGGTACCGGAACAACTTTCGGGACGAGGCGGCTTCCATTCCAAAAGTAGCCTTTTACTTTTCCGTTCTGCAGGACATGACGAGGATGAAAAAAAACTGGCTCAAGACCTAACTCTTTCCCGATCTCCACATAATAAGGCAGTCGTTCATACGTTTTTTTGCCGCTAATGCCGTTTTGGATGATGTTCCAATCTAGCATGATCCCGACTTTATCCATGGAGTTTTACCCCCTCGATGCGTTCCTCATCATAGGGTATGTATCGCCCACAGGAAGAGCGTGCCTATTTTCCTGAAATTGTTCCATGACAGCCGAAGATTAGGGTCTCGATAGGGGACTTTTCTTTTTGTCGAATAAATTTTTTGAATTTGGTTGTTACTTTTCTTAGTATTTTTCGTTTTAATCTACAGGATATAAATCCCATATCCTGAAAAACTCGGAAGAGCGGAGGTGATCTTATGAAAAAGTTTCTTGCAATAGCTTCTGCTGCCATGTTGATTATGTCGGCAACTAGTGGTGCATTAGCAGCAAATCCTGACAGTCTTTGCAAGCCGAGCAAATCATGCCCTGGTGATCCTCCTCCTGGGTCCTGCGTACTTGTCCCAGGAGGAAATTCCAAGTGCCCTACACCGTAGCATCATGTAACGCTGACGACCATGATCTTTTATGTGGTCGTCAGTTCCTCTCCAGATGTGATGTTTTGTGAATCGGCTTTGCTCGCTTCATCGCCGTTATCCGTCCGTTTATCAAATCGTGTAATGGTTCATATCGGCTCATCATTTGATTGAACGCCGTTTGCGATGAAAGTTGCCTGCACGGTGTAGGCTCGAAGGAAATCCCTCACAACCAAAAGGGGCTAAGTCGAGAAAAGCGATGATACATCACCAATATTCCTCGGCTCCTGGTTTTTCCGACACAGCTTCTGGGTTCACGTATGCCGGGCTTCGTCGTCCAATTTGATCGTTACGTGAGTGCTCTCAACTCATTCGACAACGTATGGCACTCTTTTTCCGGTTGTCGGAACATGCGCTTGCCCGGGAAAGAAATCCCTTCTGCCCTCCTACATTTCTCTTCGTTCTACGGCCAGCAAAAAAGGCGCCTGGTTTTGTTGATTGAGATACTGGTATTGGAGCACCAGGAATTCCAGCTGGCTAAGCTGCGAGCAGTACGACTGCACCGTTTCCTTTTCTACGGAGCCAGCAGGGTGCCCCCAGTAAACCATAACGGTCATGATTCCGCCTGGCTTTAAAAGGGACAAGCCTGCTTCAATCGCCCTTATCGTACTGGCAGCCTGGGTTGTGATCTCTTTGTTTCCTCCGGGTAAATACCCCAGATTAAACATGATGGCTCCTACCTGCTCTGTCAGCTGCGCCATTTCCTCATGGCTCGCAAGCCGCATATCTACCCGATCGAGGACACCTTCCCGCTCTAGTCGTTCTTTTGTTTTCTCCATGGCCTGCGGCTGAATATCGTAGGCAATGACCTTGCCTGTCTCCCCTACATGACGAGCCAGAAACAGGGTGTCGTTCCCGTTTCCCATCGTCGCGTCAATCACTGTCTCCCCCGCTGAAACTCTCTCCCGTATTAATGTTCGTGCTACTTCCAGGACATTGGGAAACATCTTGTTTCTCTCCTCTCTTACAATGACAGATCTATCTGCAAACCGATTTTCGCAACATGACAAGTGCCGCTCCGGTACGCTGTGGCTTCTTGACGTACTTCCTCTTCCGTATACGCATGGAACAGATGGGTGAGGAGAAGCGATCGGCAGCCCAGTTTCTCCGCCCATTCAGCCGCCTGCCCTACGCTCAGGTGTCCATTTGGCCGCGCGGGTTTGTTCCGTTCCAAATACGTGCCCTCGCAAATAAACAGATCGACCTGGCTGGCGAACTTTGTCCAATCCGTTCCTGGACCGCTGTCCGCGCCATAGACGATCGTTTTTCCCGACGATTCCAATCGGATTGCATAGCAAGGATCGCCCTCGCCATGATCGGTACGGAGAAACGAGACGCGGATATCTCCGATCGTCAAAGCTGTCGTTTCATCTACCGGGTAAAAACGAGTCGCATCGCGGTACACCAATTCGGCAGTTTTTTCTTCCGGCTCGCCTGGAGCATAAATCGGCAGCGGAGACTTCTGGTCCCGCTGGCCAAACAATTGATGGACCATAAGGCCGTACTGCAATACCCCGATATCGGCTACGTGGTCATGGTGATAATGGGAAAGGATGAGCGCATCCAGATCGCAAATCGGCAGATACCGGGTAAGCTGAGCCAATACGCCGCTCCCGCAATCGAGCAGAAGGTTGGTATAAGGCGTCTGAATCAGGTAGCCGGGAGTCGCCCCGCAAGGGCCCGGATAAGGGGACTGAAACCCCAGTACAGTAAGGAGCATATTCATCGCTTCCTCTCTCATAGGATGAAGTAAGTGGGACAGGAGGTTTGTCATGCAGCGTTCTTGGAAGACCGCACTGCAAATTGCCTTTACGTATATCGGTACGGTGGTGGGGGCAGGGTTTGCTTCCGGTAAAGAGATCGTTGAGTTTTTTGTTCAATACGGCTCCCAGGGGCTGGTGGGCATACTGCTTGCGACCGGCTTGTTTATCTGGGGCGGAATTCGCGTCATGGTGCTATCCTATCGAATTCAGGCCGATTCTTACCAGGACCTGAGCACCTATTTGTTTGGACGACCCGTCGGTACGATCTTCAACATGCTGCTTTTGACTGTATTGTTTGGGACGACCTCTGTGATGCTGGCAGCAACGGGAGCTGTCTTCTGGGAGTCTTTTCAATTATCTCCGCAGCTCGGGATTTGGGTAAGCATGATCCTGATTTTTTTGGTGGCGCGAAAAGGCTTGTTTGCCATACACTCTGTCAACAGCTTGTTCGTTCCTCTACTAATCGGCTTTACCCTCCTCGTGTTTCTTTATTCCCGGCCTTGGCTGGATGACGGGCCGCTTGTCGAAATCATCAAGCCGTGGGCTTGGCTCAGCTCCCCTCTTTACTATGTTGCCTTAAATATCTCGCTGACACAAGCTGTGCTTGTTCCGATCGGCCGTCACAGCTTTAGCGAGAGACCACTTATATGGGGAGGAGTGCTGGGAGGGCTGGGCATTGGCACTCTTTTACTGTTGGCCTATGCTTCGATGTCCGTTCGCATGCCGGCGATCGGTCAAGCGGAGATGCCCATGATCGCTCTGCTGCAGGGACTCGGCAAAGGAATTCCGTTTTTCTTCTCGATTCTGGTCTACACGGAAATCTTTTCCACGCTTGTCGCGAATGTATTTGGCCTATCTGAGCAGATCAAGAAGGCAACAGGTCTTCGCCGGCATACGATTGTAGCAGGCATTCTGCTGGGGGGATACGCGATCAGCTTTATCGGCTTTGGTCCCCTGCTTCGTCTTCTCTATCCGCTGTTTGGACAACTCGTCATGTTGTTCCTTCTGATGCTGTTCATCCAGCAAATCCGCCGGAAACCGACGTCTTGACCGCGCTATCCCCGAAGGTTTGGCCAAATCAAAAA
>NZ_JAUMSJ010000011.1:0-129589 GCF_037834415.1 Brevibacillus borstelensis | reverse complement strand
AAAGAAAGCGGCTTCGGTAAAGAAAAGCCTGTTTCCGGTCTTCGTCCCGCGAGAACGCGCAGACTGTCCGTACGGATGATCCCGGCTTTTTCTAGTCAAAGATCGAAACGATGTTGCCCAGGGAGTCAGTGCCCGTACACAATTCGCCATCAAAGTCCTCCAGACACATGACATGAGTGACCGTCAAAGGCTGTTCCCGCAGCATTTCGTTAATTTGCTCGTCGCTGTAAAAGTGGTACGGATAGTGATGAAGAAAGCGGACCCGCCACACTTTTTTGCCGTGCAAGGATTGCAAAAAGGACTGCAAATGGCCGCATATCTCATCCTTGTTGGGAAAAGCGTGCTTGCATGTGGGACAATAAAATTCCATATCGATTCCTCCCAGACGCGCTTAACGTGCCATTTTGACCGAGAAGGATTATGTGTAAAGATAAATCACATAATACATATATGTCAAGTCGGAATTAAGGTGATCGTTTGCTGTCTATGAAATGGCTCCACGAAAACCCGCTGCACGCTTTGTTCTTACAAAGTCGGCAGGGGGCAACGAACAAACAGATGCGGCGGAGCCGGATTTGACAAATACAAACGCCGCCTCCATTACGGGGCGGCGCTTGCCTTCAAAAACTTTTCCATCTGTTGTTATTCGCCCAATTGAATCGGCACTTTCCAATTGACATTTGTATCTTGCAGGACGACTCGATGGGCATTCAGGGTGATTGTTTTCGGTATTTTATCCCAATTCTCGGCGGTGATCCAGAAATGGTAGCTGTAATTTCCGTCTTTGTTCTTAACCACATCCGATTTCCGATGTGTTTCCGGCTCAAAGCGCTTTCCTTCTTCATCCGTTATCGTCCACGTGTCGAGATAAACCACATCTTTTGCCAGCACGCACTCTACTTCCATGACGACCCCCTTGTAACGATCGAAACCCCTCTTAGAACCGACATTCTCAACAGGATTGTAGCTGACACTCTTGATCGTGATCGTGTTTCCGTTATACTCCTTGGTTTGCGGCTTTTTCGCTACGTCCTCCGGTTTGAATGTGAACTCGAAATCAGCCAGTTCATTCCACATTACCTTGGTCAGCTCAACTGCAAGGCTGTTTTTGACAACTGTCGGGTCGAATGCATCGATCCATGTATAGACTCCTTTATCTGGATCATCGCGTCCTTGGTAGAGGGATTCGATCACATTCTGACTTCCCCCTTCCGGCCCTTGCTTATTGGCGGCAACCACTTTTCCTTGCCTGTCCACGATGCGGTAGGAAATGTCGTACCATTCGAAATCAGTCCAACCGCCGGTTTCCTCATCGAGCTTTTCAAAGTATTTCATGCTGTCCCGATACTTCTTCATCAGCCCGTCGTCCAGCTTTACTTCATAAAATAGCTGCGTGGCGCTTACGCCTTTCGCCGCCTGCTTCAGCTCGATCGACATTCCCGGCGGCGTGGCGGCATACTTGCTGTTAATCGGAATCACCGCCACCTTTTCCTTGAGTTTCTGCAGGTCGATCGGAACGCTGAGATTCCACTTGCCTTTTGTATCTCCGATTTGACTAACCTCCATGTGCAGGACGAGATTGTTGGAAATCTCCTTTCTCTCCATATCCTTCTCCATATCCTGCAGGCTGATTTGCAGGACCGTGTCCAAACCGTGTTCTCCCAAGCGGTATCCAGAGTCGTAAACCATATTGCCGGCGGTGTCAGTCACATAAAACTTATATCGGCCATTCAGGTCGACGTTGTGGTGCATCTGACTTGATTTGATCGCTTTTCCGTCTTTCTCAAATCCGAAAACGGCGGCGATCCTCATCGGGTCGGCAAACACCTCCTTTACCGCCACGGTGATTCCCTGATCGGTTGCCTTCGCCTCGGCAGACGAGGTGAGGCCTTGTTCAGCGGCGCGCTTCAATCCGTTATCCGTCCCCTCTCCGCTGGTAAATACCGATTTGACATAGGAAGCAAAGGTTGGTGAAACAAACGTGCTAAGCGAGATCGCCAGCGTTACTCCGGCAGCGACTACGGTAATTTTTTTCAAGATCGTTCCCCTCCAAAATACATTCGTGAATCGGTCGGTCCACCCTGCCGGTGCTTGCTCTTGCTTTTCAGCCGCAATGCGGGCCATTGTCTCGACGGTAAACGTATCGGGGAGCTGCGGAGCCTCTGCCAGTTTGTCAAACGCCTTAACATCTTCGGCATATATTCGGAACTTCTCCATGCAGCGTGCGCAATCCTCAAGATGCGCCTCCAGGTCCGCTTCGATTTGGCTTCGCTCCCGTTCCGTTATCTCGCCGTCGAGATACTCCATCATCTCTTCAAATGTCAAACACTTCATGCATGGCTCCTCCCTTCAACAGACGTTCACGCAATTTCTTTCGGGCCCGATGCAAACGGACTCGAACCAGGTTGACCGGGATATCCAATATTTCGCTGATTTCCTGACAGCTTAGCTGCTGGGTATGGCGGAGCAGGAAGACGGTGCGGTACTCTTGCGGCAAGGCAAGGACTTGCGCCTCCAGCTCAGCCGTCTGTTCCTTCGCCAGATAGACCGATTCAGGGGTCATTCTGTGTGTAAGCAGTCCATCTGTGAGTTCGACTCTTTCCGTCCTCCTGCGGCGCCTGAGCTCGTCGACGCAATGGTTGTAAGCGATGCGATACAGCCATGTCCAAAACTTGCAGGCAGGCTTATAGCTGTTAAGATGGAAATAGGCCTTTGTAAAAACCTCCTGCGCAAGATCCCGCGCATCCTCCTGTTGACCGGTCATTCTGTACAAAAAAGTGAAAATGCTCTGTTTGTATTTGTCGATGATTTGCGCAAAGGCCATCGTTTCCGCCCAAAACTTCCTCGATGAGTTCCATGTCGTCTTGCATGTGGGTTCCTCCCGTCAACCACAAGCTAATCGCAGGAGCAAAAGTTCGCTGCGCAGCATGTTTTTGCCTGCTTACCCATATAAACGGAGCTTGGCGGAAAAGATTACAAGTTCTCTCGTAATTTTTCCAAGGAGGTGCAGAAAAACGGGCAACAAAAACCCGCTGCACGCTTTGTTTCTCACAAAGTCGGCAGCGGGTACAATTTTCCCTGATAGGCGAAGCGTGCCCTTCCCGTTTCTTCGGAAACAACGAGCACAAGCGCGTCGCTCCGCTCTGTCAACCCCAAAGCCGCCCGGTGTCTCGTACCTAGATTCGGATCACCCAAGCTGTTGCTCGAAAGCGGGAGAACATTCCCCGCGGAGACGATGGAGTTTGCCTGAATGAGAACAGCGCCATCATGCAGCGGACTTCCCGGATAAAAAATGGACTCCAATAGCGAGCTGCTGACGGTGGCGCCAACCAGCGTTCCCTTGTGAATCCACTGATCGAGCGGCTCATTTCGTTGAATCACGATCAGGGCGCCGTGCCTGCGGCTGGACAGATGTTGAACGGTCAGGGATAAATCCGGGTACTTATCGGTAAAGGGCGACAAATAACAATAGAGGTAAAAGGAAGCGGCAGTTGCTTCAATTTGCAAAAATTTCCGCTTGATTTGGTCCAGATTCCCCAAAACGCAGTGGTTTTCATCCCTCATCGATACCAAACTGCTCTGGATGTCGAGAATCAGCTGCTGCAATTCATGCTCTACCTGCAGTTTCATCGGAGACAGATCGCAATCTCTCGGCTCCATCGTTTTCACTTCGCACCGTACTCCCTTCGCTTAACCGGACTAGCATTTATGTAAAGCATTCCATTTTCTCGGGGGAATATACGAATTTTCCCGACTGGCTTGTACCGTCCCTTTCAACTTGAGCCGCTTTCGCCTCTTTCCATCTCTTCAATCCGCTGTCCATGTTTGGTTCTCCTGCTCTTGCCATTGCACTCCGCCACCGTTTGTTTATGGATAATAAAATCGGTAAAATAAAATGACAAGGACGAGATAGAGGAGTTGTTAGCCGATACTGTCTATGATTAAAACGATTGCAGTGGTTTTGATCGGATTATTCTGCCTTCTATTGCCGCAAACTTTTTGGAATAACTTTTATCTTGGGGTCAGACCGTATAATAAACAACTTCTTCATTGGAAATGGAAATTATTCATCAGAGCTATAGGTGTTCTGTTGGTCTACATTTGTTTGCAAAATCTAAAAATATTTTAATATTGCTCCACAAAGATAACAGACGGTAATGCCTTATCCTGCTCCCTGTGTCGCCTCCAGCCACCACTGCCACTCTCCCCTGCAAAGGCGGTCCGCTTCCTTTTGCCCGTTTTTCAAACCAGTCATAGAATTGCTCACGAAATATGACAACAGCTGTCATATAAACATGGTATGATCAAGGAAACTACCCGGAAGACAACCGTTTTGGCTCAAGGGAGGGATTTTCTTGCGGGCGGATCGCTTGCTTTCCATCTTGCTGCTGTTGCAAAACCGCGGCCGGCTGACATCCCGGATGCTTGCGGAAATGCTTGAGGTTTCTGAAAGGACGATTCACCGGGACATGGAGGCCCTGAGCGCGGCGGGAATCCCCGTTTTTGCCGAACGAGGTTCACAGGGCGGCTGGTCGCTGGCGGAAGGATACCGGACCATTTTGACAGGACTGACTACGGAGGAGCTTCAATCGCTTCTGCTCGTTCGCCCTTCCAGCCTGCTGAGCGACCTCGGTCTCAGAAACAGGTTTGAGGCAGCCTTCCAAAAACTGCTGGCCGCTTCCCCGGCAAAAACACGCGGAGACGCCGAGTCCGTACGCCGGCTCATTCACATCGACGGGGCAGGCTGGCACCAATCCGACGAATCATTTCCCTTCCTCCCTGTTGTCCAGGAGTCGGTCTGGACGAGTCGGAAGCTGTTCATCTCGTACCAGAGGGAGGAAGCCGTCGTGGAGCGCATCGTCCAGCCGTTTGGTCTGGTGGCGAAGCGAAGCGTCTGGTATATGGTCGCGCAGGTCGACAGTGATATCCGCACCTACCGGATTTCCCGCCTGCTGTCTGCCCGAATGCTGGAGGAAACCTTTGAGCGGCCTGCCGATTTCGATCTGGCCCGTTACTGGGAACAGTCTACAGAGCAGTTCAAGTCGAGTCTGCCGTCCTATCCAGGTCGTGTGAAGCTCATAGAAACGAGCCTTCCTCGTTTCCGCCAGGAGCGCTATGCAAAAATCGTGCAAACCCAGCCCGCAGCTGAAGGATGGATCGAAGCAACGGTTGAATTTGAGACTCTGGAATCAGCTTGCGAAATTGTTCTCGGACTCGGATCGCGCGTAGAAGCGATCGAGCCGCTCGAGCTGCGCGAGAAGGTCATCGCTGAGGCAAAGGCCATCTCCGCCCTGTATAAAACGGAGTAAAAAGCCATGCCGCCTTATACTGCAAGCCTTCTCGATTGCCCATATGCCGGGAAAGCAATCGTTGTTATTTGCAAAAAACGGCTGTCCTGCCAAGATCAGCTACCGGATCTTGGCAAAAACAGCCGTTTCCTATTCAGCATCAACGATACACGCCGTTGCGAACCATGTCCATATAGGCGGACAGCTCACCGATAAATTGGTGCAGAGCATCCAGCCCCTTGTCTGCCTCGTATGCATTTGCCCGGACACGCTTTTGAATCAATGCCTCGACGGCCGTGATCAGGAAGTCGGCAGCTTTCTCCGGAGAAACGCCTTCGCGGAGAGCAGAGCTGTCCAATCCTTCCAGCAGCATCGCCAAATAGGTTTCGTACACCCGCTTCTCCCGCTCCGCAATCTCCTCCCTGATCTCCGCCGGGTACCGGATAAAGGTCTCCACCGCCAGCCGATAGATTACCGGCTCCTCGTAGAACAGCTTCATCCTGGCCATGCCAAGCTCCCGGACCCGGTCCAGCAAGTCGCTTGATCGCTCCCGCATGCACCCCGCCAGGTAGGTCTCAAAGTAAGCGAGGCAAGCATCCACGATATACAGATACAGCGTTTTTTTATTGGAAAAAAAGTGAAACAGCATCCCTTTGGAGATGCCTGCGTTTTGCACGATCTGGTTCGTGGAGCCGAGTGTGTAGCCTTTTTCCGCAAACTCCAGCAAAGCCGCATTCAGCAGCTTTACTTTGTTTGCTTCTTCTCCCTGGCCCCATAAATGAATGGTCTGCACCTCGTCACCCTCTTCTTTTTTGCGGTATCTGCCCATTTTTTCACCGAAGAGACAAGCAAGCATTATTGCGGATGCTGCCTCTCTCTGGTCAATCCTTCGGCGACAAACTCAATGATTTTCCCCATCACGCTGGCAAAGATTTCATTGCCGATTTCCTGTTTGTGCAGCCGCAGCGTCATGACAGCCTGCATGATTCCGACGATGACTTGCGGGTCATCCTTGGGGAGTGCGCCTCGCTCGATCAGGAACTGGACCGCGCGAATCCCTCGTTCCGTATTCTCTTGCGAAAATTGCTTCATCTGGTCAGGAAGCTTGCGGGCGAGCCGCTCGTGTTCATCATTTTGAAATACGCGTTGAAGAAAAGGATTCTTCTCGACCAGTTCAAATGAAGTGCGGAAAAATGAGACCAGCAGTTCCTTTGGAGGCAGATTTTCTCGAAACAACTGACTTAGTACCGTTTCCCTGACTTCCTCTTCATTCTTTAAAATTTCAAAGTACAGCTCTTCCTTGGAGGCAAAAAATTTATAAAAGGTGCCTTTGCCAATTCCGCACGCGAGGACGACATCATCGATGCTGGTCTTGGCCAGCCCGTATTGGATGAATAATTCTCTGCCTTTTATCAAGAGAGATTGGCGGACCTGTTCCTTTTCCTGCTCGGTGAATTTCGGCATAGAAAAACTCCCTTTTAAAAACTTGTGACTTTTTATGGACTTTTCGTCACATGGTGATTATACTAATCATAATCGCTGGGTGCATAGAAGTAAACTGGAGACTGTAAGAGAGGCAGTCTTTTCTTCTATCCTTTATGCGACCATAAATACTTTTTTGGTCATATGATTCGTTTTTGTGTTATTTTCAATGAACCATACATAATCTGACGCATTGGGGAAATGATCATGAAAACTTTGCAGAAGCATTCACTTTTTCAATTCGACGGACTGTATAACTTTCGCGATGTAGGGGGCTTCAAGACAGCCGATGGAAACGTAATGAAGACGGGTGTCCTGTTTCGCTCCGCTGACTTGTCCCGGTTATCGCGAAAAGACATAGAGACATTCAGGCAGTTGGGGATCAAATCCATCATTGATTTGCGAACGCCGCGCGAGCAAAACTCAAAATCCAGCCGAATTACCCCGCAGCACGGGATACAGGTCATTGACGTGTCACTCCATGACAGCAGCCAGCAATTTACACACCTGGAGTTTTTCAAGTTTCTGGTGAGTCAGGCAAGTACGATCGATTTCGAGCAAATCATGAAAGACATGTACCAAAACATGGCCTTTAACAGTCACGCCCAGTTGAATCAAATCATCACGCATCTCTCTGAGCAAAGGAATGTGCCGGCTCTTATTCACTGTACCGGGGGGAAGGATCGCACAGGCTTTATCTCCGCCGTCATTCAGCTGCTTGTCGGAGTCCCTTATGAAAACGTTTTGGAAGACTATTTGTTCTCCAATGATCTGATTGCGCCGCGCATGAAAAAAATCCAGACATTCATCAGATGGATGAGTCTCTTTCAAGTTTCGCCGGATCGGTTAAAACCGATGCTGGAGGTGCGCCGGGAATATTTAGAGGAGGTTTGTCTGGGCATCCTGGATCGGTACGGAGATATGAAAACCTATTTGTGCCAAGCCTGCAGCATTGAGCCCGATCGCTTGGTAAAACTGAAACAGCTGCTGCTTGAGTAAGCTCGTCATCGCTACCCAAAGCCTCGAAACTGTCCATTTTCGAGGCTTTTTGCTTTGTCTGGAAAAGATCGAGTGTTCTTTTCCATAGGTATTGACCACTTGGTCAAAACGAAATATACTTTTCTTACTGACCACCCGGTCAAATACAATCGGGGCATGCCCATCTCTGCGAGGGGGCTGGACTGTCCGAGCTTCCGTGCAGGACGAAGACCGGAGCGGAGAATGGAAGCAGGCTTCTCCCTACCGCAGCCGCTTTCTTGTTGGTGGTTGAACAGGCTTTGGTGGAGGAGATGAAAAAGGAGAAAACGGCTCCAGGTTCGGTGGGACACTGCATGGGGGCTGGACTGTCTGGCTGCATTCCAAAAGCAAAACCGCGTCCAAAAGCAGCCTTCTCGAGGGAGCGTTTCAGAGTTGGACGCTAAAAGCGTGTTTTGCTTTTTCCATTCCGCCTGGGAGGTGTCCCAAAGACCTTCGCCGTTTTCTCCTTTTTCATCTCTACAGCTGTTGGTTTACATCAAAAAAACCGTTCGGACAGGAGCCCGAACGGTTGAGAGAGTCTTGCTAGCGAAGAGGGCTTGGCTTCCGTTTCATAGCGAAAGAATCCCTTCTCAGCTTCCTGCGATAAGGTTTGCCGTGAGCCTAAGACATCCTGAGTTATCCGCATGTTTTTTAAAAGCTCGCAGAAGCAGTCCTGCTCGCCAGAGAAGCCTGTTTCCATTCGGAGCGACTAGCGAAGACCAGCCCAGCGGAGCAGTGATCCCGAGGAAACAGAATCGCAACCTATGAATCTGCTGCGAAGCTGCGCGCCGTTTTGCGATTCCCTCGGGATCATTGCGGAGCGGACAGTCTGCGCTTCCTTGCGGGACGTAGACCGGAGCGTAGAATGGAAACAGGCTTCTCCCCACCGCAGCCGCTTTCTTGTTGGTGGTTGAACAGGCTTTGGTGGAGGAGATGAAAAAGGAGAAAACGGCTCCAGGTTCGGTGGGACACTGCGAGGGGGCTGGACTGTCCGGCTGTATTCCAAAAGCAAAACCGCGTCCAAAAGCAGCCTTCTCGAGGGAGCGTCTCAGAGTTGGACGCTAAAAGCGTGTTTTGCTTTTTCCATTCCGCCTGGGAGGTGTCCCAAAGACCTTCGCCGTTTTCTCCTTTTTCATCTCTACAGCTGTTGGTGTTCTCCTCAAAAGAACGTTTGGGCAGAGCCCGAACGGTTGAGAGAAGCTTGCTAGTCTTGCTTGCGAAGAAGGCTTTCATTTAATAGTGAAAGCATCCCTGTCAGCTTCCTGCCAAAAGCTTGTCTTGATGCTTTAACAACCCGGGATTATCCCGCATGCTTTTTAAAGCTCGATGATTCATCTCCGGTTCGCCAGAGAAGCCTGTTTCCAGTCGGAGCGACTAGCGAAGTCCAGCCCAGCGGAGCAGTGAGCCCGAGGGAACAGAATCGCAACCTATGAATTCCCTTCGGAGCTGCGCGCCGTTTTGCGATTCCCTCGGGGTCACTGCGGAGCGGACAGTCTGCGCTCCCTTGCGGGACGAAGACCGGAGCGGAGAATGGAAGCAGGCTTCTCTCCACCGCAGCCGATTCCCTATATTAGTGCTAAAAAGGCTTTGCTAAAGGAGATGAAAAAGGAGAAAACGGCTCCAGGTTCGGTAGATCACATTTCAAGAAAGGATGTCACGCTCATGCAAACCGTCATTTTACTGTGTCGTCTTTTACTCGGGATTATCTTTTTCGGCGCAGGCCTTAACGGCTACCTCGTTATTTTCGGGCAGCCGCCGGTCTTTCCGACAAGCCCGCAAGCGATGGAATTTTTGCAGGGGTATTTACTGGTCATGGTCAAAACGGTTGAAGTCATCTGCGGACTGGGCTTGCTTCTGAATCTGTTCGCGCCCCTGTCGCTGGTCGTCCTGGCCCCGGTTTCCGTCAACATTTTGACGTTTCACTTGTTCGTCGATCCTTCGCTGCTTCCTCTGGGGATCATCGTCTTTGCCCTGAACGGCTTCCTGATCTGGGCGTATCGCAAGCATGGCCAAAGACTTCTTCAAGTGAAAGCTGTCCCAAGGTAATTCATACTTCGATCCCTGCCGAAATATCTGCCTGTTATAATCGTTTCGTCTTATGATGAAAGTGATGGAGGTAGGTTATGAAAACAAACGCACTCACTCACAGAAGCATTCAGCCGAAAATTTTGTATTACGGCACCCCTGTCGTATTGTTGACGACCCGAAACGAGGACGGCACGACCAACATCAGCCCGATCTCTTCTTCCTGGGCGCTCGGCGACTGCATTGTCATGGGCATCGGGTTTGGCGGAAAAGCGGTGGAGAACCTGCGGCAGCATCCCGAATGTGTGCTCAATCTGCCCGATCCTTCCTTGTGGAAACAAGTGGAATTGCTTGCGCCGCTCACCGGCAAGGATCCAGTGCCTTCCTATAAACAGCAGATGGGCTTCCGTTATGAAAAGGACAAATTTGCGGCGGCCGGCTTCACTCCGATGCCTTCTGCGGTTGTGGAGCCGAAGCGGATTTTCGAATGCCCGCTCCAGATGGAGGCCAAGGTCGTAAACATGCGCAATCCCGAACACAGTCCGGATTTTTCGATAATAGAAGTGAAAGTGGTCAAGGTGCATGCCTCGGAGGATATTGTTCTCGGTGAAAATTACATCGACCCGGCCGCCTGGTCTCCGCTGATTTACAATTTTCGCCACTACTTCGGCCTGGGTCCGCAAATGGGAAAATCGTATCGCTCCGAAACCTGACCGCCCCGCAAATTCGCGGGAAAAACGGGCAGCTCTTCGCACGCGTCTCTGTTCATGGAGCATAAAAAAGGCAGCCAGGCGGAATCGTATCCCCGCCCGGCTGCCCGCCAAAAGCTATTCGAAAATTCCTTGCCCTACGTATCCGTCGAAACGCCATCCCAGTCGGCATCCATATAACGCACCAGCCAGTTTAGCGCTCTGTGTCTCTCCAGCACCACTCCGTCGTTTAAGCCTCCTTCGACGGGGCGATTGTTGATTCTGGCGTCTACGCATGCCCAATCATAGCGGTAGATCAAATCTGCCTGGTCCAGGATTTCTGTTTTGCCGCGAACGGATGCATGTTGATAGAAGCCGTCGTAATTCTCGGCCAGACGCAGACAGTCAATGGCGGTTTGGACATCGCAAATCTCTCCCGGGAAATCAAGCTTCTCCACGTATCCGAGCGCCCACAGGAGTACCCAGTAGCATTCGTACATCCACACCAACTGGATGGCATCTATCCGCTCAGGCTGATCGTTGTACAGGAAGGCCCGCTCCTTTTCCGTAAAAAACCGTTCTGCGCCGTATTGCTCGATGAGTCCCTCAATGAACTCCCGCTCTTCCTCTACATTGCCGTTTTCGGCAATGCCGCCGGAATAGATGGCGATCAGACAAAGCGCAATCGCTCTCTGGACGATCTCATCCTTTGTTCGGATCACGGCCTCTTCGTCCCCGGCGATGACCGGTAGATGTTCAATGCACGGGATTCCCTGCTCCCTGAGCAGCTGTATGCTTCTCTGCTTGCGCGCTTCTGCCGATGGTGTGGACCGGACATGTCCGTCGATCAAATCAACGCTCACCGTCAAGATAAAATCGTCCAGCTGGGATTCGCCCTCGGTGTCTAGGATGAGCTTGCCCTCTTTGTCGAGCATCTCGCCGGTCGGGAGGAACACGATGCCATGCACGCTCCTCGCAATCTCCAGTATTTTTTGGAACGTTTCCCCATCGATCCCGCTGCTCGCTACGATTCCCACCGCGACATTGAGTGCCGCGATTTGCATCAGCAGCTTTTTTTGAACGCGTTCATGAGGCGTTTCAATCTGCGCAAAAAAGCCGTACATCCCTCTCTTCATCTGGTCAAAGGCTTCCGAATCGAGGTCCTCCCTCAGCGTGTTGAAGGTGATGGTGCTCTTGCTGAACCATTTTTTGCTCGTAACCGTCACCGTACGCCCATCGGTCGACACTTCAACCGTTTTATCGCGAAATGCACTCCGTATCGCTTCAGTCACGCTTTCATGATCCTGAACGGAAACGTACAACGTACACTGCTGCAAACCAATCCCTCTTTTCAGCAAAAGATACGTACTATTTTGAAATTTGTTTCCTCCGTGACGATTGTGCTATTCTTTTTCCATATCCAGCCTGAAGTTGTATATCAATCCATATAAGTATCGGTCGGGCGAGCTTGATTATTGAGGTGAATCTATTGAAAAACATTCTCTTGGAGGAATTTTCCCCCTTTTGTCCTATTCAAGCCTTTGTCGAGGAATATGAAGATTGCGTCTACTTTTATTTATGGGATTTCCCGGGCGAGGAGTATGCCCGCATCCGCTCCAGCTGGGTCCGCAATTACGGCAAAGCGCCGGAATCGCTCGATCTGGAAGCGATGGAAAACGGCAAAGGCCCGATGCTGCCTAAAGCCTGCTGCGCCCACCCGGAAGGCGCCGAAAGATTGGAGTCCGAACACCTGTCTATCGTTTGGTTGGAAGAATGCGATGCTGCCGCCCTTCTCTACAAAGAGGAAATTCTCAGCGTCATTCCGGGGTGGGCCGGTCCCTCCGACGACGGCCGTTCCTTCTACCCCGCCTACGCCCGTGATTGCATCGGCGAGTCGGACCTGTGCTTTCCGCTGGGAACGCCCGAGACGAACGCGCTGTATGAACGCGTAGAGTCCGCCAAACAGTTTTGGCAAAGCTGGGACGAGAATCCCTGGACGCTTTTGCAGCAGCAATACCTCGACGCCATTACCGAGGATCTCGGGCCGATCGACAACTACTACGCGATCGACGGAGGCCATTGGCCGCCGAAAGCAATGGTCAAGATCGTCAAGGAAGAGATCACCTACGTCGTTACACTCGGTGTATCCATCCTGCCCCAGCCCAAGGTCGAACAGTATACGGAAGCACCGGAGCAGTTGCGTCGTTTCGAGCTCGCCTTTGCTTGCGAAACCAAATGGCTCGCCAAAAACGAAAAACAGATGCTGCAGTATATCAGCGGGCAAACATCGCTGCCTTGGTCAAACCTCACCTTTGTCGCCCGCGGGCATTCCATCCCGTGCCGTGAAATCGGCCACATTCACGAGAAGTTCACAGCGGTCCTGCTCGCCCAACCGGAGAATGCCCCTGCTATTTCTTTTCCGGAGATGGGAGGAGACCCGGTCAACCTGCTCTGGATGATTCCGATTACGGATGAGGAAAGACAGTTTGCCGAAAACCACGGGTCGGAAGCGCTAGTCCAGAAGTCGGCCGAAAGGGATCTGCTCATTTTCAACGGCGAGTGCAAATTTTAATCCGGCACGAACCCGTTTCCGGACAAGGAAAACCCGTCTTTTGCTGTTGCAAAGACGGGTTTTTCTATCACAACGGATTATTTATCTTCTTCATTCTCTTTATAGCAATCCATGCACACAGAGTTGTTATTTTCGATCTCGTACTCCGTGAGCCGAGCCTTGCATTCCTTGCATTGCGCTTCCGTTAACACCAGATTCAAGAGTATTTACCCCTTTCGATGCTTTCCTTTACTTCACTTCCATTGTACTTGATAAATGTGATCGTTTTTCTTGCGATGTGTTAAAATTTCATGAATCTTTGTGAAACAATTCAGTTTTGAATAATCAGACATATTTCTATGAAGTATATTTTCTCTCTGCACGGGGCTTTATCCACCCCAGACTACACAGTTCGTTGACGGTATGCCTCATCTTTCTGTCGGATAGAAGCTCATTTATATCCGCGCCTTTTAGCAGCAAGCCATACGCCTTCAGGTGCCTGGGGGTCAGAACGGGCACCCGCTGCATTTTTCGGTCCAATGGAACCATGATGGTTTCGATCATTGTCATCCCTCCGTTGAAACACAAGTTGTATGGAAAGATAGTGCGAGCAGGGCAAGTAAAAAGCAGACAAGCAAAGAGAGCCGGGATTGCCAACTGGCAAATAGCTACTAGCACATCGCACATCGCACATCGCACATAGCACATAGCACATAGCTACATTTTACACAAACGAACTCACGTTCTCAAACGGTTCGTTTGTCAAAAAATTCCCGTTTGTATTTTCAGCAAGAGCAGACCTGACTGGCGAAGAACAAAACACCGGCCTATCGATACCCTGCTTACGAAAGGGATTTCTGCAATCCAGCCGAATTATTTACTAAAATCATCCACTATTGATTGGAGTACAAACAAATATGGGTAGAAAAACAGTCTTTCTCTCTGTTCTGCTTTGTCTGCTTGCGGGTACGCTCCTTTTTGCCGACCGCCCTGCCTTTCTATATCCTGAATTACCCTTTCCATCGGTTTCGAAACAAACGGTCGTACACCGACTGAGGCAAGCAGACGGCCAGCTTACAAAACTGGCAACCGAAGAGGGTTATATCTGGTACGGCACTGCCCCCCAAGGAGGAGCAGCAAAAGACAGGCTGATCGCAGAAATGAACAAAGCGGGCTGGACTTTTTTGCAGCAAGAAGGCTCCGGTTACTTCTTTCAGCAAGAAACGGAAAAGATCGTGATTACTTCCCAAATGTGGTCGGGCGATTTTGTCTTATTCAAACTACCTGTGACGGCCCATCCTCTGCCGCTATCGAACGAGTGAACGGTACGCATCCATTGCATTGGCCCCATACATGAAAGAGGTCCGCCTTCTCGCGGACCTCCCGACTTTTCCACTTATCCCGACAGCTTGCCGTATCTATTTCACCGAACGGCGGCAGCGACAACCTTCCGAAAAGCCAGAACACAATGCCTACCCTCCCCGTAAGATACAATGGGCAGTGGAAAAATGAAAAATGGAGGGCGTCTATGTACAACTACCCAAACCAAGGGTTTCCCTATCCTTATCCCGTCTCGGATTCAGACCAAACGCATGGTCAGCATGCACAGGCAATCGCCTGGATACAGGGCGGTCCCCTCGCTCCCAATCTGCAGGGGTATGTGACGTTTACCGACGTTCCCTATGGCACTGAAGTCCTCGTCGAAGTGAGCGGTCTTCCCCCCTTCAGACCAAGATCGTCAGGCCGGCAGCCGATCGGACCCCATGGCTTCCATATCCACGATGGGACCACCTGCGAAATCGGCGACCCGCGCGATCCGTTCAAGCGCGCGGGAGAACACTGGAATCCTACGAATCAGCCGCACGGCAACCACGCAAGCGATTTTCCCGTGCTCTTCTCCAATGACGGCTATGCCCGCATGAGCTTTTTCACGAACCGCTTTCAGGTGAGAGACATCATCGGGAAAACGATCATCATCCATCAAAATCCGGACGACTATCGCACCGAGCCCGCGGGCAACTCCGGCAAGCGCCTTGCCTGCGGGATCATCCAGCCGTGGCAAACGTAACTGGCAGTTCCATACGTAAAAAAACACACAGTTGAACAGGCCGCCATCCAAGGCAGCCTGTTTTCTCATTGATGGGACAGCGCTCAGGAGATCCTCCAAGTACGAGTCCTCTCCTTTTTATCCATACCCATACAGAACTTGCCATAATTTGTATAATCGTGTAAGATGTCAGAGATCGAAAAATTAGGAACTGGAAGTAATATTTTGAAAAGATTGTTAAGTTCGAAAGTTGTTGTCCCGGCAGCTTCTGCACTTACACTTCTTGCATTTACCATGCCAGCGTTTGCTTATTCCAGCGTTACAGCAACAGCAAGCATTACCTTTTCTGAGTCTTCGTCATATTATAGAGCAATTGGAAAAGGGACTGTCAAACCGAATGGTGATGTTAACAAGTATCAAAGAATTGAAAATCGTACGATATTACAGAATAATGCTTCCTGGAGGAGTATATCCAGCGATACTGATAACAAGACTGTCACAGTGACCATAACAAGTGACAAAGAAGGTGACGACCTTTATTGGGTGTGTTCAGTCGACGGCGAACTTTGGGATGGAGATTTGATTGACGAAGATAGCGATAAAGTTACAAAAAAATACGCCTTTAGACCATAATATTTTATAATGATGAACACTCGATAGGGAGGTAGTAATTATGAAGCTGATGAAAGGTCTGGGGGCAACGTCCTTTTTTGCCTTCCTGCTAGTTTTTGGTACAGGCTCCAGCACTACAGTAGCAAACTCGGCCGAATTAAAACCGTCGCTTAAAGGGCAAGAGTTTATTGCTCAAACAAAAGAAGAACAGGCGTGGAGTGATTACGTGGAGCAGGAAGTAGAGAGAAAGATGTTTGAGGCATTTCAAGATGCTTTTGAAACATTTGACATCGATACCAGTGATTACACATACTATAGCCTGCATTCAGCCCCTAAAAGCATCAAGGAAATCCAGTCATCGAAGAATGCCTCTTTGTTAAAAAGGGCTGCTATAGACGCTATTACAAACATCATTACATCTGGAGATTTCATGCCGGGATTATTTGTGCACAAGGACGGCAACAAAGCGTTTATTACTTTCAAGGAACAGGAGAGCGGGAAAAATCATGTCTACTGGTTGACGTTGGATCCAAATAAGAAGGCAAGCATAAACGCGAAAGGTGTCATCTCCAACGTTTGGGAAGTAACCAGTGAAGAAGCAAAGGAAGGAAAGAAACTGGAAGAACTGAATGTAAAAAGTCTGCGAGAGTTTATCGGTCAACCATAGTGTATATTCAAGATGATAGCTCAGGTGACTGAGGGATTTCAAATATTAGGTTAGCCGGCTTTTTAATCTGGTTTACCTTTTTCGTTTTCATGTTTCGAGACTCCAATACCACCGCTGTGTAAAACGAAGTCGGTAATGAATGTCAAGAAAATGACCCGCACCGGGCTAAGTAATGAAACCTCGCTTCGTCCCAATCGTATACGATAGAACAACCATCAACTGCGGGAGTGATGCTCGTGTTAAAAAAACTGCTGGGCAGCCTTGTCGGGAAACATGCGAAGTCTCATTCTCACAAATACAAGAAGTACAGCAGCAGCGATTACCACCACAGAAACAGCCACAGTCATTCTCACGGAAACGGGCATGCCTATTACGGCAGCTCCTATTACAAAAAGAAGAAACGCTCCAAGAGCGGTTTCTTCAGCAGCTAACAAACCAGTCGATCTCTCGTGCCTCCGCAGCTTTCTTGCGGAGTTTATTTTTTGTTCGTTGAGGAAAGCCTCATTCGTACCGGCTTGCGCCATGTTTTGCTCTTCCCTCGAAAAAGTCCCCCGCCTGAGCGAGGGACAAAACAGCCGAACGCGGGATGACCATGCGCTGCCGGCATTTCATGCAACAGGACAGAATCAGTCTTCTGATTTTCTGTTTCTGCTTTATTCTCTATGCTTCAAGCCTGAAGCAAGCCCGCCGCCTTCACGCGGATGAGGATCGCATTGCCGGGCAGGTATGCCAGCGGAATATCCTCCACATGCACGATCGTCTTGCTGTCTCCGCTTAATCGTTGCAAGGTAAGGCTCCCGCCAAAGCAAGGAAACCAGCCCTACAGCCTGATCACACCCACGCCATTTTCGATGGTCAATTCTGTACCATAAGGACTGGACAGCTCTTGGACCCGTTTCAGAATCGCTTCATTTGCGGTGATCCGCGGAAAGCCGCTCTGGTGCCTTCTCATCTCATAGCCTAGCTCGATCGGATACAGGACGATTTCTTTCAGATCTCCCTCGGCCATGCTCCAGGCCGCAATCACCGATTCCATGGCATCCGGGCTTTTCACGAGGCCCTTTGTGCCGTTTTGCGTCTTCCAATCCATCGCCTGCATGACGGCATAGCCATCAGGGATTTTATTGGCGTCGTAAAAATCCTGCGGCAGCGCCTCCACTGTTTCGTCCTGAAAAACGAAATCGCACAAGCTGTAAAAGATCGGACGACGGCGGTAAATTTCGATCCCTCGGAGCGCGTGCGGACCGTGTCCCACCACGGCGTGAGCACCGGCATCAATAAAGCGTCTCGCCGCGCTCTCGACAAACTCCGCCGAAATCTGCTTTTGCGCTCCCTTCATTTCATGGGCGTGGAAGCTGACGATGACATAATCGGCCTGACGCGCCGCATCATCGATGGTGTTTTCCAATCGGCGCATATCCTGTTCATGCGGGACAGACGAAGCTCCCTCCTCTTCTCCTGCCTGAAACAGCATCGGGAAGCCGTACATGTCGTAGCCAAAAGGAAGCAGATTGTCCGGCAGCGGCGAGATGAACGACTCCTCCACCATCATTTCAAACATGCCGTTTACTTCCGTTTTTTCCGCGATTCGCCGCAGCGCGGCAAGCTCTTCGCCGGATATCACATGCCTTTTAATATGCCTCAGGCCGTTCACGCCAGGGCGGCCCTTCATGTCGCGCCGCTGCTCGGACGCCATATGGGTAAGATGGGCGGATGACGCGACCGCGATCAAGGCGACGCGGCCATTGGGCGTATCCAGATAAGCCGGTTTGCCGGCCTCAAACAGATTTTCTCCGGAGCCTGCGTGAAGAATCCCGTACTCACGCAAGTACTTTTGCATGACAAGCAAGCCGTCCTGCTGGAAGTCCATCATGTGGTTGTTGGCCGTCCCGACCAGATTGAATCCGTATGCTTTCAGATCGTCCAGCCGGTCTGGAGTAGTCTGGATGTGGGTCCCGCCTGAGATGGCGGCAGGCGTTCCTTCGTTGTAGGAAACGTGGATTTCCAGATTGGTGATCCGGGCATCCGCCCGCTGCAGCAATGCCGCGATCTTTTGAAAATGCTCATCCTCATAGCTGGGAATCCTTCTGGTTTGCAAGTAATCGCCGGTCGCCACAAATGAAATCGTTTCGCTCATTTTACAGCCTCCTCGTTTTTCAGTTTGCCTTTGCCAATCCTTCCCCTGACAGCGATGCGTCCCGCTCTTTACGTTTGACGAGCAGATAAAACAGTACGCCCGAGACGAGGTACAGTCCCGAATTGAGAAGCAATGCCTGATTAAACCCAAGGGCGATGTCGTCCGCAGCCGATTTGACGATCGCTCCGGTGACGATCGGCGATACGATCCCCGCTATCGTAACCAGGCCGGACATGATCCCCATGATCAATCCTGTCCGGGCAGGCAGCAGCGTGCTGCCGATCACGGAGACGAGACTGCCCGCCGAAACGGTCAAGCCAAGTCCCGCGCAAAAAATGGCGATCAGCATGGAGGGCGACTGGACCCATGGTATCAAGCTGAACAACACACCGCCTGCCGTGACGGCAATCCCGCCGACTCGGACATATGATTTGCGATGCCGCTTGGTCTTTCTGAACAAATAATCAGCCAATATGCAGGTTGCCAGCGTGATCACCCCGGATACCACTCCAATGACCGCTACGGCACTGCTCATCTCGGCCGAAGTGAAGTGGAAGACCTTGACCAGGTAGGTGGGCATCCAGACCAGCACAAAGGTGACTCCCCAAATCTGTGCGAAGTAGATGAAAAATGAGCAAGCGAAATTTGCGGACAGGACCGTGGCGAATACATCGGACCACTTCGTTTCAGCCGGTACCGCCGGCACAGCAGCCTCCCGCTCAGGCAGCCCACTTCCCGGACGTTCCGCTCCGATGAACAGCCACAGAATGAACCAGACCAGGCTGAGGCTGCCCAAAATGGCCCATGTCGTCTGCCAGCCCGCCGTCTCGATGGAGCGCACCAAAAGGGGCGTAAACAGGCTGGCCCCAACCGATGCGCCGAAGGTCAGCAAGGCAAAAATAAACCCCCGTTTTTCTTCCGGAAACCATTTGCTGATATGGCTGACGATCACAGGCCAGGTAGGGCCCTCTCCCGCTCCGAGCAGCATCCTCGCCACAATCAACAGCGGCAGGCTGGTGATCGCGTAGGCGCCGAGCTGTACGACCGTCCAGATGACAGCCATGATCAGCAGGACTTTCTTCGTCCCGATCCGGTCGGACAGTCCGGCCCCGATGACGCCGGCGATGGCAAACAGCCAGTAAAAACTGCTGCCTACCATTCCCCACTGTGCGGGATCAAGCTGCATCTGCTCCGTGATCTGCTCGGCGGAGTAGCCTGCGATCGATTTGTCCACGTAGTTGATCATATAGAGAACAAAGAGAAACACGACCGTTACAATTCCCATAGCGACCTACCCCTTTTGTTTAACCGACTATTCTGACAAGCAGTGACTGACCAGGGAAACAAACAGCTTCCCGATATACAGCATGGATCTCTCGTCAACGTCAAACAGCGGGTGATGGTGCGGATAGGTCGCCCCGATTTCTTTATTTCCCCCGCCTACATAGAAAAAGCATCCCGGCACCCTTTGGAGATAGTAGGAAAAGTCTTCCGCCCCCATCAACGGCTCGATCGGCAAGATCTTCTCTTTTCCGAACACCTGTGCGGCCACGCTTTCGACACGTGACGCTTCACAAGGGTCGTTCCATACCGAAGGATACCCCCTCGTATAGGAGATGGTTGCCGCCGCTCCCGCTCCTTCGGCCGTGCAGGTCGCGACTTGCCTGATTGTCTGCTCCATCAGCTCGCGGACCTCCTCGTCAAATGTGCGAACAGTCCCCGTGATTTTGGCTGTGTCCGGGATCACATTGGGAGCCGATCCGGCTTGAAACGTGCCCACGGTAAGCACTGCCGCCTTTAACGGGTCGACGCGGCGGCTGACGATCTGCTGCAGGCTGACAACCAGTTGGCAGGCAGTTACCAGCGGATCGACGGATGTATGCGGAAAAGCGCCGTGGCCCCCTTTGCCGCCGATCACGATCTCAAATTCATCAGCGGCGGCTGTCGTGCTCCCGGACCGTATACCGACCATCCCGAGCGGAGCGATGGAAGCGACATGCGCTCCGTAAATCACGTCCACGCCCTCCAGGCAATCATCCTCGATCATGGCCCGGGCGCCCCCGGGTACCTGCTCCTCCGCATGCTGAAAAACAAACACGATGTCGCCCTTCAGGTGTTCCTGCATTCCGGTCAGCACTTTTGCCGTCACGAGAAGCGCAGCCGTATGAACGTCATGGCCGCAAGCATGCATGACGCCGGGAACAGTAGACTTGTACGGAACGTTTTTCTCATCCTGGATCGGCAGGGCGTCAAAGTCAGCGCGCAAAGCGACCGTCTTGTGCCGTTTTCGGCCGGGCAGTCTGGCTACTACGCCCCTGCCTCCGACCTCTGTCCGCACCGCCAAGCCCAAATCGCGCAAGTAATCCGCAATCAATCGGGACGTCCTTACTTCCTGAAAGGAGAGCTCCGGGTTTCGATGCAAATCGCGGCGGATCTCCACCATTTCCTGATAGCTTTCCTCCAACAGCTGAAACGCTTGAGCCAGCATTCAGATCTCCTCCTTCATGTCTTCGTCTGCGGCAAAGGAATAAAATTTGCCGCTGGCTTCATCAAAATGGCGAAGCCGCTTTTGCACTCTCTCAGCGTCCATCACCATGATTCCGTTTAAAAGCACATTGAGCGTGGAAAAAATGATCGGCATTCCATTCGTCATGGAAGGCTGCGGAGTCTGCACTTTGACCAGCAAGTCCGCTTCCGTCGCCACGGGTGACAATTCTCCATCCGTTATGGCCATGATCTTTGCGCCCATCTCTTTTACCGTTTTCACCAATCTGACAACTTCCCTGGAGTGGCGGGGAAACGAGATGACGATGACCAGCCAGTCCTTGTCTTGTTCCGCGATGAAGTAGTCGGCGTGATCCATTGCTCCCGTATACATGCTGGTGTTCCCTTTAATGGTGTTCAGCGCGGATGAAAACCATTTGGCCGGAATTTGGTTCCACATGTAGCCTACCACCATGATTTTCGACGCGCGGAGGATCATGTCTACGGCGGTGCGGCATGATTCCTCGGACAGGCTGGCCTCTGTTTGAGAAATTGCCTTATGCTGCGCTTCCAGCGTAAACTGGACAAAATTCTCCGAATGAATCTGGCCGCCCGTCGCATCGCGGTAATGTTCAACGGGTCCTCTCTGGTAGTCAGCCGGAATCAGCGACTTTCTGATCTCTTCCTGAAGCTGGGTGTATCCGGAATAACCGAGCGCATAGCAAAACCGAATGACAGTCGCTTCGCTCATTTGCGTCATATCCGCCACCTTTCTCGCCGAATGCATCGCGATCATATCCGCGCGCTCAAGGACAAACCTGGCGAGGATCTTCTGGCTGGCGGTCAGCTTTCCGTACTGAACCCGGATTTTCTCCTTGTAGCTGGGCTCACGGTTCATCTTTCTTTGCTCCCTTACTGGTTCCTTTACGTTCTCGCTGGCTTAGGCAAGTTTTGTATATTGAATATTCTAATACTTGATAATATTTCATTCAATACAAATCAAAAAATGAAGTATATCCTTCATTTTGAATGTGCTGCGGCAAGCTGCATGCACAAAAAACCCCTCTTTGCTATTTGAGGCAGAGGATACGCCAGAAGCGGCGAGGATCAGGAGGAGCACGCCTAAAAAACTTTTCGCACAATTCGCATTTGACATATCGGAATTAATGTATTTATAATGTTAAATCAAGATACCACGCTTGGGGAGGATGAACATGGCAGCGAAAATTGTATTGGGACTTCTGTGCGGGCTCGCTCTCGGCTTTGTCCTGCAGAGGGGGCGGTTTTGCGTGGTCGGCGCCTATCGCGATGTCATCCTGGTCAAGGACAATCGCATGTTCATCGCCGTTTTGATCGCCATCGCCGTACAGAGCATCGGCGTTTATGCGCTGGCGGGTCTCGGGCTGATCCAGTTGTCGGAGGTTCCGTTCACCTGGCTGGGCGCGACGCTTGGCGGATTTATCTTCGGCCTTGGGATCGTCCTTGCCGGAGGCTGCGCGACCGGTACCTGGTACCGCGCGGGCGAAGGGCTTCTGGGCAGCTGGATCGCGCTGTTCGCCTACATGCTGGGGACAGTGGCGACAAAATGGGGAGTTTTGAAGCCGGCTGCCGATGCCTTGACCGGACAAAAGAGCGGGGACGTGTTTATCTACACGACATTGGGTATCTCCCCATGGGTACTCGTCGTCCTGTTTGCCGTCCTCGTCTCGCTGATCGTCTGGAGACATTTGCGTCAGCCGTCCTTCGCCGTGCCGACGTTAAAGCGGCGAAAAACAGGGCTTGCTCATCTGCTGTTTGAAAAACGCTGGCATCCGTTTGTCACCGCGCTGATCGTCGGCGTCATCGCGATCGCGGCCTGGCCCATGAGCGAAGCGACCGGCCGCATGTTTGGCCTCGGCATCACGACGCCTAGCGGCAACCTCTTGCGTTACATTACGACCGGAGAGGTCAAATTCCTGGACTGGGCGGTTTTTCTGGTCATCGGCATCGCGCTTGGATCCTATATCGCGGCCAGAGGCAGCGGCGAGTTCCGCTGGAGGCTGCCTGACATCAAAACGATCCGCAACAACTTCTTCGGCGGCCTGTTCATGGGCTTCGGAGCCAGCATCGCGGGGGGCTGCACGATCGGGAACGGGCTGGTCAACACGTCGCTGTTCACCTGGCAGGGCTGGGTCGCCACTTTGTTTATCATTTTGGGCACTTGGGTGGCCACTTACTTCGTCATTATCCGCGGAAGACGCAAGGCCAGCGCCGGGGCGGCTCCCGGCCAGACTGTAGCCGTTTGACGATGAGGCAGCCCTGACGGAAACAGGCTTCGGCTGCCCCATACCAGATCGCTTTGGAAAGGAAGTGTCGCCATGAAAAAACATTTGCAGGTTATCGGCATGGTCTGCCCCTTCCCGCTGGTGGAAGCGGAAAGCGCCATGCATGAGTTGGCTCCCGGACACGAGCTGATCATCGATTTCGATTGTACGCAAGCGACCGAAAGCTTGCCCCGATGGGCCGTCAAAAACGGGCATCAGGTCGTTTCCTTCGAGCAAACCGATGACGCCCAGTGGCAAATTACGATACGAAAAGGCGCGGCAGGCTGAATCTGCCGCGTTTTTTCCAGCTGATAATCGGCATCAATGTAGAACAACTCCCCTTTCTGTCCGCGCTCATTACCTCCTTCAAGAAGATTCGTCCCTTCGCGGATTGCCCATGATCCTAATGGTGATGCGAACATCCATTTTGCTCCCGTGCAAGAGGGGCTTTTCTTTTTATCCAAATTGTCCCTTTTTAGGTAGATATTTTCTGATTTGTAGGTTACAATTAACAGAATATTACGAATTGGGGGTGATTAGCATGAAAAAGTTTTTTGCTATCACGTTTGCAGTCATGATGGTTATGTCTGTTTCTGGTGTTGGATTTGCTGCCAGTGAACCTGCTTCTAATGATCCAAATGGTTGCTGCAGACGAATTTGTTGCGTTCCATATTAGTTGCTGAGAGAATTGCCTCCTAACGGGGGCTTTTCTTTTTACTCCCGAAATAGTAAGTAAAATCCGTTTCTAATCGGAGAAGTCCCTAAATAGAACCTCTAGCTCTTTTCCATCGTAGTATTGACCGTCACTTCTAAATTTTTCAATCTCAACAGTTCCATCTTCCATGAATTCAATTTCCCACCGTTGGCCTGGAACCGCCACTTCAACCATTATGCTCTCCTTCCGAACCTTGCTAAGTCGGTAAAATATGTGATTCTCCTGTAATTTATTCAAAAAGTCGTTAAGTTTTTTAAAATCTCCCACGGTTATCATCCTTTCTCCTTTGTTAAGCATCCTCTGACATAGCAATGGCATTTACCTCAACCTTAGCTAAATATCCCTGTTCATTTGTCCATAAAGGATGTCATCTTTGTTTGTAAACAAAACAATGAGGTGATAGGTTACATTCATGGTAGCCCATATGAATTACTTTTTTCTGACTCCTTAGTAAATGTCTTAGGGTTTGTTGTTAAAGACCAGTACCGAAATCAAGGTATAGGTAGGATGTTGATCGAGCGGGTTGAGGCCTAATGGTACCTTTCGTTGAATAAAAGGTTGAAACAGCAGCGGCTGCTCCCCTCGTCGAGTATCGGGTATCAGCCGCTGCTTCATTCGTATCTCCGTATCAATTCTCCGGAGGTTATTTTTTCTCTCATCTCCACCCTCAAAAGGCGTCTATTGCCGCTACGCCCGTCTCCGTTTTGGCTTCAGCCGCATGCCGCAGTCACAAATAATGCTGTGCTTCAAAAACTTGACCTCCGATTGGCAGATCGGACATAGCACCTTTTGAAGGCTCATCGTCTTTCACCTCTTCATAGATTTCCCGTTTTCCAAACCGCTGCCGCTGGCGTTCGCGAGCCTGTTACTTCACATCCTCCGGCACAGACAGGCCAAGTCCCTCGGCGACGCGAGTCCCGTATTCAGGGTCCGCTTTGTAGAAGTGCCTGATTTGGCGGAGCTTGATTTCCTCTTTTGCTACCGGCTTCATCGCATTCACAATATTTTGAACCAGACGGGAGCGCTCCTCTTTGCTCATAAGGCGGTACAAATCTCCAGCCTGCGTATAGTGGTCATCCCGGTCGTAAGCGACACTGTCAGCCATCCCCGATACCGGATAAGCCGTTTGCTTGTGCTCGGGCGCCTCTGTCGGACCGCCGAAGCTGTTTGGCTCGTAGTAAACCGAGCCGCCGCCGTTTTGATCAAAGCGCATTTGCCCGTCGCGTTGATAGTTGCTTATTTCATTGCGGGGACGGTTGATCGGCAGCATCTGGTGATTGGTCCCCACCCGATAGCGGTGGGCGTCATGGTAGGCAAACAAGCGCCCTTGCAGCATTTTGTCCGGAGACGCCTCGATTCCGGGAACGAACGTGCCAGGCGAGAATGTTGCCTGCTCGACCTCGGCAAAGTAGTTTTCCGGGTTGCGATTCAACACCATGCGGCCCACTTCGATCAACGGATAATCTTTCTGCGACCACACCTTGGTCACGTCAAACGGATCAAAGCGGTACGTGTCGACATCCTCCAGCGACATGATCTGGACGTACAGGGTCCACGCCGGGTAATCTCCTTTTTCAATCGCATTGAACAAGTCTTCCGTATGGTAGTCAGGGTTTTCGCCGGCGATTTGAGCCGCTGTTTCCGGGGAAAGATTTTTGATGCCTTGCTCGGTTTTAAAGTGGTATTTCACCCAAACGGCTTCTCCCTTGGCGTTGACCCATTTAAACGTATGACTGCCAAAACCGTGCATATGTCTGTAAGTAGCCGGGATGCCGCGGTCGGACATCAAAATCGTCACCTGATGCAAGGACTCCGGCGAAAGCGACCAGAAGTCCCATACCGCGGTCGGATTTTTCAAATGCGTTTTCGGATCTCTTTTTTGTGTATGGATGAAATCCGGGAATTTGATCGCGTCCCGAATAAAGAAAACAGGCGTGTTGTTCCCGACCAAATCGTAGTTGCCTTCTTCTGTGTAAAATTTGACCGCAAAGCCGCGAGGATCCCGGACTGTATCGGCCGAACCCAGCTCCCCGGCTACTGTCGAGAATCGAACAAAGAGAGGTGTGCGTTTTCCTGCTTCTGACAGGAAAGCAGCTTTGGTGTGCGCTGTCAGGTCATTTGTGACTTCAAAATAGCCGTGCGCTCCGGCACCTTTGGCATGCACAACCCGCTCAGGCACGCGCTCCCGGTTGAAATGCGCCAGCTTCTCAAGCAGATGGACGTCCTGAATCAATGTCGGACCGCGAGAACCGGCTGTCATTGAATGTTGGTTGTCACCGACAGGAGCACCCCAGCTCGTCGTCAGGTTGTTGCTTTTCTTTGTACTCATCACCCATTCACCTCACCAGTTTGTTCTTGCAGATTCAATGATAACATTTCTTAAAATAAAATCAATACTTTTTTATAATAAATTTAAATAAATAACAATTATAAACAAAATGTGAAGGCAAAAAAAGACCCTCACCAAGGTGAGGGGATGAAAAAGGTTGTTAACAGCGTATTTCTTATTTTGCCCGTATCTTCCAGTTTTATTCTTGGGAAAACGGGAAAAGGAGAATTGACAACCAACTGCAAAAAAATATGGTTTCGTACTACTTTTAACTCTGGTAAAATTTGAAAATATATTTGCTATTTTAAAAAGGGGCATACATCATGATTACGCTTGACAAGAAGTGGAACGAATTACTTGCGTTTTATGGCCTGACTGAGAACGATCTGATCTTCTTGCATTCACATCGCGGCTTTTTTCAGACCTATTCAAAAGAGATTGTAGACTGCTTTTACCAGAAATTGGAACGATATTCCACCCTCGATCAGATCATCCGTTCCAACAGTACCGTGGACAGATTAAAGCAAACGCAGCTTATGTACCTGGAAACGCTCTCTTCCGATGTCATTGATGCTGACTATATACGCACTCGGCAAAAAATCGGAACGATCCATGCCAAGATCGGCTTGTCCGCTTCCTGGTTTTTAGGCGGATACTCCCTCTATTTGCGCCTGTTTGCCGAAAAAATCCATGTCTTGCCTGATCCAAACGCCTTTTATCGTTCTCTTAGCAAAAGGGTTTTCTTTGATTCTGCTATTATTCTTGAGCAATACATCGGGGATACCATGGAGGAAAATTTGGCATACCGCCAGCGAATGGAGCAAATGGCAACCGAGCTTTCGTCCACGACACAAGAAGCCATTCGGATCTCTTCCGCATTTGCGGAGTCGGCAACCATGCTGGCCGAATGCAATGAAGAGATTGCCCATTCCATGAATGTTCTAAAAGCGCATAATGAGGAAATCGAGAAGCTCAGCGGCTTCGTGTCAGAGGTTTCCTCGCAGACCAATTTGCTTGGCCTCAATGCCGCCATTGAAGCTGCCAGAGCCGGCGAGCACGGCCGCGGCTTTACCGTTGTCGCCGATGAGGTGCGAAAATTGGCGGATAAATCGAACGCGTCCTCAAAAGATATCCATCAATCCTTGCAGAAGATCACCAACCAGTTGCAAAAGATTGATCAACAGGTGGCCTTGTCCACTGTTTCTGCCGAACAGATGGCTGCTACTTCAGACCAGCTCTTTGCAATCATCCACACTTTGGACGAGATATCAAGCCGCCTGCATGGAAAGCGGTAAGCTTCCGTGAATTGATCTGTTTGAAACCTTTTGCGGCATCTGGCGTATTGCTATGTATCAAAGACTAGGAGTGAGCCGTTTTGAAATACAAAGTCGGCGGGATCATTCTCACCTGTCCTTGCTGTCAGAACGACACCTTCGATAAGGATTACAGACAATTGAATTCCAGGGGAGCGACGTTTTTCGGCCTCGACTGGGCAAACAAAGAGGCAGCCATCCTCATTTGCAAGCGTTGCTCGTACATCTCCTGGTTCATGGATGATCCGTCAAGAGCGTAACCAACCATGGCAGGGCCAGAACGGGCCTTTTAACGCTCGTCCAAAACGAAAAAGAGGCGAATCCCGCCTTTTTTTCATCTTCTCTCGGGCCATTTCCGATTTTATGCTTCATCCGGCAACCCCCGAAGCCCTTCTCTTTTGGGTGACCATCGGATGCATCCGTACTTCCAAGCACTTCACCTGCTCTTCTTTCCGGCAGCTTGAAGGGTTGGTCCCGTCTATTTTCCACATTTGCCAACCTTTTCTACGGATTTGCCAATTGCAATATCCACTCTTTCATATCGATGATGCGCAGTGTTTTTGGCCGAGTATCGGTTCCGGTTACAATCATCGGGACAAGGGAATCTTTTTCATGAAGCGAACCGTGAGCTCCTCCGCCTATATGGGTGGGGGAGCTTTCCGTGACCAGTTCATATCCAGGTTTGATCGTGACGACAACGTATCTTCCTTCGTGAGAATGCATCGCGCCGTACAGTCTCGCCAAAACGTCCGGATACTTCCCATACTTGATCCGATTTTTCGTAATCGCAATATCCGCCAGCTGCGGTTCTCCCGATATTGTCCATGTCTGTCCATACTCATCTGTGTATTTTCCCCCGGGCCGATAAGAAAACTGATCGCTGGTTTTTCCCGCAGTAACACGCACATTTTTGCCGTCTTTCACGGCGATGATATCGAGCTTGTCCTCTCTCTGCAATTGCTTCACGATGTCAGTTAACCGGACGTTCTTATCGATCGCATAGATGTAAGCCATACGCTCGTTGGTGGAAATGACAATCTGGTCCTCGGGGCCTACCGGTTGATCGATTTTCGCGATCCGAAACCCGTCCAACAGCGTCCTTATATCAACTGTTGCTTCTTGCCGATCATCATACACGGCGCTTTGCGCACTGTCGCCCATGACAATCCATATGGCGTTTTTCACCGCCTGATCCCACGAGCCGTAAGCGTTTAGCGCGACTTGCAGCGCTTGATCTGCTTTTGCTATTCCATCCAGGTTCGCGATTCCCCCTCTGTGGACGGTCATGTCATTTTCCGGGAAATATGCGATAGTGAAAGGCGGAAGCTGTTTTTGCGTGATCAGAAAAGCCACGTCATGACCGGAAAACTCGTTGTTCATCCCGTACTTTTTCCACAGGGGATCATGGCGATTGTTCGGGTCCAGTTGTGCAAGCGCCGCATAGGAAAGCCATGCTGGTCCTGTTACCTTCATTTTGTCCGGCAATCGAGTGGTGGCTGAGATCCAGCGGGGGACTTTCAAGCTGTGTTCCGTTTTTCCCCGAAATACAATGCCATTGATGGACGCGGATTTTTTTCCTTTTGCCGCCAACTCTTCATGGATCGTTTTCGTTTCTTTGTTCAACTGAACCTGGTTTAACTGATAAACGGAGTCCATCAATACTTGCAGCTGATCGATTTTCATGGCTTCCTTGGGGCCGTTTCCGTAGTAAATCATACGCTTTTCTTTTCCGCTGTACCAGACAAGTCCAGGCACATGATGGCGGTCTGCGTATGTCCCAGTCAATAATGTGCTGTCGATCGTGACGGACATCGTGGGAAACGAGCTAACGACCTTCGGGAAGTATTGTCCGCTGGCAAGCAGATGCTTCAAAGCGGGTGCGCGGCCTTGCCGAATCGCTTCTTGCAATGGCTTGTCCATCAAGGAATCTATGATGATCAATATGACGGGTTTTGTCTTTAGATTGGCAGTGGTCGGGGATTTAACGCTTTGCTGGTTTAGTTGCTCGCTGTGGTTTGTCCTGCAGCCGATCGTCAACAGGCACAAGCTGATTACGAGCAAAATGGAAACCTTATGATTTATTTTCATGCGTTCACCCTTTTTAACCATAAAGTTTCCTACTGTTATTTTTCTATGCAGCTCCTGCTTCACAGCCGTCCTTTTCCTCGAGTGCCTGAAAGGCTGCCTTCCCCCTTTTCAACTTACAACATTTTTGGCCGTTTGAGGCATACTGAAGCTGTCAGGAGGCAGGAAAACATGAAAGATAATGAAACAAAGAAAACGATGCGGTTCTGGATTTTTTCGGGCATTGCTGCAATCGCTGCTTCTCAATTGCCGCTGTTGTTCAAAAAGAAAAAACCAAAAGAAGAAGAACAAGCACAACAGCAGCAGGGGAAAAGACCTAGCTGGACGATGCTCTTATTAGGTGCTGCCGTAATCGGGGGCATTCTCTGGCTGTTCGCTGTTATTTTGTAACGACAATCCGCTGCTTGCCCGATATAAAAAAATCCCTGCGCGCATAGCCAGGGAGAAACCTGAGGTACTGGAAGCCATAACCGATAAGGGTAGGGGATGCAGGTAAATTTTATCGCCATCGGCAGAATCGCAAACAAAACTCTACGCTGACAGCTTGGACGATCCCCTGGTCTCTTGCCTACCGCCCAGCTTAAAAGCGAGAATGCCGCCGACTATGACAAGCACGCCTAACAGCTGCTTGAAAGTAAACGGAACCTTGTCCAGACCGAACCAGCCCAGCGAGTCCCACAGCAGGGCAAACCCGAGCTGCGACGTGAGAACGACAGAGATCGCATACGTAGGACCAAGCAGTCTCATCGCTTGCACCAGACAGCTTACGACTCCGACCCCGATCAAACCGCTGAGCCAGTACCACGGCTGCATATGTTGCAGGACGAGTAAACGCTTCCCTTCCATGATCAAACCGATCGTCAGCGAAGACAGGAATCCCATTCCCAAGACGAATGCAGTTGTGGCCCACGCCCCCGCCCGTTCATTGACTTTGCTATTGAATATATTTTGCAAGCTGACGCCTGCGATCATCATCCCGATGCCGATGAACTGGGGCAGCCTCATTTTTTGCTTTGTCACGCCAAACCATCCGTTGCTGTCGATGACAAAGGTCAGACTTAGCTGGGCAATCAAGAGAGCCGATACGGCCAGAGTAACACCAACGCTCTGAATCGCCGTGACATTGCTGAAAATAATGACCGCCGCCAAAGTCCCGCCGGTCAAATAGAGCGGTTTTACTTGGGTGAACCCTTGCCATTTTCCGTCCCGGACAAACAGCAGGATCAGCAAGGCCGAGACAAATCCGGTCAGCTGGGTAATGGCCGCTGTTTGCCAGGTGCCTATATCTTGACTAATGCGGGCGTTGGCTACTCCTTGCAGAGTGAGAAAGGCCCCGCCCAAACATGCAAATACAATCCCTCTCATCGCTCTCTCCTCCATGCAGCTCTTGCTCATTATGAAAGGATAGTTGCGCTATTGAGGGAAGGACATATGTCCTTTTCCGGCCAACCTCGATGCTTCCTCGCACAGGATGCTGATACCCGTCCGGATTTGATCTTCTGAAAGCTTTGCTATGCATATCCAAAAGCTGTTTTCGCCAGAGTGATTGTGAATAAAATTACGATCCGCGGATGGGATAAAGATATTTCTCTCTCTCAGCCTTTTTTCCAGCTTTGTCCGATCCATGTTTTCACGTAACCTGATCCAGACAAAAAAACCGATGGGCGGGACAACAAAATCGATGCCCGTACAGTTTGTGTTCATGACGCATTCGCGCAAGCATTCGATCTTCCTTCCGTATTCCAGCCGGGCCTTGCGAATGTGTTTCTTGTACATGCCGCTCGTAATAAAAATCTCCAAAGCCCCTTGAGCCAGTACAGTGGTGTTTAAATCAGAGCACTTCTTGTGTTTCAAAAACTCCGTTTTCAGTGCTTCGTGCATAACCGCCGCACCTAATCGAATTCCCGGCATGAATGCCTTCGAGAAGCTTTTTACATAAATCACTTTGCCTGCCAAATCATAATAATACGCCGGGACTGCGTTGACAGTGGTATCCAGATCGGCTAAATAGTCATCCTCCACGATGTAGACATCGTATTTTTCCGCCAACTGAACCAGCCTTTTTTTGTCCTTTTCAGACAAGCTCGTACCGAGAGGATTGTGCAGTCTGGGTATTGTATAAAAAAACTTGATGCTTTCATGTTTGAAAATCCTCTCCAGTTCAGTGAAATCGATCCCATTGAAGTCTCTCTTGATGCCGATAAGCTGATCTCCGTTCAATTCCACCAATCTCTGGATCACACTGTAGGTCGGCTGTTCCACTAAAATCGTTCGCTTTCCGTTGGGAAAAGACATGTTTGCCAAAATACTCAGTGCTTGCTGGGCGCCGGTCGTGATGAATATTTGTTCCGCAGACGCAAACACCTGATGATCGGCAAAGTGATCAACCAGCGCTTTTCTCAAGGACAGCAAGCCTTGTTCATCGCTGTAAGTAAACAATTCATTTTGATACAACTCGACGGCCTTGCTCATGCAGTGATGAAATTGCCTGTAGGGCAGCAATGCAGGATCGGGCATGACCACCGTAAAATCGATGATTCCGTTCGCAACGCTTGCTGGGCTCTTTTCACCGATCAGATAATACCCGCCCTTGGGAACAGCGTATATCTTGTGGGCTTGCTCAAGCTCCTGATAGGCCCTGATTACGGTGTTTTTATTGCAGGAAAATTGGGCTGCCATCGATCTGATGGACGGCAAGCGATCTCCCTGCTTCAGCTGATTTTGGGCTTGCAATTCCTCGATATAATCAATGATCTGTTCAAATTTTCTCTTCATACTCCCCCGCCTTCGATTTGCGTATGTATAAGCCGCCACAAATTCCCTGCTTATGGAGCGTCTGCTTTTGTACTGGTACAGAGCTGTATATTTACGATTGTACCGGCTTGTTTCCGTTTATATAATCGCCATATAAAAGTGAAAGAAGCTACCAGCCGGATCGGTTCCAAAAACAAAACACGTTGAGGATGGCTCTTTGAAAGGGGAATGTGCATGATAAAACTGAGGCCGGATCATTATTCAAAGGCGGCTCGGCTATTGGATGAAGTCCCGTTTAACAATTTGTTTGCGCGAGTCGTGATCGAAAACAAGGTAAACGGACAAGTGCTTGTCGATGATCCAGAACATCCCACTGTATGTCTCATCATACATAAATACGGGATGGCTCTCTTATGCGGAAATGATCGCAACGAGTCCTTTAACAACGGACTTGCAAACTTTTTAAGCAGCGGCCCATCGAGTGAATATTCAGCAAAGTGGCTGCTTGCGTCCCCCGATGAATGGGAGCACAAGCTGGCTTCTTTATTAGTAGAGCAGCTGCTTCCGGCAGACAAGCTGGACGCTCCGGAAATGCGCCCTGGCAACCATACGCATTTTCTGAAAACCGAAAGAATCAATTATCGTTTTCATTCTCAGCTCTGTGCCGATCATACCAAAATACCGGACGGATTCACCCTGAAAAAAATAGACGCGGAGCTTTATCACAGCATTCAGGGGTCTGTCGTACCACAATATTTTTGGAATACGGCAGAAGATTTTCTTGCCAATGGCATAGGCTTTGCACTGCTGTATGATGACCAGATCGTCAGTACCTCTTTTGCGTCGTTTATCGTTGGCGACAAACTGGAGCTTGGCGTTGAAACCACTGAAACGTTCAGAAAAAGAGGATACTCGATCTACGCTGCATCCGCATTGGTCGCCTATTGTCTGGAAAATGGATATGAACCGGTCTGGGCATGCAGACGGGGAAATATCGGTTCTTCCAGGCTGGCAGAAAGTTTAGGGTTCGTCCCTGCCTCTTATCACCCTTATTATTGCATCCTCTCTCCGACAAGCAAATAGAAAGAGGACTCCCATTCACACTTTTGGGCTCCCGCACATATGTTGGGGTGTGACAAGGGAGGGAATGACGTGAAAAGCGATTCACGAGAACATATTTTATTTGAACATAGATTTTGGCTCCAGATACTCGGCGACCATGCCCGGTTTATCCATCAATCGCTGGCTCCAAAGGAGACTAGAGAAATTGAGCAAGCGAGCTACTTTATTGACTCGTTTGACAGGCTTTTGGATTACGCCCGCAACAACCTTTCTGCCGAAGACATTCATGTACTCAATCAACAGGCGAGCAGCTTTACGGAAAAACTGCGTGAATATAAGCTTCATCTTTTGGAGAGGCATCTTGTTGGAAAGATTGCCATCAGCCTTCCTCCGACGTTTTTAAACCACATGGTCAATGAATTGGAGGAGTACGAACGCATCTTGAACAATTACCTCGCCAGGAGCGAAACACCCTCTTTTCACGCCGTTCATTACCATCTGCTCTGGCTGTCTGATGCTGCCGGGCATGCCGCCACGATCACTTCGCTTCTGGACATGGTGGAACACGACCTTCAGCAAAAAAGCCATCGCTTTACGAAGCAGTTTGAGCATTTTTATCAAAAAGCCATTGAATTGGCCGGCTATCTCCGAACGAATTTGCAAAGCTTCCCTGCGCTTAGCCGCTTCAATCACCAGGCGGAAATGGAAATTCAGCTGTTCCAGGCCTTCCTGCATGAATTGACGGAAATGCGCTTTCGGGATGAAGTATTGGGCGTGTTGTCTCCGCTCATGGCCGACCACATGTCGCGGGAAGAGTGCTATTATTTGATGAAGCTGTCCGAGGTGTCCGATGTAAAATCGCCCGACTGCTATCCGACCAGGCCGAGGATTGAGCAATAGCAAGTTCCTATCCCCATTTGACCCGCAGCTTGTCATGTTGTCTTCGGTGTAGACATTTTTCCGTACCGTTTCCGCAAGCTTCCCACCAGAAGCAGAACTAACGGCAAAAACAAGCCGTACGTCAGAGAATAAGGCATCCAGATCAGATTCACAAAGGAGTCGAAGTAAGGTCTGTTCGGCATAGTCGCCAGCGCAACGATGACCATGATCATCGCCAAGGGTAATGTCAGTCTGCGGTAATCCCTTAGTCCCAGTGTCTGTGCAATCCCGCAGGAGGTAGCATAGTAGCAAACGGTGATTTTGACAAAAAGGGTGATGAACCAAATCACAGCCATGATGACTTCAATCCGCTCAAAAAAATTGCCAATGCTGATTTTTTGTGCAAGTGTGTAGCTGGGGTAAGTGAGAAGTACGGTAATGTCGGGACCAATCACCAGAATGGCTACAGCCGTAGTCACCGTCAGGAAAAAATTCGCTAACAGAATGCCCATGACATAGGCTTTTGCCGCCCGATCCGGCCGGTTCACAAGGGGAAACAGGACGATCAGAATAACCGATTCCAGGAGGTACTGCATGTACCTGAAATTCCCCCCCACCATGGGTGCAAACCCATTCGCCAGTACCGGCTTGGCATTTTCCAGCTTGATTTGGGGCGAAATAAAGGCAATCAAGATGAAAAACAGCAGAAGAAAATATGGAAACAAAAGCTCGGATGTACGAGAAATCGTTTCCGCCCCACTGCGCACACCCATGACGATAATCGCCGCAAACAGGACGAGGATGACTTCAATCGGAGTCTCCGGCATGATTTGTGTAGTGACAAAATCACCGATTTCCATTAACATCAGCGACGCATCGATAAAAAAGTAGGAAAGGAATAGAAAGGCAACCAGCTTCCCTGCCCACTTGCCCAAAATCTCCTCGCTGTATTGGAGGATGGTCCTGTTTGGATGCCGCATGCTCAGCGCGGCATACAGGCAGGTTAACAGAATGCCTTCTCCCCACCCCAATAACGCTGAGATCCAGGCATCCTGTTTGGCTGAGGCAGCAGTAAGCGAGGGGACGTACAAGATCGCATCGCCTACCACAAAAAGAGTCACGAGAATCATAAATTGCCTTGCACTGATACGACCGTTGTCGAGCAATTTGCGTTCCCTCTCCCTTCTGCTATCCTGCCCTGCTTTAATGCTTTACGGCCCCAAAAATCATGTCGCTAAACGGTTTGTAAACAAATGCGATCCAATCCAAAGGGTTGGGGATATCCGCTTCCAATACTTCGGCCACGCTCAGTCCCGTCCCGATGAGTAGCAAAATGAAGAAAACCGCCAGTTCCTTTTTCATCGAGTTTCTTCTCAAATAAGGCGTCTCGATCATTGCCGTTAACAGGCTGACCAGCAAAATCAACGCGATTGTCCACATGTAAAAGGCACACCCGCTTTTCTCAGGAATACCCTTAGATTTCCACAGCGTAAGAGTGTTATGCCTACTCCTTTTTCATGAGAGGAATGAATGACTTTCCGACTTTTCCCGTCCGGCGGAGCTTCACATCGACAGTTGTTTTTACCTCCAGATCAGCGAATGTCTGATTCCAACCACGTTCCACCTTCCCCCAATTTTTCGGGTTGCCTTGGTAGATCGATTGCCCGAATCCAAACACATCCGACTGGAACTTTTGCGCCTTGCGAACAGCTTTCTGGACCTTATCTTTTATCTGTTTTTCCGCCTCGATTTCCAATCTGTACATTGATTTGGGGTTAGACAAGTCGATTGGGCAGTCGGCTTCTCCCACATTTCCTTCCGCCGCAATGTTCACTTCAATTTGTGGCTTGCCGTTTTCCACGATTCCGCTGACTGTTGCCTTGCTCCTGATAATCTCGATGGCGATTTTTTTCTTTTCTCTGCACGAAACCTCCTCCACCGTGCCTTTCACCCTGCTTGTAATATAACTGTATCCGATGCTTTCTTCTTCGTTAAACCATCCCAGCAGTTTATCTTCCTTGAAGACGCCGAGTCCTTGGTATTTTAAAAGGGCAGACATTTGTAAGGGCTTGCCACCGGCGGCTCCCATTCGCACCTTTTCTTTCACGCCAACTCCGCCTAAAACCGGTTCTACCCCGTCTTGCAACAATTGGGTAATAAATTCGTCCAGCTGAACGGAAACAATAGATCCCCAAATTCTCTCTACCGTTTCCAAGCTTTTGTAAAGCTTGCTTGCCGGTATTTTTTCCAGCGGATCGATCATGCTCAAGATTTGGATGGCGGATGCGTCCTTGGCCAGGATCATATAAAAGTCTGGACGAACTTCATGGTCGCGAAACAACAAGTCCAGCACTTCTTTTACCCCTTCTCTCGCTACCTGTTCCCCCAGCACCAGCACTTGGATGTGGGAAAAGTACAACTGCCGCGGAGTTAGCGTGGTCATTTTCCGGATCCCTTCAAAAAGGGTCGATGCCCTCAAGCTGTAATTTGCGACGGCAGACTGGCTCATTCCCCCGCCATCTTTTGAAGCCACCTCGCCGGGATTGACGATCTGCGTGGAAATCATGTATTCCCCGTCAACCTTGTCGATGCCTATTCCCATGATGATGGCCAAATCGTTTAATTCTCTGCGGTTCCAACACCCTGTGACGAAAGCAAGAAGAACTAAGGATAAAAGGAGCACACCGATTCTTTTCATGCCATCTCCACCTCGGCTATCGATTGGTTACGCCCCATTTTCATCGGGCTTCGGTTTGTTGTTTTGATCCCTGACGATGTTTTTCTGGCGCAAAAAATGCGGGCGGGTGTGCATCATCCATATTGGAAAACGAAGCAAAGTATCCTTTTGATCGGACAGGTCTATAGGCGCAAGCGGAGACATATACGGAACTCCAAAGGAACGCAAGCTGCACAGGTGCAGGCACAACACGATCATCCCGATAAAAATGCCGATAAATCCAAAGCTGGCTGCAAGTGCGATCAGACCAAACCGAAGCAACCGGATCGGAATGGACATGGAAAAGGAAGGAAAAACAAAGCTGGTGATGGCTGTGATGGAAACAACGATGACCGTCGCAGGGGAAACCAGTCCTGCTTGTACAGCAGCTTCCCCCAGCACGAGCGCTCCCACGATGGAAATTGCGGGACCCACTGCTCTAGGCATCCGTATCCCCGCCTCGCGTAGGATTTCAAAGGTAAACTCCATCAGCAGTGCCTCTACTGCTGCAGGGAATGGCACCCCTTCCCGCTGGGCCGCGATGCTGATGATCAGGTTTGTCTGCAGCATTTCCTGATGAAAGGTTGTAATGGCTACATAAATGGATGGTGCAAGCAATGCGATAAAGAAAGAAATCAGCCGCAATATCCGCAGGATGCCAAAATCCGCACGCTGGTAATAATCTTCCGGGGACTGGAAAAATTGCACAAAGACAGCGGGCGCCAACAAGACAACCGGAGTGCCGTCGACTATGATGGCAACGCGCCCTTCCAGCAAACCGGCTGCGACAGAGTCCGGCCGTTCCGTATTGTAAATCGTCGGAAACGGAGTGAATGTCTCATCCTGGATCAGTTCTTCGATGTTTCCGCTTTCCAGAATACCGTCGATGCTGATCCGGTCCAACCGCTGGCGCACTTCTGCCACTACCGCTTCGTCCGCTACCCCTTTCACATACATGATGGCAACCTTTGTCTGGGTCATTTTGCCGATCGATTTGGTCTCCAGCCAGAGGTTGCGATTATTGATTCTCCGCCGCACCAAAGCCGTATTGGTACGGAGGGTTTCCGAAAATGCCTCCCGGGAGCCGCGTACCACCGTTTGCACCGAGGTCTCCTGGACGCCGCGGTCTTCCCACTGTTTGGTGTTCACGATAAAGCCTTGCGAGAATCCGTCTACCAGAATGACAGTGTCCCCGGTTAACATCGCGTTGAATAACGCATCAAAATCATATACCTCTTCCACTCCGCCTATCGTCAACAAGAAGCCTTTTATCAGCGAGAGCGGGCCCGCTTCCGTTTCGTGCGAAAGGATGTCGCGTTTCCCGGCATGAAGCATCAGGGACTCCATGAAGCTGCTGATCAAAACTTTGTCAACCAGACCCTCGGTGTACAAAATGCACACCTCGACTTCATCGACAGCTTTCATCCGAATCTTTCTCGTTACAAGATCCGAACTGTTCCCCAGCTCCCTTTTTACCTCCTCTACATTTTCATCTAAAGAACAAAAAAAGGGCGCAGCCTGACTCCCTCTATTCTCCATTTCCAATCACCCATTTTTCCGATTCGGGATACGCTTATTATCCCTTACTGGAAAATACTCTATGCCAAGTCAACTGGAATCCTCCTCCGAGTTTTTTTATTTCTATATGAAAAAAGAAGAGGCGGATTCTCGCCCCTTCCCGAGGATGTTTAGTCCCATGCAAATCGCTGCTCTTTCCAAGGGTTACCGTGCTTGTCCCAAAGTAACTATAAAAAGGACTGTTATTATCTTTTCCATTCATTTACCATATCTTGTGTGATCAACTTACGGGCATCAACAGCATCCAACAGCTCATCATGAGGTAGCGAATTTTGCGCATAGTACAATGTTATATGTACACCTTCGGATTGGGCTATTTCAACAGCAGGTATAAAGTCACTATCACCAGTTATCATCACAGCGTGACTAATTAATCTTTTCGTACTGTGCATGACCAAGTCGGTAGCAAGCGCCACATCAACCCTTTCCTGCTCAAAAACCGATTTTCCTTTATCGTCAATGCCTCTAAAAGCTAATCTGCCTCTCCGAACAGTAAAACTATCCAGTCTATTTAATCTCCGTTGGAACTTTTCCGCTGCCGAGAATTCCTGTCTTTCCGTTTCCGTAGGGGTTGATGATTGGTAAGGCAAACAATGGTAGTAATAGGCTCGCAGTAAAGGCAAATTTTCTGTCAAAGCTTCAACTATTCTTGAATAATCTATTCTAACTTTACCAAACTTAATTAATGCACTATCCAAATACCCTCCATCAATAAATAGAGCAATCCTTTTCCCCATTTAACAATCATCCCCCAAAACGAAACAGCAGGAGAAGCTAGCTTCCCCTGCTGTCCACTCTTGTCCTACCATCCCTATAGAACAGTAGCGATTATCTCTACACATAGTATATGCAAAGGCATTGGCATTGTAAACCGGTGAATACGAAAATAATCATACGGGCTGTAAGTGATGTCCTGCTGACACCGGGGGCAACAAGCAGTTAATCCCAAGCAAATCTTTGTTCCCTCCAAGGGTCGCCATACATATGATACCCGTTCTTCTCCCAGAAGCCCTGCTTATCCCGCTCCAAAAACTCGATGCCGCGCACCCATTTTGCGCTCTTCCAGAAATACAGGTGGGGAATGACAAAACGGAGCGGCCAGCCGTGGTCGGGCGTCAGCTCTTCGCCGTTATGCTTGTTCGCAAAAAGATTGCCCGGAGTCAAAAAGTCGCTGAGCGGCATGTTGGCTGTCCAGCCGTGCTCGGCATGCAGCATGACGTATTTGGCCTCCGGTTTGATCTTGACCAGCTTGAGGATTTCTTCTACAGGAATGCCTTCCCAGACGTTATCCAGCTTGCTCCAGCCGGTTACGCAGTGGATGTCGTTCGTGGTCGTTCCTTTGGGAAGAGCCATCATCTGCTCGTACGACAACGTCATTTCCTCTTCCACGAGGCCAAAAATACGGAAGCTCCATTGCGTCGAAAGGTCGGTGTACTCCGGCACTTCCCCGTAATGCAATACAGGGAAGCCGGTCGTCACCTTTTGATTCGGGGGGACACGGTCGCTTTTTGCCTCTGCTGTCTTGTTGTAAAACATCTGATTTCACTCCTTCGCCGAAACATTCCGCTGTTGTTTTCTCACAGCAGGGGGCAATCCTTTCGATTCGTCGCCCCCAAACCTGCCAGCTGCCTTACTCGCTGCGCATTTGGCTGCCGGGGCGACTTGAAAGGATGTACCGCACTTCACTTCCTGCCAACCTGTACCCATCACTTCTTGCCAATACGCAACAGAGCGTGATCCACCTTGATGCACAGATCCATAATGACTTCGATTCCTTCCTTGGACACCAGTTCGGCCGCCTGCTCATTAGAGATGCCCTGCTGCAGCCAAAATGCTTTCGGCTTTTGCTTCATTTTCAGCGTCTCCTCGGCCACGGGAGGAATATCCTCGCTGCGGCGGAAGACGTTTACGATGTCGACCGGCTCGTCGATGTCCGTGAGCGAGGCCACGACTTTTTCGCCCAGCACGGTTTCGCCCGCGATCACCGGATTGACCGGAATGATCTTGTAGCCTGCGCTCTGCATGGCTGCCGCCACCATATAACTGGTCCGATCCGGCTTGTTGGAAAGCCCCACCACTGCTATCGTGTTTGCCTCCTGCAGCAGCTGGCGGCGTGTTTCGTCACTTGGATTGTGGAACATGGATCATTTCCTCCTTTATTCGGCTATGTTTTGCTTTTGCATCCCGTCTGTGCTTATGCTTGACTGCGGTTCATCACAAACTGGGCGATGGTCCGCACCATGACGCCTGTACCGCCCGCCGGGTTCATGTCGCCCGCATTGGCAGAATACGCTGTCCCCGCGATGTCCAGGTGAGCCCACGGCGTATCTTCGGCAAACTCCTGCAAAAAGACGCCCCCGATGATGCCGTGCCCATAACGGCCGCCCGAATTTTTCAGATCGGCAAAACGGCTTTTGTTCAGCTCGCGGTACTCATCAAACGTCGGCAGCTGCCAGAGCCGTTCGCCCGCTTGGCCCGCAGCATCCAGCACTTCTGCCACGAAAGCGTCGTTGTTGGTCATGACGCCGGAGCAGAAATGGCCCAGCGCGACGACGATGCCCCCCGTCAGTGTGGCGGCATCGACCAGGCAGGAGACACCTTTCCGTTTGGCGTATGTAATGCAGTCTGCCAGAACCAGTCGGCCCTCCGCATCTGTGGTGATGATCTCAACCGTCTTCCCGCTCATCATCGTGATCACGTCGCCCGGCTTGTAGGCAGTCGAAGAAGGCATGTTTTCGACACAGCCAATCACGGTCAGGACGTTTGCTTTTGGTTTCAGCTGTCCTAGCGCCTCCAGCGCGCCGATCATGGCGGCGGCACCGCCCATGTCCGATTTCATGTCTTCCATGCCGGCTACCGGCTTGATGGAAATACCGCCCGTATCAAAGGTGACCCCTTTCCCGATAAGCCCAATGACGTCTTCCCAGTTTTCCTTGCCCTGGTATTTGACGGCGACGACGAACGGCTCTTCCGCGCTTCCTTTTGCCACGGACAGAACGCCGCCCATTCCCAATTCCTTCAGTTTATCTTTTGCCAGCACTTCATACTCCATACCGTAGCGCTCCGCGACAGCCACAATTTCGTCCTTCAAGGCGGTCGGCGTCAAGTAATTGGCTGGCTCATTGACAAGCGTGCGGGCCAGATTCGTTCCCTGTGCCAGCGCTTCGCCGCGCATCACGCCAATCATGGCAGTTGCCGCCTCTTCATCGCTGCCGACGAGAAGCTGAACAGTGGCGATCGAGGCCGCCTCCCGCTTCGCCTTTTGGCGGTAGCCCTCGTAGTGATAGGTGGCGAGGCCAAACGCTTCTGTCGCCGCCTGCGCCAGACGGTCTCCCTCCATACTTCCCTTTGCCCGCAGGTCGATCGCAACGAGCTTTTCCTTCCCCTTGGATGAAGAAACCTTGGCTGCGCGGCCCCATGCGGCTCGTGCCGAAACAAAGTCAAACGATTCCGGGCTGCCCATGCCGGCGATGATCAATTTTTTCGCCGCCAGTTTTCCCATCGTGTAAATGATAGCCACTGTCTTCGCTTCGCCGCTAAATTCCTTATCCGCTTGCATAGCGGCAAGACCGCCGCCAAAGCGTTGATTCAGCTCCGGGTACGCGGTCTCGATCTCTTCTCCCTTCCAGAGAGGAATGATCATCTCGTCGCATGGGACACTCCACCAATCACTACGTTTTTCTACAGTGACGTTCATATACTCTTCCTTCTTTCTCTATGATAGGATACAATTATGGGCACATTTGTTTTCCGTTTTTCAGCGCGTGCCCAGCGTCAGGTGCAAGGCAGGAAACGGCATCGTCTTTGCCTTGGTGTACGGGATGGCATCCTCCTCGGGAAGCGCGGCCATGCATTCATTCAGAAAAGAAAGCACGGCAGACACGTCCAAATCCCAGTGTACGGGCGCATAGGGAGTCAGGTACTTGCTGCTGTTTTCAAACATCCAGCGCGCTCCCTTGATATTGCCGCCGGAGAAATGGTACAGCCCGACCGCCATCTGCAGGAGTCCCTGAAGAAACTTGTTGGATTTATCCTCCATCCAGATTTCCTCCAGCAGATCGTGACACTCGTAGTATTCTTTTTTATTGAACAAATCAATAAACTGAAGATACTGCGCGGGGTAACTCATGAACGTTGCCTCCGTTTCAAACCTTCCTCTTCATGGTAACACAGATTGGCTTGTCTCGAAATCCCAACGAAAACTTCACGGATGAGCATAACGCCGTTCTGTTACAATAAACTCAAGAAGCGCACAGTAGAAAGGAATGGATTTTCTCTATGGCAGCGATATTTGACAACTTTCCCTTATGGGCGGCTTTGATTGCCATAGGAATTGCCCAGTTTGTCAAGATCCCCCTCACTTATTTTGCCACCAAGACGTGGCAGTGGTCTCTCTTGTTCAGCACTGGAGGCATGCCCAGCTCGCATTCCTCGGCGGTTACCGCGCTGTCCACGGCTGTCGGTATTCGCGAAGGCTTTACCAGCAGCATGTTTGCCATCTCCGCCGTTATCGGCATCATCGTCATGTTTGACGCGGCCGGTGTTCGCCGTCATGCAGGGATGCAGGCTGTCGTACTGAACAAGCTGGTGGATGAATTCAATCATCTTCTGGAAGGCATGAAAACCTTCAAGGTCCGTCCCAATCAGGAAAAGGCCCAGAAGCTGAAGGAGCTGCTCGGCCATCAACCGATTGAGGTGCTCATCGGCGGATGGCTGGGAATCCTGATCGCCATTATCGTCGATCGTCTCTTCTATTAATAAGCAGTCTGCAGCAAGGCAAGTCGCCGTCTGATTTAAGAAGAACCGGAGGGGAAAGGGTTATGCGTATCGTTTCCATCTGTCCGAGCAATACGGAAATCCTCTATTATCTGGGATTGACAGAGCAAGTGGTCGGTCTGGATGATCACTCTGACTGGCCGGCCGAGTGGCAGCACTTGCCTCGCGTAGGGCCGGACCTGACCATTGACATGGATAAGGTGGAAGCCCTCAAACCAGACCTGGTCGTCGCTTCGCTCAGCGTCCCCGGAATGGAAAAGAATGTGGAACAATTGGCCGCCCGCCGCATTCCCCACATTGTTCTCGACCCGCAGCGCTTCTCCGACATCCCCCGGGATATCCGGCTTCTTGGGGAAGCGACGGGCAAGCACCGTGAAGCTGAGCAGCTTGCCGACCATTTTGTCGAAAGATCCGAAACCATCAGGCAGACAGCTTTGGCTGCCGAACGAAAGCCAAGGCTCTACTGGGAGTGGTGGCCCAATCCCATCTACACCCCCGGCCAGGAAAACTGGCTGACGGATGTAAGTGAGATTGCCGGCGCCAGCAATGTGTTCGCCGATTTTTCCGTCCCAAATGTGAAAGCAACCCGCGAGATGGTCCTGGAGCGCAATCCCGACCATATTTGCGTCGTCTGGTGCGGCATTGAGCTGCGGAGAATCAAGCCGGCCATGATCACAGACCGTCCGGAATGGAAAGGGATGGCGGCCATTCAAAACAATCAGGTCCACCTTCTGGAGGAAGGCCTCTACTGCCGCCCCTCTCCGCGTATACTGGAGGGCCTGGAGCGGCTTGTCTCCCTGATCCACCCCGAGCTTGCGGGAAAGCTGCCCGCCTCACGGGTCCAGCGTGACATGTAATTGTTTCAGTCAAGGCATGCCTAAACAAAGAAAAGAGGATTTGCCAGCCCGTGCAATCGGAGCAAATCCTTTTTTGCATTCACAATCGTCTATCGTCGATCACATTAGTCAATCGGTTCTGCCATCGCCGCGATTCCTTTTTCATTCAACCCTTGCATCATAGCCTCCGTTACCTTTCCGTCGCCCCGGCGGACCACGTATACATCAACGGACTTCTTCCCCCACTGCTTGAATACATCCTGCTTGGTCTCGAAATAAAGGTCGATTTTGTTGCCGCGAATGGCCCCTCCCTTGTCCGCTACGACTCCGTAACCGTAGCCGGGGATGTACAGCACGGTTCCCAGCGGAAACACGCGCAAATCTGCGGCAATGGTGGAGTATTCGCCCCGGCGGACCTTTACGCCTGAATATGTAATCCCGTAGGATGGATGAGTCGGATGCTTCCCCGTTGATTCATATCCGGCGTAGTATCCGGTAGCGACAACGCGGATTTTTGGATATTGCTCCATCACGGCATCTGTTTTGTCGATGACCTGGCTGAATGAACTGGTGGAGACAGCCCGTTTTCTCACGACTTGCTGTCCTTCCCTCGTTTCCCTGATTCCATAAGCGGTCTGGACAGATCGGTCACCGATGGCGTTGTAGCTCAATCCATCGCTCGCAAAGCCTGTCAGGATGGTTACACCGAAGACGATGACGCTAACCAATCGCTTCGCATTCATTCTGTAAAAAACCTCCTCTCGCTACTAATCTTGTCCCGGAGAGGAGGAAACTATACACAAATTCCACCAGAAGATGAAAGATTCGGGATAGTTTGGGCGATTTGCGCTTCTTTTTGGGGGTTTTTCACGGGTGGAAAAACGCTTGGTTCGGGCTGTAGTGGATCAGATGAAAAAGAGAAAACGTCTCGTTCGGGCTGTAGGGGAGAAGATGATTAAATATTACTTCATTGGCCTCTTTCCTCATTGAAGTTAATACGAACAAACTCTATTGAATCTCCCTGACCTCTCCGGTTTTTGCATCAATTCCTAACTTATAACCCTTCTTTTTATTGTAATGATATATCTGAATTATCCACTCTGCTTTGTCAGTGCTCACATTCTGTATAATTATCGTTCCCGGTTCATTTGTAAGCTTCTTTACATAACTTATAGCAGCTTGAATAGCTGTTTTTTGGAGCATGGGGGCATCAGGATGCTTCACGTCATCCGCAATTACTAATTTACTCAGGTCTGTTTGTGCAGGATAGGATTGTAAAGAAGGTAATGTTGACCACGTCTCTACCTTAGAACCGACTTCAACATCTGTGAACAAAACAGGATTATTCTTGCTGTCAAGAATGATCGCATCCTCATTTAAAGAATACCATTCCGCATCATATCGATCAGACTGCTTTGTCTCGTCGCTTTCAACTACCAAAATTTGTTTCTTTTCGTAATCTGCTTCAATAACATACCCCGTAAGCCCTTTGCGCTCATTTATCGGTTTATCATCTGAACATCCTGTAAGTAGTAGTGCTAAGGCTGACAACGTTAAAAACGATAAAGCCTTTTTCATGAGGCCTCCTCCTTATATGAGGAAGACTAATCTCCCTCATATAAGTTTATTAGTTATTGTTTAATTTCCTGTAAATATGTCATCAATATCGAAATAATTGATAACTCTGCTTATATGAGTGTAAACACCACCAGCTGCACAATTAACCCCAATTGCTGTACCTCCGAGAAAGATTGGAGCGCCACTATCTCCTGGTATACTTGAAAAAGATGCTAATCTCATACCTGTCATGTACACCTTTTGATTTTTACTCTTTTTTTCTATATAACCATTCCAATTCGTCTTTTCTAATGTTCCACATTTAACCCTTCCAGTTTTACTCCCTGAAACACATACCGCATCTCCAACTGTTTCATCTCTTGTTCTCTGAACCTCATCAATTGCGTATAGTTTTGATTTACCATTCCCAAAAACATAATAAGTTGCGTCGTCAGATCCTTCGTCTAGTTCAATAAGAGCTGCATCAACACTTCCACCAAAATTAAAATCCGCGACTCTGCCAAATCTTGATCTACCTTGCTGAAATCTGTCACGTTCATCATCCACACAGTGTCCTGCAGTAAGCACGTAAAACTCTCTTCCGATTCTTGCAGAAAATGCAGAAGTGCAGGTACCTCCAGACTCCATATTTATAATTTGCAATCCTGCTTGAATTGGCCGAAAATAATCTGAAGGGTCTGCTTGAACATCCCGCACATCTTCTTCAAATATATTAAAGATACTGTCATCAGCATCCAACAAATTTAAACTTCTAACACTTTTTTGTTTTAGTAGAATTTTCCTGCCATCAGTTTTTTTCCGTTTTACACCAATATCAATCTTTTTATCTGGAATATTAACACTCACAGATGTAATATCCATTCCTTCTTTTTCTAAAGTCTCTCTGCTTTCTGAAATAGAATCTGCAATCTCATTGAGTTCTTCTTCGGTGTAATCTGTATAGTAAATATTAATCAAATCTTTCGAATAGAGCTTTTCCAAATCTTTTATATATCTTTCAACCTTTTCTTCAGAACCATTTTTAAAGCCGATATTCACAACTCCACCTGACTTTTGATCAATATAAATGCCAGCGAATTCTTCTTGCAGGTTTTCTTCAATAAAATCTTTTATTTTCGGAATGCGCTTTTTTTGTTCTGCCAGTCTTGCATCAAGTTCATCCTCTTCTTCTTTTGTAAGAAATGCTCCATATTTTTCAGAAAAATTTTGGGGACTCTTAGATAAAGACTTTACAGTTTTTGAACTCGAAGATAACCCCATTTCCTCTCTAAACCTTTCACTTTCTTTGATGGCCTCTTCAGACATAATATATTGCAGCGCCTCTGGATTGTGTTTTTGTGCTGCTATTGTTGATGTTGCTGGAATTGATAATGTTGTTACTAAGGTTGCTAATAGAGCTGTGGCAATTAGTGATTTTCTCAACTTTTTCACAGTGTATTCCTCCTTTTACTTATATTGGAAAATTAACATAAAATTCGTAAATAGTAAATACCGTCATATCTATGTTAACACGTTTGTCACATCGCCCTCAGGCTTCTCTTTGCTTTCCGCTATATGCTATATCTCAATTTCTCACTTGTTAGAGCCTACTTCACTGAACTTTAACAGCACTTTATGCATTTCCTTTTATGAACTTCTCATTCCTATCAACTAACTTATTTCCCCTTATAATCGTTCCGCAATTCCCCTTTCCCAATTTTCGGTGTTTTAAACATCCTTCTTCCTGATCTTTCTTGAAGCAACCGCTCCATCCGAGAAGCATATTTCCAGTCGAAGCGACTAGCGCAGTCCCCCCAGCGGAACAACGATTCGCGGGAACCAGGAGCGTAACTTGATTCCGCTTCGAAGCGGCCGCTGCTTTTACGCTCCCCCGCGAATCGTTGTGGAGCGGACAGCCTATGCTTCCCTGCGGGACGAAGACTGGAGCGCAGACTGGAAATATGCTTCTCCCCCGCAGCCCCTTTCCAAGCGCTTTTCAAACAAAGAAAAAACGAACCTGAACCAGGTCCGCTTTCACCGATCAAAACATCCGATATCCTTTTTTCCGCAATGTCTGAATCGTCCAGCCGCTGGCAACGGCTCCGACGAGGCCGACACCGAGAATGATGGAGTCCCACAGACCGGGAACGATGTTTTTGTAGATCAGCGCGCCCACGACGACACCGAATACGAGGATGACGGGCATCCAGGTGGTACGCAAGATCATGTTTATAATAAAGCCGATCCCGAATCCCAGCACAGCGAACAAGACAACGGACACAACAAATTGCAGCAAGCTCATGAGCGTTTAGACCTCCTGCTCTATTCCGACAGATAGGGGCGGCGACAGCCAACACCCGTTTTCGCTTTTAGTCTATCGAAATCATGGCGCAAGGTCAATTGGCATAGACGGCTTTCGCCCAGTTGCTGGCACATGCCTTGCTGCGGGCGGGAGGCAGTGAAAAGGCCTTCTGCTTAGGAGAATGCGCTTTTCTCCCTTCTGCCAAATAAGGCCGTACACAATGGATTTACTTCCGCGCAAAAAAAGCCGACGTTCATCGGCTTGTCAAAGACCTTCCTTATCGATTGCCGGCTGCTGCGGACATTTCCTCCGACCGGGCACCCGAGCCCTCGCATCCCGGACAGTTTTCTGTCCCACCCAGCAGCAATTGAAAATAGCCTTGTCCATTGCAGTATGGGCATTGTTCCTGTTCTTTTCTCATGATGATCGCTCCTTTCCCATGTCGCCGGGTTGCAAAACCGACATTTTTTTAAATTCACCTATTATTCTGATTTTTTGGATGTGTCTAACTATATCAGAAACAACAGCGATCCTTCAACTGAAAAAAGCGAGGAAAAACAGAAAAAAACCGCTATGTAAGCGGCAACAATCGATATTATCTGGCTTATGCTCACGATTGCGAAAAGATTTTGTAGCGGGTGTATTGAAAGACAGGGTCGATCGGGTACTCGTCTCCGGACAGGCCCTGTTTCCGCTCCCGATACTTGGGCAGAATGATTTTCAGATAGGTCGAGGAAAGCGGGTCTTCCAGCAGCTGACGGATCGGAACAAAGGCTGCCACTTCGATTTCCCCTTCCTGCGGGCGCGGCTCCCCGCCGACGTAGTCCATCCAGAAGACAACCATATTGTCGCTGATCGTGTCGCGGATGACCCCGGAGCGGACCGCTGCCAGATGTCGGATTTTCGCTCGAATGCCGGTCTCCTCCAGCACCTCTCTTACGGCAGCTTCATCCACCGTCTCTCCCGGCTCCACAAATCCGGCCGGAAAGGACCACTGCCCCTTGAGACCTCCGTATGTTTTTTTCACGACCAACGCTTCTTCACCGCGGATGACAATCCCGCAGGCACCGAGCCATACATTCGTCTTGCGCACACGGTCTCCCCCTTTCTTTCGCCAGTATAGCGAAACCCGTTTGAAGGTGCCAGTCTTTGGGATACCGTCTGAGTTGAACACCGCTTCGAGCTCTGTTTCGTATCAATCAGAAAGGCGAAGTTTTCTCAAACGCTCGTTTCATACAAAAAAAGAATCAACCGTTCGGTTGATTCCGAAGGTTGATTCTTGTCTCCGGCGCAGTCACGTGGCTTGCCCGGCCGGTTGGGCATGCTTGTGGATAAGAGAAATCTGGCCCGCATGCAGGCCGGTATGATAGAGCAGCCGGCTGACCGCCTCCAGCGGCGTCGAGGCTCCCATCGGCGAATCCACCGCCGCCTGCCAAGCCTCCTCGGGCAGCTCGCGCATCGCTTCCGTCACATGTTCGTTCGAGGCGCGCAACAGGGCCAGCAGTCCTTCCCGGTCCATGAATTCGGCCCGGTCCCGTCCTGCCGCAGGCCCGCGGCTCGTCAGGATCTCCAGCCCCGGAGGCAGCCCGCGCCGGAAGAACCATTCCGCGAACATATACTCGACTTCCGCATTATGGCGGAGCATATAGCCGATCGAGGCGGTCCCGATGCGCAAGCCCAGAGCTTCCTCCGGCAAGCTGCTGGCCATATTGTAGAAGCGTTCATGAAGCGTCTTCCATATCACGGCTACGGATGAATAGGTCATTGTTTTTGGCTCCTTCCCCATTGTACGGTCATGTGGCGGCTTGCTTGGCGACTTGCGAATGCCCGTCCCGCGCGACATGCTCGAACCGGTCGGCGTTCAGATCGATATCATACGCCTGGCCGAACCCCGCGACATACCGGCCCTCCAGCGGCGTAAGCTCGAACAGCGAGAAATCGAGTCCGCGCAGCATCCGGATCATGGGAGCGCCGAACGAGGCTTCGAACTGTTCGAACAGTTCCTCATGGCCTTCATTGCCGATATTTACAGCATGGCAAACGAAGCGGGCGCGCTCGCGGGCAAACAGGTTCGCCGAGTTGGATTCATCTTCAATCAACATGACATCGACGTCCGGATTGGCCTCCACATGGCGATAATGATTGGCAATGCGGCTAATATAGATATACAGCTTCCCGTCCTTCTTCACGAATGGTGCATAGGAGACAAAGGGCCGGCCGTTCTCGTCGATCGTGGCCAGCATCAATGTCTTCACGCGATCCGCCAATTTCATATATTGAAGCTTAACCGTTTCGTTATCCAATGGCTTCATGAACATCCCCCGCTTTTCTGTTCCATTTTTGCAATACATGAATCCGCGGACAATCGCTGTCCGGCCCGTATTGAATCTCGGTCTCCACGCCGTACACGCTGCGGATAAGCTCCATCGTAAACACATCCTGCGGCGTGCCGTACAGGCGCAGACTCCCGTCCTTGATTACACAAACCCGATCGCTGTACGCGCTCGCATGGTTCAGATCGTGAAGCACCATGACGACCGTAAGCCCCAGTTCGCGATTCAGCGTGCGGACGAGTTCCAGCACCTCCAATTGATGCGCGATGTCCAAATACGTGGTTGGCTCATCGAGCAGCAGCACCTTCGGACGCTGGGCCAACGCCATTGCCAGCCAGGCCCGTTGGGCTTCTCCACCGGACAAGGAGGCGACGAGCCGATCCTTGTATCCCTGCATGCCCGTCTGCTCCAAGGCCCATTGAATCACCTCTTCATCCTCGGCGTCGAGGCGCTCATACCATTTCTTATGCGGCATGCGGCCGTAGCTGACCAGTTCCCCTACCGTCATGTCCGCCGGACTGGCGTTCGACTGGCAGAGCATGCACAGAAGACGGGACACTTGCTTCGTGCTGAGCGAACGCAGCTCCCGATCGGCAATGCATACCCGGCCGCTCTCGCATGGAATGAGACGGGTCATCGCTTTCAGTATCGTTGATTTGCCCGAGCCGTTCGGACCGATAATCGAGACGACTTCCCCTTCCTTCACATCGAGGGAAAAGTTATGAACTACGGTTTTATCCGCATACCGGATGTTCAGCGACTGCACCTTCAGCATGAGTCAAGCTCCTCCTTTCCGCATCAAATACAGGAAGTACGGCCCGCCCACCGTCGCCATGATGATCCCCGCGGGAATCTCCAGCGGAGCGAATGCCGTTCGCCCGATCGTATCGGCTACGAGCAGAACGAGCGCGCCGAGCACGAGGCTCATCGGCAGGCGATAGCGGTAGTCGGAGCCGATCATCATCCGGGCGATATGGGGCACGACAAGTCCGACGAAGCCGACCAGACCGACGGTCGAGACCGAAATGGCGGCCAGATAGACCGCGATGAAGGACAGCACGAACCGGATGCGGTTCAGATTTTGCCCCAGATTATGGGCGGTCTGCTCGCCCAGCCGCAAAATATTCGCCTGCCGGATGCAAAGCAGCGCGGCCAGCCAACCGGCAAGCGAATACGGGAGGATGACGGCGACATCCCTCATCCCCGTTCCGGACAGGCTGCCGTTCAGCCATTGCAAGGCGGAGGGAAGCTTATCGCTGTGCAAAATCGACAGCAATCCGATGATGCCCCCGAATACTGCATTGACGGCAACCCCCGACAAAATAATGCGGACCGGCGTAAATCCCCCTTGCAGCTTCTTCCACGCCAAGGCATAGACCATGACGGCGGCAATCCCGCCGCCCGCAATCGCGGCCAGCGGTATCATGGAAGCGTACCCGGTAGCGACCAGCATGATGAACAGCACGGCGACGGCAGCGCCGCTGGACACTCCCGTCAAGCCCGGGTCAGCCAGCGGGTTCAGCATGACGGCTTGCAGCAGCGCGCCGGATACGGCCAGATTGGCTCCAATCAGGAGAGCGAGGAGGACGCGCGGTATCCGGATGTCCCACAGAATCGTATCCGCGGCGGCATCCCCTCGACCGAACACGGTCAGGAGCGTGTCAAGCGGAGACAAGGCGACACTGCCAATGCCGATGGAGAGCAGGACCGCTGCTCCAAGCAATACGGCCGCACCTCCCACCAGGGCTGTCTTGCGCATCTGTTTGTTCTCCGTCACGGTCCCGGAACCTCCATCTTATTCATATAGGATGCGCGCCATTTCCTTGTAGGCGTCCGGCGCCTTGACAATCGAAGCGATGCCGAAGAGTTCGAAGTCAATGGAAGCCATCTTCCCGTTCTGGAAGGCGTTCAGTTTCTCCCAGGCGCCGTTCTTCTTCACGTCCTCCTCGAACTTTTTGGCGACGGCATCCGGGTCACCGTGCGCGACGAGCAGAATGACATCCGGATTCGCCGCGACGATGCTCTCCATATTGAATGGGACATAGGCCTCTGTGAGCTTCAGCTCTTCAGACACGACATTGACCGCCCCCAGATTGCGCGCCAGGCTTCCGGCAAACGTGTTGTCGTTCATCAGCATCAGCGCTTCCGCCGAGCCGAAGAGGAACATGACCTTAGGCGCCGGCTTGCCTGTCACCTGTTCGATCGCTTCGCGTTCCTGCCGCTCGACCTCTTGCAGGAAAGCGTTGGCCTGGTCTTCACGGCCGAGCAAGCGGCCAAGCGTCTTCGTCGACAGCTTCAGCTGTTCCAAGGAATCGACTGGCAAATAAGCGCTTGGCAGCGAAGCCGGTCCGAGCTTCTTCTCCATGCTGTCCTTAATGGATGCCGGTCCCAGGACGACATCCGGCTGCAGCTTCGCAATCTGCTCAAGATCCGGCTGGTGGGACGAACCGATGCGCGGGATCTTTGCCAGCGACTCCGGCAGCTTGCTGTTTGTCGTCGGCACGCCGACCGGTTCGACGCCCAACGAATGCAATATTTCCGTAATCGAGACAGATAACGTCACGATACGGGCGGGCGTCCGCTCGCCGAACTGTTTCAGCAGCTCCGCCATCGCGTCATCCTCTTCACTCGCCGCTTGCTCGCTGCCGGCTTCGCCGTTATTGCCCTCAGCGCCGTTCTCTGTCTGGGCGGCGACTCCGGTTGCACCTTTGTTCTCCTCCGCAGCCGTTTGATTCGGCGCCGCGCTCCCCGCTTGATCCGATCCCGCTTTGCCGCAAGCCGCCACGACCAATATCAGAAGCAAAACGATAATGGCCGCCTTTCCCCTTCTATGTATCATTCTATGAGCTTCCTCCCTTATAAATGATAATGAGAATCGTTATCCATAATATGACAACGGTTCTCATTATATCCCGAGTGAGAATCTTTTTCAATTAAAATTTGAAAAGAATTTCCTCATAAGAAAAACGCCTAACGGCGTCCTTTAAGTTCGTGCAACTGGGTTCATACGTGTAGATGGGCTAGGTATGAGATATCACACCCGGCTTACTTTCTTACATCGCTTATCCTGTATTCGTAACCATGAATTCCCTTGTAATATTCCGGGTACATGCCTCCTCCGCATTCTTCGCAGCTGAATTGCGGAGGTACGGAACGAGCCGCAGGTCACGCAGCTTTCCACCATGTTTTTCCACAAACCGTTCCCAGTGCCTTCGCTCATCAAAGAAGATTCGTTTCAAGATATTCGTCTCCATATCCTAACCTGTAAAACAGAAACAAGGCGGAAGACCTGCTTCCACCCCAAAATTTATAAATTCTATAATGTCAAAAAAGCCCCCGGCTTATCATGCAGCCGAAGGCTTTTCCGAATCAACCCTGCTGTTTAATCATCGTCCTCATCCAATAGGCCGTTGTCAATCATGTAACGCAGGTTTTCCCGATCGCGTTCGCGGCCTTTTTCCTTTAGCCGATCAATGGCCGGCAGGATGAGAATGTCCACTTCGCGCTGAATGTGATGGGCCAGATCGTGGCGTCCCTGTTCTTCCAGAAAGGAGCCGACATCCATCAACCCGTTGTAGCGCTCCATCTCTTCGCGCGTCATCAATCCTCTGACCTGGATACTGGCGTGGCGCATAAGTCGCTCCTTCTACAGACGCACTTTTTTCAGGGCGAGTCCAACGCCGCCGATTTTGTACAGGTAGCGCAGGTCGCTCGCTTTTTTCATCAGTGCGGCCGAGGTGCCGAACAGTTTTTTGGTGCCGACCATCCCGATTCCTTCGCCTTTTCCAAGCGATGCAAGCGAGCCTTGGAGAGCCGGCTTGAACGGCATCATGACTTCGCCGCGCACGAGAGCGGCCAGGTTGTCGCCCAGCGCTTCTCCTTCCTGTACGGCGATTTGGGCGGTCGGCGGATACGGACGTCCTTCGTCGTTGAAGATTAGCGCGCAGTCACCGACGATAAACACGTTTTCGTACCCCGGAGCGCGCAAGTACTCGTCGACCTTGACGCGGCCGCGCATGACCTCGAATCCGGATTTTTCCACGACGCTGTTGCCGCGGACGCCAGCTGCCCAAACAACGGTAGCTGATTTGATTTCTTCGCCATTGGCGAGCACTACGCCTTCAGGCGTGCACTGCTTGATCGCAGTTCCGATCATGAACTCTACGCCTTTTTTCTGCAAAATGTCCACCGCGTAGCTGACCAGCTCAGGATCGAAGCCTGGCAGTGCGGTAGGAGCCGCTTCAATATTGTAAATTTTTACCAAACTAGGATCGACGTCAAATTCCCGGCACAGCTCCGGAATCCGGTCAGCCAGCTCGCCGCTGAACTCAATGCCCGTAAATCCGGCCCCGCCGACGACGAAAGTCAGGTAATCCGTACGGTGCGGTTCATTTTTATATTTCGCAAACATGTACTCGATATGCTCGCGGATTTGACGAACAGCGTTGATGCTGCGGATGCTGAACGCGTACTCTTTCAGTCCCTCGATGCCGAAGGTTTCCGGATCGCTGCCGAGACCGATGACGAGGTAGTCGTAGCTCAGAACGTTTCCACTATCCAGTGTAACCGTACGCTCTTCCGGCTGAATCGATTGCACGGTATCCTTCACAAAATTGATCTTGTTCATGTCAATAATTTGATCGAGCGGTACCCGGGCATGATCTGCAGGCGCTGTTCCGGCAGCCGGCTCATGCAGCCAGGTCGTGATGTAATGGTAGTTGTGCTTGTTGACCAGCGTGATTTCCGCTTCGTTGTAGTTAAGCTTTTTTTGCAGGTGCAGCGTGGTCATCAGACCCCCGTACCCGGCGCCGAGGATGAGGATTTTGGGTGTACTCATGGATATCCCTTCCATTCATCAATGATAGTAATCCCTGGAAGTTTGTGCGAAATTTCACGTGATTGGATACGCTTAAGGTTCCCTTTTTGATCGCCAATGAATAAACGGAATTATTGCCATGTCTCATCCTATGCGGCAATCTGTGAAAAATGGCACAAACACTGGGATAAAAAAATGTGTCAATTTCTTTACAATACACAAGTTCATATTAAAAGGAATCGACAAGTTTTGCAAGTCATATTTGCCTACGACTGTTCTTTTCTTTGCTTTTTTTCATTTTCAAGAATGGGTATAATAGGAAAGGATGCTTTCAGAATATTTCGGAGGTGCTTAGGTTGAATCTTCTGCAAAAGGACGAGCAGGTATACGACATTACGATTATCGGTGGAGGCCCTGCTGGCCTGTTCACCGCATTTTACGGCGGAATGCGTCAGGTAAGCGTAAAAATTATCGAGAGTATGCCCCAACTGGGCGGACAGCTTTCCGCCCTTTACCCGGAGAAATACATATACGATGTGGCCGGGTTTCCGAAAGTGCTGGCGCAAGATTTGATTAACAATTTGAAAGAACAATTGTCCCGATTCAATCCGACGATCTGCCTCGAAGAAAAGGTGGAAAATGTCGAAAAGAAAGCAGACAACATCTTCGAGCTTACGACGGACAAAGGAATACACTATTCCCGTGCCGTCATTATTACCGCCGGAGTAGGCGCATTTGAACCTCGAAAGTTAGAGCATCCAGACGCCGTCAAATACGAAAAGTCCAATCTGCATTACTTCGTTACCGACCTGAACTCCTTCAAAGGACAGCGTGTCGCCGTCATCGGCGGCGGAGATTCCGCCGTCGACTGGGCGTTGATGCTGGAGCCGATCGCCAAAGAAGTCACGCTCATCCATCGCCGCGATAAATTCCGCGCCCATGAGCACAGCGTCGAACTCCTCATGTCTTCCAAAGTAAAAGTGACCACACCTTACGAAATTTCAGCCATCCACGGGGACGAAAAAATCGAGCGCCTCACGCTGGTAAACAGCACGAACAAAGAAGCAAAGGAACTGGAAGTAGACGCCGTCATCGTCAACTTTGGCTTTATCTCATCGCTTGGCCCGATCAAAAACTGGGGGCTGGAGCTGGACAAAGGCGCCATCGTCGTGAACTCCAGAATGGAGACCAGCGTCCCCGGCATCTACGCCGCAGGCGATGTCTCCACCTATCCAGGCAAAGTAAAGCTGATCGCCGTCGGATTTGGCGAAGCGCCGACAGCGGTGAACAACGCGGTGGGCTACATTAACCCGGATGCGAAGCTGCAGCCTGGCCATTCTTCCAGCATGGACAATTTCAAAGCGTAGTCCATTTCACACGGTTACACGCAGACATGATCCGCATACATTCAAAAGCTCTGCCGGCCAGGTCAACGGCCGCAGAGCTTTTTGTGCTGTCCGCCACGGAATGTTTCCTTTGTAGATCGTGCCGTCAGCAGGTGCATAATCGGCGGGGGTCCTCCCTGGTTCCCCGATGAACCGTTCCGGGTCTGCCCGCGAGCAGCAGAGTATACGTATTTTTGCATAGACCGCGCTCCGCCTGCGCACAGTAGGGAGAGAATCAGACATAGTAAAGGAGCCGTGCACCTGATGGATCATCTTTGCCCCGTATGCAACGGCCTCCTCGATCTTCGGGAGGAATGCCCGCTATGTTCCCATCCTCTGGATGACAGCGGCAGGCTTTACGACTATTACGGCGACTACAGCCCGTACAGAGAGATCGAGGATTCAAAGCTGAGCAATGGCGTGCCCGATGCCCTGTACCATCGATGCCTGCATCTCGGCTGGTGCCCCATCTGTTCCCGTGAGCACATCCTGGCTGTAGAAGAATGGGACGAAAATACCTTGTATCTGTTTGCAGGCCAGTAGCGACAATGGCAGCATTCAGGACAGCAATCTGTCCGCTACTGCTCGAAAACGGGAACCGATATGACAAAGGCAACTTCACCTGCTCTGCTCTCTACCTGAATTTGTGCCTGATGGAGCTGGACGATTCTCTTCACAATGGCTAGTCCCAGGCCAAATTCTCCCTTTTCGCCTTTGCTGAAGCGGTCAAACAGCTGTTCCTTGATCGTCTCGGGGATCGGCGGTCCGTCGTTGCCCATCCGAAGCTCGGCATACCCGGCTTGTTTTTCCAAAACGAGTGTAATTTTCCCCCGGGCGTATCTCATTTGGTTGTCAAGGAGGTTTTCCACGACGACCTTCCACTGCTCCGGGTCCCCCGACAGGGTCACGGCTTCCGTCGAGCAGCTCCAGTCGACATCCGGCCGCTTCCACTTGAGCCGGTCCCAAACCTCTTCGACAAGTTCATCCAGGCGAAAGGGCTGATAGTGAGACTGCTGCTCCAGAAAATCCAGCTTCGTGATGTACAGCAGCCCGCGAATCCGCTCCTCCAGCCGCTTGGCCTCATCATCGATCACCCGTACGCTCCCGGGGATATCTCCCTTGGGAAAAATGCCGTCCAGGATGGACTGAGCATAGCTGCGGATGACCATGACCGGTGTTTTCAACTCGTGCGAAACCTGCTGCAAAAAGGATTGCTGCTTCTCGTTCTGCGAAACGAGCCGTTCCCGCATCCGTTCGATGGAAGCAGCCAAACGCCCGATCTCGTCGGCACGCTCCAGGACGAACGGCTCGCTCCAATCCCGGTCGGCAATCCGCTTCACCCGTTGCTCCATCTCCACCAGCGGCCTGGTCAAGTAACGGGCCAGCCACAAGCACGGAAGCCAGCTTAAGAGCAGTACTGCCCCCATGATCAGGATCAGCCTCCATAACAGGGTACTCACGAGTCCGTTCAAATACGTGTCCCATACGTACGAGACCAGATAAACTGTCTTTCCTGCCAGTATCTCCCGCCGTATGACGTAATAAATCGACTCATCCTCTACTTGCCGAACGTATTGCCGGACATCGGAAAGCTGTTCGCCGATATCCTTGTTCACCATATTCACGAACGATTCAGGCAGCGCTTTTCCGCCAATCACCTTTCCGTTTTCGCGAAAAATGGCATGCGTCACAGCCCGAACATTTTGCCGTTCCAGCTCCCGCCTCAGCAAACCTTTATCCTCCCAGCCATCCACTGCGGAAGTCGCGTAGGCGAGAAAGACCTCCTGCGAGGCTTCGATCTGCGAGTAGACTTCTTTGGTAAAGAAACCGCGCAGCGCCCACGGAAACAGGAGAGCGAGCAGCAAAGTCACGCCCATGGTGATACTGGCAAAAATAAGCCAGATTTGAACCGCCAACGGATAGTTTTTCATCTCTCCACCAGCCTGTATCCATATCCGTATATGCTCTCCACCCGCAGCTCAGGCAGCTTTTTGCGCAGGCGGCGCATCAGATCGTCGACTGCGCGGTCACTGCCGTCATACGCTTCTCCCCAGATCCGCAGAAGAATCTGTTCACGCGACAGAGCTTGTCCCGGATGGTCCGTCAACAGCAGCAGCAGCTCAAACTCCTTGGTAGTCAGCTCAATCTTGCTGCCGTCGATGCGGACAACTCGCGAGCTTTCGTCGATTTCATAAGGCGGAAGCAACCGAACAGGCCGCGCGAGAGCGGCTGCCGTCTGGTTCGCCGCTGTTTGACTCGCCGCCGCATAGACCCGCTGCAGCAGTTTTTGGACCCGTATCACCAGCTCCCTCGGCAAAAAGGGCTTGGGCAGGTAATCATCGCTGCCCATTTCCAGACCGATGACCCGATCCAACTCCGCATCGCGAGCCGAAATAAAGATCACAGGGGTATCCGGCTGGCGGGATTTAATCTCGCGTATCAGCTGGTACCCGTCCACGTGAGGAAGCATAATATCCAATATCCAGAGGTGCGGTGCCTCCATGATCGCAGCCCTGGCTGCATTCCCGTCGGAAAATCTGCGCACCAGCCACCCTTCCTTTTCCAGATAGGAGGCAAGCACCTGATTTAGATTCTCCTCATCCTCGACCAAGTAAATCAAGTAGCTCATGTTCCTCTCCCCTCGCCCGACTATGTATCATATCTGCCTTGCAAGAAAAGCTTCTCTTGACTGAATCGTCCGCTTTCTCCAAGGGTATTCTTTCAAAATAAAACAAGGACGCGTACCGGACACGTCCTTTGTTGCCATACGCTATTTTATTGTACGAAGTCAGCCTGCGCTCTGCTAGTTTTTCTTTTTTTCCAGTTTTTTCGCCAAAATCTCATTTCCCTCTTTTACTTCAGCCAAAAGCTTGGGCAGGACGCTCTTGATCTTTGCGGCATTCCCCGATTCGATCGCCGCGTGAAATTCCTTATGAGTGTCTCTGTACTTCTCTTTTAGCAAGTGCATCGCTTCTTTCTGTTCCTGATGCTCCCCTGCCTCCGTCTGCTGTTCCGCTTTTTGCGCCCTGTAGGCCTCCTTTAGCCGCTCTCGTTCGGACAGGGCGGCCTTCCACTCTTTGGCGCTCTCCGGGGTGTACTTCTCCGCCAGCAGCGTCATGTACATCTGGCGGTGAACTCCCATGTGGGAATGCAGGCGCTTCATTTTATGATGCTCGCCGTGCCCGCCGCCGTGGTCTCCGTGCTCCTGCTGCTGTCTGGACTGGCCAGCCATTCCGTCCGGACGGCTTTCCAGCGCAAGCGCCGCAGTCGGCAGCGCCATCCCGATCGCAAGTGCTGTAGCCAAAAGCTTGCTTTTCCAACCTTTCATCGAGGCTCACTCCTTTTTCATGCTGTCTGCAAGGTTATGTCCTAACGTTCCAAAATGCCTTCCCACGGCCCTTGGGACGGGTCTTCGACCTGGCCTGCCCCCGGATTTTTCAGCTCTTGCGGCATCTCGTCCTTATCCAGACCAAGCGCCTTCACGAGACCCATCTGTTCGAGATCCTGCTTTGTCTTCGGCGTCCCGAGACGATAGATCATGCGATAAATTTCCCGCAGGTTGTCGTCGTACTCGTCATTGTCCTCGTCTGGCATGTCTGTCCACAAGACGTGTCCATCACGTATCCACATCATGTAGTCGCCATGTGCGCAGTGATCGAACAAATCGCGCATCATTCCTGCCTCTATCGGGGTTGCCTCGATCTCAAAATCGTAGGTGGATTCCCCTTTCACATCCCGAATCTCGGCCACTGTCGTGCCGGACTGCAGCGTGATGTAGTACCGCTGTTTTTCCACGGACGCACATCCCTCCTTTTGCCTCCAGCTTTTCTCCTTTTTACGATGCGCGTTTTGGAGGAAAAACATGTATTTATCCGGCAAAGTTTTTCAGCGCAATCACCGCATTGTGGCCGCCGAAGCCAAAGGAGTTGGAAATGCCGATCGAAAGGTCAGCTTTTCTCGCCTGATTGGGCACGTAGTCGAGGTCGCATTCGGGATCGGGCTTCTCCAGATTGATCGTCGGCGGAATGATGCCCTCGCCAAGGCTCTTGACCAGGGCGATCGCTTCCACTCCGCCTGCCGCACCAAGCATATGACCGATCATCGATTTGTTGGCCGTTACCGGGATTTTATAGGCGGCCTTCCCGAACAGTCTTTTGATCGCCGCTGTCTCCGTCTTGTCCCCGATCTCCGTGCTCGTCGCGTGGGCGCTGATCAGATCGACCTCTTCCGGCTCTACCTGCGCTTCCTTGAGCGCCGCCTTCATGGCCAGATACGCGCCGATGCCTTCCGGATGCGTCGCCACCATGTGATAGGCGTCCGAGCTGGCTCCGTAGCCGATCACCTCTGCGTAAATACGCGCATTTCGCTTGAGCGCGTGCGTGAGCGACTCCAGCACCAATATGCCCGCTCCCTCGGCCATCACAAAGCCGTCACGCTCCAGATCGAACGGCCGGCTCGCTTTTGCAGGCTCGTCATTGCGCGTGGAAATCGCTGTAGCGTTCCCAAAGCTGGCGAGCGAAATACCGGTAACCGCCGCTTCTGTCCCCCCGGCCAGGACGACATCGCTCCCCCCGGCCCGGATCAGCCGGAAGGCCTCGCCGATCGCCGTGTTGCCGATGGAGCACGCCGTCACCGGGGCCATCGTCGGGCCGTGAGCGCCAAACCGGATGCTGATCATCGATGCGGCCATATTGGCAATCATCATCGGCACCAGCGTCGGACTGACCCGTCCCGGTCCCCGCTCTTTGAGCAGCGCTTCTTGCTCCAGCAGCGTCTGGATCCCCCCGATGCCAGAGCCTGCGTATACGCCCAGCCGCTCCCGATCCAGCTTTTCCAGATCAAGCTCGGCATCCGCAAAGGCCTGCTCGGCCGCTGCCAGGGCAAACTGGCAAAACCGGTCCATCCGCCGCGCTTCCCTGCGTCCGAAGCGAGCTTCTGGGTCAAAGTCTTTGACCAGGCCCGCTATTTTTGCTTTATGTCCATCCGTATCAAACGTATCGATCCGCGTGATCCCCGATTCTCCCCGGATCAGTTTGCTCCAAAAAGACTGGACGTCATTGCCGAGCGGCGAGATGACGCCCATGCCTGTGATCACAACTCGTTCCATCGTCTGATTCCTCCCTGAAAATCGCTTTCTGAAAGTAATCTTGTCACACCTGTTATCCTATTACAAGTTGTGGTTTATACTAGTATAATAACTACCACCTTACCGATAAACACAAGGCAGGGATCATGATGAACCACCAGACAAGACTGCAAGCATTATCCGCTTTTTTAAAAGCACAGCGGGCCAAGGTGCAGCCGGAGTCGGTCGGCTTGACCGCCGGAAGGCGCAGAAGAACGCCTGGCCTGCGCAGAGAAGAAGTCGCACAGCTGGCGGGGGTCAGCCTCACCTGGTATACATGGCTGGAACAGGGACGCGACATCCGCGTCTCCGCATCCGTGCTCGATGCGATCGCAAACGCCCTGCAATTGACCGTCGATGAACGCAAATACCTGTACGCCCTCGCATTTGAGGGCGGAACAAGCCTCAGTCTATCCCAGGAAGAGCAGCCCAGGATCAGTCCGCCCTTGCAACGGATTTTGCAAGAGCTGCGCTATTGCCCGACGATCATCTCGGACAGGCGCTGCCAGATCGTCGGCTGGAATCAGGCCGCCTCCCACGTCTTTCTCGACTTTGAACAAATTCCCGCGGAGGAGCGGAACCTCATCAGCCTGCTGTTTGCCCGAAGAGAGCTCCGCCGCTTGGCGGTGAACTGGGAGCACTTTGTCAGCGGCTTTTTATCCATTTTCCGCGCGTATTACGGCCAGTACGTAGAGGACGAATGGTACGAGCAATTTCTGGACGAGATGAAACAGACGCATCCCGACTTTCATCAGCTGTGGGAGCAGAGCAGGGTCAGCTCCGCTCCGGAGGTTTTGATCGAATTTCGGCATGCCCGGGCAGGCAAAATGCTGTTTCATCTGACGTCTCTGCAGGTGCAGGGGGATGCCGATCTGCGCTGCAGCATCTACACCCCGGCTCCGGATTCCTCTACGGAGGGGAAGCTGAAGCAGCTCATGGAACGCCACTCTTCCCCAACAACAAAACTGGATTAAAAACAAACAAATTCGGAAAAATTTTGTAACCTTTTGCTGTTTCATGCGAATAACGCAGGTGAGAAAGAAAACTGGGAGGTTAGAAGCATGAGAAAGCTGAATCAAGCCATGATGACCATCGCGGCCGCAAGCCTTTTAACCGCAGCGCCTCTTTGGGCTGACGGGACGGCAGCGGTCTTTGCCAGCAGTCAAACTACTTCCGATGCCGCTCTGAATGACGTCATCAAAAAAAGCCTGGATCAATTGTCTTCGCTGTTGCCTTACATGAAAGAACTCCCCGTTCAAACAGTGAAATTGACGGAGGACAGCAGCACGGTGGTGATTACCCGCACGCCCGAAAAAGCAAAATTGCCGGAAATGACCATCTTTCTGAAGAAAACGGGAGAAATCGAAAGCTTCTCCCTGGAGAACGACGTTGATGACAAGGACAAGAAGCTTTCACTCGAAGACCAAAAGAAAAAGGCGGAAGCATTCTTGACTGCCGCTCATCAAAAGGGATTGGTCGAATGCTCCCTGGAGGAATTGCAATACAACGAAACCGCGTCAAAGAGCCTGAAAGGAGCCATGTTCACCAGGGTAATCAACGGTCTCCCCGTCGAACAGAAAAAAGTGTCTGTCTACTTGGATGCGGCGGGAAATGTTGTAGACTTTTCGAACGAAGCCTCACTCAACGGCAAGTCTGATCCGTCCAAGTTTCCGAGCCCGTCAGAGGCCCTGTCTCCGGAACAAGCCAAGCAAGCTCTGACCAAAATGATGAAGCCCTTCTACCGTCTGGTCGGTCCTGACAAAACGCCCACCCTGGTCTATCAGGTAGCCGGCTCTGGGTACATGGATGCCAAGACAGGCTCCTGGGTGGATACAGAGCATGCCAAATTCAAGAGCTTCACCGGAGAGTTCTTTTTTGACGTACCTGTTGCTCCGTCAAAGCAGCCACTGACCGCCCGAAGCAAGGAGGAAGCCGCGGCCATTTTGCAAAAGGTCCTTGGCTTTGACCTTACCGGCGCTGCCTTTTCGGAGCAAAACACCTCTGTGCTTGGAAAAAGCTATAAAGAATACAGGTGGACGAAAGACAAAGAGAGCTATCTCGTAACCGTCGATCCAACCAGCGGGCAAGTCTCCTCCGCAGGGCTCGATACGGACGAAGATGCTGTACAGCCGCCAGCCAGCAGCAAAATCTCTCTGGAAGACGCGAAAAAGGCAGCTGTTCAGCTGGTTCAGCCGTTCCTTGATTCGGACACCAAAACCGTTGTGCTGGAGACTCGCATGTACAATGAGCCTCAGGGGCATTACAACTTCCAGGTTTATCCCGCAACGAACGGGATACCGTTCGCGGAGAAATCGTATCATGTATCCATCAACAGCGAAACAGGCAAGCCGATCCGTCTGGTCGGCCCGTCCGTTGATGACAAGGTCGCTCTTCCCGACCCCAAAAACGCAATCAGCGCAGAACAAGCCATGCAAGAATACCTCAAGCACCATCCGCTCCAGCTGACCTATTTTTACCCGGTCAAGAATTCCAAGAAAGCGGATCAGCCCGTTCTCGTATACAAGGCACAGATCAATCCCGACGTGCCCGAGTATGTGGATGCGATGACGGGCAAGATCGTTTCGCGTTAAAAAAGGGCAGCCGCGCCGGTGCTTGCTTCTCCATTACCGGGAGGCAAGCACCCGTCTCTGAAAGGGGGAACGGGATGTCTGGGAGCTTCGAAGAGCGCATCCGCGAAATTTGCGAGACCTATTACCAGGATATCTACTATTTTTTATATCACTTTGTCGGGAATCGAAGCGACGCGGAGGATATTACGCAGGAGGTGTTCACCCGCGTGCTGCAGGCTCTCCCCCGCTATGACGGGCGCGTGACGCTCAAAACGTGGATATTCTCCATCGCCAAGCACGTCGCGATCGATCAATACCGCCGGAAACGATTTCAGCAAATATTTGTCGACAGCTGGTTTCACGGGCTGCCTGCCAAAACCGGACTGCCGGAAGAAGAGTTTGCCGAAAAGGAACAGGAGCGGGAACTGCGAGAGGCGATCCTCGCGCTTCCGACCAAGTACCGTCTGGTCATTATCATCCGATCCATCAAGGGATGCAGCGTGAAAGAAACTGCTGAAATACTAGGCATTTCCGAAGCGAAAGTAAAGGTCGATTTTCACCGGGCCATCAAGCTCATTCAAAAGAAGCTCGGCCCGGAATGCCACGGCGGGAGGGTCGTAAATGCACTTGGAAAATGACGACAGCTTGCATCAGCAATTAAAGGAATTGAATCGCCGCGTTCCGGCCCCCAAAAAAGAGGCCAGGGAGCGGCTGCTAACCATGTTGGCTAAGAAAGCCAGACAGATGGATCAGACAAAAGGCAGTGAAGCGTATGTTGTTTTCGCCTTGAAAGCAGCCAGCTTTCTGTTCGTGGCCGCATTGGGAGCTGTACTGGCTATCCCCTCGGCGGAACAAATACCTATGGCCTCTTCTCCTCTTTCCTCGGTAGATGACAGGCAGGAGCCGGAAACTTCCGTTGCGACTCCCAAGCAACAGACGGCTGATCAGAAGCATCCGCAGACAAACACAAAAAAGCCGGATGTCGCCTTGGAGCAAACAGCGAATACGCAACCGACGCAAAGCCGAAGATCGTCCGTCGCTCCTCCGGGCAGTCCGTCCATACACGCCCCCTCGGCGACAGCCCCAGGTCGAACCGCAGAAAGTACCGACAACACCGCAGGAGTGGCTGACAATCATCCGGCAGCAGTGTACTTGCATCAAATCATTGGCAAGGAGAGTCGTCATTATGGGCTCGTAGAGGCATTATCCGATCAGGCAAAGCGGCAATTTGTCTTCACCCGAATGGTGAATGGCGTTCCTTTTCTTGACGATTACTTTGTCATCACCCTGGATGATTCCAATCAGGGTCAAAAGCTGATGTCGAGCAGCAACCATAAATGGACGGACCAGCAGGCATTTCCCGATCCGGCCAAGGCCATTTCCAGGGAAAAAGCCGAGCAGCTCATCGCTGACAAACTGAAGCTCTTCTACTCTGGTCAACCCGGTGAGCAACCGCCGGCGGGCGCTCCGGCCATGGTTTACGATCCCGGCCTGATGGGATATGTAAATGCTCTGGACGGTCAGACAATCGGAGACGAACAGGAAACTTCCCGGCTGCTCGGAAAACGGATCGAAGTGGCACCCGCAGGGAAGCCGCTGATAGCCGGTACGAAAGAAGAAGCTGCTGCCGTACTGGAAACGGATTTCGGCATTGCCGTTGGGGGCAATCAGCAGCGCGTGACCGATTATAGAAATCATGTAAAAGAGTATCGCTGGACCGTAGGGAAAAACAGCGCAGTCACAGTCGTGACAAAGGAATCATCCGGACAAATCGTTGAAGTCGAGTATGTGAATCATCACCCTGCCGGGGACGCCAAAACGACCGCAGAGGAAGCCGTCGCGATTGCCTCATCCTTTCTGCAAACATACCTTAATCCCGAAACGAACAAGCTCCAGGTAGCCAAGGTAGAGAAAGAACCGTCATTTATCCGGATTACGTTCACCGGCATTTACAGGGAGCTTCCCTTATTGGATGACACATACTCTGTAGATGTCGATCCTTTATCCGGAAAGGCAATCGGGTTTAAAGGCGACTTTTCCCGCAAAAACCGCGAGCGTTTGGCTGACGCAAACAGGCAATCGGTCGAGGAAGCCGCGCGGGAATTTGTGAGTAAGTATCCGGCTTCGCTTGTTTACGTTTGGCCCAAAGGGACTGCTGCTCCCTCGCTTGTTTACATGCCATTGGCTCCTCGCATATTGTCAACCGGACAATAATATTGAAGCGATCTGGCCAGCCAGAGCTTCTGCAATGAAAAGGGAGAAATTGAACAGGCTTCTGGCGCATAACGAGGTGCATCCATGAAGAGGCAAAAAGAGGCAAACTCCCGGCCGCCGTTTCCAGGTGACTGTGGAGGTTTGCCTCTTGGCTTGGTGATATTTTGCTAAAGCAATTTGGTATGATTGCTTGATAGTTCTTGGCATTTGCTTTTTTCAGCCTAATTGGCTTTTGCTTTCGGTTTTTGTCAGCTGCTCTTCCCATCGCTTCTCTTTTGCAATAGCTGTTCGATCGCAAACGGTAGCAGATCTGTCAGCACCTCAAACGCGCTGTGCGCGTCCAGCCGCTCTGTCCATTTATGCGCATCCTTGCCGAACGGGCCGAGATTCATCACCGGCATGTTCAAGGCGACCAGCTCCCTGATTGGCAGCGAATACCCTTTTTCCCAGAGCGGCATGTTGTCCACCAATGGCTGAATGGCCTGGGCGGCTTCCGGAAGTCCGGTGTAGCTCAGATCGGAGAGCCCCGGAAAATAGTGCTGGTGCTTCAGCTCCAGCCGGTGGTTTGCCGCGGCGCGGGCGCTGACTTCTCCAAGCACGCGCTGAATGTGCGGATCGTTTCGCGAGCTGACCGGCGGATAGTACGGAGGAGCGTAAAACAGCACGATCATCGGCGCCAGCTCTTTGCACAAGAGACCGAGCTCGTCGATCAGGCGAATTGTCACTTCGCGGTCGTCCATCTCGCCGCGGCCTTCCAGCACTTGCGCCTGGATGCTTTCCACCTTTTCGCGGCCGACTTTGCCGATCAGATAGGCAAGCAGCTCCTCGTATTGCAGGACCTTTACGTTCATCGAGATCGGCTGCGACTGACTGAGACTGGCAAAAACCGCGGCCCGCTCCGCGTACTCCCGCTCGATTTTGGCGGCGGTCTGCTCGGCAAGCTGGCGGAGCTGCTTCGTCACCTCGTCAATCGGTTTCTCCATCACGAACATGTTGTACAAGGCAACGGCACGGTCGGGAATTTGCACCGAGTACTCTTTCTTCAAGTCCTTTTGCAGCAGGCTCGTCGGCGGCGGGGTTACCTCGCCTTCCACCACCTCGCAAAAATCGGTATTGAGCTCCAGCTCGCATGCGAGCTGCGACACCATCGCGTTGGCATTCAATCCCGAGAACGGCTCGCCCACATGGGTTTCCTTGCCGTAGCAGTAGAAGCCGGGCAGCACTTTGCCGAGAGAACCGCTGTAGATGTACGTGTTCTCGTCGCCCGGATACGTGGAGAAGACAGGCTCGGAGTTGAGGCAGGTGCGATAGTCGAGGCCGTGCTGCTCGGCGAGCCGCAGCAATACCGGCACCGCCGCCCGCATCCCGAGCGAATTCACCTCTTCATCCGGCACCGTCAAGAGCAGCACGTTCCCGTCAAACTCGCCGGTGCATGCCCGCTCCAGCATCGACAGCTGCAGGGCAAGCCCCGCTTTCATATCCATCGAGCCCCGTCCGAACAGCCACTGGCCTTTGGCCAAGTCCTGCTGGACGTGAGAGGGAAGCTCGTCTTGATTCCGCAAGTACGCCTCGGTCAATGCGTGGACGTCAAAAGCAAGCGGCTTCCACTGGCCGAAATCCTGTACATCGACCACGTCGAAGTGGCTGACCAGTACGACGGTCGGCCGGACGCCTTCCGCTTTTTTCGCCAGCGCCGTGACGAAAAACCGGCCATCTCCTGTGGGATGCAGCTGCACATGGTCCGGATTGGCCTGGAAATAAGGAAGCCCGGCGATTTCCCCGGCGACAAAACGGGCGAGCTCGATTTCAGCTGCAGAGCCCGTAACGGACGGATAGCGTACCAGCTTGGCCAGAAGCTCGATCAGTTGTTCTTTCGTTTGCCATTTCCCCATCATGAAATCCCTCTACTTTCCGTATCGTGGAATTTGTTTCTGAATCCTGGTGAAAAAAGAGGCGGCCACTTATGGCCACTCGCAAAATCGTATGGTCTTGTTCCGTTCATGCCGATTTGCTTCCGGTATAGAGCCTCGCTTCCGGCGTGCAGACTCCTTCCGGCATGCAGGCCAGCTTCCGGCACGAAGACCCGCTTCCGGCACGAAGACCCGCTTCCGGCATGCAGACCCGCTCCGTTCACGACATGTCCGTTCCAGTCATGTATTCCCGCTCAGTACCGAGACTTCCTCCGCCGCCTCTTTTACTTTTTCGATCAGCATAGGCAATCTTTCGTCGGTGATGCGAAATGCCACGGCATTAATCGAGAGGGCGCCGACAACCTTCTGATTCCGCCCCATAATGACAGCTCCGATCGCCGTTGTTCCCTCTGTCCGTTCTCCTGAGCTGATGGCATAGCCGCTTTCCCTGATCTTTTCCAGCTGTCCGAAAAATTCGGCTTGCTGCTCGCGAGGAAGCAGCTGGCCCACAATCCGCTCCATGTCCGCTTGCGGCATATGAGCGAGAATCGTTTTGTTGGGCGCCCCGACTGTCAAAGGAATCCGGTCGCCCAAATCCTCCGCAACGCGCAGCTTGAGCGGGCTCTCCACCTTCTCGATCAAAATCGCATCCAGACCGCTCGGAATGTTCAGGCAGATGCTCTCCTCCACTTCCCGCGCGAGACGCTCCATCACCGGCTTTGCGACGACTCGGATATCGATCTTGTCCAGCATGCGCATGCCGATGGTCATCCAGGTGTACCCGATCCGGTAATGCTTGGTCACCGGGTCCTGACTGATCAAGCCGTGTACGCTCAGCGTCCCGAGAATGCGGTGAATCGTACTGAGCGGCAGAGACGTGGCTTGCGACAGCTCCGAAATAGACCAGTCCGACTTCGTTTCGTCGGAGACAAGCACCGCTATAAGCTCCATTGCTCTGTCAATTGACTGTACCATTGGCTAAACTCTCCGTTCTTCCACCGATTGTACCCGCATCGATCGCCCTCACGCCGATTGAGATGCCGAGTCGTAGCCCTTGCTCTTCTTCTTGGCCGTTCCTGTGTTCAAGCGGTTTTCCAGTCGGTTTACCACGTACGTGAAAATCAGGACCAGAGCAAGGTAGTAGAGACCGACGACCAAATACGTATCAAGCTGCCGGTAATTCGACGCCGCTTCGCCCAGCCCGGTTCCCCACAGCTCCTGCATCCCGACGTAAGCGACAAGCGACGAGTCCTTCAGACCGATGATAAACTGGTTTCCGAGCGAAGGAATCGCCCGTTTGAACGCCTGCGGCAGGATGATCCGGCGCATGGCCAGCGGATAGGACATCCCGAGCGATTTGGCTGCTTCCATCTGGCCGCGGTCGATGGACTGGATGGAGCCGCGAAAAATCTCCGCAATGTAGGCCCCGTTGTGGATGGCGAGCGCAAAAGCGCCGGCCCAGAAGGAGGAAAGCGTGACGATCTCGGTGATCCCGAAGTAAAGCACCATGATTTGGACGATCAGCGGCGTCCCGCGGATAACGGTAATGTATACGTGTGCAATGGTCTGCAGCGTCTTGGAAGGAGAGATGCGAAAAAAGGCAAACAGCAGGCCTACGCCGCACCCCATGATCAAGGAGATTGCCGTCAAACGGAGCGTCAGGAACGTCGCCTCCAAAAACATGGGATAGCTGGACAGAAGGATGTCAAACATATCGGTTCACCCCATTCTAAAAAATAGGGGCGCCGCAAAAGACGCCCTCTGGTCGCGGAAAGGGTTATTCACTTCCCAAAATGTTGCGTCCAAACCATTTCTCGCTGATTTTCTGGTAGGTGCCGTCCTTGATGATCTCATCCAAAGCCTTGTTCACCTTTTCCAGCAGCTCTTTATCGTCTTTGCGCAGCGCGATGGCCTGATTGTCATGGCTGAGCGGCTCGCCGACATCCTTGATCTTGTCCGGCACCTCTTTCATGTAGCGGAAGCCGACCATCTGGTCCGTGATCACCGCGTCCAATCGGCCGGTCGGCAGGTCTATCAAAGCCGTCACATCGCTGTCATACGTCGTGATGTTGCTTTTGTCTGTCAATTTCAGCGCCTGCTGCTCATAGCTGGATGACTTTTGGACGCCGATGCGTTTGCCTTTCAGATCGTCGGCCGATTTGATCGAGTCGTTGCCGGCCGCGACGAAGATTTGAGCGCCGGAGCGATAGTACACGTTGGAGAACGCTACGGCTTCTTCCCGCTCAGGCGTGATCGTCAAGCTGCCGATAACCGTATCGTATTTTTTCGCTTGCAGCCCTTGAATGATCGTTTCGAACGGGTTGGTGATCGGCACAGGGTTCATCCCCATTTTCTCCGCAAGCGCCTGCCCGATCTCCACATCGAAGCCCATCAGCTGTCCGTTTTCTTTAAAGTTGAACGGCTTGTACACGCCGCTCATCGCGTAGGTAAAGTCCTTCTTGTTCGGATCTTTGCCCTGTTCGCCGGCCCCTCCTCCCGTGCTCTGGGACGTTCCACAGGCCGACAATACGAGCGAGCCGAGCAGCAAGGTTGAGAGTACCCCCATCGTCCATTTCTTTTTCATTTTCATCGTGATGCCCCCTTTATTGTTGTTTGCAGTGGATCTACAAGATGCTGTTGAGGAATTGTCTGGTCCTCTCCTGCTGCGGGTTGGTAAAGAAATGCTCGGGCTCCCCCTGCTCCAGAATTTGCCCGTTGTCCATGAAGACCGCCCGGTCGGCCACTTCGCGGGCGAAGCCCATCTCGTGCGTGACCACCACCATCGTCATGCCCTCCTTTGCCAGCTGCTTCATGACCTGGAGGACCTCCCCGACAAGCTCGGGATCGAGCGCCGATGTCGGCTCGTCAAACAACATGATTTTCGGCTTCATCGCCAGTGCCCGGGCAATCGCGACACGCTGCTTTTGTCCGCCGGAGAGCATGTCCGGGTAGACGTCTGCCTTGTCCCTCATTCCCACCTTTTCCAGCAGGGCGTAAGCTTCTTCCCGGGCCTGGCCGGGGGGAGTCTTTTTCACATGGACAGGCGCTTCGATCACATTTTCCAGGACCGTTTTGTGCGGAAACAGGTTGAAGTGCTGAAAGACCATCCCGACTTCCGTCCGAAATTTGTTCAAATCCGTCGTCTTCGGGTCGATCCTCTGACCGTTGACGCGAACCTCGCCCTGGTCGTGCATTTCCAAAAAGTTCAAACATCGCAGCAGCGTGCTTTTCCCTGATCCGCTGGCCCCCAGCAAAACCACCACTTCCCTCTCGCTTACCTGCATATCTACACCTTTCAACACGGTTAACGAGCCAAACGACTTGTACAAATTTTTCACTTCAATCACTTTCGTGCTTGCCCCCCTTCCAGCAGATAACAATGAACAACGAATAATTAAGTCATGAAAATGCATACATATACTTTTCCGAATTGTGAAAATAGTTTCTGTTTTGATTATATTTATTCAAAAGCGATCTGTCACCCTCTTTTCGCAAAAAAAGAAAGGCTCGTCTTCTCAGGACAAACGAGCCTTTTCGATTCCAAATGTATCCTCTATTCATTTCTGTACAATTTTACGAGCACCGGCACCGCTGGAATGCCTGTTTGCAAGAAAAAACACCCCAACCGAAAGACGGCTGAAGTGTTTGGGTTTTGTTATTCCATTCGCTGCCAACGTTTTGTTGGTTGTTACTTTACGACAAGCTTGGCGATCATTTTGCCGTGGTCAGGTCCGCAAACGACGTTGCAGAAGATCTTGTATTCTCCCGCTTTGTCGACTGTCAGGGTTTTGCTGCCTTCGTTTTGGATATCCACATCCAGGCCTTCGATTCCGATTCCGTGGAAGCCCTCAGTCGACTTGAAGTTGATCGTGAACGGCTCTCCTGCTTTTACCTCGAAAGATTCCTGGTTAAACTTCCAGTTGCTGGCTTCGATGTTGATTGCGTTTTCAGTGGCTGCCGCAGGCGCTTGATCGCCTCCTGCCGCTGTCTCTTGTTTGTCTCCTCCGCAGCCCGCAAGCATAGCGGAAATAGCCACTGCCGAAATCAGTAAACCCCACGTTTTTTTCATAAAGCACCCTTCTTTCCTGCAATTTCTGCAAGTTCTACAATATTCATTATAGCGAAAGGAGGCGTCCAAAATCTGCCAGTCTGTGAATGAATCTTGACGAACCTTCGAACGATTGGTGAACTTTTGAAAAAACTGGGAAAAACCCTTACATTTCTCTGCTGCTCTCCTCTCCATTATGATCAGAGTCAGGAGAGATGCGAAAAACGGCAATCTCGGGAAAGTAATTCCAGCGAAAGGGCAGCTTCACCGTCCCTAATCCCCGGCTGACATAAAATACGCTGCCGTCTGCATCTATTTTTGCACCCGTATGCACATCCCGGTACGCGCCCCAAGCCTTGCAGCACAACCGAACCTGCCCGCCGTGGGTATGGCCGCAAAGCAGCAGGTCATACGCCAGCCCCTCCTGACGGATAAACCTCAAAATACGGGGGAATGCGCCAGAAAAATCGTCAGTACCGGATTGGCTGCTCTAGCCGTACCGTTTGAGCTGTCCACAGGCGCACTCTGGTCTGGCAAGTTGTTCCGCTCGTTTCCGTAGATGTAGTTGTCGAAACCGTACAGCATGACCAGCTTTCCATCAATCCGGACAAAGGCAGCCGCATTTTCCAGCACAGTCATTTGGGATCGCCACGCTTCCCGCATCTGTTTGTATTCAGCCGCTGCAAACTTGCGCTTCCTCAAGAAGAGGCGCTCCTCCCTTTCGTAATTCCCCGGCACAAAAACAAGCCGAAACGAGACTCAATCCGCCCAAGCTCGTTTCGCACATGGGCCAGCTGCTCTCTTCTGCTGGTCAAATCCCCTGTCACGCACACCAGGTCCGGCTTCCACCGGTTGATCAGCCTGCTCATGCTTCCATTCCAAAAACGGATACGGCCATGCAGGCCAGTACTCCCCAAAAAAACATAGCGTTATCCCCCAGCACGATGTTCTCAAGATCCGTTTGCAAAACTTCTGTTGTTCCTCCGGTCTTTGTCTTTGGCGTTATCCCTAAACCGAATCGGAGGGAGCGAGCCTCAAGATATGATCGTAAGCGAAGGCCGACACAACTTCAACGAGTTTTTCCATATTATAGCATCCAAACGGAGCCTGTTCTTCTAAAATCCCGCCCTTTTGGTTTTGACGACGCGCACCAAATCTTCAACCCCGATCCACTGAGCCTCCCAATCGTTGACCAGCTTGAATTTCCTTTGGGCCACATCGATATTCCGCACGACCCCCCAATCCGTTTTGACGACTCCCAATCCGTCATCCGTCTCGCGAAACCAGGAAACGGTGATCGCGTAGTCGTATTGCGTCGAGTCGTAGACGCGGAAGCACATTTCACCGAAATCGTCTTCGTCCACAACCGGGCGTTCCACAAGTGTCAGCGCTGGGCTTTCTTCGTTATTCGCCAAGGCCGCAGCGTGCTTCAAGATCGCCATCTCCATACCGCATGAAAAGTCTTCGATGTTCTTTGCCATTCCGGTACCCTCCAACAGGAACATTTGTTCTTATTCTACTCTTTTTTTGCGATTATGCAAATGGTGGATTTTGTAGCGCTCCTGCTCCCGGCTTCGTCAAATAAGCAACAGGGTAAGGAGGTGATCCCCGTCGAACCGCTAGCCAAGAGAAGCGAGCAGATCATCAAGGAGTGGGTGGCTGCGTATCACGATTTGGTCTTTCGAACGGCCTTTTACTACGTCAAAAACAGGGCAGTCGCAGAGGATTTGACCCAGGAGGTGTTCTTAAAAGCCTTTCAAAAGCTCGATTCCTTCCGAGAAGACGCCAGCCCGAAGACCTGGCTGTATCGGATTGCCATCAACACCGCGAAGGATCACCTGAAATCGTGGAATCATCGCCATCTTCTGTTTACCTCCGTTTTCTTTGAAAAAAGCTCCTCCCCCTCCAGCGAGGAGCAGGTAATGCAGCAGTTTCAAAATGACGAGCTTATCCGAAAGGTGATGGGACTTTCCACCAAATACAGGGAAGTGATTGTGCTCTACTACTTTGAGGAGATGCGCACTCCCGAAATCGCCGCGCTGCTCGGGATGAAGGAATCGACGGTGAGGGTCCGGCTTTCGCGCGGACTGGAAAAGCTGAGGCAAACGTTGAAAGGAGGAGAGCAGGATTGGACATCCTTGACCGACAGCTGAAACAACGAAAAGAGCTGGTGCATCAATCTCTCAGACTGACCCCAGAGGAAGTTTCCCTGCTGGAACAAAGAACGCTGGCTTCCCAGACAACATCTCCAAGCCGGAGCAAACGATACGTTTTCCGTGCGTGTGCCATAATCGGCGTTGCCGCAGTAGCCGCCATACTTCTTTGGGCAAGCCCGCTCACTCTGCTCCCGCCAGGAACTCCGAGCCAGCTGGTTTCTCCTCCTGTGACTGCGCCTGATCCGCAGCAGACGCCAGCCCCTGCACTGCCCGAAGCACCCAAACAAACTGTCGCCTGGCAAACAGAAGCAGACAAGCTGGCCCTTTACCGCGTATTTGCATTAGGCATGACCTATGACGAGGCAAAAGCGCTTTTCCCTGAACTGGGAGAACTCCAGCCGCTTGGGGGAATCGAAAGCTTGGGCGAGGATGGCTTGCAGGAAGCCTTCATGCCCGTCGCCTTGGGTGATGAACAGGTACAGCTGACGCTTTCTTTTGAACACGGCTTCCTCTATGCCGCCAGATACTGGGTCGAGAGCAAAGACGAACAGAAGATCATGCAGGAAAAAGCCCGGCTGGAGGCATTCTATGCGAAGGATTTTGGCTCACCGGAAGAAGAGACGATTGAAGCGGGAACGAGTTCGACATGGAGTCCCTTCTTCGGACTGGGTCTTACGAAAAACTGGGACGGCCGCTATATCCTTATCTGGGGACTGCAAGGCGGAGAACCAGGATTCGAGGAGCTTTACCGGGATCGCGCATTTACCGTTCAGGAAGCGATTGAGCTGGCGTTGTCAGAACAGCCGGAGTTTCCTGCCCACCCTGGCGAAACCAAACAAGTCCGTGTCGAAGGAATCCCGGAGACATTGGCAACCACCAGCCTGCGGACGAAGGTCAAGCTGCAGACGAGAGACAGCTATCTCGTTACATTTGAACGGATGTGGACGATTCGATATGACGGCAATCGTTCAATCACAATTCCCAGCTACTGGACCTATCAGGTTACGGAGGGAGAGGTGAAGCTGGTGGACAGCTATGTTGTCGATCAAGCGGTGATGGAGTATTTGCGTGGGGCTGCGTCGGCTCAGAGCAGTTGATCGTCGCTGTGAAAAGTAGCTTTCTGAAACGGGAAAAGGCGCATTTTCGCGCCTTACCCTTCAGCATATTATTTTATGTAAAGAAATCTCATCATAGTGAAACTGGGCAGCAAATTCGAACCTTATCGACTGATCGCTTTCAAGTAGACTGCGAAACACGCCTCGGCAACGGTAGCCGGGAAAACCATATTTTCCAAAAATGAAAGGCCCAACCCTCACATTCTTAAAAAATTTACTAGCATGTAAATGAACATAACAAGCGTAACGATTGTCGGGACCAGTATGATTCTATTCATGTTGTATTTATGAGAAATAACATAGTTCCATATAACAAGAACGATAATCACACTTAGCATCGTTATCATGTAGAGCATAAAGTTCCCCTCTCTTGCAAGATCGCTCCCTTGCTTTTACCAGCCATGTACGTGTAAACATATCTGCATGATTGTACGAAAAAACCTCCCGGGCATGCATCTTGCCCCTGCACATGCCCAAGGAGGTTTCTCATCTTTTGTCTTGCCTCAGTCGTCGCACTTCTCCGCTTTCCCCTCGGCCAGCGCCGTCTTGAACGAAGACCCGCAGCCGCAGGAAGCGATCGCGTTCGGGTTGTGTATGGAAAACCCGCCGCCCATCATCGATTCCTTGTAGTCGATTTCCGTGCCTTTGATATATAGGTAGCTGTCCTTGTCGACAACAATCTTGATTCCATTTTGTTCAAAGGTTTGGTCGCCTTCTTTGATCTCCTGATCCCATCCCATCCCGTAGGTAAAGCCACTGCAACCGCCGGGCCGGACGCCTACGCGCAAAAACAGGTCAGGGTTGTTTTCTGCCGCCAGCATTTCCTTTACCTTCAGGGCGGCTTGCTCGGACATGGTAATCATTCGTTTCCCTCCTTGTCAGCCGTTGTTACTATGATGCGGCGTTCTACTTACAGTATACCTAAGAAGCACCTGCGCTCTCAAGACTGCGCTGCACTTTGGACGCACCCAAAAAGGCAGCAAAAAAAGAGGGTTGCCCCTCTTATGCAAAATAGGCCTTTTTATCCAGAATATAAAAGCAGTATGACTGCTTCTTTTTGCCTGCCTTGGACAGATTATGATCCATTTGGTTCAGCTCGTTGTGAAGTTGATCAATCTTCTTGCTGTATTCCAGTACTTCTGGATGATCCAACCCAAACTCCAACCCCATACTAACCATACGCTGTCGAAGGAGTTCAATTTTTTCAAGCAAAACGTCCCGCATTGCTGAAGCTCCTCCTAAAGATCATTAAGGCTTTCGTACCTTTATTTTACAAGATGCTAAGACATTAGGCAAACAAAATTTCCTTTTATACCCATGAAAGATCTGGAATTTTGCCGACATTTGTTATATTTTTACAAAAGCTGTTTCTTAGAACTTCTGTTATTGTTCGACTACCGCAAGAGGTTTATAATATAGGTGCTTTTGTTGTCGCGAGGAAAAGGGTAACGATCGATCACAGATTGCCAGACTGCTCATGAAGAGCCAGGAATCATCGTCGTTGCTTGCAAGGCGCTGTTTGTCAACACTCTCGCTGAACGGAAGGCTTCATCTGGAGGAGTGTCCCATGGCTTCAGCGCCCGGTAGAGACCGATACCCTTTCGAACATCATCACAGATTGCGAGTAATTTTAGATGAAGGGAAGTGTTTGGAATGGCACTCGATACCCTTGTGATTCAGGACAAAAATTTGTCCTCTGTGGCCAACAAGGTAATTGCCGGGGAACGTCTCACACTGGAGGACGGTATCACCCTTTTTAACTCCCATGACTTGCTGACGATCGGCCAGCTTGCCAATCTGGTCAATCAACGGAAGAACGGGGACAACGTTTACTTTATTCAAAATCTCTACATCAATCCGACAAACGTCTGCGAGGCCCATTGCAAGTTTTGCGGATTCCGCCGCGACCTGGGCGAAGACGGCGCGTACACCATGAACACCGAAGAGCTGCTTCACTATGTGGAAACCCGCTACCACGAAGGCATCCGCGAGTTTCACATCGTCGGCGGCCACAACCAGCATGTCCCGTTTGATTACTATCTGGACAACATCCGCACGTTGAAAAAAGCGTACCCGAATGTCACGATGAAGGCCTACACCGGAGCCGAAATCGAGTTCTTCTCCCGCATCTCCGGCCTGTCCATCCGCGAAGTGCTGGAGGAGCTGCGCAAGGCTGGCGTAGAGAGCTTGACTGGCGGCGGCGCGGAAATTCTGACGGAGCGTTACCGCCTGAAAATGAGTCCGGATAAAGCGACGACTGACATGTATCTGGAAGTGCATCGGACGGCCCATCAAATGGGGATGAAGACCCACTCCACCATGCTCTACGGGTCGATCGAAACGTTGGAAGAGCGCGTGATCCACATGCTCCGCCTGCGTGAACTGCAGGATGAAACCAACGGATTTTTGGTATTCATCCCTCTTGCCGTCCAGCCGATCAAAGCGACAGCCGGCATCAAACGCCGCAACTCGGCGATCGACGACCTGAAAACAATGGCGATCAGCCGCCTGATGCTGGACAACTTCCCGCACATCAAGGCTTACTTCATCAACATCGGCACGCAGCTGACCCAGCTCTCTCTGACCATGGGGATGTCAGATGTGCACGGAACGCTGATCGAGGAGCGCATCAGCCACTCCGCCGGGGCGCTTACGCAGCAAGCGCTCACTGTCGACGAGCTGGTCTGGCTGATCAAGGGCGCCGGCAAACGCGCACTGGAGCGCGACACCTTCTACAACGTTGTCAAAGAATACTAAACGATACGCTGTTGTACCTAGAGACAGGACGCCTTTAACGGTGTCCTGTTTTTTTCATTGCTTTTTGACTGCCATTTTTGCTACGTTACTGATTGTAAGGTATTTTCAAATGTTTAGGAGGTGTGAACCATGCCGCTCTTGATTGCTGCAGCCCCCCGGTTAGGCCATTCATAATTCGGGGGGATCTCAATTGAGTTTCTGGAAAATAGCAAAAAGTGAAAAGATGTTCCGGCGCTATCTCGCTGCCTTGTTTCTGTGGGAGTGGACGCAGTGGATGCTGATTACCGCCATCCCGCTGTTTCTGCACCAACGCTACGGACTGGGAAAGGAATTTGTCTTCAGCATTGTCATCGAGCTGATTCCTGCCATCCTGCTGGGCCCAGTCATCGGCTCCTGGATCGACCGCTGGGGCGCCAAAAGAGTAACGATCCTGGACATCGCGGCTTACAGCATCCTGGTCACGCTCTTGCCGCTGACATCTTCGCTGTGGCAGGTGCAGCTCATCCTGCTCGGCATCGGCATCTCGCAAACAGCCGGTTCGCCCGCCTCGCTTACCTTGCGGGCCGGGGTCATTCCAAAGGGCATGGAAATTCAGGGAAACGCGGCGGTTATGGGAATCGAGCGCCTCTGCAAAATCATCGGGCCGTTGGCCGCGAGCATGATCATCCTCGCTTTTGGCACCGGGGTGACGCTGCAGCTCTGCTGCTTTGCAGGACTCGCTGCATTTGCCCTGTTTTTCACGCTTCCGGTTGCGGAAAGTGAGGAAAAAGCGGAGGACGAAAGCGGCTTTGGAAATGCGGTTTCCTCAGCGCTCCCTTCCTTTTTCCGCTTGCTTGGGCGCGATCGGATGATCATTGCCTTCGTCGTTACGGCCATCGGGTACTCTCTCTTGATGGGAATGCTGAAAATCTTCCTGCTGTCGCTCGCCGGTCTGCATGGAGACCCCAAGCTCTACTGGGGTCTGTTTCTGGCAGCGCAGGGCTTGGGGGCGCTCGCGGGAGCGATCGTCTGCGACGGGATCGTAAACCGGCTGACGCGGACATACTCCCTGACCTGGGTCTATTTCCTGTTTGGACTGGGGGAAGCATTCCTTTTGACCGGCCTCGCCTTTCAGCTCGGCCTGACCTGGACTCTCCTCGTCCTTGTCCTGGCGGCTGTCTTTGAAATCGTGGCGACGATCATTTACTTCTCGGTAATACAGACGCGGATTCCGTACGAGCAGCAGGGATTGTTCAACAGCATGACTCTGCCGGTACTGGATGCATGCTATGCGGCCGGGATCATGTTATCGGGGGCACTGCTCACCGCCCTGCCGATCTACTCTGTACTGCTGACGTGCCTAGGGTTTATGCTCGTCACCCATTTGCCGTTCGTCAAGCTGTTCTTTCGGGAAAGGTCAGCCGAGGCAAGCACAGGCAGCGAATAGCCGTTTCTGATAAAAGGCATTCGCGTGGAATGAAAAAATGGGGCTGTCTCCCTCGTAGAAACCTGCGAGAGGACAGCCCCTTTGCATGCGAGTAGCGTCGAGATCAACGAACTTGCTCTTTTCCCCTCTTGCTTGCTCAAAAAGGAAAGTCGGCCATCTCTTCTTCGTCCGCCTTCAGCTTCGCTTTGATTTTCTCCAACAGCTCTTCCGCCGTTTCCGCTTGCACCAGGTCGCCGTTGACCAGGGCAAAGGGCTGCATGTAGCATTCGCCGCAGTACCCGAGGCAGCCGTATTCAAGCACGTCGACATCCAGCTCCGGGTCATTTTCCAGCGCTTCCATTACTGGCTTTGTATAGGAAGAAACATTGCTCGCGCAAAATTCTACTAAGGGCTTCATGTATTTCTCACCTGCCATAGCGATCGGCTTCGTATTTCGTCTTTATTGTACCGCTTCTCGGGCAAAAATTCAGTACACAAGTGCACCGATATATGGGAAAAAGATTCTGCTTGCAATTTAAGCGAAAGAGAACAACAATAGAGTGGGTGCTGTAAAATAACGGACAGAAGAAAGGATAGACCTTCTATGAAACGACTTGTTATCCTTGGCGGAGGATACGGGGGTCTGCGGATTATCGAGCGCATCCTGTCCCCTGATTTACCAGATGACGTCTTTGTCACACTAGTGGACCGGATGCCGTTTCACGGATTGAAGACAGAGTATTACGCTCTGGCTGCAGGTACGGAACCGGAAATGGCCGTACGCGTCGCTTTTCCCAGCGATCCTCGTTTGACAATCAAGTACGGAGAAGTAGCAGGAGTAAATCTGGACGAGCAAATCGTCAACTTTGCCAACGGCGATACTCTTTCCTACGACTGGCTGGTGTTGGCGCTGGGCTGCGAAGACCGTTATCACGATATTCCCGGTGCCGAAGAGTTCACCAATTCGATCCAGTCCATGACCGCAACGCGAAATACGTATGCGGCCATCAATAACCTCAATCCATATAGTACGGTTACGATCGTCGGCGGAGGACTTAGCGGCGTGGAGCTTGCCTCCGAGCTGCGGGAAAGCCGTGCCGATCTGAACATTCGCATCGTGGACCGCGGCGAGAGCATTCTCAGCCCGTTCCCCAAGAAACTGCAGGAATACGCTTCGCAATGGTTTATTGAGCACGATGTTCAACTCGTCTCGATGGCCAACGTCAACCGCGTCGAGCCGAGCGTGGTGTATAACCATAACGAGCCGGTAGAGAGCGACGTCATCGTCTGGACGGCCGGTATTCAAGCGAACCGCATCGTCCGCGCCCTGCCGATCGATACGGATAATATTGGACGAGCCAAGCTGAATGCCTATCACCAGGTTCCGAACTACCCCAATGTATACGTGGTAGGCGACTGTGCGAGCCTTCCTTACGCGCCGAGCGCGCAAACAGCGGAACTGCAGGGAGAGCAAATTGCACTCATGCTGAAAAAGGATATCAAAGGGGAAGAGTACCCTGCCTCGCTGCCTGTGATCAAGCACAAGGGCTTGCTCGGCTCTCTCGGTAAAAAAGAAGGCTTCGGCGTGCTGGGGAAAGTGTCTCTGGTCGGCCAAATGCCTCGCGTGATGAAAAGCGGCATTCTCTGGATGTACAAAAAACATCTGGGCTAGCCTGGCAATGGAAAGCCTTTCGGTTCTCGCAGCCGAGGGCTTTTTTGCTTGTCTGCCGCATGGTTTGTCCACAGCTTCCTCATACTAACGGCATAACCGCGACGCTGGCGAATTGATTTGCGAAAGCACAAGCAAAGTCTTTCCCTGACAGGTGAAACGATGAAACATGTACTTCTTTCCCTTTTCTTTGTCGCAGCGGCCTTCGCATCGAGCTGCCCGACCGCCTCGGGAATTTCGCGAGATTCATTTTCCCCTCATGCAGCTGTGTCTGAGCCAGAGCTGCACACTTCCGGCGCTGCACCCGAGGAATTTCCCGCTCCATCCCCCGTACAGGGCCGCGAGCAGCTTCTCGAGGGCGCTTTGCTGAACCGCTATCTGGAGCTGATCGGCAGCACCCTTCAAAAACCTTTCGGCTGCGGAAAAATCGCCAGCATCAAGCGGCTGGGCGACCCCAGACTCCCAGCCTTTGAGGTTGCCATCGAAGTCGTTTCATTCGGTGCAGCATATGGACAGCCCCCCTACGATCTCGTCACGCTCACCGTGCGGGATCGCCCCGACCTGGTTACTCTGATCGGGATTGACAAAAGGCAAAATATTTCCGGCGAGGAGTATAAAGAGCGGTGCGGTTGGCTCGTTCGGTAAGCTCCTTCCGGTTTATTTGGCATCATCCCCCTCGCCTCCAAGAAGCCGAGTCGATCCATCCTGCACGGCCATTTCCGAACGGCGCATCTCCCTGGACACGTTGCGGCGCCCTCCGGCAAACCGCTTGTTTCGTTACATTTTTTTCCTCCCTTGCGAAACGAGCGCCGATCCTGCTGCGTCTTTACGATGAGGTGATTGTATGGCAAGGTGGTTAGCGTCAGGGTTGGTGCCCCTTTTGTTTCTCCTTTCGTTTGTCTTCACTCCGTCGATTGCCTATGCCTGTTCCTGCGCTCCCCCTCCGGCTCCGGAGGAAGCTCTTGAACAGGCCGAAGCCGTCTTTGCGGGTACGGTCTCCGCCGTCACTCCGACAAAGTATGGAACCGATGTGCAATTTCAGGTCGGCAATACGTGGAAAGGAGTGAACAAATCCGAGGTTCTGGTCGTGACAGGCAGAGGTGATGCCGACTGCGGCTTCGTCTTCCAAACGGGCAGCGAATATCTCGTGTATGCGCATCCGGATACGTATTACAGCGAGTCGGGCGGACTGGCGACCAATATTTGCACAAGAACAGCGCTGCTCTCCGATGCGACAGATGATTTGCATGCCATCGGACCGGGAACGCCTATAACCGCTTTCCCGCTAAAGCCAGAAGAGAACCAAGCGGCCGGCTTTTTGGAAAAGCAAGAAAACGTGTGGATGATCGGACTGTTTGTTGCCATTGCGGCCGTTTTTGTCGCTTATCGCAGCTACGCGAAACGAACCAGGCCTTAAGTCCCCTTTCTTGAAAGGAATGGCGGTGTAAAGCAAATCCTTGTCGTACCGGACATGGGCGTGAAAGCAAAGAGCTTCGAATAGAAAGAGGTGCAACATGAGCACAGTAACCCTTCCTGCATGGTTTTGGGCGATTTATTACGTTTTCCTGTTTGCCACTCTCGTCTTCGCCCTGTGGAGTCTTGCGCAAAAGAAAATGAAACGCTCGTCGATTGCCGCTGTCGTCTTCGCAATTGTCGTCCCTCTGGTTAGTTTGGTAAACAGCATCGGACGGGCTGAGGGCACGCATGAATTCGAGCATTTGGTCAGTCAGTTGCAAGCAGGCGCAATCTGGTCTGTTTTTGCCACCGCAGGTTACCTTTACTTGCTGGTTTGGTGGTTTTTGTTCTTCCGTAAACGGAAGGACTACCAGAACAAGTACATGGCAAAATAACCGCTCGAAACGGGCCTTCGAGCATCGTTCTCCAGCAATGGCGTCAGGCTGTAGAAGATAAAGCAAAAAGCCGGAGTATGCTCCGGCTTTGCAGGGTGTCAGACCTTTTATTCAGCATTTTTGTACCTTCACGACTGGCACTCGTTTCAGTTCATAGGTCCCTTCCAGTATGCCTTCATGAATGACGTTCAATTTCAATAAACTGGATATTTTCCCGCCATCCGCTCTCGATACCAGTCTCCACAAGGAAGCTTCGGGCAGCGCGTTGTACAGCCTGTCGTCGTCATATTCCCGCCTTTCCTGAAAGCTGATGGCAAGCCGGTAATCGCCGAGGCTCACCGATCCGGCGTCGGGAAATTCTCCGAGGATTTCCTGCCTGAGTGCCTGCAGTTCTTCCTCGATTTTTTTCTGCTCCTCTTTTAGCTGATAATAGCGTGCCAACCGCTCTTCCATTTTGCATCGTCTCCCTCTTTTGTCCATGTCGGTCGATGTATATGAGCAAAACAGGGAAGGTAGAACGGTCCCACTTGCAGCTTTTTCAGGTTACGAACAGCAGACAGCAGGGAGCAAAGCGGCAGATTTTTGATAAGCCCTGGGAATATTGAAAAAGACGCGGCAATGGTAATGGTACCGCGTCTTTTTGCTGCCTGCGGACAGACTGCAGTTTTCAGGCAGCAGTTGTCCCGCTTATTCTTTTGTGCCGGGCGTGGCATCGATCGCTTCATTTGGATGCTTCAAGAGGTAGGTGGAGTATTCCACTTCCCACGGCGCCCATTTGCCTTCGCTGCCAAAGCCCCAGATCGACTTGAGCGTGGAAACGGTATCCGCATTGTTCAACCCGACGATGCGCTGCTCGCCCATCAGTTCGAACGTTCCGTTGTTGTCGATGTCAATCGGTTGCAGCGAGCCGAAAGGATAGGAATAGACGGACACGTCTTCATCCTTTTTCAGCAGCTTGCCGTTCTTGTCATACAGCTTGGCCGACAGGTACAGCTCCTTGTTTGCCTGTACATCAAGAGTCAACGGCTGCTGCAGATGCACTCCCTTACCCTCTGCTTTAAATCCGTCCAAAAACTTGCCCTCGTAACGAACTCCTTCATTCTCCGCTTCGCCAAATATCACTTTTGGCTTTTGATCTGCGAATGTAGCGATGACGTGATTGTAAATGCCTCCGCTGCCCCCTGTCGCCGTTTTTACAAAGGCGTCGGCCACGCGGTCTCCTGTGAAGTCCAGGAGAGTCAGCTCGCCTTCATAACCGCCGAGATCCTTCATCTCGGTTTTGGTGTAGGCTTTTGTCTTTCCGTCCTGAACCACGATGTTCATATCGGCCGCGTAAATATCGTCCGCTTTTTCCTTTACCCCTACCAGATAGACAGTGTCTGGCACTTGATCACCGTTGACATCGGCGGATTTTTGGTCGATCACATAGGTGTTCTTGTCCAGCTTCAGCTCTGCTGCCCCAGCGAACAGCTTGCCTTTTTCCGTGTCCGCATGCGCTGTTTTTGTATAGGCGACCGTCAGTCCGGTACCTCCGATCACGCCGGCAAGCAGCAGGAATGTAACGGGCTTCATCCATTTGTTGTTCATTGCGGTTTCCTCCTTGGTGTTGGCTACATTCATAATTATAGGACGAACCCTGCGGACTGTCGTTACAAAGGCATAACGAAACCATAACAAAGCGGTAAAAATTCGTTTTTTACGTTTTAATTGTTCTTGTGTGCTCATCTTTCTCTCACAGATTGCCATGGTATAATGTCGGTAGCGAACCTATATTCGGCTCCCTGCAAGGAGGTTTTTCTTTTTACTCCCAAATATTTTGTTAAGTCTCTTTTCTGTCCTTTGGATTTTGAAGTAATTCAATAATCCGGTTGTTTTGTTTTACAAGCTCTTTTGAGTTAAATGCTATAGATAGTAAACAAGCAAAACTCAGTATACTGAGAATGAATATCCCTACTAACACATGATCACCATCCCTAACCTTTTCCCACAATTATACAATCCCACGCCACCACTCATCACAATTTCTCATTTTGTTAAGATGAACGAATCGCTTTGAGTGCCTCTACCGCGCACTCCCTTGCACCCAGTTCATCACTTTCCTCAACAATAGTACGTAAACGCCTCGACCAACTTTTCATATCAGCACATGCCAGAGCGACACGGGTATTCTCGGCAACCAGGAATTGGATTTCAGTTGCCCCAAGTAATGGTATCGTGTGGTTTGTTAAACATGGAAATAAACTCGATATTTGTGATACCATTTCACCAATCAAACCATTTAAAGGCGGATCAAAATTATGAAAAAACACATATGGATTGAAGCTGAGAATTGGACAGAAGGTGAATGGGATATCTACGATGACAATCTCGATGTAATTGTTACTTTCTCCGACCGCTCACGGTGGATTGCATCTTTCTTCACTTATCAAAACATTCAAAGTCTCCGTAAAAAAAATCAACAAACTGGGGAGTTTATGGCTGGAGCTTTTTATAAAGCAAGCGATATGGTTCTTATTGACGTTGCAAGTCGCGAGCGTATTGAACAAATCACCCCTGGCAGCGAGAAGATTGTCTGTTGCCCATGACTTGCTGCACCGCTGCTGCTATTTTGTTGCTGTTACTGCTTGCTTCGGGTGTCGAACTTCGGAACGATAAGCAATCCCTTCTGGAAACAAAAAAGGGTCAGACCGTAAATCGTCTGACCGCTTCTTTCACGTATTGATTCCATTGATCTATTCAACGCTGTCAACCGGCGCATCCAAAGGCTGCAAGCCCATGCTCTCCAGCTTTTCATAAACGTTTTTCAGCTTTGGGTTTCCCTCGCCGACAATTTCCCCGGAAATTACGACAAGCGGGTACCACAAATCTTCCTCCAGTATGCGCTTCGCCCAGCTTTTGTCTTCTTCTGTCTCCGGCTGTTGAAAGTCGCTATACGTGATGCGGACGTTGTCGTTGCCGAACTTGCGGCCAACCGCTGCCTGCAGCCATTCTGCCGTTTCCTTGGCCGACGGCAAATTGACGCAGCTCGCACACAACTGTTCTGTACCGTATACCTTGATCTCCACACTCACGCTTTCCGCCCCCTCACATTTTCTCCACCCTTATCACTAGGAGAGAGCTTGTTCCAGATCCTCCATTAAATCCTGCACATCTTCGATTCCAACCGAGATGCGGACCAGGCCGTCAGTGATTCCCAGCTCGGCGCGCCGTTCTGCCGGGATCGAGGCGTGCGTCATCCGAGCCGGAACGCTGATCAGGCTTTCGACTGCACCCAGAGACTCGGCGAGCGTAAAATATTTCACGCGGGACAGCACTTCATCTGCCCGAGCCGCGCTTCCCACGTCAAAGGAGATCATGCCGCCAAAGCCGCGTCCTTGGCGTTTCGCCAGCTCATGCTGCGGATGGCTGGCCAATCCAGGGTAAATCACCCGAGAAATATCGCTCCGCTTTTCCAGCCATTCAGCCAGCGCACGCGCATTTTGCTCGTGCTCCTCCATCCGGATGCCGAGCGTTTTCATGCCGCGCAGCAGGAGCCAGGAGTCCTGTGGACCGAGAATGCCCCCGATCGCATTTTGCAGAAAATGAAGCTCTTCGCCGAGTCCCGCGTCTTTGGTCACGACCAGCCCGGCGACGACGTCACTGTGTCCGCCCAAGTACTTGGTCGCGCTGTGATACACGATGTCTGCTCCAAGGTCGAGCGGATTTTGCCAATACGGCGTCATGAACGTATTGTCGACGATCAGCAGGATGCCGTGCTTCTTCGCGATCTTCGACAGCGCTTCAATGTCGCTTACCTTGAGGAGCGGATTGGTCGGCGTCTCCATGATGATCGCCTTTGTTTCCGGGCGAATGGCCGCTTCTACTGCTGCGGCGTCACTCGTATCCGCATAAGTGGCTTCCAGGCCCAAACGCGAGAACACGCGGGTAATGACGCGGTAGGTTCCTCCGTACACATCGTCTCCGACCACCACGTGATCGCCCTTGTTGAACATCGAGAGCACCGTGGAAAGCGCCGCCATGCCGGAGCCAAACGCCAGACCGCGGGCACCGCCCTCCAGCTCGGCGATATACGTTTCCAGCGCATGCCGGGTCGGGTTCCCCGTCCGGGAGTATTCAAAGCCTTTGTGCTGGCCGATCGCTTCCTGTTTGTACGTGCTCACTTGATAAATCGGGACGGAAACTGCTCCCGTGTGTGGATCTCCTTCGATTCCTCCGTGGATCAGGCGCGTTTTGATACGCATCTTATATGCCCCCTTGGTAGATTTTTTTACTCAAATAGCGCTCGCTTCCATCCGCGAACAACGTGACGATGTTGGTTCCCGGCTTGGCGATTTGCGCTTCCCTCAGCGCCGCCGCCATTGCCGCTCCCGACGAGCTGCCGACCAGAAGCCCTTCCTTTGCAGCGAGCTGCTTCACAAGGTCAAACGCCTCCACGTCCAAAATGGTGTGAATCGCGTCAAAGTACCCGGTATCCATAAACGGAGGCAAAAACTCCATGCCGATGCCTTCCGTTTTGTGCGGACCGGGCTCGCCTCCGTTCAGGATGGACCCCTCCGGCTCCACAATCACGGTTTTCACCTGCGGATTCTGTTCTTTCAAATAGCGGGCGGTGCCCATAAACGTGCCGCCGGAGCCTGCTCCCGCCACAAACACATCCACTTTCCCTTCCATTTGTTCCCAAATTTCTGGACCTGTCGTCTTGTAGTGCGCGTCCGGATTGGCCGGATTGGCGAACTGCTGCGGAACGAACGAGCCCGGGATGCTTGCGGCCAGCTCCTGCGCCTTTGCGATCGCTCCCTTGATGCCCTGCTCCGTCGGCGTATTCACGACCTCTGCTCCGAGCGCGCGCATCAGCTCTTGCTTTTCCTCAGAAAATTTGGCAGGCACGCAAAAAATCACGCGGTATTCAGTCCCGACAGCCGCCAGAGCGAGACCAATCCCCGTATTGCCCGCTGTCGGTTCGATAATCGTGCCGCCCGGCTTAAGCTGGCCGCTCTCTTCGGCAGCCCGGATCAGCTCGACACCCAATCTGTCCTTGACGCTTCCGCCAGGGTTGAAATACTCCAGCTTGGCAAACAAACGAACGCCTTCCGGAAGCGAAAACTTCGTCAACTCGACAATCGGCGTATTTCCGATCAGTTCTTTCACATTTCCATATACGTTCACGGCACCAGACCCCTCATCGTGTTTGTTCGTTTTCGTTTTTATTATAACATGAGGCCATAACAAAAAGTCCACGTGCGGAGCGCAAGCGGCCCAATTTATGCAAAGTGCAGCGGCCGGGGAACCGGTCATGGATTTCTTTCGGCGCGGGGATTATAATAGAGGTAGGAATGAAAGGAGTGAGTACCCATGGATAACATGTTCGATCAAGTAGAAGAAGTACTCGATAAATTGCGCCCATATCTTCAACGCGACGGCGGCGACGTACAGCTCGTCGATGTTGAGGATGGCGTTGTCAAGCTTCGTCTGATGGGAGCTTGCGGCAGCTGCCCTTCTTCGACTATCACCCTGAAAGCCGGGATTGAGCGGGCGCTGCTCGAAGAAATCCCAGGCGTGAAAGAAGTACAACAAGTATTCTAAGTTGAAAAAAGCCCTTTCCGGTCAGTCGATCGGCGAGGGCTTTTTTGCGTGTATGAAGCTTTTCGTCTCTGTTCCGCTTATCCATGCGCGCTGCAAAAAGTCGATCACATGGCTCACATACGTTTCCGGATCATGCGGATAGCTGCGGACATGGCCCGTTCCCGGCACGAGCCAGAGGCGAGAAGCTTCATGCGTGGCAAGCTGATACAATTGCTCGCTGTTGGAGCTGGGCACAGTTGTATCCTTCGTTCCGTGAATGAACAATATCGGCTTCCCCGCCTGCTTGACAGCTTCATACGGCACAACGTCCCTGGGATTGGCCTGAAGCATCAGTGGACTTAGCGTCAGAATCAGCCAGTTGAACGGGTAGCGTGGCAGGCCTGTCCACTGCGGCAGATTTTCCTCAAGGTACTCTTGCAGGGAGTAAAATGGCGAATCGGCAATGATGGTCTCTACCCGCTCGTCCATTCCGCCCACCATCAGGGATGTGGCCGCTCCCATGGAAAAGCCGATCAAGCCGATTTTTTGCTCGGGCCGCGTCGCTTTCAAATAGTCAATCGCCCCGAGCAAATCCTGCTGCTCCCTCAGACCAATCGTCGTCAAGGCCGGCGAGGATTCCCCGCTGTTGCGAAAGTCGAACAGGAGCACGTTGTATCCGTTGGAAACCATGTCGGCGGCAAGCGATAGGGCGGGAAGGTGCGGCTCCAGGCGGTTTTGTCCGTAACCGTGGGAAAAAATCAGCGTCCTTTCGCTTTTTCCGAATCCGTTGCCTTCTGCCGGAATAAACCAGCCGCGAATCGTGATCCCGCTCTCTCTGCTCGGAAAGGAGACAGACTCGTAGGCTTGCAGCGAAACATCCTCCGGCCTGCTTTCCACCGGCTTGCGGCGGGGATGAGTCAGCTTCCAGGTGACCCGCAGGGCTACGGCTGCTGCCGCCGCGATTGCAGTGACTGCGATCAAGACCGCGATAGCAATGACTTTCATACTGGTGTAACAGGCTCCTTTCCCTCCAGGACTGCCCGGATATTGGCCGCCGCCAGCTTTGCCATCTCCATGCGAGTCTGGTATGTAGCACTGCCAATATGGGGCAAGGCGACCACATTGGGCAGTGTGAGAAAGGGATGATCCGGCGGAACCGGCTCCTTCTGGAATACGTCCAATCCGGCGGCCCAGATTTTTTTCTCCACCAACGCCCTGTACAAGGCCTCTTCGTCAACCGTTCCGCCTCTGGACACGTTGACAAAGACCGAGGTTGGCTTCATCAGCGAAAACTCCCGCTCTCCGATCATTTTCGCCGTATCCGGAGTCAGCGGCGTCAGCATGACGACATAATCCGCCTGTCTCAGCAAATCATCAAGCTCGCGATACTGGGCCCCGACTTCCAGCTCCGCTTCCGGCCTGCGGCGGCGGTTGTGGTACAAGATGCGCATTCCAAAGCCCTTGGCTCTCCTGGCCACAGCCTCCCCGATCCGCCCCATGCCGATTATCCCCAGTGTCGTATGATAAATGTTTTGGCCCGCAAGCAAGGTTGGGCTCCACGACTTCCACTCGCCTGCCAGCAAAAACCGGTTGGCTTCCGTTATCCGTCTCCCTGCCGCCATCAAAAGCGCAAAAGCCAAATCGGCGGTGGCCTCGGTCAGCACATCGGGCGTATTTGTTATATGGATGCCTCGCTTTTTGGCTGCCGGGACATCGATGTTGTCGTATCCCACCGCCATATTTGCCACAACCTTCAATTTCCGGGCGCGGGACAACAGCTCTTCATCCACTCGCTCGGTCAGCATGGTAAGGAGTCCGTCAGCCTGTTCCGCTTTTTGGAGCAAAATCTCCCGCGGGCAGGGCCGGTCTTCCTCCCATACCTCGACTTCGGCTGCCTCTTTTACATACTCGATTGCTTCACTCGCTACTTGCCTCGTCACGAACACGACTGGTTTCGTCATCTTCTGGCCTCCACAACCAATCAATTTGCGGAACCGTAACGCCATACCGCTGGTGAATGAACACCGGGTAGCGAAACAGCGCCTCTTCCATTTTTGTCAGTTCGCCCTCCAACTGCTCCTGCCATCCGCTTCCGTCGACTTCCTTCTTCTCCTCGGCGGACAGCTCCCGATACGCTTCCACCACTTTGAGAAATCTCCCCGGATACAGCATCAAACCGTAAATGACGGCGTATTCGCTTTCCAAAAGCGGTGTCACGCTGTTATACCCGTCGAGAAAGCTGGCGACTTGTTCCTCCTCCCATCCGTTGCGCTTGACCTCGGCCTTGATCCACTGTCCGATATCGCGCGAGCGCATGTCCAAGACCCAGTTCCATTCTCCGGTCAGGTGGGCGCCTCTTTCCTCGTCCCAAAGAATGTAGTCCTGTTCAAAATTTTGGTACGCCACTTTCCCGCAGGCAGCCGTTTCCTTGACGACTTTGTCGTATTCGGCGTGGTACAAATATTGGACCGCTGTCTCGCCTAGCTGATGGACATAGGTGTAGCTGGTCAAAAGATACTCGTCAAAGGGAGTAATCTCCAAATCCCATTCGTCCATATCGTCGCGATATCCTTCGTATTGACGCAATTTTTTTCGCCACATGGCGGGCCAGCTTCCCAGAGAGCTGTAAGGCAAGAAAAGCTTATCCCCTTTGAATGAACCCGTCCCTTGATGAAAATAGGCAAGCACCTGCCCGCACTTGAAGGCGTGATTTTCCGGAACCGCTTCCCTCAGTCCGCGATACACGTACAAAATCTGGTCGTCATGGACGACGTGCTGCTGGCCCTTCAACGTCTTGACCAGCGCAAGGGGTTTCAGCGCATTTTGGGCACTGAGATGCTTTCTTACCTTTTCGATGAACTTGCTCTTGTATTTGTAGGCAGCCGGAGCTTCATAGAGATAAAACAATCCCTGATCCGTCTTCAGCTGCGCACCGTACCCTCTTCTGCTGTAACTGGCGAGAGATAATCCGTACGCCTCCTGTAAAATCGTCTGATACTCCATCGGAACAACCCTCCCTGCACACCTTCTCATGAAGCAAGGTATGTCAGAATCCCGGGATAGGTGCCTACTTCCCTGTAAATACTACCTTCGTGCCATGAATAAGCGTGCGAGGAGGTCCGTGTGATGAAAGAATACAGTCCGCTGAACAGCATGACCTGCTATGAAATCGCGCTGGAGCTTTTGCAGCAGCGAGGCGTACAGGTGGATGACATCGCAGAGATCGTCCTGTTCCTGCAAAAGGACTACTTCCCTCATCTGACCTTGGATGCCTGCAAAGAAAGCGTAACGGCTGTCTTGAGAAAACGGGAAGTGCAAAATGCGCTCTTGACCGGGATTCAGCTGGACATTCTGGCAGAAAAAAAGCAGCTATTTTCCCCGCTCCAGGAAATCATTGAAACCGATGAATCCCTTTACGGCATTGACGAGGTAATGGCGCTGGCCATCGTAAATCTGTACGGGAGCATCGGCTTTACCAACTACGGATATGTAGACAAGCTGAAGCACGGCAAGCTGAAGCAGCTGAACGACAAAAGCTTCGGCGTCCATACGTTTTTGGACGATCTCGTAGGCGCCATCGCCGCGGCGGCATCCAGTCGCATCGCCCATCGCCAAAAGCAGGAGGAAGAATCCTGCCCGTGAGGTTGGACGGACCAAAAGCCCGGGAGCTCTTCCTGTTTATGACCGCATGCCGTTTGCCAAAAGAACGGCAAAGGTCCAGATCTGCTAAGCAAAAATCCGTTATCGGATGAACTACGGGGAAATGCGGCGAAGCCATTCCGACAAATCTGCTGCCGTATGCGTCGGGCGATTGGGGTGGTTCAGTGCATCCTCCGCACTGGAAAAACCGGTCAGGACGTGAAGCGTATCGATCCCGCTTCTGGCCCCCGCGTCGATGTCGGTAAAGAGGTTGTCGCCGACGAGCAAGGTTTCTTCCGCCACTGTCCCCAGCTTTTCCAGGGCAAGGCGGACAATGATCGGCTCAGGCTTCCCGATCACGACCGGCTCCTGGCCCGAAGCGACGGAAACAGCGGCTACCAGCGACCCGTTCCCGGGAGACAGGCCATTTTCCGAAGGCAGGGCCGCATCCCTGTTCGTCGCGATCAGCGTTGCGCCAGCACGGATAGCCCGGGCGGCGACAGTCAGCTTTTCATAAGTAAAGGCCCGATCAATCCCGACTATGACGTAACGCGGCGCCTCCTCTGTCAAGACAAAGCCGTGGCGCGTCAATTCCGCTCGCAGTCCCTCCTCGCCGATCGCGTAGACCGGCGTGCCGGGGGAGGCATGCTCCGCCAGATAGTGAGCCGCAGCCATGGCGGAGGTATACACCTCGTCTGCCGAGGCAGCAATCCCCATCGCCTGCAGACGCTCAGCCACCTGCCCTGCCGTGGCAGCCGAATTGTTGGTCAAAAAGAGGTACGGCACGTTATTTTCCCGCAAATGCCGAATAAATTCTGCCGCCCCCGGAATTACTTCCTTTCCCCTGTATACGGTTCCGTCCAGATCAAGCAAATAGCCTCGGTACGTCTTCACGAAAAAACCTCCTCGATGAAAGAATGAAAGAAAATCCACCCGAAACCGAGTGGATTGTCGTCTTTGTTTCTGGGATTAGGCCTTGCGCGTTTCGCGAATCTCAAACACGCATTTTTCCCCGCCTTTGGCCATGCAGGTAGTCTGCTCGACATCTGCCTTCAACACGCGGCGGAACAAAGAGAGCTCGCAGCTGCAAGCCTGGTTGAATTCGCGGGCCACCTGGGAAATAGGGCAGTTGAATTCGCGAATGCGATAACGCCCTTCCTCATCCAGCTTTTCCCATTCTACCATGTATCCTTTTTCGTTTTGGAGCTCAGCCAGCTTGGCGACCCTCTCCTCCAGGTCTCCCTGAACGTGGTTGCGGTAAGCTTCCTCCAGTCGATTTTCACGACGGCGGAACAGCATTTCTACTTTTGCATTTCCATCTATATCCTGTAAATCGCGCAAGAAATCCAAGGTTAGATGAGAATAATTGCGCGGAAACAGCTCGTCAGCTTCTAGCGACAGTGAATACACATTGGTCGGTCGGCCCATCGCCTGCCGAACCAGTGTCGATTTGATGAGGTTATCCCGCTCCAATGTATTCAGATGGCGCCGCACGGCCATCTCTGTAATTCCGAGATCGACAGCCATATCACTGACGGAAAGTGATCCCTTCACCTTCAGCATGTTTAGAATCTGGTCGCGGGTAGATATATTTTCGGTACTCATTGTTATCACCGCCTTTCCTCCTATTGTACCGGACTCGGACACTTTAGTAAACAAACGAAATCGTTTTGTATATAAAATCCACAAATGCCCTTTAGAACAGCTCTTTTTCCAGGTATGCCCGGACTGCCGGCTCAAACTTGCGCAGTACGGGAAGAGCTTTGGCGGTCAAAGGGATCATCGCATCGTGTGGAATCTTCGCGTATTCATTGACCAAAAATCTGCGGAATTCAACCACTTCGGTCAAAACGTGCGCTTGCTCGTCACTGATCACCTGCTCGTCCCGTAGGATTTCCACGATATCCGCGTAACTCCCCGGGTCGCGCATAATGAATCCGTCGATCAGCGCGTTGCCGACATCGATGACCGCTTCGATGGACAGATGCAGGGCTCTTTCCATCGCTGCTAGCGCCACCTTGTCCTCAAGCAGAGCGTCTTGTTTTCGCGATGTCAACGTTTCCAGGAGCGCGAGCATTTGCGACATATGTCCCAGTACCTCGTCGATCCGCTTTGTATTTACGTCGTACATGACAATCCCCCTCATAGCGATGCTGCCTCTCTCCCGATATGGACATAAAGCCATCCGGGCAAACTGGTTATAACCGGCGATGAAGAGGCATCGTTTTTAGCGAGCGCTATTTGTTTCGTTTTTTGCGCTTGGCGTACCATATCGTAATGACAAAAGTAAGGAGCAAGACAAGTAGAACCAATTCCCCTTCCTGCAAATAGGAATTGTTCATGCGATTCACCTCTTTTCATCCATCAGTATACCAAAATTGTACGTGCTGTCACGAATACCTGTTGCTTTTTGTGTTACAATGGGGGATGAGTTTTTTGGCGGCACAAGGAGGAGCTTGAAACAGTGGAACGCGAACTGGCATTGGAAGTCGTACGAGTAACGGAAATGGCGGCATTGGCCTCTTCCCATTGGTTGGGGCGCGGCAAGAAAAACGAGGCCGACGGGGCTGCCACCAACGCCATGCGCACGATGTTTGACACGATCAACATGCGCGGAACGGTCGTCATCGGCGAAGGCGAGCTGGACGAGGCGCCGATGCTGTACATCGGCGAAAAGCTGGGCCATGACGATTCAACGGGACCGGAGGTAGATGTAGCCGTCGACCCGCTGGAGGGTACGACCATCGTTGCCAAAGGCCATAACAACGCCATGTCTGTCGTGGCGATCGGAGACAGGGGAACGCTGTTGCACGCGCCCGACATGTACATGATGAAAATGGCTGTGGGTAAACGGGCCGCAGGCAAGATCAATCTGCACGATCCGGTGGAGAAGATGATCGAAGTCGTCGCGCAGGCTAACGGCAAACGGATTCAGGATGTCACAGTCATCATCCAGGAACGGGAGCGCCATCAGAAAATCATCGACGCTGTCAGAGAAAAAGGGGCGCGTGTCAAGCTGTTTGGCGACGGCGATGTCGGTGCGGCTATCGCAGCCTGCATGCCGCAAACGGGGATCGATCTCTTCCTCGGAATCGGCGGTGCGCCGGAGGGCGTCATCAGCGCGGCCGCGATCAAATGTCTGGAGGGCGACATGCAGGCACAGCTCAGACCGCAAAACGAGGCCGAACGCGAGCGCTGCATCAAGATGGGACTGAAGGACCCTGAACAGCTTCTCGCCCTGGACGATCTCGTCAAGGGAGACGACGCGATTTTCGCGGCGACCGGCGTTTCGGACGGCGAGCTCTTGAAGGGCGTCCGCTATCTGGGAGACGACCTGGTGGAAACCGATTCGATCGTCATGCGTGCCAAGACGAAAACCATCCGGTTTGTTCGGGCATTGCACAATCTCACCCAAAAACAGTATCTCATCGGGAGGTAAAGGGAAGAACATGTCCAACGAATTGTTTTATCTATACGACGAGACCGAGGAGACGAAGACCCGGTTTGTCAGCTTTATGGCAGAATCCACACGCTTTGATCTGGCGATTATGACAACCAATCGCTTTTACGGAAAAAAGCTGGTGGTAAACATTCAAAACGGCCGTTCCGCCATTATCGGCAGCGACGACCTGGAAGAAGAGGGCTATCTGGAGTTCGCTTTCAACCTGAATGAAGTAGAAGCGGAAGAATTGCGGACGTTTTTGGAACAGATCATTTATACAGCGGGAGCAAACGGCGGAGATTAATCGTTTTCAAGAGAAAAGAATACAGGAACGGCGGAAAAGAGCATGCGGCTGGCATGTTCTTTTTATTTATACTAAATATTCTTAAAATTGTTATTTTTAACAGTTATGCTGACATTAGCCACCGATTATGTTACTTTTTCTTTATTCCATTCCACGTGGATATGTGTTCACCTTAAACAAACATCATTGAACCAAGGGGGTTGCGTCATGAAAAGGCTGGGCCTGTTGCCCAAGGTCATAATCGCTATCATATTGGGGATTCTCATCGGTTCCGTTTGTCGGGAGGGAACCATTAAGGTTTTGGCCACCTACAGCGGCTTGTTTGGCAATTTTCTCGGTTTTGCTATCCCGTTGATCATCATCGGTTTCATCGCGCCGGGTATCGGCGAGCTGGGGAAAGGAGCCGGCAAGCTTCTCGGGTTGACCACAGCCGTCGCATACGGTTCCACTATTATTGCCGGAACGGCCGCCTACTTCGTCAGCTCCGGATTGTTCCCCCATATTCTGGAGGTTGGCGGCTTGACGAAAACATTTGCCAATCCGGAAGAAGCGCTCGTCCAGCCTTTCTTTTCGGTGGATATGCCCCCGATCATGGGCGTCATGACAGCTCTTCTGCTAGCATTCACCCTGGGATTGGGCGTTTCTGTGATCAAGGGGGACTCGCTCCAGCGCGTCATGGTTGACCTGCGGGCTATCGTGGAGAAAATGATTTCCTCTGTGATTATTCCTCTGCTGCCGCTTCACATCTTGTCCGTATTCGCCAACCTCACTTACGGCGGGCAGGTCAAGATGATCCTGTCTGTGTTTGCCAAGGTGTTTGTGATCATTATCGCGATGCACCTGCTCTATCTGGTGATGCAGTACGTCGTCGCCGGACAACTGGGACGGAAAAACCCGATCGTTCTGTTGAAAAACATGCTGCCCGCTTACTTTACAGCGATCGGAACGCAGTCTTCGGCCGCGACCATTCCGGTAACCCTGCGGCAAACGAAGGAAAACAAGGTCACGGATAAAATTGCCGATTTTGTGATTCCGCTGTGCGCGACCATCCACTTGTCAGGCAGCACCATTACATTGGTCTCCTGTTCGATGGCCGTCATGATGCTGAACGGCATGTCCACGTCCTTCTCGGTCATGCTTCCGTTCATTCTCATGCTAGGGGTTACGATGGTAGCAGCTCCGGGCGTTCCCGGCGGCGCGGTCATGGCTGCGCTCGGTCTGCTGGAGTCGATGCTTGGCTTTAGCACCACGCTTACTTCCCTGATGATTGCCCTGTACATCGCGCAGGACAGCTTCGGGACTGCCTGCAATGTGACGGGAGATGGCGCGATCGCGGTCATTACGGACAGATTGAGCAAGTCTGAAGCAGCAGCCTGAACACGGCCTGGGGGGCGATTTTACAAAACGGTAGAGGCAAAAAACGCGGTGCTGTTCACAACAGCTCCCGCGTTTTTTCTGTCGTTTAGCGTGCTTGCAAAGAGGACGGCAAAGCTGCCATGATCCGCACTCCCGGGACTTTCGTATTTCAGGCGCCATCCCGCCCCTCTTTTTAAAACCTGGCTCCACTGCTTATTTCGGACTTGCGTCGTAGGTGACAAACTCTCCTACCGGCTTGCGGTATCCCCTCGGCCTTTGACTGGCGGTATCTTCTTTTCCCAGGGTGACCAGCATCACCGGCACATACCGCTCGGGAATCTCAAGGACTGCCTGAAGGGCCTCCGGGTAAAACCCGATCATCGGACATGTATCCCAGCCTTTTTCCTTGGCAATCAGCATCAACTGCATGGCGGACAAGCTGGCATTTCGGATCGCTTCTTCCTTCGCGAACCCCTCTCCGCGCCCCTTATAAAACTGGACGGTCTCCGTGACCATTCGATCATACTCCTGCTGATCATACACCCCCAGATGGAGAAGCCCTTCATAAATCCGCCCTGCCTGCTCGTAGGCCAGCATATCTCCCAGAACGACAATCGCCGCCGAAGCCGCCTGCACCTTGTACTGGCGATAAGCGGCCTCATAAACCTTTTCCTTCAAAAGGGGATCTTTCACTACGATGTAATGTGTATGCTGCAGATTAAATGCGGATGGAGCAAACTTTACTAGCGCAAAAATGTCATCCAGATCTTCTTTGGAAATTTCTACCCCACTCACGAATTTGCTGGCAGAACGTCTCTCCTTGATAATCGAAGCCAAATCCTTCATCGTTCCCTCTCCTCTGTGTTTCCGAAGACGATTTATGTATGAAAATGAAACCCGCTCTGACATGTCGCTCGGATTTTTATAAATTTACATTACTAAAAGTAAGTATATATACTTTTTATATAAAAGTATAGCAGCCTCGTGTAATTTCTTTTTTGGTTTTTCCGAAACGATTCTCCATTTTTATCCGTCTTCTATACAAAAGTCTTGGGGAGGAATTGATCTTGCCGCTGTGGGCTTTTCTCCTGCTTGTCATCGCTGGATTCATGGTCTTTGGGATTGTTTATGAAGCAAGAACAAAAAGGAAGCGAACAGCAGATTGTCTGTCAGAGAGCGTAAAACTCGAAAGACCTTCCAATATCGTTTACAAGGAACGGTTTTTGGACGAACAGCGCAATGAAATTCACGACCGATTCTTATAACGTACTTATACCGGCCTGATCTCCCAGTCCTTTTATGGACTGGGCTTTTTTCCGCCCATTTAATGTCGGACAATGCTCCGACAGGGCGAATACCCCGTATACTGCTACTGAAAAACAGATAGAAAACCTTGAGAGGAGTGTCTTTCGCACGATGCAACCTTACTATCAGCATCCCGTTGATCCTTCGACCGGTTATCCATCCCAGGATTATCAAGCATATCTGGAGGATCAAGCATATCCCGTTCAATGGAGAAGACGTAGGAGACGCCGATTTGACTTCATCTTTCCATTTATCTTTCCGTTTACTTTCGGGTACCAGCAGCCCTACTATCCATACTACCCTCCGTACCCCTACCCCTATTCTCCGTATCCGTACTCTTATCCGTACGGCTACTGGCCGGTTTCCCGAACGGAAGAGTCCTTGTAAAAAACTTTCCTCCTCGTTGTTGCTTAACTAAGTAAACTGTCCAACAGAACCTTATCACCAAGCAAAAAAGGCATCTGTCCCAGTTTGTGACAGTGCCTTTTTCTATTCGGACCCTATTCCTTTTTAGGCTGGCTTTGACCGGTTGGGACTTTGTCCCGCTCGCGATTTGGCCGCATCTGATTTTGCTTTTGGCGATCTTTTCCGCCTTCCCGGCCGTTCCTGTCCGATTTGATTTTGGGCTTGTCTCCCCGTTCCTTGCGCTCTCCCGCTCCCTGATTGCGGTCGTTTCGCTCATGGCGATTTTGCCTGGGATGGACCCGCCGGCGATCCTTGCGTTCCACAAAGATCTCCTCATCGGGTTGCATTTCCTTTTCCCCACCCACCAGAAGATCGTCGCCATCATCTGCAGGCTGGTCGGGATTATATGGGGTAGATTTTACTTTTCGCAGGACAAAATAGGGACAGCCAAAGTTACAAAACTCGTGTAAATACTCATCCAAAGCGGAAATTCGCTGCTCAAACGGCACTTTCCGGTTGGTGCTTTCGTAAAATCCACGCAAGCGCAGCTGACCGTAACCCCAATCGCCCACAATATAATCGTACTTGTCAAGAATGTCGCTGTAGCGTTCTTTGAACGCTTCCGAATTCCAGCCGTCGCGATTGTCTTCCATAACCTCATACGTGCCTGCTTGGGTGCGAATCAAGGCCGCTTCCTCCTTACCATGCATACTGTGTCCATCTTACCACATTTTTTGCAGAGAGAGATAAAATTCCCACGAAAACGAGACATGCTCTGAGGACACCCTAGCTGTAGGGGGTGGAACCATTGAATAAAAAAACCTGGTTGCTTCAAGCTGTTGCTGGTATTGCTCTGTTGACTTCCGCATGCGGGTTCAACGCTGCTCCTGACGCCAATCGTCCAAACGGCACGACAGTAAACCAAGCAGCTCCGCGTCTTTTCAATGCAGACAAAGCAGGGATCTACAACAATGCACCTGGATTGCCGGATAATGCCAGAACAAACTATCCGTATACAAACGCCAACCGTCCTGCCGGAACTGGCTACGGAACTGCCGGGACCGGGTTCGGTACTGCCGGAACCGGATACGGTACCATGAACGGGACCGCCGGGACAACCCGGGGGGGCACTGTCTTTGGTGACACTGGCTATAACGGCGGCATCAACAGCTACAATGCCTTTACGGACAATGGCATGCGCCCTCTGAACCGTACTGGTTTCAACAACCAGTCCATCTATCGCACAAACCAAGGTGCAGGCACTCTGGCGACAACCACGATGCCGCACATAGGCTACGCCCAGGCACATCGCGCTAACCTTCAAGCTGCCGGTGCCGGCGGAACGGGCTTTGGTGCTGGGGCGAACAACGTTTACGTGGATCGAAATGCACTGGCTCAAGCGGTGGGCAACGTTACCGTCAGCTGTCCCGGGGTGGATCGCTCCACTGTACTGGTGACGGACGAAGAGGTCTTTGTCGGCCTCAACACACAAGGCCAGGACGGCCGGACAGCAAAGGATCAGGCGCGAATGAACGCAATGTCGGTTTGCCCTCGCTACTACAAAGTGTACGTGACGGACAACCAACAAGACATTGACGAGATTTCCCGAATTGCCAGCCGCACGACAAGCGGACCGGTTACCAGGGCAGAAGACACCCGCCAGATCGACACCTTGATCAAGCGGATGGGCGGAACAGTGGACGGCGAGGAAATGCGCACGAAGGGGTCATCGATGACTACCGAAACAAATCGTGCCCACAGAGCAAAGCAAGGTATGGGAACCTCCTCCCGATAACATGCATAAAACCCCTATGTCCGCATAGGGGTTTCTTTTCTTCATTGCGCTTGGGCGATTGTCTCTTTCGCCGCAGTCGCTTGTTCGTGTGCGTGGTAGGAGCTGCGAACCAGCGGTCCCGCTTCTACGTGGCTGAATCCACGGCGCATGCCCTCCTGTTTCAAGCGGGCAAATTCGTCGGGGTGATAGTACTTTTCCACCGAAAGATGCTTTTTGGTGGGCTGCAAATACTGACCGATCGTCATGATGTTGACATCGACGCTGCGCAAATCGTCCATCGTCTCCACGATTTCCTCGAACGTCTCGCCTACGCCGATCATCAAGCTCGATTTGGTCGGAATGTCAGGTTGAAATTCCTTCGCCTTTTTCAAAAGCTCCAGCGTCCTGTCGTATTTGGCACGTGCTCTGACCCTGTCCGACATGCGGCGGACGGCCTCGATATTGTGGTTCAGCACGTCCGGACGAGCATCCATAACCACTTTCAGCGCATCCCAGTTCCCCATGAAATCAGGGATCAGGACCTCTACAGAAGCAAGCGGCAAGCGACGGCGAATGGCCCGGATGGTCTCGGCAAACACTGCTGCTCCTCCGTCCGCCAGGTCGTCCCGGGCGACAGAGGTTACGACGACGTGCTTCAAGCCCATTTGCTCCGAAGCTTCCGCGACGCGTTCCGGTTCCGCCAGATCAAGCTCGGAAGGCAGACCGGTTTTTACCGCACAGAATCGACAAGCACGCGTACATATATCGCCCAAAATCATAAAAGTGGCGGTTCGATTCGCCCAGCACTCATGAATGTTGGGACATTTCGCCTCTTCACAAACTGTATGTAGCGTCTGACTGCGCATGGTTTGCTTTAGTTCTTTGAAGTTGGCCAGTTCTTTTCCTGATACAAGGTTGATCTTGAGCCACTCCGGTTTGCGTTGCGTCATTAGGGCTCACTCCTCATTGGACTTGGTCAATCTCCATTCATTATAGAGTTTGCGCCTAAATGGGGCAACACCTGCATAATTATCCGTTTATCAGCATCCTCTTTTAGCCGGTCCATACAACCGATATACTAAGAAGAACCAATACCGACAGCTATGGGAGGGAGCAACCAATGGAACGTGTCATCGAAGTTCGCGGACACATCATCCGCGACAACATTCTCAAGCAAATCGACGCCTCTGTCGTCCAGTACAACGGGAAATACCGCGTTCTGGAGTTATCCGTAGGCGATCAGGTGGACGACGAATCGGCCGCGAAAATCGCGCTGAATCTGCCGGAAGACAAGCTCGAGCTGATTTTAAACGAGCTGATCAACCTGGGCTGTACCATCCCTACCGGGGAAGAGGCTCCGACGATTAAACTGGCGGAAAAGGACAAAGTGGTTCCCGATGATTTTTACTCTACCACCAACCATGCCACCGAAGTGTTTCTCAACAGCAAATGGGTCAGGGCGAAATATCAGCGGATGGATGCCTGTCTCGTGGTCAAGGGCGAAGAAGTCCACTGCGTGAAGCTGCGGGATATCAAAAAGGACGATCATGTCATCTGCGGCAGCAACGGGGTACGGCTCGTCGTTCAGCATACGGAGGAGCGCTCCGCCGAATTTTCTTTCATGAACAACGAAGTAAGCTCGGAGCGGCGCGTAGAAGTAATCGTCAAGCAGCTGGCTGAAGAAATGCGGAGCATCCGCAATCGAAACGGCCGCATCGTGTTTGTCGCCGGTCCCGTCGTCATTCACACCGGCGGACAGGAAGGATTCCAGAACATGATTCGCAAGGGATATGTCAATGCGCTGCTGTCCGGGAATGCCCTCGCCGTGCACGATATCGAAAGAGCCCTGTTCGGCACGTCCCTGGGTGTAAATCTGGACACCGGATCCGTGGTCCGCGGCGGACACAAGAACCACATGCGGGCAATCAATGCGATCAACCGTTCCGGCTCCATCGCGGAAGCAGTCGCTGATCAAACCTTGAAGAGCGGAATCATGTACGAGTGTGTCAAGCACCAGGTGCCGTTCGTACTGGCCGGCTCCATCCGCGATGACGGTCCTCTGCCAGATACCTTGATGGACTTGATTGAAGCGCAGGCCCAATACGCGGAGCAGGTCGCTGACGCCGACATGGTCGTGATGCTGTCCACGATGCTGCATGCGATCGGCACAGGCAACATGATGCCCAGCTGGATCAAGACGGTCTGCGTGGACATCAACCCCGCGGTTGTCACCAAGCTGATGGACCGCGGTTCGGCCCAGACTGTCGGAGTCGTAACCGACGTCGGGCTGTTCCTCACGATGCTGGACAAAGAACTGGGCTAATGCTGAAGCTGTAGGCGAAAACGAATCATGTCAAAACCTCCAGATAGGACTTTTTCCTGTCTGGAGGTTTTTTCGTATACCTATGATAGCTCTATAGCTGCGGCTCCCCGCTGTCCACTTCCGTCAAGGCATGCAGCCGGTGGCGACCCGATCCATGCAGGAATGGCTGCAGAAGCCTGCTCTCCCGGTCCGTACAGGTAAACAAAAATATTTGATAGTCCTCTGCCAGCTCCATCACCGTATGCAGCGCTCGCTCCAGCCTTTCCGGATCGTAATGGACAAAATGGTCGTCCAGAAACAAGGGAAGCGGCTCTGTCTGTTGGCTGACGTGCCTGTGCAGCGCCACTCGCTGGGCAAAATAAAGCTGATCCTGGGTTCCCGACGAGCAAAAATCGTGCTCGACGATTCGCTGGTGCGGCTTGTCCCATACCTTTACGCCAAACTGTTCCTGTGGGTCCAGCCTGACATCCTCGTATTTGCCTCCGGTCATTTTGGCCATTACATCGGAGGCGACCCGATTGACCGCGGGTGAAAGCTCCTTGTTCCATTCGTGTAATGCCTGCTGCAACGTATCCCTGGCGAGCGTGAGCGCTTCCCGGTTCAATTGGAGCTGGCGGAGCGCCTCGATTGCCTCTTCATAATCTCCTCGCACCTTTGCCAATGAGACCTCGTCCTGCTTCCCCAGCTCTCCCGCTGCCCTGGCGATACGTTCTCGTATATCGAGCAGCTCCTGATCCAGCTGTTTGGCTTCCCGCTCAAGCTCTGTCCGCTCCTGCTCCCGCAGAAACTGTTCCTGTTCCAGCAGAGACCTCAGTGCTTCTCCCCACCTTTTGATCAGGCTGGTCCTCTCCTCCTGGCGTCTCCACTCTCGCGCAGCAAGACTGGCTTCCCTGCCCTCGGCCAGACTTTTCCGCTCCTCCCGCATGATCAGGAAGGCATCCCAGTCGGAGGCGTTCCACTCTTGCAAAAGCTGATGCAGCTCTTCGTCGCAACGAGCGGCTTTGTCCTGCCATGCTCGCCATTCATGCTGGCTGCCAGCCAATTGATTTTCGCTCTGCCTTGTCCTTCCCCGGTTCAAAACGACAGCCGCGGTGGCACAGGCTGCAGAGACCCCTGCTGCGACCCAACCCATCGGAGCGTACCCCGCGAAGAGGAAAACAGCGGCGGCGATCAGGCTCGCGAAGCACCCTGCCCACCACAGACGGACATTCCCATGCCGTTTGCCGCCGCGGCCCGAACGGCGCGGAGCTGTACGTAGCGCCGCTTCAGCCAATCGGTCCGCATGCTCCCTGTAGTCGTCGCGAGCCTTGCGAAGCTCAGCCCCCCGGCGATAAGCCGATTCCAGCTTCTCCAGATCAGCAGGGTCCGGAAACTCCGCGATTCGTTTGTCTTGTTCGGTTTCACCAGGATGCTCCAAGGCCGCCCAGATTGACTGAACCTCGCGATGCAGCATTCGCTCTTCTTCCGTCCGGGCTGTTTTTTCCCACTGCTGCCAGCCTTCTTCATCCGGCTCCCTGTAGCTTTCCTGCCATCTCTTTTGCCAGGCTTGCTCCTCCCGCTGCAAAGCGATCAGCCGCTGCTTCAGTCGATCCCGCTTCCGTTCGATATCCTTTTTTGAGTGCTCCCACAGCGCGATCTGCTGCGTCAGCTTTTGCACGGCAGCCCAGGCCGCCTCCGCTTCGGCCAGCTCCCGTTCTCTTTGCGCGACCAGTGCTCCCGCCTTGCCGAGCTGCGTGTTTTCGGCCCGCTCCTTCTTTCCGATCAGAGCCAGTTCCTTGTCCAAGGCAGCCAGCATCCTGTTTGCCGCCGGGTCTGTCTCGCTGCTGCCAAAGAGCGAGGGCAACAGGTATTCGGACGCTTCCAGCGGACTTCTTCTGACCCAGGTTACGTCTGTAAACAAACTGCGCGACAAGCCGAGATGGAGCTCGAGAAAGTTTCGTTCCTTGCGCCGGTCCTCCTGGTACAAGTGAGTAACCTCGGTCCAGTCGGGATCGAGAAACACCTGCCCCTGTTCCCGTTCCTTTTCCAGGCGGCGGTGGAGACGGTAACGCTTGCCCCCGACTTCGTAGAGGACAGCAAGCTCATAGCTGCCCGAATGCCACGGAAGGTACTTGTCATACTCCGGCAAATACCGGGCCGAACGAACGTAGTCCCGCTTCAAACCGTACAGGGAGGCAAACACGGCCTGGAGCAGCGTCGATTTTCCCGCCTCATTTGGGGCAAAGAACAGGTTGAGCCCGGGAGCAAAGCGAAAATCCGCGTCGCGCCATTTGCCAAAGCCCTTGATCGAAAGCTGGTTGATCCTCATCCGATCATCCCTCCGATCCGGTCCAGCGCTGTTCTCATTGCCATGCGAGCCACCGCCAGGCGCTGTTCATCGGAAGAAGCGGCCGCAGCCGCCTCCTCCTCGGCCAGCCGTTGCAGCCAGCGTCCCCAGATGCCGCCCTCGGCGATCAGCTTGCCTGCATCCAGATCCGGTCTCGTCCGGTCTGTGACGCGGATGGCAAAGAAGCGGGAAAAGCGCTTTTCCAGCACGTCTGTCGCAGGGGTAAAATGAACAGGTCTCTCCCCTGTCAAGGTTACGGCCAGGATGCTCCCGTCCTCCACATCCGACAGCCCGTTCTCCAGTGCATGGACCACTTGTTCGACTGTCTCTGCTCCTTGTATATCGATCTTGCGCCTTACAATCATTCTCGTTTGAACCGGAATCTCCTCAAGCACAAGCTCTCCTGCATCGTTCAACTCGCCGTACAGGACGTGACGAGGGCCGCTCTCCTTGACCGACAGTCCTTCCGGAGATCCCGGGTAAGCGGCAAACGTCCGTCTGTGGACGGGATGGGAAAACTTCGCCGGTTTATGGATATGCCCGAGCGCAACGTAATCCATGCCGGTTTCGGCCAACTGATCCACGGTTACCGGCGCGTATGGATGATGTTCCCCGCCCCCGCCGTTAACCACGCTGGCATGCAGAACCATCAAATGATGCCGGCAACCGGTCAGCTTGCCCGGGAAATCGGCCAACGGCGATTCGTATACATGAGGCTGGGGAAACCCCCATCCGTAGACGACACAAGATTTTTCGGGAAATTCAAAGGCTCCCCACTCCGGCGTAAACCAGTACACGTTTCCCGGCCACTCCAGGGACTGGTAAAAGGAATCGGCTCTCCACGGATCGTGGTTGCCCGGGGCGATACAGACGGGCGTAGGAGCCACGCTTGCGAACAGATCACGCAAAAAAATGGCCGTGGACCTTCTCCCCCCGTGCAGCTCCATGAGGTCCCCGGCGATCAGCCAGACGTCGGCCCGCCTTTCCAAAACAAGATCCCGGATCGTCCGCATCGTTCGCCGAAAGTCGTCCTGCCGCAATTCGTAAGAAACAGACATCGCGTGCAGCGGCGCATCCAGATGGACGTCGGCTGTATGAATAAAAGACAACATGAAAACTCACTCCTCAACCATGACAGACTGCTGGAGGAAATGGTACACTTTGGTCAGCAGAATCCCTGTCTCATACACGAACGTATTTTCCCTTTATGATACAGGAAAAGAGTACCGGATGAAAGGAGCGATTGCTGTGCGTATCGCCTACTTGGATTGTTTTTCGGGGATCAGCGGAGACATGCTTTTGGCCGCGCTGGTCGACGCCGGAGCGGATCGCGAAAGCATTGAGAGCGAACTGCGCAAGCTGCCGCTGGGGAATTTCCGCATGGAATGGAAGACGGTAGTGAAAAAAGGAGTCAGCTCGTTAAAGCTGGATGTAATCGATGAAGAGCTGGAGAAACTCAAGTCGTTAAAAAAATTGCCTGTGCTCAGTGTCGGCCATCAGCATGATCACGGCCATGGACATCATCACCATCACGACCATGACCACAGCCACGATCACGGGCATCACCACCATCATCGCAGGTACAAAGAAATTGCAGCGATGATCGAAGCGGCTGACTTCTCTCCCCGAGTTGCCGCACGAGCCCAGGCCATCTTTGAAAAAATCGCTGTGGCCGAAGCCAAGATTCACAATGTGCCGGTTGAAACGGTTCATTTTCACGAAGTAGGGGCCCTGGATTCGATTGTCGATGTCGTCGGCATCGCCTTGGCTTTGGAGGATCTGGGGATCGAACAGTTGTTCAGCAGCCCTGTTCCGACCGGGAACGGCTACGTCCGCTGCGACCATGGGCTTTATCCTGTTCCGGCTCCCGCGACGATGGAAATGCTGAAAGGAATTCCGCTGCGCCAAACGGATATTCAAAAGGAGCTGACCACTCCGACCGGAGCTGGAGTGGCAGCCGCCCTGATCAAGCAATTCGGCCCGCTTCCGGCTATGACCGTGGAAGCCATCGGCTACGGGGCCGGCACCCGTGATCTTCCCGATCAGCCAAACGTGCTGCGGGTACTGGTTGGCACGATCTGACCAGGAGCGGGCGTTCCTTCGGAAAAAGCCCCCGTCAAGCGTACCAAGCTGCCCGGCTAAAGCAAAGTCGGAAGCAGGAAACAGGAGGCAGATGCGATGCAAAAGCCTTGTCCGCGAACCAGGACAAGGCTTTTCGTGTTTCCGATACTCCGTATAAAACGAGCAAGCCGGTGTGCAGCTTTCGCTCAGGCTTCGCGAAGCAGGCGCAGGAACTCCCGCATGAATCCCGGCAGATCGGGCCAAGCGTGGGCCGACACCAGATTGTTATGGACGTGCAAAGGCTCGGTGCGATAGATGGCTCCGCACGCTTCCACGTCGGGACGGCACGCCTGATAGGCGGTCATTTCGCGGTCGCGGACTTGCTCGCCCACGAGCGCCAGCACCTGGGAGCCGTGGCAAATGGCGGCCACAGGCTTGTTGGCCTCAAAAAAATGCAGGAGGATCGGTTTCAAATGCTCGTTCAGCCGGATGTATTCGGGGGCACGGCCGCCCGGAATGATCAGGCCGTCGTATTCCTCCGGCTTCACATCCGCAAAGGCCACATGCGAGGCCAGCTGATAAGCGGGCTTTTCCGTATACGTTTCACTGTGGGCCTCGAAATCATGGCATACCGTGTGCAATGTCTTCTTGGTGGGCGATGCGATGACGGCCTCCAGCCCTTCCTCCAGGCAGCGATAATAAGGGTAAAAAATTTCCAAAGCCTCCACTGCGTCACCCGTCACAATCAGCACCTTTTTGCTCATAGCACAGCCTCCTTGCTGGTTTTTTGAGGAAAAACCTCTTTTCTCCCATTTCTTCACGGGCCGGTGAACTCCTGCCAGACGCCTCCTGATCAACGCATTTTCAAGGCAAGCAAAAGAGCCTCCTGATGCACCTGTTTCACCGGTATCCCCGCTTCTTTCGCCAGGCGTGCGCAAACGGCATACTCCGGCGAGTACTGTACCTGTCTCCCATGGTGAATCCCGATTTTTACAGGAACCTCGCCCCATGCTGTTTGCACTGTTACGAACCGTCTCGCCAGCCTGTGGCAGGACACAGGAAAATACCTGATGCCGAAAGTGGTCGTTTCCTGAAACAAGACGGTTTTCAGCTCTTCCAGCCTGCTTTGATAACACAAGACCTGCACCAATACCCCGGGCCTGCTTTTTTTCATCGTAACGGGAAGAAAGTGAACGTCGTTGGCTCCTGCCTCAAGCAAACGCTCCATGGCGTGGGCCATCCATTCCGGACTGCTGTCATCCACATTGGCCTGCAAAAGAAGCATTCCATCGTCAATATGCTCCATACTGTGCTCCCGATATTCAGAAACCACAGGAATGCCCGTCCCCGGCTCGGCATAGCCTGCTGGCCCATCCCTATCGACACTTGCGACAGCCACTCCTTCCCGCGCTTCCACACTTGCGACTTTGCCGCTGATGGTCTCGACCGGCTTTGCCCCGACCTGCTTCAGCCACAGCAGCGCTAACGGAGAGAACTGTTCGACCGGGATGCTAGGGTCCTCCCGCACATGCCAACCCTCCAGCAGCGGGAGAGCCGCTATTGGCAATCTCGCCGGAATAATCAGCGGCTGAACAAGGATTCGCGGGCTTCGGTCAGGAGTTTCTCCGGGCATTGCGGTCCACAGCCGCTGCAGTGCTTCCGTTTCTTTCTCCCATACACCGGAAGGACACATGGAACGATAGCTCTCCGCCCTCTTCAGAAAATCCGAAAGGCCCGCTTTCACCTCCCGATCCCTCTGCTCCAGAACCTCTGCTTGCGCAAGTCTGGCTCGTCCGTTGAGCTCTTCGCCTTCTTCTCGCCCTGCCGATTCGATGCCAGCCTGCCTCCAAAGCTTCAGCAAAAGATCACGTAATGTATGTAAAAACAGCGGCGTATCGCTTCTTATGATCATCATCTGCATTTGCTTTCCTCCGTTCTGACTCCTGATACGATCATACACCAAAAAGAGGCACGGGCACATTCCCGCTCCCGTGGCTGGCAAAAACTATCTGGGATAATCTCGGAGAGCTGGCAGAACATACAAAAGAGAATACTGCTGGAGGGAGACGGGCATGATGACGTTTCGCCTGATGATGAAAATCAGCTTGTGCGCACTCTTGATCCTTTGTTCATGGCCACCTGTTTCGCAGGCTGCTCCGTCCGTCCCTGCGGCTCTTTCAGTGGACCCTGTTTACCAGGAACGACTGGCGTTGTTTCAACGCTTTGAAACGGTTTACGGCATTCCCTGGTCATATCTGGCGGCTGTCGACCAGTACGAGCGATCCATCCATAAACGCTCCCGGCAAAAAGACAACCAAAAGCAAGCTCCCCAGCGCTTGACCGCGATTGAAATCCCCCCTGCCTTATGGGGCGGGCCGCTCAACCCCGATGAGAGGGATGCCAACCTCTCGTCGATCCGATTTTTCGGCGGGCTGGGCATGGATGGAGACGGAGACGGGAAGGCAGACAGAGAAAACGATATCGATGTGCTGACCACGATGACCCGACTTCTCGCCCAATACGGCTTTACCCGCGAGGATTGGCAGATCGGGCTCTGGTCTTACTACAAACGGGACAGGGCTGTAAAGACGATCGCCCAATTTGCTTCCGTGTATGACAAATTTCAGCGCCTCGATCTGGATGATCACCATTTTCCCATCCCGAAACGCTACACATACAGCTACCGCAGCACATGGGGAGATCCTCGCGGCTGGGGAGGCCGGCGCATCCACGAAGGGACGGACATCTTTGCCGGATACGGAACGCCGGTGTTGAGCACGGCCTATGGGGTGATTGAGGTGGTAGGCTGGAATCGCTACGGCGGCTGGCGGATCGGCATGCGGGACATCGGCAACGTCTATCACTATTTCGCCCACCTTTCTTCGTTTAAAAAAGGCTTGAAACCTGGGGATATCGTGGAGCCGGGAGAAGTGATCGGGTACGTCGGCAGCTCTGGCTATGGCAAACCGGGCACTTCCGGAAAGTTTCCGCCCCACCTGCACTACGGCATGTACAGTGACACGGGGAGCAATGAGTGGGCGTTTGACCCGTATCCTTACCTGAAGCGTTGGGAACGGCAGATGTACAGCAAAAAGAAGAAGCGGTAACTGGATTGGCGCGGAAATTTATGCTCCCGCGCCTTTTTGCTACGCCGATTTTTCTGTTCCATCCTGCTGCTTAATAGAAACAACCAAGGCTTAGGCTCCCCTTTCTTTCCACATGTACGCAGTCTTTGTTTTCTTAATCCTCAAGGTTCAAACTGCAAACTTCCTCAAAATCAGGGAATCAACTTTTTTCTGCTGTTCTTCCAGCATTTGATCAATTTCCCTGCTCACTCTCGCCTCTCTTTCATTGCGCGGCTCCCAAATAAAATTGGACGTCGGCGTACCGCGTACGCCGCCTGCGCTTACTGGCTTTCCCCAGGTTTTCTCTACTGCATTGACACATGAGTCATCCCTTTTATACAATCGAAGCAGAAAAAAATTGGACATTCGTCCAAAAAAGTTGGTGCTCACTGATGACTCGTTCTCCCCGCGTACAGGCAAAGGCAGAAGCAAAGCGGGCCCATTTGATCGAACAGGCGACTCGCTGCCTCGCCGAAAAGGGGTACGCCTCCGTCTCGCTCCGGGATATTGCCCGCGAATCAGGGGTCTCTCTCGGCATTTTGCACTATTACTTTGCCAGCAAGGAAGACCTGCTGCTTTCCGCCATCTCCAGCTACAAGGAAAGGTTTTTGCAGGAGCTGGAGGAAAAGCTTCTCTCCGGTCCTGCCGAAGGGTGGCAAAAGCGGCTGTCTTCGCTTCTGCACAAGGCTCTCACAGAAGACCGAAACCTCCACCGGCTCTGGTACGACCTGCAGGTGCAGGCGATGTACGTAGACGCCTTTCGCCAGCCCGTTCAGGAGATTCGCGAAAGACTTTATACGCTGATTGCGCGGATGCTGGAAAAATTGCATTCCGAGCACGAACAAAATGCCGAGCATGCGACGCAGGCAGCCGGCCGCGATACCAGATTGGATACACCTCGGGCAAACATGTCTGCCTGCCCGCCCGACTGGGTTCCCCTGCTCTACAGCGCATTGGACGGCATGTTTTTCCAGGCCCTGCTGGTGGAACCCGAGCAAGCGGACCAAATGATCGCCAGGCTGGATCACGAATTGTCCCGGCTGCTGGCTATGTTATGGAAAATCCCAAAGGACGAGGTGAAATAAATGGGTACTCTTACGCTAAAAAATCCGGCTACCGGAGAAGTGATGGGAACCCTGCAGGAAAGCGCTCCAGACGAGGTGCTCAAGGCCATGGAGCAGGCCAGGCAGGCATTTGTCCATTGGGGAAGCGCGCCCGTTTCCGCGCGGGTTCACTATCTTCGCAATCTTCGCCATTATTTGGTGGAGCAAGGCGAAGAGCTGGCGAGAAAAATCAGCGAAGCGACCGGCAAAGTGGCACTCGAAGCGTACATGACGGAGATTTTCGTCACAGCGGACACCATCCGCTACTATGAAAAACAGGCAGAACGCATGCTGGCGCCGCGCAGAGTACGGACACCGCTTGCGCTTTCTCCGAAAAAATCGTTTATTCACTACCAGCCGATGGGCGTCGTCGCCGTCATCTCCCCCTGGAACTATCCGTTTCAGCTGTCCGTCGTGCCGGTTATCTCGGCACTGATTGCAGGCAATACTGTCATTTTGAAGCCTTCCGAGGTAACCCCTTCAGTCGGCGTGCTGATCGAGGAACTGTTTCAAGCTGTACCCTGCCCGAAGCACATCGTCCAGGTGCTCCATGGAGGCGGAGAGATCGGGCGAGCGCTTGTGGCGGCGCGTCCGGACAAAATCTTCTTTACGGGGTCGGTTGCGACAGGGAAAAAGATCATGGCGCAGGCTGCGGAGCATTTGATCCCGGTAGAGTTGGAGCTGGGTGGGAAAGACCCGATGATCGTATTGGAGGACGCCCATCTCGAGCGAGCGGCAAACGGCGCTGTCTGGGGAGCCTTCACCAACTCCGGTCAAGTCTGCATGTCTGTCGAGCGCGTCTACGTTCATGAGCGCGTCTACCCGGAATTTCTTCGCCTGGTAAAAGAAAAGACGGCAGCCCTTCGCCATGGCTTTCCCGATCAGGCCGAAATCGGCTCGATGACCTCGCCGCAGCAGATCGGCATCGTTCGGCGACACGTAGAAGAAGCACTGGCCAAAGGGGCAAAGCTGGAGCTGGGCGGAAGCTTTTCCGAGAAGGACATGTTCCTGCCTCCCACGATCCTGACCGGCGTAACCCATGAGATGAAGATCATGCGGGAGGAAACATTCGGCCCGGTCCTGCCCATCATGACCTTTTCCACAGAGGAAGAGGCGATTCGCCTCGCCAATGATACCGCCTACGGCCTGAATGCCTCCGTCTGGTCGCAGGACAAGGCAAAAGCCAAAAGAATCGCCCTCCAGCTTGAGAGCGGCAATGTCTGCATCAACGACGTGATCGTCAGCTACGCCAATCCCAACCTTCCGTTCGGCGGCGTCAAGCAGAGCGGCATCGGGCGCTATCGCGGCCCTGAAGGCTTGCAAGCCTTTACCCACGCTGTTTCAGTCATCCACGATCCCGGCAAAAAGAAGCGCGAAATCAACTGGTATCCGTATACCGGGGAGCAGCAAACGCTGTTTGTCGGCTTGACCAAAGCCCTGTATGGCAAGGGACGCAAATGGAGCGGCCGGAATCTGCTCGCGGCCTGGCGTGAGTGGAAACGTCTGTTTTAGCCCAATAGCAAAGCGGGGGCACTGCGACTTTGCGCCTGCCCCCGCTCTGTTTTCCGTATAAAAGATCAAGCAAACTGACGGCTCAGATTCGCCATTTCGATAGCAGCCGATGCCGCTTCCCATCCCTTGTTGCCGGCCTTGGTCCCCGCCCGTTCGATCGCCTGCTCGATCGAGTCGGTCGTGAGCACGCCGAAAATAACGGGAATGCCTGTGGTCAGAGAGACGGACGCCACTCCTTTGGCGCATTCGCTGCACACGTAATCAAAATGCGGGGTGGAACCGCGGATGACCGCCCCCAAGGTCACGACGGCATCGTATTTGCCAGACTCAGCCAGCTTTTTGGCAATCAGCGGAATTTCAAAAGCGCCCGGCACCCAAGCGACTTCGACCGCATCTTCCTCAACGCCGTGTCTTTTCAGCGCATCGAGGGCGCCGCCTACGAGCTTGCTGACGATCAGCTCGTTAAATCTCCCCGCGACAATCCCGACGCGCAAGCCAGTTCCGATCAGATTTCCTTCCCACTGTTTCACAATCGCTCACTCCTTTGCAAACTGGAGCAGATGGCCCAGTTTATCCTGTTTTGTATGCAAATACTTTTCGTTTTCCGGATGCTCCGGCATTTGCAGCGGAACCCTTTCGGCGACTTCGAGTCCATAGCCGGAAAGGCCGCGAATTTTGCGCGGATTATTCGTCATCAGCCGCATCCGCCTTACTCCCAGATCGCGCAGAATCTGCGCCCCGATCCCGTAGTCGCGGAGATCGGCGGGAAATCCGAGCTTGTTGTTGGCTTCGACCGTGTCATAGCCTTGCTCTTGCAGCTGATAAGCCTTCAGCTTGTTGATCAGTCCGATGCCTCTGCCCTCCTGGCGCATGTAGAGGACAATCCCTCTCCCCTCTGCCTCGATCATACGCAGGGCGGCATGCAATTGCGGGCCGCAATCGCAGCGATGCGAACCGAATATGTCCCCGGTCAGGCACTCCGAGTGAACCCTCACGAGGGCTGGCTTGCCGCTGTCGATATCGCCTTTGACAATCGCGACATGCTCCTTGCCGTCCAGTTCATTGGTATAGGCGACGATGCGGAAATCTCCGTAGGCGGACGGCAGCTTGGCCTCTGCTTCACGCTTTACCAGTCTTTCATGCTTCATGCGGTACTCGATCAGGGAGGCGATCGTAATCAGTTTCAGATCAAACCGTCTGGCGATCTCGACCAGCTGCGGAAGGCGGGCCATCGTCCCGTCCTCGTTCATGATTTCGCAAATGACGCCAGCCGGCTTCACTCCGGCCAGACGGGCCAGATCGACTGCCGCTTCGGTATGTCCTGCCCGCCTCAGCACGCCCCCTGCTTTCGCGATCAGGGGAAAAATGTGTCCGGGCCTGCGAAAGTCGTCTGCGCCTTTGCTCTCGTCCAGCATGGACAGGACCGTATGAGACCGCTCATGCGCGGAAATGCCGGTATGCGTACCGCTCTCGTCGATGGAGACGGTGAAGGCGGTGCCCTGGCGATCCGTATTCGCTTTTACCATGGGAGTCAGCTTCAAGCGCTCCGCATGCTCTTCCGTTATCGGTACACAGATCAAACCGCGGCCGTGCATTGCCATAAAATTGATCATTTCCGGGGTCGCCGCTTCGGCCAGGCAGACGAAGTCCCCTTCATTTTCCCGCTCCTCGTCATCCACGACAATGACAGGACGGCCGCTGCGCAAAGCCTCTATCGCCTCTTCAATGGTATGAAACATGATGATCCCCCTCCTTAAGCAAAGCCGTGTTCCCGCAAAAAGGCCAGGTTCACGCCTGCTGATGCTTTTTGCTGCTCGCTCTGAATCCTGCCGGAAAGCAGCCTCTCCACGTATTTGGCGATCAGATCCGTCTCCAGATTGACGGGATCGCCGACCTGTTTGGCTTGCAGATTCGTTTGCTTGAGCGTATGCGGAATAATCGAAACAGACAGGCTTTCCTCGTCGACGTTCACTACAGTCAGACTGATTCCGTCTACCGTAATCGAACCGCGCGGCACCACGTATCGGAGCAGGTGCGGCTTAGCCTGGATCGAAAATCGCACCGCATTGCTGTCCGCTTTTTTGGAGAGGATGTTTCCCGTACCGTCTACGTGGCCGGATACCAGATGGCCGCCGAGGCGATCTCCGAGCCGCATCGCCCGCTCGAGATTGACCCCCATCCCCGGCCTCAACGCGGACAAGGCCGTCACCCGCCACGTCTCCGGCATCACATCCGCCTGAAAGCGATTCGCGGAAAACGAGGCGACTGTCAGACAAACGCCGTTGACGGAAATGCTGTCTCCCAAGCGAACATCCTGCAAAACGGTCGAGGCCCGTATCGTCAGCCTGCTGGACTGGTCGGCCACCGCGACGGCTTCCACTGTGCCCACTTCTTCAATCAATCCGGTAAACACGGCTATCCCTCCGTTCATTTTCAACCGTTTGTCCTGCTGTACGGCTCATCGATGGCCCTATCCGGCCATACAGGATAGCCGGTGATGCATAAATCATTCCCTCCGATTGGCTCAACCTCTACCTCCGCCAGGGAGATGGCTTCCTCCATTTGGGCTGCACCCAGACCACCGTATGGCGCGGGCGCCCCCTGACCGCCGATCAGCTTGTAAGAGAGAAAATGCACGACCTTTTGAATGGCGCGGGCCTGTAAAAACGAGCCGTTGACCGCTGCCCCGCCCTCGACAAGCAGGGAAGCGATCCCTCTTCCTCCCAGCTCCGCAAGCACCGCGTCTATCGTCACGCGCCCTTCCAGTCTTGCAATCTCGGCACCGAGTCTCTCAAGCTCTTTTTGCCTGTCGGCAGGAGCGTCATGCGCTGCAAAAACAAGCGTTGGCGCTTTGCCGTCCCGTATGACTCGGGCTTCCAAAGGGGTCCGAAGCTGACTGTCCAGGATGACCCGCAGCGGCTGTTTTCCTCTGGCTAAACCCTGATGGCGGGCAGTGAGCTCCGGATCGTCTGCCAAGACTGTCCGGACCCCGACCAAAATCGCATCGTTCTCCCGGCGCAGCTGGTGCACGCGGCTGCGGGCCTCTTCGCCCGTAATCCAGCGGCTGTGCCCCGTATGCGTAGCGATTTTCCCATCCAGCGAAGCCGCCGTCTTGACGGTCACGAACGGTTTTTTCGTAGTGATGTAATGGAAAAAGACTTCGTTTGCTCTCCTCGCCTGGGCTTCGCCAACTCCCACTATCACCTCAATGCCCGCTTGTCTGAGGCGGGCAATTCCTGTTCCCGCGACGAGCGGATTCGGGTCAGCCACGGCCACCACTACCCGCTTGATCCCGGCTTCTATGATGGCATTCACGCAAGGCGGGGTTCTTCCATGATGACTGCAAGGCTCCAACGTGACGTACAGGACAGCGCCCTTCGTGTGATCCCCGGCCATCCGCAGCGCGTGCACCTCCGCATGCGGCTCGCCCGCTTTTACGTGGGCCCCCATACCGACAACAGCTCCATCCCGGACGACGACGGCTCCCACCAACGGATTGGGATTCGTTTGTCCTCTTGTGGCCTTCGCGAGCTCCAGTGCCAGCGACATGTACGTCAAGTCATTCCCGGACATGAGTTTCTCTCTCCTTCCCAATGAAAAATGCCCTCGAAGCAAGCTTCAGGGCATGGGGAAAGAAGCCTTTTGTCTTTCTGTTTTTTCACAGAGAAACAATGGCTGCACGTACCTTCTCCCATCCGGACTTTACCGTCGGCCTTGGAATTGCACCAAGTCAGTCGCACATGGCATCCACCACGGGCGAGTCGCGGGCTCAGACGAAAGCTGCGTCATTACCGCCGGTCGGGAATTTCACCCTGCCCTGAAGGTTCTCTATTCAATTCCTGCGAAAACACCGTTTTCACCCACGGCCTGAAGGCACCGCTCGGCATGCCTTTTTTTCGTTATCGCGAGAGGAGCCACCACCCTTTCCCAATAAAAAATGCCCTCGAAAAAATTTCAGGGCATAGAAGAAGAAGCCTTTCGCGCTCCGTTTTTGAAACAAAGCGAAAGACTGCGACCACCTTCTCCCATCCGGACTTTACCGTCGGCCTTGGAATTGCACCAAGTCAGTCGCACATGGCATCCGCCATGGGCGAGTCGCGGGCTCGGACGTGCGTTCGTCATCACCGCCGGTCGGGAATTTCACCCTACCCTGAAGGTTGGATATTCAGTTGCTTGCATTATAACACGTTTTTTTACAAGCACTACACTTTTTTATTGGAAGCGGGCAATATCCTCCATGACGGCATCTACCGCTTTTTCATCCACGGTCGCAGGACAAAAGCGAGCCAGGGCAAAACATCGAAAGATTTGCTCTGTAGAGCGCTCTCTCCCCACCTGCTTCCCAAAAGAGGGATGATTCTGTCAAAATCTTTATTTTCCAGCCTCCCCATTGCCCTCCGTAAGACCAGTGAATTCTCGTAGCTGCGCCGCAAGGGTTTCGTCAATTCTTCATAAGCGCCCTTGCCGCATATGTCGTGGGCCGCATATATGCCTGTCAACAGCGCCGCGAATTGTCCAAATCCCAAGAAGGGCATCATCGCGCCAAAGCAGTTTCCCACAAAAAACGTATTGCCGATCCTCGCTCTATGACAGATGCCGATCGGGTATCCGGTAACATGAAAGTGACTGGTAATCCTGAGCGGCTGCTGCAGATCCCGGCAAACCCGCTCGCAAAATGCGCCCCAGCGCTCGTCGACGTCAAGCTGGTCATTCTCGGGATCATCGGGGTAAGCCATGACCAGGTTCGCTTCCGTGTCCGAAAGCGGGAGCAAATAGCCGTATCCCTTTGCCATATAACTGTAATCCAGCCATGCACAAGGTGTATATCTGTCAAAGCGTCCCTTTACCATTGCACCCTTTAGCGACACTGTCAGGTCTGCCTGGAAGTTATGCATTTTCATGGCGTACTCCCCGTCTCCCGTGGCGACTACCACATGCGTGTACTCCATCAGCAATTCTTCGTAAGTCGCTTTGGACCGGTAATGGATCGTGCTTTTTACCTGCTGGCCCAACTGCATTTCAAAAGCATGCTCATGTCTGCCCCGGTAATTGACAAATCCCATGCTTCCTTCGATTTCCGCTTTTTTGCTCGGCGAGAACACAAGCATCTTTTGGATGCTAGCTGTCGGCTTGAGATAAATGCCATGTTTCTCCGCGAAAAAGGCAACCGGGTCAGTTATCGGTTTGTGCAAAAGGGAGAGCAGGGACTCGCCGTTGACAAAGCGGTCGCCTAATCGCTCTCTCTTTTCGAAGACTGCCGGCGATATTCCGTGCTTTTCCAGTGTGATCGCGCAGGCCAAGCCTGACAGACCTGCGCCCATAATCGCAACCTTCACGCTTTCATCATCCGTTCCTCTGTTTTTCTACATTCTTGACGAACGGACGCCTTTTATTCACTTTTATTGCCTTCTTTTTTCCTTCATGCCTCTATCTCTCCCGGATTACATGAACGAGCACTTCCCGCGGTAACGAGAAGTGCTCGTTGTTGTCGCCGCCGCTTGCTCCCTGGCTCTCTACGGTTTGCTGGGGGCTTCTTCCAGCCTGGGCACATCCGGCTTGCCGTCTGGATTGTTGTACAAGTACTGAGGCACATCGCCAATGATCAGCGAATGGGTAATGGGAATTTTCGTCGTAATCGTCTTCTGGTCGGTGGCAAAAGGAATGACAATGCGCAAGTCTACTTCGACGAAGATGTAGACGGTCGCCAGCACCATGTTGATGCCGGCCTCGGTCAATTCCGTCTCCAGCTTCGTCTTTACGGAACCGATCGGCACAAACGTGACCGGCAAATCCGGACCCATCTGCGCCAAAAAACTGCTCCCTGTCACCAGGCCCAAAGGGATATAGCGATCGACCTTTTCTTCCTCGAATTCCCTCAGCCTGTTCTGTACGCGGGAAGTGGTCTCCCCCACGATCCTCGCATACTCCTTGAAGTTGAACTGGTACGCCTGGATTCTCCCCTCATTGTCTTTCTCGATCTTGACGATCTGGTTGAAGTCTACGCCTTGCTGGGCGATCCGTTTCGTAACCGCATCCGTAATCGCTTGCTTGGCCAGTTGCTCGGCTTTTTGGGATGCGAGAATCTTCAACGTCGGTTCCAGGCGCTTTTCGATAAAAAACAGAAATTGAATGCTCATCGCCAAAAAAATGACCAGTGCGATAAAAAACGCTTTCGAACGAGAAAGCGGGTTCCTCCACCGCCGACGGGGTCGAAACACGGCCACGCCCGTCACCTCCCAGTTGGTACATCCTATGGCTGGGAAGCGCAAAAAATACGTGGACAAAAAATCCTCTGAACCCGGATCGGGACAGAGGATTTCCGCTCGTTATTTTACGCCGTCGATAAACCCGAGCGACAACCACGGGAAGACAGCCAGCAGCACAATAAACAGAACCATGATCATCGCATACGGCGCGGCGCCCCGAACGATTGTCGATATCGGCGACGACGGGTCTACGCCTTTGAGCACGAACAGGTTGAGTCCGACCGGTGGCGTAATCAACGCAAGCTCCATGTTGACGACCATGATGATCGCAAACCAGATCGGATCGAATCCCAGTGCCGTAATGATCGGATACAAGATCGGCAGCGTAATGACGAGGATGGATACCGTCTCCAGAAAGCAGCCCAAAACGAGCAGCAGGATATTGATCAGGATGAAGACGACCCATTTGGAAACCGGCAGACTTGTTGCCATTTCGGTCATGGCCTGCGGGATTTGCAGCGATGTCAGGATAAAGCCAAACAGCATCGCGCCCACGATGATGAACAAGATCATCGCATTGGTCGCAACCGTCGAGAGCAATATTTTCTTGATGTTGTCCCAGGACAGGCTGCGATAGACAAGTCCGGCTACGAGTGCGCTGAAGACTACACCGGCAGCAGCCGCTTCTGTCGGGGTAAAGATACCAGAGTAGATGCCGCCAATGATCAGTACAGGCATCATCAGACCCCAAACCGCTTTGCGTGTTCCTTGCCAGCGCTCTGACCAGGTCGCTGGCGCCTCCTTGATGTGTCGCATTTTCCAGGAGGCGTATCCCATGAAGATCAGCAGCAGCAAGATCCCCGGAAGGACACCGGCGATGAACAGCTTTCCGACAGATTCGCCAGTGACTGAGCCGTAAATGATCATCGGCACGCTCGGCGGAATCAGGATACCCAAGGTTCCTCCCGCAGCGAGCAGGCCGAGCACCGCCTTTTTGTCATACCCGCGAGCCGTCATCTCGGGAATCGCCACCATCCCGATCGTGACCGCAGTCGCGACGCTGGAGCCGGAAATCGCGGCAAAAATGCCGCAGCACACCAGCGTCGCCAAGGCGAGACCGCCGGGCAAGTGGCGCAGCCAGCGGCTTGCCATCTCATACAGCTCCTTGCCGACTCCGCTAAACAAAAGGATTTGACTCATCAGCACGTACATTGGCAAGGCGCTCATCGTGAAATCATCCAGTGCCTTGTACGCAATGATCGGGACTTGAGAAAGCCCGAGAGCCCCTCCATTAAACCAGTACATGCCGATTGCCGCCAGCACCGCGAGGGTGAAGGCGACCGGCACCCCGACCAGCATCAGCGTGGCCATCCCGCCCGCAAAAAACAGTCCCATTACGCCTCGCCTCCTTCCTGTCCGCGCATGTAGTCAACCAGCTGCAAAAGGAAGGCGAGACCAAGCAGCACGCCGCCGATTGGCAACAGCATTTCCGGAATGTACAGCGGGATTTGCAGCAGCGAAGCGGAGGTGAACCCCAGCTCCATCGACTGTTGGACGTGCTCCCAGCTGAAATAGGAGAACACCAAGCTGAACAAAAAACCGATCAGCGCCGATACGATCAGCATCCAGCGGCGCACGGACACAGGTACGTTGTGCAGCACCAAGTCCACCTTGATATGTGCGTCCACCCGAACTGCGTAAGCGGCGCCGATGAAGCAGCTCCCCATGATCGCATAGATGGTAAGCTCGGTGGCCCAAATCGTCGGCGCGTTAAAAAGAGAGCGGGAGACGATCTCGTAAAAGGTCATCCCCGTTGCCAATACGATAAAAATACCGGCGATCATTCCCCCGCACTTGATCAGACGGTCGATCCAGCCGTACAACAATTGAAAAAATTTCATGCAAACGTCTCCTCTTTGCTCCTTGCCTCAGGCTTTACTTGATGTTTTGGAGATCTTCGAGCAATTCCTTGCCCAAGTCGCCGGCGGTTTTCAGATACTCATCCCAGGCTGGCTTCGCCGCTTCCTTCCATGCGGGCAGCTCCGCTTCTGGCACTACGTAGACTTCCATGCCTTTTTTCTTCAATTCATCGGCAGTCGCCTTGTCTTCGGCCTCAGCCTGCTGGCGAATCCAGTCTTCCGTCTCCTTGGCTGTAGAAGTCAGCAGCTCCTGTGTTTTTGGCGGCAGCGCATCCCAGTACTTCTTGTTGACGGCCAGCACGAACTCCAGATAAGCGTAGTTGACCACAGTCAAGTATTTCGAAACTTCGTCGTATTTGCGCTGCACCATCGCTGTCGTACCAGAAGTCGCGCCGTCAATCGTCTTGCGCTGCAGAGCCATGTAAACCTCGCCGGCCCCCATGAAGACCGGAGCCGCGCCGTACGCCTGGATCATCACCGAAGGAATGTGCCCGATACTGCGAATCTTCAAACCTTGGAAGTCTTGCGGCTTGGTCAACGGCCGCGCGCTGTTGGCAAATTGCGCGTACCCATAGTCCGCGAACAGCAATACCTTGGCGCCCTTCTTCTCCATTTCCGCATTCAGCTTTTCGCCGACCGTCCCGGACAGCGCTTTCCCCGCCAACTCGTACGAGGTCGGGAGCGCGAACGGAACGTCGAACAGCCCCATTGCCGGAACTACGGATGCCCACAGCGTCGTAGAGTTGACGCCCATTTCCACGCCGCCGGTCAAAATCGCCTGGTTCATTTCTTTGTCACTCAGCAGCTGGCCCGCGGGATATACCTGGACTTTGACTTTGCCTCCTGAGCGCTCCGTGACCTTTTTGGCGAACTCCTCGATTCCCTTGGAAATATGGTGATCCTGCGGCAGGTTGTAAGCGAGACGGATCGTCGCTTCCTGGTATTCGTCCGTGGCGGCTGCCGTTCCGCCTTGCGAGCTGCCTGCTGCGGGCGCGCTTCCGCCGCCTCCTGCTCCGTTTTGCGCAGGAGCTCCCCCGCAGCCTGCCAAAAGCCCCCCCAACAAGCTGATTGTCGTCAGTACTCCTATCCATTTCTTCTTCATTGTCGAAAACCTCCCTATCGATTAAAAGCGAATCGTCGACTGATCTTTCTTTTCTACGAGACGGATGCGCCCCAGCGGCATTCTCATTGACAGGCTGACAGCATACTCGGAAGCGTCTAAAAGTTTTGAAAATTCAATCCCTGTTTTTACCTTCATCCGCTCAAACATGTACACGACGTCCTCCGTCGCCACATTGCCTGCCGCGCCCGGAGCAAACGGACAGCCTCCCAAGCCCCCTGCGGCCGTCTCAAACGTCCGGATGCCGGCTGTGTACGCTGCATACGTATTGGTCAAGGCCAGACCGCGCGTGTCGTGGAGATGAAGAGACAATCGCTCACGGCCCACTGCCTTGACCAGGCGATCGCAGAGCGCGTACACTTCATCCGGCACGGCGATGCCGATCGTGTCGGCGATGCTGATCTCTCCCGCTCCCGCATCGAGCGACTGCTCGGCGAGGCCCACCACGACATCTGGATCCACTCTTCCCGCAAACGGGCAGCCAAAGCTGGTCGCAATGGAAAACCTGAGCAAGCGTCCAGCTTCGTTGGCCATCGGCACCAGCTCGCGGAACGCTTCCAGGTTTTCCTCAATCGTCTGGTTGATGTTGGCTTTGTTAAAAGCCGGACTCGCCGAGGTTACCCAGTTGATTTCGCCAAGCGCATGGCCAGCTGCTCGATCATACCCCTTCCGGTTGGGAACCAAGGCGCTAAACGACACATGAGGAATATCCGCGAGCGATTTCGCAATCTCTTCGGCATCCGCCATCTGCGGGACGCGCTTCGGGTGGACAAACGAAGTCGCTTCGATCCTTGCCAAGCCAGCGTCAGCCAGCATACGGATCAATTGCTGCTTTTTCTCAGTCGGGATAAATCCCGCCTCATTTTGCAACCCGTCACGCGGCCCTACTTCCAGAATGGTAACATCTCTCGTCATATGGCTCTCTTCTCCTTCAGCATGGCCAATACAGCCGGGTCCAGCTGGAGCAGCTTTCCGAAAATCTCCTCGTTATGCTCTCCCAGAGAAGGCCCTACCCACTCATGGGTACCCGGTGTTTCTGACAGCTTGGGCACTACGCCCGGAAAGAGCACCTTTTCGCCGTCCGGCAGGTCAATCTCTTCCACCATGCCGCGCTCCCGATAATGCTCGTCCTGGACGATCTCCTCGATGCTGTAGATCGGCCCGACGGGAACAGCAGCCTCGTCCAGCAACCGCTGCGCTTCCTTGAGCGTATGCCGCTTTGTCCATTCCTCGATCACCTGATCGATGTAGGCGACATCTTCCGCCCGTCCCTGATTGTTCGCGTAACGCGGATTTTCCGCCACATCGCTTCGTCCGATCGCATGCATCAGCCGTTTGAAAATGCTGTCACCGTTCGCTCCGATTACGATGTACTTCCCGTCTGCGCACAAATACGTGTTGGAAGGTGCGATTCCCGGAAGCGTGCTCCCAGTTCTCTCGCGGACCAGCCCTTTCAGGTCGTATTCCGGCAGGACGCCCTCGAGCAGACTGAATACGGCTTCATAAAGCGCCACGTCAACCAACTGTCCCTTTTTCTCCGGTGATTTGTCTCTTGCTTGCAAGGCCATCATCCCGCCTATCACGGCGTACAGCCCTGCGGTCAGATCGCCGATGGCGACACCTACTCGCACTGGCGGCAGCTCGGGGTAGCCGGTCAGGTAGCGCAGACCGCCAATCGCCTCTGCCACGCTTCCAAAGCCGGGTTTATGGCGATACGGGCCTGTTTGCCCATAGCCCGAAATCCTCACCATGATCAAGCCGGGATTCAGTTCGCTGAGAACGTCGTACCCGATCCCCCACTTCTCCAGCGTGCCGGGCCGGAAGTTCTCAACGATGATGTCCACTTCCCGGGCCAGAGAGCGGATAATCTCCTGCCCTTCCTCCAAACGCATGTCTACCGTGATCGATTTTTTGTTGCGGGCCTGCACATACCACCAGACAGAGGTGTCGTTGTGCATCGTCCGCCAGTTGCGCAAGGGATCCCCCGTTCCAGGGGCTTCCACCTTGATTACTTCCGCGCCGAATTCAGCGAAAATTTTACCGGCAAACGGCGCGGCCACAAGCGTCCCCAGCTCCAGGACACGTACGCCTTGCAGCGGCTTCGTCGTAGTCATTGGCCCCTCCTTATTGGTTTTCTTGTTGTTTGCGATTGGCTGCCATGCACAGCTCAAAGTCGCGGGTGATGTGCTCTGTCATTCTCGCTTTCGCTTCTTCCCCATCCTGCCGGGCGATAGCTTCCACGATCGCCTGATGCTCGGAAATGACCGTTTCCGGCCTGCGAGGATGCACCTCCAGGATGGCGTTGCGGTAAAACGAGATCAAAACCTTCAGTTCATTCATGATTTTGGTCAGGTACGGGTTCTTGCTCGCTTCCGAAACGCGCTGGTGAAACGCGAAGTTCAGCTCATGCGTGCGTCGAGAGTCATGCGGGTAGGTCAGTTCCTTCATCCGTTCCAATAGATCCCGAAGCTCGCTGATCTCTGCCTCAGTCCTCCGTTCGGCGGCAAACATGGCTGCTGTCGGCTCCAGACTTAAGCGACACTCGTACAAATAAGTAAAGTCCTCCAGTGTGGGCTGGTAGACGGTAACTCCTCCCTGCGCCTGAACGATAACTAAGCCGTCCTTTTCCAGACGGCGAATGGCTTCTCGAATCGGGCTGCGGCTCACACCAGTCTCTTCGCAAAGCCGCTCTTCAATCAGCCGCTGACCCGGGGTGAGGCCGCCAAACAGTATCTGTTCCCGCAAATACTCGTACACCTGGGACTGGAGCGTCTCACTCCGTTTGATCATTTTGGCCATTTTGCTAAACCCACCCCAACCATGAATACTGTATGCTGTATACAAAGATGTTTTTTAAATAGTAATATAATTGTAAAAAGAGTGTCAATTATGTTTGTGATGCATATGAAGTGGATTGTTACTCTTTCCATATACTCATCTATTACCTAAAACGGTGCAACAAATTTAAGAGTATCCCTGGAAGTTGCAGTTAACTAGGAAGGCAAGACTATTGTGAATGCTAATCTAATTATTGACCACCTGAGCGCCTCTTTCCTGTATCTTGAAGTTGACGAGACAACAAGATATAGGAGGAAAGGAAATGCTTCAGATGGCTAATTATGAATTTATCAGGAAACAACACATTCTGCTAGGAAAGCCGATTCGGCAAATTTCTCGCGAAACCGGTTATTCCCGTCAAGTTATACGAAAAGCCTTGAAATCCACTGAAATCCCTGTGTATCGGCTTTCAAAACCGAAGCCCAAACCAGTCATTGATTCCGTCCAATCCATCATCTTGGAATGGCTGCGTCAAGATGAACAAGCTCCTCCAAAGCAGCGTCATTCTGCCAAACGCATCTACCAGAGACTCGTCGATGAGTATGGATTCACCGGCGGCGAATCTACGGTACGTCGTTACGTCAGGCAACTAAGGGTCTCTCCTCCAAAAGCTTTTGTCCCCCTCGACTTCCCGCCAGGGAAATTTGCTCAATTTGACTGGGGGGAGGTTACCGTTCTTTTACAGGGCAAGCAGGTAAAGGTCCAAGTCTTTTGTATGCGTTGTGCGTACAGCAGAAAGATTTTTGTCAAAACATTCTTTCATCAAAAGCAAGAGGCTCTTCTTCAAGGGCATGTCGATGCCTCTGCATTTCTCGGTGCTGTTCCTCAGGTCGTCACCTATGACAACCTAACAACAGCTGTAAAAAAGGTTCTAGAAGGCAAAAATCGCGAGGAGCAAGAAAGGTTTGTCCAACTTCGTGCTCACTACCTGTTCGATAGCTATTTCTGTGACCCGGGAAAAGGTCATCCAAAAGGCCAAGTCGAAAATCTCGTAAAATTTGTTCAGAAGCAATTCTTTACTCCAGTACCTAACATCTCTTCTCTCGAGGAGCTAAATCAAATTCTTCTTGAAAAGTGTATCTCTTACGAGACAACCAATGTCCCGAGGTTCTCCCTAACCGTTGGAGAAGCGTTTGCACTGGAGCAACAGCTCATGTTGCCATTACCTTCAAGACCGCTGGATTGTTGCCGTATTGTATCCGTGAAAAGTAATTCCCTGTCTATGATTCACTTTGAGAAAAATGCCTATTCCGTTCCCGTTTCTCACGCATCTACCGAGCTTTCCTGTCGAGTGTTTACTGAACGGATTGAGGTTTACCACGGCAAAAATTTGATTGCTACACATGAGCGATGCTTGGAAAAGGGAAAAGAGCTTTTGCAATACGATCATTACTTGGATTTGCTTCTTACTCGCCCAGGTGCGGTTTTATACGCCAGACCTTTGCATCAGGCAGGGTTTCCCCCGATTTACCAACGGTTTCTGGACAAGTGCAGATATCGACCAGGAGGAACGAAAGAATTCGTCAGACTCTTGTTACTGCATCGCGAATTCGATGCTTCTCTTGTGGAAGAAACACTGGGTGAAGCTTGTCAAAAAGGGATGTTTCAGTATGATGCCGTAAGGCAATTGTTGTTTCAGCGGACATTACCGGAACATCGCCTCCCCCGACTCACGTTGACCGAGGATGGCTCTGTTCCACATATTCAAGTAAAAGCCCCTGATCTTAGCCAGTATAATCGTTTGTTACAAAAAAGGAGTGTGAAACCTAAGCTGTTACAACTTGCTCGCTGTGAGTACATCGAAAAGGCAGAGAACATCATGTTTATCGGAAACTCCGGTACGGGTAAGACGCATCTCTCCATTGCTCTCGGAAAAGAGGCTTGTCATCAGGGCTATTCTGTACAGTTTTGGACAGCGGCTAAAATATGTAACGAACTGATAGAAGCGCAGTCCCAAAAACGAATTCTCCAGTTGGGGAAACAATGGTTAAAAACGGATTTGATCATTTTAGATGAAGTAGGATTTGTTCCCCTCAGTAAAACGGGGGCGGAGTTATTGTTTCAATTTTGTGCAGCCCGCTATAAGAAAGGCAGCATGATCATCACCAGTAATCTCGAGTTTACGGATTGGACACAGATTTTTAAAGATGAACAAATGACAGCAGCTTTGGTTGATAGGCTTACACATCGTGCTCATATCTTTGCCATGAATGGGGACAGCTATCGTTTTAAGCAAAGTATTCAAAGATCGTGATCATGAAAAAGTTACCCACCCGCCGGGTGGATTGATTTTTGCAAAGGTGGTCAATTTTTTGATGAGCACGGTGGTCAACATTTTGATTGACATTCACATCTTCCGATGTAAAGGCTGTAACAAGCTATACACCAAGTCCAGGAGAGTTTCGCGAACTCGAAACCGAGAATGATAAACTGAAGAAATTTACTGAGAATAGGATTTGGAAATTGCAATCCTCCGTGATCTTGTAAAAAAGATGAACCCAGCTTATCGGACAAAATGGAAATAGCCGACAAATGGATACAGCTGGGGTATACAACCAAAATAGTGCTACGTATTGTCGGCATCCTTGAAGCAACCTACTATTACCGCAAGAACAAAACTGTTCAAGAACCGCGTGTTTATCCGTGTTTATCACAGAGGTCGACCTGTCCCTGGTTATTCGTTGTCAAAGGATGGCCGGCCAATCTCCGACGAACAAATCAAACAATGGTTATCCGAACTGATTACTGCTGAGAAAGCTGCTTATGGATATCAAAAGCTAACCGTATGCCTTCGGCAAAACCACCAACTGATAATCAACAAGAAAAAATACCGCTTGTTGAAAGAAGAAAAACTCTTACAACCGCAACGCCCCCAAAAAAGTAGCATCCTCGAAAGCTCGCCAATAACCGCGAAATTACGCCTCCGAATCAATTGTGGGAAGTAGACGTCAAATATGGCTTTATTGTCGGGGAGCATCGTTTCTTTTTCCTCAAGGGCTCATCGACGTTTATGATCGAGCGATCGTGGACTTGCTTTTTTACAATCAACGCCGGATACATGGCAGTTTGTATGACTTATCACCCATAGAATTCAGCAAGACTCTTGCACTGCACCGTGTAAAACCATTTATCGTGAAAGTTTAGCTAGACAGCGAAGCACACGAAACCTTTTTTCAACTTGGTAGTCAAGCAGGACAGGAAAAGTCTGGGGTCAAGCATACCCCTTGACGCTAGACTTTTCCTGTCCTGCACTCAAGGCGGGATAAAAGAAGAGTCCTATGAAAATGCGAGTATAAGAGAGATTGACTCAAATTTTGAGGGGTTAAACCGGTGTTGTTTATTAAAGGCAGTTATTCTAAAGGATTAATTTCACCAGTTTTAAGCGACATGTATGATGGCTATTACATTTCCCCAGATCCATTTAAAGTAAAATATTTTAAAATGTTAAATTTTTGTGTCTTACAAATTTCGACATATTTCTCGAGTTTTTTACATTATTGTAAAAGAGTATTATAGAGAAGGAAGGAGAAAACGATGAAACTTTTTAAGAAGCTTTTAGTTCCTGTACTAACAATTTCTTTGCTTTTACCCACATTATACTCATCTTCAACTATCTCAGCAGAAGAAAAAATTGACTTTGAGAATTTACCGATTCAGCTTGCTGAGGGCGTAAGCTTGGAAGAACTCGCCGAGGTTCCTTTTTAGCCCCTCA
>NZ_JAUMSJ010000010.1:0-131478 GCF_037834415.1 Brevibacillus borstelensis | reverse complement strand
ATATAAGCACTTCGCAAAGTGTCGGTTTCGTTGGGAACTTTGCGAAGGATTCTGGAGGCTTAGCTCAGCTGGGAGAGCATCTGCCTTACAAGCAGAGGGTCGGCGGTTCGATCCCGTCAGCCTCCACCATTTCTTTTATAAGAGAGTAAATGCAGCGGGGAGATAGCGAAGAGGCTAAACGCGGCAGACTGTAAATCTGCTCCCTATGGGTTCGGCGGTTCGAATCCGTCTCTCCCCACCACTTCTATACTATTGGGGCATAGCCAAGCGGTAAGGCAACGGACTTTGACTCCGTCATGCCTAGGTTCGAATCCTAGTGCCCCAGCCATTCGTTTGAGCCATTAGCTCAGTTGGTAGAGCATCTGACTTTTAATCAGAGGGTCGAAGGTTCGAGTCCTTCATGGCTCACCAGTTTTTTTATTTGCAAAACAAACAAAGATGTGCCCTTAGCTCAGCTGGATAGAGCGTTTGACTACGAATCAAAAGGTCGGGAGTTCGAATCTCTCAGGGCACGCCATTTTCTTCAAAAGCGGTCGTCTTATGAACCGATCACTTTGAAGATAGAACAATTGATGTTATGTCGGGAAGTAGCTCAGCTTGGTAGAGTACTTGGCTTGGGACCAAGGGGTCGCAGGTTCGAATCCTGTCTTCCCGACCATTTTTGTAATCCCGTGTTGATCATTGGGATTATATCCATTTCCATAATTGTTTACATATGCGGGTGTAGTTCAATGGTAGAACTCCAGCCTTCCAAGCTGGTCGCGTGGGTTCGATTCCCATCACCCGCTCCATAGTGCAAAGGACAGCCGATGGCTGGTCCTTTTTATTTTTACCTGCAGTTGCTGGCTCCTTTTCCTAAAAACCCCTGTCTGGTTCGGTTTATTTATACAGATTTGTGTCGAGTTGAGTCATTTCTCCTTTCGAGGCTACAATAAGTAACAAAAACAACGAGGTAACCGAGGAAGGGGTCACGATCATGAACAAAAACATCAGTATCGTTGGTGTACCACTTGATCTAGGAGCAGACCGCCGTGGCGTAGACATGGGGCCGAGCGCGATTCGTTATGCTGGAGTCATTGCCCGTTTGGAGCAAATGGGGCTGAACATCCAGGATAAAGGAGATATTCCTGTTACACGCCCACGCCATTTCACGGAGACCGAAAACCATAAGTATCTAGACGAAGTGGTCGAAGCAAATGAAAAGCTTGCTCGGGTTGTAAGCGGTATCATGGAGGAAGGGTGCTTCCCGTTGGTGCTGGGAGGGGATCACAGCATCGCTCTGGGCACCGTAGCAGGTGTAGCCAAGAATGTGAAAAACCTGGGTGTTATTTGGTTTGACGCCCATGGCGACTTAAATACCGGAGAAACCTCTCCTTCGGGAAACATTCATGGCATGCCCTTAGCTGCAAGCCTTGGTTTTGGACATGATCGTCTGGTCCATATCGCAGGCTTTGCGCCAAAGCTGAAGCCTGAGAATGTGGTGATCATTGGGGCGCGCGATCTGGATAGGGGCGAAAGAGACTTGATCAAGAGGACCGGGCTCAAGGTTTTCACTATGCACGAGATCGACAAGCTCGGAATGGCTCGTGTCATGGAAGAGGCTATCGCTCATGTGTCCAAACACACAGATGGGGTGCATCTCAGCCTGGACCTGGATGGTCTTGATCCTCACGACGCACCGGGCGTAGGTACCCCGGTAATAGGCGGGATATCCTATCGAGAAGGACATTTGGCACTTGAGATGCTGGCCGATGCCGACGTATTGTGCTCGGCAGAGTTTGTAGAAGTGAACCCCATCCTGGACCGGGAAAATGTCACGGCTCGTGTAGCAGTAGCACTGATGAGTTCCGCTTTTGGCGACAAGTTGTTATAGGGAGATTTACAGGAGAGGGGACGACCTCTCCTTTTTTGTTGCCACATCTTTACATGCGTCAGGGAAAGCGATACAGTGACTAAGGATGGAAATGCAGTTGATTGAGGAGATTATCGAGGCGTACACTCAGCTCGACCAATTCAGGAGTTATGGTTTCCAGTTCTTTATACCTGTCGTTTAGCTCCTGGCGAAGCTGCTCGATTTGGGACAGCACATCATCCTGACTCATTTCAACCACTCCCTTTACACGATCAGGATAAAAGAGGTACCATCACTACTATATAAAGACAACCTTGGTCTTTATTCCACTCATTCCCAGAAAATTGGTGAGATAAACATAACCAAAATTGAAACCAACTGAGGTATCATCCGTATATAAGGATTACGGTATTGCGGGGAGGATCGCATGGATTTTGTAGAAAAACGGTTGACTCAGCGGGCCAAACGCGGAGATCGCGAGGCTTTTGCTGAGTTGATCGAGATATATAAAGACAAGATATTTCAACTCGCATACCGGATGGTAGGCAACCGTCAGGATGCAGAGGATATCGCGCAGGAAACCTTTCTGCGGGTCTACGCCAACTTGCACACCTACGATGAGAGCTATAAGTTCTCGACGTGGATTTACAGGATTGCAACCAATTTGTGCATCGACCGCGGCAGAAAGAAACGGCCTGATTTTTCCCTGGACGAAGAGGTAGAACCCGGACAGGGAATGGATTGGTATTCCCGCTTGTCCTCAAACGAAAAGAGCCCGGCAGATTCGCTTGTTACGCAAGAATTGCAGGAAACGGTACAGGATGCCTTGTCGCATCTAGCTCCAAAGTACCGGTCCATCATGATTTTACGCTATATTGAAGACCTGTCGCTGCAGGAGATTAGCGATATCGTGAAATTGCCAGTCACAACCATAAAAACCCGTATCCATCGCGGTCGGGAAGCATTGCGCAGCAAGCTGCGATTCATGTAGGAAAGGAGAAAGTCACGATGGAATGCCGAGAAATGTATGTTCTCATTCACGAGTTTCTGGATGGGGAAATCGATGAATTGTCCAATCAGAAATTACAGACCCACATGAGAACATGTGCCTCCTGTCGTCAACATCTTCATGAGCTGCAAAGGGCGATCGCTTTTGTGCAAAGCGCGTCTCATATACAAGTATCTCCGGATTTTACAGCCCGGGTTTTTGCGCAATTGCCTACGCCGACGAGGAAAAAGCGATTCTCCAGTTGGCTCCGCAACCATCCGTTTCTTACAGCCGCTGCTGTCTTTCTCTTCCTGATGACGGGGAGCACGATGGCCAATTGGTATGAGCGGGACAACACTTTGCAAATCGCCTCGTCCAGCATGGACAAATTGAAAATTGACCGCTCCCGCAATGTCGTGGTGGTTCCGGCTGGCACCACAATCGATGGCGATCTTGTCGTACGCAACGGCAATATTGAAGTATTAGGCGAGGTGCGGGGGAACGTCGTGGCGATTGAAGGGAAGGTCGTGCTGGCATCGACTGCACACGTAGCGGGCAGCGCAGAATCGATCGAAGCGATTTTCGAATGGATTTGGTATGAAGTGAAAAATATTGGAAATGACTTGCTTCCCGTCTTCCCATAGGAGAAAATAAAGGGTACAACAATAGTGAGCACGGCGCCGGAAGCCGTGCTTTTTCCGCAGGGATAAGAGCGACCGCATTGAGATGGAGCGAGATATGGGGGCTTCGTTATGATATCAATGGAATATGGGGATATATTGCGGTATGTGATCGATATTTCGCTCGTCACATACGTGATTTATAAATTGATTATGCTGATCCGAGGGACGCGGGCGGTGCAGCTGTTGAAGGGGATCATGGTGATTATCGTCACCTGGCTATTGAGCAAGTACTTCCAGCTGACTACACTGCACTGGCTGATGTCCCAGGCGTTTACTTTCGGAGTACTGGCTGTCGTGATTATCTTTCAGCCGGAGCTGCGGCGAGCGCTGGAGCAGCTGGGACGCGGGAAGCTGTTTTCTCGCACCAATACGATACAGGATGAAGAAATGGTCCGCAGGGTCGTACAGGAAGTGTGCAAATCTGTCACGTACATGGCTAAGCGCCGAATCGGGGCCCTGATCGTAATGGAGAGGGAGACGGGCCTGAATGATTTTGTGGAGACGGGAATTCCGATAAATGGACGAGTCAGTTCTGAACTGTTGATCAATATTTTTATCCCAAATACACCTTTGCATGACGGGGCGGTCATCATGAGAAAAGATATTATTTTGGCAGCAGCGAGCTATTTGCCCCTCTCCGAAAGCAATTCGATCTCAAAAGAGCTGGGGACCCGGCACAGAGCTGCGATCGGAGTGAGCGAGGTTTCTGACGGTATGGCGATTGTTGTTTCCGAAGAGACCGGACAAGTTTCTTTTACCGCGAACGGGCAAATGAAACGGAATTTGACCGAGGAGCAGTTGGCTGAATTGCTGACCGAGCAGCTGCATCCGGCCCTGAAGAGCAAATCCATGGGAAGCCGTTGGCAATGGAGGTGGCGAAAAGAACATGGATAAATGGTTGAACAGTCACTGGTTTGCGCGCATTGTTGCTCTGTTGTTGGCCGTGATGATGTGGACGGTGGTCAATGTGGAAAGCGACACGACGCCGACGACGGAAACCGCGCCGCCGCTCTTGATCGACAGCGTCAACCTGCACGTAAAATATGACACGGACCGCTATTACGTCGCCAAAATGCCGCGGACCGTGCAGCTCGCTCTGGAGACAAACAATCCGTTTTACAAGCATAACCTCGTTCCCCAGGACTCCAGAGAGGTGTATGTCGACCTGATGGACAAGGGGAAGGGGACGCACCGTGTCCCGGTCCAGTACAAAGGCTTTCCCGATGACGTGAAGGTCGGAATTATTCCCAGTATTGTCGAAATTACGCTCGAGGAAAAGAAAACCGTAGAGCGGGAAGTGACGGTCGAGCTGCTGGGTCAGGTCGCACCGGGCTACAAAGCCGGAGAGCCGCTGGTAAAGCCGTTCCGCGTACTCGTCCGGGTGCCGGAGAGCCAGGCTGACAAAGTCGCTGCAGTGAAAGCTCCGGTCGATCTGGAAGGGGCTACGTCGCCGATCAAAACGACCGTGCCGCTCAAGGTTATGGACAAGTCGGGGAATACGTTGCAGGGCGCCGAGGTTATCCCGCTCACGGCGGAGATCAGCGTGCCGGTCACCAGCCCCTATGTACAGGTGCCGATCAAATTAAACTTGACGAATGAATTGCCCGATGGATATAGTTTGGCTAGTGTGGATACGAATGTGGATGAGGTGACTGTATACGGTCCGAAGGAAGTCATCGACGCGATGAAATCGGAGACGTATCCGGGGCCGGAGATCGATCTGAGCGATGTTACCTCGGATCGCGTCATCGAACGAAAGATACCGGTATTGGAAAACATTGTGAAGGTGGAGCCCGATTACCTGAAGGTAGCCCTGAAGGTCGTCCCGTCCGCAACCAAACGCTTGGAGAAGATTCCAATCCGCATCAGTGGCCTTGCAGAAGACATGGAGGCGCGCGTGCTGTCCGGAAACGGGCAGGAGATGTCCACAATGGACGTCGAAACGGTTGGAGCGCCGGCCATACTGGAGAAACTAAGACCGGAGGATGTACAGGTCGTGGCGGACGTCAGCAACATGCCGGCGGGAGTGTATGAAGTACCGATCACCTACATCTTCAACCAGCTGGATTACGTCAAAACGGCCAAGAACGCGATCACGAAGGTCACAGTGGAAATCACAAAAAAATAAGGCTGGGCATAAGCTGTTTTGTACAAGGAAAGAAATGAGGGACAAACATGGGGAAGTATTTCGGAACTGATGGTGTACGCGGTGTAGCCAATGCGCAGTTGACGCCGGAGCTGGCGTTTCGAATCGGGCGCGTGGGCGGTTACGTACTCACCAGACATAAACAGGAAGGCAAGCCCAAGGTAGTCATTGGACGCGACACGCGCATTTCTGGACAAATGCTGGAGAGCGCGCTCCTGGCTGGTCTCCTCTCTGTTGGAGCGGAGGTCGTTCGGCTGGGGGTCATCTCCACTTCCGGCGTTGCATATCTGACACGAGCATTGGGGGCCGATGCAGGTGTCATGATTTCCGCCTCTCACAACCCGTACCCGGACAATGGAATCAAATTTTTCGGGAGCAACGGGTTCAAGCTTTCCGACGAGGTGGAAGCGGAGATCGAACAATACCTGGATGCGGCTGAGGACACGCTGCCGCGTCCGACTGGGGAGCACATCGGAGCGGTGCTGGACTTCCTGGAGGGTGGACAGAAGTATCTCTCCCATTTGAAAAACTCGGTAACGGAGCGCTTTGACGGGTTGAAAGTCGTGTTGGACTGTGCCAATGGAGCCGTTTCCTCGCTGGCTGCAAGGCTGTTTGCCGACGTGGAAGCAGAGGTGATCACCATCGGAGCGAATCCGAACGGGGTCAACATCAATGAGCAGTGCGGGTCCACACATCCCGAGCGCTTGCAAGAGGAAGTCGTCAAGCACAAGGCTCATCTGGGACTTTCCTTTGACGGCGATGCCGACCGTTGCATTGCGGTAGATGAAAACGGCGAAATCGTGGACGGCGACTACATCATGGCGATCTGCGCACGCGCCCTCAAGGCAAAAGGCAAGCTGAACAACAACACGGTCGTAACGACGGTCATGGCGAACATGGGCTTTTTCAAGGGCATGGAAGAATGCGCGATCAACACGACCAAAACCGCGGTGGGAGACCGCTATGTCGTGGAGGAAATGCTGCGCGGCGGCTACAACCTCGGCGGCGAGCAGTCCGGACATATCGTGTTTCTCGATTACAACACGACGGGAGACGGCCTGTTGACCGGTTTGCAGCTTTTGAACATCATCAAGGAATCGGGCAAGCCCTTGTCCGAGTTGAAGCAGGTTATGACCAAATACCCGCAGCTTTTAGTCAATGTCCGTGTGGAAGACAAGACCAAGCTGAACGGAAACGAAGCCATCGAACAGGCGATCCGGGAAGTGGAGGCAGAGCTGGCTGGGAACGGCCGCGTGCTCGTGCGTCCTTCCGGTACGGAGCCAATCGTTCGCGTCATGGCAGAAGGCCCGGACGAAGCGCAGCTGGATGAGCTGGTGAACCGCATCGTCGAGGTCGTAAAAAGGGAACTCGTGTAAAAAGTCAGGGGAGTGGTACGGTGCCACTCCCTTTTGCATACAAGTATAAGACAAAAGAATGATTGTGAAGGACAGGGATCTATGATAAAGTTTGGTTTGTGCCTGGGCTCACAATCAAAAAAGGGGGAATGCAGCGAACAGAGATAACGTCATAGCGTCAATCTAGATGGAAAAGCGCCAGCACTGCAGCTGCCCGACGTGGAGTGCAGTGGACGAGGTGGAGGTTTATCGAAGCATTCGGCGGATGCCTCCCGGCCGAGTATCGCGGCCGCGGAGCGCGGGGGCAAAACAACAGGGCGACCTGTTGCACAAGACCTGCGCATGATACAGCTGATCGTTTTATGGAAAATTTATGTCAGAAAAAATCAAGTTGACCGAATATACAAATGGAATGGCGGGGGACCAACCCCCGTACCATTGGCACCTGGGCTGTGTCCCCCGTCATAGGGAAGGGGACTAACATACATGTGCGGAATTGTAGGATACATTGGCGATAAACAAGCGCAAGAGGTAATTATCGGAGGACTTCGCAAGCTGGAGTACCGCGGGTATGACTCGGCCGGAATCGCGGTATTGACCCAGCAGGGGCTGCTCGTAGACAAGGCAAAAGGACGCCTCGCCGTTTTGGAAGGAAAACTGGCAGCACAGCCGCTGGCCGGCCATGCGGGAATCGGGCACACGCGTTGGGCGACGCACGGAAAACCGTCCGACGAAAACTCTCATCCGCATACGGATTCGAGCCACAAATTTGCTGTCGTTCACAACGGCATTATCGAAAACTTTTTGCCCATCAAGGAAGAGCTGATCGCAAAAGGATACGCCTTTACCTCGGAGACGGACACCGAAGTAATCGCGCATCTGCTCGCCGATCTCTACGACGGGGACATCGTGTCCACTGTCCGCAAGGCTGTGCAGCGCATGCGCGGTGCCTATGCCCTCGGAATCATGACAGAGCATGAGCCGGATAAGCTGGTGGCTGTGCGTCTCGCAAGCCCGCTCATCGTCGGAATCGGAAAGGGCGAGAGCTTCATCGGCTCGGACATCCCGGCTCTTCTGGAGCACACCCGCGATGTCTACATCCTCAACGAAGGGGAAATGGCGGTCCTGACCCGGGAAGGCGTTCAGCTCATGGATGCCCAGAGCGGAGAGAAGATCGAGAGGGATATCTTCCACGTGGACTGGGATCTGGTCCAAGCGGAAAAAGGCGGGTACGATTCGTTCATGCTCAAGGAAATCCATGAGCAGCCGCAAGCCGTGCGCGACACGATGGGCGCCCGGATCGACCAGGAGAACAAGCGGGTCATCCTGCCTGAGCTGAAAATGAGCGACGCGGAGCTGGCCGCCTACGATCGCCTCTATATTGTGGCGTGCGGAACGTCCATGCACGCAGGACTGGTCGGGAAGGACGTCCTGGAAAAATGGACCCGCGTACCGGTAGAGGTGGCAGTCGCGTCGGAATTCCGTTACCGCGATCCGATCTACACCGACAAAACCTTGATGATCGTCATCAGCCAGTCCGGCGAGACGGCGGACACGCTGGCCGCGCTCCGCGAGGCGAAGAAGAGCGGCGTCAAGGTTCTGGCGATCACCAACGTCGTCGGCAGCTCCGTAGCCCGCGAAGCGGACGAAGTGATCTTTACCTGGGCCGGCCCGGAAGTGGCGGTGGCCTCGACGAAAGCCTATACGTCCCAGGTCATTGCCCTTTACCTGTTTGCGCTGTACTTCGCGCAGGTGAAAGGCACGCTGGCGGCCGCCGAGATCGCAGGCACAGTCGAGCATCTGCAGGAGCTTCCGGCGAAGATCAGCGCCATCCTGGACAACGTCGAGCCGATCCGCCAATTTGCCCAAAGCATCCAGGACGCGACCAGCCTGTTCTTTATCGGGCGGGGGCTGGACTACGCGGTCTCCCTGGAGGGCTCGCTCAAGCTCAAGGAGATCTCCTATATTCACTCCGAAGCGTATGCGGCGGGGGAACTCAAGCACGGCACTCTTGCGCTGATTGAAGAAAACGTCCCGGTGGTGGCGCTGGCTACCCAACCGGACATTTACGAAAAAATGGTCAGCAATATCGTGGAAGTCAAAGCCCGCGGCGCCCATGTGCTCGGCTTTGCTCTCGAAGGCGACCGCGACCTGGCCAAATCGGTGGACGGCGTCATCCACGTCCCGGCCACCACGCCGATGTTAACGCCAATTCTGACCGTCATTCCATTGCAATTGCTGGCGTACTACACTTCTGCTGCGCGCGGGCTTGATGTTGATAAGCCGCGGAATTTGGCGAAGAGTGTTACGGTGGAGTAAGGGGTTTTTAGTCGGGTTAAAATTTTTGTTTAGTCGGTAAGTAAAAAAGGGCGTTAGCTTAAATAGCTAAATGCCCTTTTTTAATGGGTCCGTTGTGCAGAGATAATAAAGTTTTAGACTGATTAATAAAGTTCTAGACTGGGGCCAAGTTAAACTAAAGGGCAGTTAAGCTCAATTAATGTTGCGATATTTAATTGCAGAGAATGGGGTATAGCGCAGAATGAGGATGAGGCAGGGGCCATAGCTCAACTGGGAGAGCGCTGCACTGGCAGCGATGAGGTCAGGGGTTCGATCCCCCTATTCTCCACCAAACCTATTCAGTTAACGGCTGTGAAGCCGTTTTTATTATTTGCGTGTTTGAATTGTTAATGAAAATCAATGGGCAGTTAGATTTTTGGGTCGTCATTTTAGGATGTTGCAATGTATAAGCGGGTATGTTAAGATCGTGCTGACACTTAACGATTGGAGTTGAAGAGGATAATGTAATATTTCTTGCCACTTTTTTAAAGAATAAAGCAGAATTTGTTTTGTTCTTCATTGGCAAGAAAGTTACCTTATTCTTTTCACTCAAAAAATATATATCCTTTTCATATTCTGCACCGGATTGGATGTGCCGTATTTTTTGAGCTACAAGAAAGGTAACTTTCTTGTAGTTCTTTTTTATTTTGACAAAGGAGGTTGCCGACACATGTCATTGATCAAGGTAACGAACCTGACGTTTGCTTATGACGGCAGTTACGACAACATCTTTGAGAATGTAAGCTTTCAAATTGATACCGACTGGAAATTGGGCTTTACAGGGAGAAACGGCCGGGGCAAGACCACGTTTCTTAATCTACTGCTCGGTAAGTACGAATACAGCGGAACGATTTCGGCCAACGTCAGCTTCGAGTACTTCCCATTCCACGTTGAACACAAAGAGAACAATACCGTCGACGTCGTCGCCGACATCTATCCGGACTTTGAGCACTGGCAGCTTCTTCGCGAGCTTTCGCTGCTGAAGGTGTCGGAGGACGTGTTATACCGACCGTTCGAATCGTTGTCCAACGGAGAACAAACGAAGGTGCTGCTGGCGGCCCTGTTTTTGAAGGAAAACCGTTTTTTGCTCATTGACGAGCCGACCAACCATCTGGATCTGCATGCTCGGAAGCTGGTCAGCGATTATTTGAACGACAAGAGCGGATTTATTTTGGTGTCGCACGACCGGGCTTTTCTCGACAACTGCGTGGACCACATTCTTTCGATCAACAAGACGAATATCGAAATCCGGAAAGGAAATTTTTCCGACTGGTGGGAGAACAAACAGCGACAGGACAACTTTGAGATGGCCGAGAACGAAAAGCTGAGGAAGGACATCAAGCGGCTGTCCGAAGCAGCCAAGCGGACGAGCAACTGGTCGCACGAAGTGGAAAAAACAAAAAACGGCACCCGCAACTCCGGCTCCAAGGTCGATAAAGGATACATCGGTCACAAGGCAGCCAAAATGATGAAAAGGTCCAAGTCGATCGAGCAAAGACAACAATCCGCGATCGAGGAAAGATCCCAGCTGCTTAACAACGTCGAAAGCTCGGAAAGCCTGAAAATATCTCAGATGACGTATCACAAACATCAATTAGTCGAGCTTGACCGCGTTTCGATCCATTACGGCGAGAAGAAAGTTTGCCGCGACGTCAGCTTTACTGTCGAGCAAGGGGACCGTATTGCGCTCTCCGGTCCGAACGGCTCAGGCAAATCCAGCTTGCTCAAACTTATTTGCGGCGAGGAAATTCCTTATTCCGGCACGTTTCGAAGAGGGAGCCAGTTGAAAATATCCTACGTTTCGCAGGACACCTCACACTTGCAGGGCAATTTGTCGGAATTCGCCAGAAACAGCGGAATTGACGAAAGCTTGTTCAAATCGATATTGAGGAAACTCGATTTTTCGCGCTTGCAATTCGAAAAGGACATCGCTTCTTTTAGCGGCGGTCAGAAGAAGAAGGTGCTGATCGCGAAAAGCCTCTGCGAGCGGGTTCATTTGCATGTTTGGGACGAACCGCTCAATTTTGTCGACGTCATTTCCCGGATGCAAATCGAAGAACTGCTGCTGGAGCATTCTCCGACCATCCTTTTTGTGGAGCATGACAGCGAGTTTTGCAAGCATATCGCGACAAAGATTGTGGAACTGAAAGAGATAAACCAATTCTAGGAGGATGAAAGCGATGGAGATTGAGGTTGTAGATGATTATGTGAATCGGTTCCTGTTAGGTGAAGCGGTTCACAAAAAAACAAATCGGTTGCCGGAGGTTTACCAATCTATCGACAGGTGCACGTAGCAATCCGTCTGCAAACGTATGCGCTTTTTCTGTATAGTTGGTTAATGACGTGTCAAAGCGCCAACTGACGGTTGCTTTTTTACGTTTTCTCCGGCGGTAAGGAGAAGACATGAAGCTAACCTCGAAATATGAAACGATTCGGCGAATGTTGTCCGACTTCAAGCAGCCCGAGTATCGGTATGCTCAGATAATGGACGCGATTTTCAAGCAAAACATCGGCGAATACGCACGGATGACCATACTGCCTAAATTTTTGCGGGACGAGTTGACCCGGATGCTTGGTCCGAACGTCTGCAGCATCGTTCCGGTAAAGGAACTCACGTCGAAACAGGTCAGCAAGGTGCTGTTTGCCATTGCGGGCGACGAACGCGTGGAGGCCGTACGACTTACTTATGAGCGGGGGTGGAAATCGTATTGTATTTCCACGCAGTGCGGCTGCGGATTCGGGTGCAGGTTTTGCGCCACCGGTACCATCGGCCTGAAACGAAATCTGACCGCCGACGAAATTACCGACCAATTGCTGCACTTTCGCTTGAACGGCCACGCCTTGGACAGCGTCTCATTCATGGGCATGGGGGAGGCGCTCGCCAACCCGCATATTTTTGATGCGATGACGATTTTGACCGACCCGCATCTCTTTGGTTTAGGACATCGACGAATTACGATTTCCACCATCGGCTTGTTGCCGGGGATCGACAAGCTGACACAGGAGTTTCCGCAGGTCAATTTGACTTTCTCGCTGCATTCGCCGTTCGACGATCAGCGAAGCGAGCTGATGCCGATCAACGACCGATTCCCAGTCCGCGACGTGCTGAAGGCATTGGATCGTCATATCCGGCATACCGGGAGAAAGGTATATATTGCGTATATTCTTCTTCGAGGAGTCAACGACTCGACGGCCCATGCGGAAGCAGTTGCCGAGTTGTTAAGGGGAAGGGGACCTGGGGAACATCTCTACCATGTTAACCTGATTCCATTCAATTCGACCGAAGTTACGCCAGACAGCTATCGGCAATCTGATCCTGATCGGATTAAAGCGTTTGTTCGGATCTTGAAGTCAAAGGGTATCAGCATCACGGTCCGCACTCAATTCGGATCGGACATTAACGCGGCATGCGGCCAGCTATACCGCTCCAAATAATCGATGTCGGAAACTAAATTTATTACGCCGCGCAGCGGGTCTGCGACTGGAAAGAGAACGGCTGCCATGAAGAGGGCAGCCGTTTTGATTTGCGACGTAGGCTTACAAGTAAATAAAAAGACGATCCTACCTGAAAGTGGGGAGTTATCGTATTTCCCTTCATTGAATAATTGGGGCTATGAAACCGACTAATGTGAGAGAACGTATCGCATACAAGTGCTGTCGCCGATTTCTTCCAGTATGAACGCGTATTTCGAGAAACGCGGGTGGAGGGTGATTGGGCAAAGGAAGGGCAATAACGTCTGGGAATGGATGAACGTGTAAAATGAGACTGAATGTGTTGAAAAGTCGGTTTTCCTATTCAGGAAAAATCGGCTTTTTTTATTTGCACACAAAATCATGAACGTTTGGTGACCAAGGCGATTCGGGAGTTGGATGTATGGGAACGTGACCAAAGACAGAACAGCAGCAAAAGAGGCGCGTCTTCATGGCATTCTGGACTCGGCGACGGAGCTTTTGATCCATAAGCCGACGGCATCCTTGAACGAAATTGCCGAACACGCAGGCATAGGCATCGCCACTCTGCACCGGTATATCGAGAGCAGGGAGCAGCTCATCCTGCAGCTGGGCCTAAGGGCTCTCAAGGTTGTAGGGGACTCCATGAATGAAGTCCCGCTGGATGAAGAGACGATCGAAGACTATATCCCTGCGCTGATCGAGGCGCTCATCCCGCTCGGAGACAAAATCCATTTTCTTACCCATGACGCTTCGCTTTATTACAGTGAGGAAATCATTGCAGCCGAGCGAAAAATCAAGGAGCCGATCTGCCATGCCGTCGAGCTGCTCCAGAAAAAAGGGGCGGTGAGGCAGGACATGAGCGCGGATTGGATCTGGAATGTGCTGTATACGCTCGTCTTCGTCGCTTGGCAGCAGGTGGAGGATGGACGCATCGCCAAAAGATCGGCTGCAAAGCTGGTCACAGAGACGCTGTTTCATGGCGTTGCCGCCAAATAAAACCGACATCAATACTCGACAGCAAGGCCAATCCATTGCATGATTCCGCAACCCAAAACGTATGGACCGCTTGGCAACTTGCCTTTCATCGACCAAAAGAAACCGATTCTGTCCATGGGCCAATTGGCCAGAGAGTACGGCTTGATTTACCGTCTTACGCTGCCGGGGTTTGCGACCTTGATTGTGACCGGTCACAAGCTGGTCGCGGAGGTGTGCGACATCACCCGTTTCGACAAGGAAGTCGGCGGCGTTCTGGAAGACGTGCGAGCCTTTGGCGGGGATGGACTTTTTACGAGCAGGACGACAGAGCCGAATTGGAGGAAGGCGCACAACATTTTTCTGCCCACTTTTAGCCAGCAAGCGATGAAAGGCTATCATGACAGGATGGTAGACATCGCCCTGCAGCTGGTGCAAAAGTGGGCCCGTCTCAATCCGAATGAGAACATCGACGTTCCCGATGACATGACACGGCTCACGCTCGACACGATCGGAATATGCGGGTTTAACTACAGGTTTAACAGCTTCTACAAAGAAAACCAAAGCCCGTTTATTGAGAGCATGGTGCGCGCATTGAATGAGGCGATGCAAAAAAGCTCGCGGCTTGCCATCTAAAATTTGTTCATGGTGAAGACCAGGCGACAATTCCAATCGGATATCGAGACGATGTTTTCGCTGGTGGACAAAATCGTTGCGGAACGGAAGGCCCGTGGGAATCAGGGAAAAAATTCTCATGTTCATTCGAACGCCTGAATCGGGATTCGAGCTGCCGGAAGATCCAACAGTCCCGATCGTCATGGTAGGTCCAGGCACGGGAGTAGCGCCGTTTCGAGGCTTTTTGCAAGCGAGGGCTGCACTCAAAAAAGAGGGAGTGCCGCTCGGAGAAGCCCATCTGTACTTTGGGTGCGGAAACGATGCGGACTATCTTTACCGTGAAGAGCTTGACGAGTTTGAAAGGGACGGCATCGCTCGGGTGCACATCGCATTCTCTCGCGCTCCCGGTATGTCCAAGGTATATGTGCAGCATCTGCTCGAACGGGATTCCAGCAAAATCATAAACCTTCTTTCCGGAAGAGGGAAACTGTATGTTTGCGGTGACGGCAGCAAAATGGCGCCGGATGTGGAGGCTGCCTTGAAAAAAGCTTACCGGGATGTGCGGGGAGCGGGGCAAGCGGAAGCGGACGAATGGCTGAACCGCGTGCAAGCGGAAGGGTGTTATGTGAAAGACGTATGGTCTTGGTTTTAAAAGTCCGGCTTGTGAACGGCGATTAAGAATCAATGGAAAAACCGACCTTATCAAAGGGCCGGTTTTTCATATTTCTTCTTGACTAGCTTAGCGATTCGTTCTTCGATTTTTTGAAAAATGAGCATTTGTTTTCCTTGTCGTCAGAATCCCCGTGACTTACATGAATAACCCCCAAAAAATGGATTATCACGTTCAATAGATCAAAAAACAAAGCCCACTTTATTTTCGTGTTTTGACTGGCTTTGTTTTTGTACAAAAGGACACAGCAGTCCAATACTTTATTTTCTGCGAGCAACTAGGCAAATTAAAAAAGGAAAACTTTATGTTGAATGTTTCTGTTAAACAATCTGTTCGGAGTCGTTTTCTATATAACGACAAGTGGATTACTAAAATACTTCCAAATTGGTCGGTTACTATCAAGATGAATTGGACTATATTTTAGTGGTTTGCAATTGAAGCTAAATAGGAACAGGGGGACATACGACCAATGAATAAGACTGCAGAAATCAGCACAAGTGTCATTCTGAGATTGGAGTACAACCACGAACTTGTTAGCATCAGCTTAATAACCGCGACCCTTAGTGATTCTGGCGCTGATATTGTAGCGATTGATGTCAATCGAGTAAGCAAAACGAAAACTGTAAACGACATTACAATCAATTTGCGTGATCAGCATGACATTGACGACATGGTAGCTAATATAGAAAAACTCCAAGGAGTAAAGGTAATTCATGTTTCAGACCAGACATTTCTGCTCCATCTAGGCGGGAAAATCGAAACACAACCAAAAGTCCCCATTAAAAACAGAGATGATCTTTCTCGCGTTTATACTCCAGGAGTGGCTCGTATTTGCATGGCGATTCATGATGACATTACCCGCGCCCATACGCTCACGATTAAGCGCAATACGGTGGCTGTCGTCTCTGATGGTTCCGCAGTCCTCGGGCTTGGAAATATCGGGCCGGAAGCAGCGATGCCCGTAATGGAAGGGAAAGCGGTTCTGTTCAAGCAGATGGCTGATGTCGATGCCTTTCCAATTTGTTTGAACACGCAGGATACTGACGAAATTGTAAATATCGTGAAAGCTATTGCTCCCTCATTTGGTGGCATCAATCTGGAAGATATCTCATCTCCTCGATGCTTCGAGATAGAAGAGCGGCTAAACCGAGAACTCGATATCCCAGTGTTCCACGATGACCAACATGGTACCGCGGTTGTTATATTGGCAGCATTAGTAAATGCCTTAAAAGTAGTCAATAAAAAACTGAATGAATGCAGAGTGGTCATGTGCGGAATCGGGGCAGCAGGAATAGCTTGTTCAAAGATCCTACTGGCATCCGGGGTAACCGACCTTATTGGTGTTGATAAGCATGGCGCCATTGTTCGGGGAACCACTTATGAGCATAAAGAATGGAACTGGTTTGCGGAAAACACCAATCCTCATATGCTTAAAGGGAGTCTTTCGGATGTGATCAAAGGCGCGGACGTTTTTATCGGTCTATCTCGTCCGGGTGTCTTGAAGGTGGAAGACGTAAAACAAATGGCTAGCGACCCAATCGTGTTTGCTATGGCAAATCCAATTCCTGAGATCACTCCAGAGGAAGCGGAACCCTATGTACGCGTGATGGCTACAGGTCGCTCAGACTATCCGAATCAGATAAATAACGTACTGTGTTTTCCTGGAATGTTCCGTGGGGTATTGGATTGCCGAGCTTCACATATTACAGAAGAGATGAAGGTCAGCGCTGCCTATGCAATTGCATCCGTCATCACAGATGATGAACGAAATGAGCAATATATTATACCAAGTGTGTTCAATCAACTGGTTGTCGAGAGAGTAAGCCAAGCGGTGATCGCTTCGGCCATTGAAAGCGGAGCTGCTCGTCGAAATCTAAACCCTGAAGGTGTTATCGTTAAATAAGAGAGAAACGAATAAGTGTGTCCGTTAAGGGAAAGGGGATGATTGAAGAGGCAGGAGGCAGCACGTATCCACATTGAATTGATAAATATCAAAACGTGCGTGAGAAGACTCGTTTGACAGTCTCTCACGCACGTTTTTTATTAGAGGGGCAGCATAGACTTGCCTTATTATCTATTACTGCTTTTATCATTTGTGTTTGTGTAAATTTGTTAATTCGGCACTTGCTCTTAGAAGGAAGGATTAGCGTTTGTTGGATTTCTTCAAGTGATGACGCAAGGCTTCAGAAAAGCGAGTAATAGCGTCATAGATACTATCTTCGCTAACTCGTCCAAAAGTAAAACGTGCATACCCCTTCTTTGTCCCAAAAATACTTCCGGGGACATAAACAACCCCTCGTCGGATAGACTCTTTCAATAATTGCTGCTCATCAATTTCACTCTTCACCTTACACCAGATGTGTATGCCACCATCTGGTTCTAAAAACTCGACATGATCGCCTAACAGTTCGTGTAACGAAAAAACGATTTTATCTCGGTTACATGCGAGAGAGTTGCGAAGCTTTTGCAAGTGTATCGAGAAATCCTCAGAGGACAAAAATTGATTGGCAACCCATTCTGGAAGAATACTGTGGCCAAAATCAATTTGTTGTTTCGCATCCGCTAAACGTTCGATTGCTTTTTGTGGGCCAAAAATCCAACCGATTCGAAGTCCAGAGGCTACGATTTTGCTAAGGGAACTAATGTAGAGAACCGTTCCATTTTGATCTAGTGATTTTAATGTTGCCACATTTGTCTGATCAAAGGCCGTTAAACTGTATGGGTCATCCTCAACGATAGGGATACCGTAGTAGGAAGAGATCTCAAGGATTCTTTTTCTCCGGTCTATATGTAGAAAGGAACCATTCGGATTTTGAAAGTTGGGGTTAAGAAATACCATTTTAATTCGATGTTTTTTATACAATTCAATGATATCTTCTGGGTTTATCCCCTGTTCATCCGCAGGCAAAAGAAATGATCTGATTCCCGCAGACTTAAATAAAGGTAATGAATAACAATAAGAAGGGTCTTCAATGGCTACAGCGTCACCTTGCTGAAGTAAACATTGAACAATTAGGTATAGAGCTTGCTGTGCTCCTGAGGTAACTAGGATGGAAGAAGGCGTTGCAGAGATATTTCGAAAATCTTCAAGGTGACGCGCAATCGTTTGGCGTAAATTCAAGTTCCCCTGTGGATGATCATAGCCTACATGATAGTTAAAATCCCCGGTTGCCAAAATCTTTCGGAAATAGGGGGATGCAGATAATTCAGGTGACAGTTCCCCGCTTGCAAGGTCGATCAGGTCATGATGGTATGCCTCTTTTCTTATGGTCTGCATCATAGTCGGATTAGGCAGGAAAGAGCCTGTCTCAATTAATTTCTCCCAATTGGGAATTCGTTTACTAGTTCCGCCCCAAATATTTCTACTTACAACAGTTCCTTTTCCTTGCAGGCTTTCTACAATGCCTGAAGCACGTAATTCTTCGAAAGCAGCAACAATTGTCGAGCGATTTACCTGTAATTCCTTCGCTAAAGCACGCTCAGACGGAAGAACTGACCCTGACGGATATTCTCCGTTGGAAATTAACTGTTCGATATACGACGCAATTTGTTTGTAGACAGGTATTGGGCTTTGGCGATTTGGTTTCCAATCCATAAAATGTGTTCACTTCCCATTAGTGCAGAAATTTGGTGTGGAGGGTCATAAGAAAACTGGAAGATGTATTGAATGGATCGATCTAAAATGTAGTCTCAGGAACAGTTCTCGATGTCACTAACCATATTATCACCAATTTCGTAAATAAAAAGGTTTAAGGACAAGGAGAAGTTTTTTTAGGAAGTGTGGTTTTTTCCAAAACTGACTCCTTACACTTGGAATTTTTTTGTTCAGATGACCATATCCTATTATTTGCTTTTTTATATTGTGGCGAACTTTTGCCACCATTGTTTCAAAATATTGAACATGGATGGCAAAAAAGGTTTTTGAATGGATGAGGACGATTCACCAAATATTCCTTAGGATAAACAATATATTCGAGAGCATGAAGATTCCTGATGAAATGAGTCCGGCTATGACCGCGCAACATACCGGAAAAATGATCGAGAATGGGGAATCAAATCGTGCATGTAGAAAGGAGTTCCTCTATGAAGATAAAATGGTCGATTTATTCTTTGATCATAGCTGCCTTTACTTTTTTGGCCGGCTGTTCAAACAAATTACTAGTATTAGATCCGAAAGGGCCACAAGCCCGAACACAGGCGGATGTCATTATGATTTCTATTTGGACCATGGCGTTCATCGTCCTGGTGGTTATCGCTCTGTTCGTATTTATGATTTACAAATACCGAGCGTCCAAACAAAGCGTAGATTATGAACCGCCTCACATCGAGGGAAGCACTTGGGTTGAATTGCTATGTGTGGGGATACCCGTTCTAATCGTGGCCTATCTTTCCGTTATTTCTGTACAAAGCAACTATAAGGTGGAGGCACGACCAGAAGGATATGAGCATAGAGAGCCGCTAATCATATATGCTTTTTCATCAAACTGGAAGTGGCATTTTAGTTATCCAAAAGAGAACATCGAAACCGTTAACTATTTGTATATACCAACAGGACGCCCTCTCGAGTTCAAATTGTATTCCTACGGGCCCATCACCAGTTTTTGGATTCCGCAGCTAGGGGGTCAAAAATACGCTATGGCTGACATGGTTACGACATTGCACTTAGCGGCCGATGTTCCAGGAGAATATATGGGGCGAAATGCAAACTTTAGCGGAAAGGGCTTTGCGGAAAATACGTTCAATGTCAAAGCAGTTACCGAAGCTGAATTTGGGAAATGGATTGATGAAGTAAGGAACACGGCTGAGCCTCTGCAAGAAGATAAATTTGAACAACTGCTAAAACCGGGACATGTTGGACAGTACACCTTCACGGGTACTCATTTACCGTTTCGTCCAGCTCCTGAAGGTGAACATCATCATCAGACATTGAACCTACAACAGGATTCTGATCACCATGAGTAACAGTAGACTTATGTTAATCAATCCCATAACGATTTAGAAAGGAGTCGCGAAACAATGGACTACTTCTCCAAATTTGCCGTACCTCATCCAAACGCAGCGATCTATGGTTCCATGATTGCCATCGCGTTTACGATCATAGCGATAGTTGCAGGCTTAACCTTTTTTAAAAAATGGGGGTATTTGTGGCGTGAATGGTTAACGACAGTGGACCATAAAAAGATCGGAATTATGTATCTGATTTCGGCATTGATCATGCTCTTTCGCGGCGGTGCAGATGCCATCATGATGCGGGCTCAAACCGCAGTTCCAGAAAACACGCTGCTCGATGCGCAGCACTATAATGAAATCTTTACGACTCACGGTACGATCATGCTGATCTTTATGGCAATGCCGTTCATTTATGCTTTTATGAACTTTGTTGTTCCATTGCAAATTGGTGCGCGGGATGTGGCGTTCCCGCGATTAAATGCCCTTAGCTTCTGGCTGTTTTTCATGGGAGCCATGCTATTAAACATTTCGTTTGTGATTGGGGGTTCTCCTGATTCCGGTTGGTCTGCTTATTTTCCTTTGGCAGGCAACGAATTCAGTCCGTCTGTTGGAACCAACTACTATGCGCTATCCTTGCAAATATCCGGGCTCGGTACATTAATATCCGGGATAAACTTCATTACCACGATTCTAAAGATGAGAGCGCCAGGTATCACCTTAATGAAAATGCCTATGTTCACCTGGTCTGCATTGGTCACCAACGTGATCGTTGTCTTCGCTTTCCCTGTATTAACCGTGGCGCTCATTATGATGACCATGGACCGACTCTTTGGCACTCATTTCTTCGCATCCACGAATGGCGGCATGGATATGCTTTGGGCAAACCTGTTCTGGGTTTGGGGCCATCCGGAAGTGTATATCTTGGTCTTGCCCGCTTTTGGTGTGTACAGTGAGATCATCTCAACCTTTGCAAAACGCAATCTCTACGGATACAAATCAATGGTTGCTTCGATGGTGATCATCTCGCTGCTCTCGTTCCTGGTGTGGACTCACCATTTCTTTACAATGGGACAAGGCGCACTGACCAACAGCATTTTTTCCATCACGACAATGGCCATTGCGGTGCCGACTGGAATCAAGATCTTTAACTGGTTGTTTACGCTTTGGAGAGGCAAGATCGTCTTTACCTCTCCGATGCTCTACTCGCTAGGGTTCATTCCGATTTTCTTAATTGGTGGAGTTACTGGGGTCATGCTTGGTATGTCAGCTGCTGACTATCAGTACCACAATACCATGTTCCTTGTTGCCCATTTTCACTATGTGATTATTCCGGGTGTTGTGTTCGCCATGATTGCAGGTCTCACTTACTGGTGGCCGAAGATGTTTGGTTTCATGTTGAATGAGCGGATTGGGAAATGGACGTTCTGGTTTATCGCCATCAGCTTCAACGTTGCCTTCTTCCCGATGTTCTTGTCCGGTTTGGATGGACAGGCCAGACGGATGTATACGTACTCCGCATCTACTGGCTTTGGAGCCTATAACTTACTATCATTCATCGGAGCTATTGGAATGCTGATCGGTTTTGTTCTTCTTGTGTACAACATTTACTGGAGTGTTCGCTATGCACCAAGAAATATAAGCGCCGATCCATGGGATGCTCGTTCCCTAGAATGGGCTACTCATACGCCTGTTCCAGAATACAATTTCGCTATACTGCCACAGGCTCACTCCATTGAAGCATTTTGGGATGCTAAAAAGAACGATCAGCCATTATTTACGGGGGAATATGAAAAAATCCACATGCCCAATAACAGCGGGGTGCCATTTGTGATGAGCTGTATCTTCTTTGTCTGGGGATTTGCTCTTGTCTTCAGCATGTGGACGACTGCAATCGTGGCTACAATCGGTATTTTTGCTTTCCTGACCTACCGATCCTTTGAAAAGGATCATGGACACTATATTTCTGTAAAAGAGATTAAATCGAATGAAAATCAAAAATTGCGAGGTGTTAGCTGATGAAATTGGATCATTCGCTCCCCCTTGAATATGCAACGGAGGAAAATCGTTTAAAAGTTTTGGGGTTCTGGATTTTTCTTGGTGCGGAAATTGTTCTTTTTGGCACGCTTTTCGCATCCTACTTCACACTTGTTGAACGTACCGGAAATGGTCCCAGTGGTGCGGAGATTTTTGAAATCGCTCCTGTCTTGGTGGAAACGATCTTACTTCTGACAAGCAGTTTTACAATCGGGTTGGGTATCCATGCGATGAGGCTTGGAAATAAAAAAGCAATGTTCATTTTCTTTGCCATCACCCTAATCCTGGGGCTCGGATTTTTAGGAGTAGAAATTGATGAGTTTATTCATTACGCCCACATTGGGGCAGGAATACAGACGAGTGCTTTTACGGCTATTCTGTTAACCACACTGGGAACACACGGTGGTCACGTGACTTTTGGGTTTTTCTGGGGGTTGTTTATCCTCCTGCAAGTTAGAAAAGAGGGATTAACTCCGGCGACAGCAAACAAATCTTTTATTTTTTCCTTATACTGGCACTTCCTGGATGTCGTGTGGATCTTTATCTTCAGCTTCGTCTATCTGAAAGGAATGTTGCAGGGATGAATGATTTATTTCCACGTAAACAAGTAATGGGTTTTCTGTTTTCAATGGTACTTACGGCAATGGCTCTCGCCGTTTATTTCTTGGACGTGTCATTTGCAACCGGAATGACGATTCTCCTCATTACTGCTTTTTTGCAAGCCGGGCTTCAATTGGTCGTCTTTATGCACGCCGGTGAAACCAAAGATAAAGGGGCCATTTATACAAATATCTATTACTCCTTGTTCATTGCATTGGTTACCGTTTTCGGTACATTGTTGTGCATGATTTGGGGATATGTGTAATAGCCCATCTTTCGGAAAAGAGGCTTTCTCATTCCCGGCTAGTGTTCATTTCATCGGTCATACGCTCTATGTGATCAACTTCGACCAGCCTCGTGGCGTAAATAAAGAAAATGTACCTGGGATCGTGGGATCGGAGCTTCCATCGTGAAGATTGAGCTTGGTAACAAATAATTCTTTTCGTTCAAAGTTAAAAATCCCGTGCCACTTTTAGTGGTTCGGGATTTTTCGGTTCGTATACAATCGAACCGTATTATCTGGCGTATATGGGCAAAACAATTGGAGCTTTTGCTTTTACTGATACGCGCCTTTTTCAAACCTTACTGCCGTGACGTGATTCAGGTCAGTAAGTTTGCTAACTGTACATAACTTCCCGAAGGGTTTGAATTAAAAATTCATTTTCTCTTACGGCACCAATACTGAATCTAATATGATTGGGTAATCCAAATGTTGCCCCATATCGTACAATTACTCCCCTTTTTAGTAGCGCATTGTATATCAATTCTGCGTTTGGCCCAACCTCAGCTAAAATGAAATTAGCCATGCTTTCAGTGAAAGGAATACGTAATTCCTCAAAAGCTTTATACAATTGTTCACGTCCGATGGAATTTTCCAAAAGTGACTTTTGAAAGTGTTCATGATCTTCTAAAGCCGCAGTAGCGGCCACCTGTGCTAATGCGTTTACATTAAAGGGTTCTTTTACTTTAAGAATTTTTTGTATAACGTTTTCGGGTGCTGCGCCGAAGCCAACGCGGATACCTGCTAGGGCATAGATTTTTGAAAATGTTTGTAGAACAACGATGGGATAACCTAAGCGTACGAATTCCACGCCATTTGTGAAGTCTTCGGCAGTTGCGTAGTGACTATAAGCACTATCTAATACCACTAGAATTCCATCCGGCAACTGGTCTAACAATCTTTTTAAGTCTTCTCGGGGGAGATAGGTGCCCGTCGGATTATTAGGAGAACAAATGTATACCAACTTTGTCCGCTCAGAGAGCGCAGACAAAATAGCAGAAATGTCAAACCGATACTCATCGTCAAATGGAACCGATTTAATTACGGCTCCCATTAAATCTGCGCCGAATTCATATTCACTAAAGGTAGGGGAAGGTAAAACGATTTCATCTTCTGGCTCTAAAAAGGTTTCGGATAGTAGTTTAATTAGCTCATCACCGCCATTTGTAACAATTAGCTGATTTTGGGACAAGTCGAGTTTAGAATCGGGATAGCGATGTAACTCGGCAAGAGAAGAATGGATCGCTTGAATCACTTTAGGAGAGGGTCCGAGTGGATTTTCGTTCGAAGCTAGTTTTACTACGCTTGAAAGACCATACAATTTCTTTACTTCCCAAATTGGCATACCGGGTATATATGTTTTTATTTTATCCAGTGTCTCTCGTGATTTCACATCGAATTTCTGGATCATAAATAAACCTCCTTGATTGCACATTTAGCGCAAATTTTATCGTACATGAGGTTTGCTGTGATCAGCCACCTGGTTGAAAAAGTCGCCAACCAGTTGCAATATTGGCTTACTTAATTCCGGAGTTTTACTTTGTATCGAGATGGATGTGAATGTCAATGAATGTGTGAGCGGTGGGTAAGTCGATCCACTAAAGCGGCTGTGCAGAATTGAACGGTGCAACCGTGCAAGCCCCCATCCCAAGGGAAAATCGAAGGGAGCCTTGCCTGTTTAGTGCGGGATGCAACTTGATTCGCAGCTCGTTGCAAAACCTCTTGCTCCAAAAGGAACCCGATGCTCTGGTAATGTTCGTTGGAGAAGAAGTAGCCTTACGGCGTCTTATAGGAAAATCCCTTTCTGGGATGATTCTCGTAACGTATCTTCGACCAAGGCGGGCTCGAATTCCCGATTCGCGGCAGCCCCACTTGGCCCAGGCAATGACCGGTTTTCCCATAAAAAAACCCCCTCCGGTTGGCAACATCTTAGTACATCTTATGTCTGTTATACGTTGTCTTCCGTGAGGGGGATTTACCGTTGCGCGGTGTCTTTTTGATTTTGTTTGGCGTACCCTAGAAACGCAAGCTGGTACAAGGCATGTAGGCGAGATGCATAACGCTGATTCTCGCCTACACTTTACTCTTTCCTGCGAGTTCCCACAACTTTAGATGAAGGAAGCATCCCCGCTCTAGCATTCCCAGTCAAGGTATCCCCCTGAATGGTGACGGTAAACTTCAAGTTGAGTCGCATAGGCTTCCTGACGCTTAACGCCCACGTCATCCGATCGCTTTCCATGCGCGGGTCGATCATGTCGACTTTGTCGTCCCCTTGCTGCATGGTACCTCGAATGACGCCGCCCGTTGTAGCAATCGTCATGACGGACGTTAATTTGCCGATAGGCGTAGAGAGAATGAGATCCCACTTTCCGTCGAAATCAGCAGGGGAGGCTTCCCCGGTTAAAAGAGGGAATGGACCCTCGGAGAGCGATTCCGTAGGTTCCTCCCGCGGTTGTTGTATCACAAGCGGTGGAATCCCAGTCGCATGCCAAACGGTGCCTCTTCGCTCATATTCAAACAGCTTCTCGACAGCGTGCGAGATTTGCGGACCAAGCTCGCGTTCCACCAAATACAAGGAAACGTCGAGACCCGAAGTTACGCCGCCACCAGTCACGAGCCTTCCGTCCACGACGACTCTGGCAGGAACAGGCTTGGCTCCGGTCGCTCCCAGCACCTCCATCCCTAAATAATGGGTAACCGCATAACGATCCTCCAACAATCCGTCCATGGAAAGGAGCATCGAGCCTCCGCAAACCGTTGCAACAGTAAGGCTTTTCTCCACCATGGCTTGCCTGAGAACGGGCATCAATTCAGTTTCGGTCGCGAGCTTGAGCCGTGTAACTACGGAATCCGGACCGGTGTCATCGAGACCGACAGTACCCATGGCGCCGGGGACGACCAATATGCCTCCCTTGCTGAGATCAATTTTATTACTGGCTGGCAGCCCGGGGCCGTTCATCCCGCTTTCAACCAATCTTGCGCCTTCCGCGCTTACGAGTTTTACGTCCATATCGGCACCACTCAGCATTTTAGCGGCCGTAAATACTTCATAAGGACCGATGACATCCATAAAGTCAAACCCGTCAAACAGCACGATTTGAATGTGTAGCATACCACGATCTCTCCTCTTGTTTTATTAGGACCGGACCGTCCGGTTCGTTTTGGTGCAAAAAAAATCGGAACTCAACCTTTTTACAGCATTCTGGCCATAGCGATTCCGTGATCGTTCGAGATACCTCCTGCATTGTTCGCAAGGACGCCGAAGAGCGGGTAGATATCGCACAATGTTTGACTCCACCCTTATGACATCTTCAGGCCAACCATTTCTTGCGGATGAAAACTTCGGCCAAACCCAGATTAAGCAGCATGCTTCCCCATACGGCGAGCGCATACGCGGTAGCGTAGGTAAGGCCGATTGCGTGCTGGCCTATCGGGAGCAAGAGATGAATGGTCAGATTCGCGTAGGTAAGAAAAAAGCTTCGTGTGATCCATTGCGAATGCTCTGCAATTTGCTTGCGGCGAATATGGAGATATCCGAGCCAAGTGGTCCCGAGCCAGAGCAGATTCAAGAGGAGGAATCCCGCAACCGTCAAGCTTCCCGCCGCAAACCACGAAGTGTAAAGTCCCGGAATGAAGTTCAGCACGATGGAAACGACGTAGATTCGTCCATTCCACCGATGCCAAGCGATTGACCGGATACGAACGTTTCGGAGCATGCCGATTGGCCCCGTAACCAGCGAGACAATCGCAAGCGCAATGTGCGCCCGCAGCATGAACAGCCATAACGCACGGTCGGCGGTGAAGGAATCTTTGTTCGCAAGCAGCTTGAAGAAGTCGGGATCTGACACGAAATTTTTCGTTAACGTATGCATCATCCACATCAACGCGATGACTGACAGTAAAATAACAGCGCCATTTTTTGCTTCCGTTCGGTTTTTCACACTGGCATACCATCCTTTGCTTATTTTATGTATAATAGTTCAGACCGGACCGTTCGGTCTGAACGGTTTCATTATACGACGTCTTCTGCTAATTTAAAATAGAATACTTCTCGGGATTCGTGACAATATGAAGAAATCGCGGAAGGTATTAATGAATAGCACTGCCTGCCAGGGGGATGAAACATATGAAGAAATCAGACGAGATAAAGGAAAAGATTATTCATACCGCCATGCTTTTGTTTAATACCAAAGGCATCGCGCAAACGTCCATACAAGAAATTATGCAAGCAACCGGTTTACCGAAGGGAGCCATTTACCGTCGGTTTGAAACTAAGGAACTGATTGTGCTGGCCGCCTTTGAGAGAGCCGGGCAAATCCTGCAGCAATTTTTTGTTCAAGCGGTGCAAGAGGGGACGAGTACGCTCGAGAAACTAATGAAAATCTCGGCTGTTTACCAGGATGCCGCCCACAACCCGCCAATACCCGGCGGCTGTCCGCTGCTGAACACAGCGGTAGAAAGCGATGGAACGTTCCCCGAACTTCGTCAGAAGGCGGCAGAAGCTTACGCTGGCATGGTCAGGTTCCTTCAATCGATCATTGAGCAAGGCATACGCAACAAGGAGTTCCGTCCGGACATAGATGCTGCCGAAATGGCGGCTTTTCTGATCGATTCCATGGAGGGAGCCATCATGGCGAGCCGTTTGACGGGCAGCAATGCCCCGATCGAACGCAATATGAAGTATACGGAAAGGATACTCAAGAGCTACTTGACTGCTTAGCCGTTGAACAATATGCATGTTGACGAAAGAAGGAACCGAGGCTGATGCAAACGTACCGTATTCGGACCGAAATATCATAGACAAGTCATATAGATATTCGGGCGATGCGGATAATTCCGCGAGAAAAGGCTTCCCGCAGCAGGAAGCCTTTTCCCATCCCAGCTTGTTTTATTTTTGCAAATCCTGTTCTCTGCCTTCATTCCCTACCGAAAAGTGGAACAAACTATCCTGCAGCTGCTGAGCGGTAAAACTGAGCGACTCGGCTGCATCCGCAATCTCTTTCATCGCTGCCAGCTGCGATGCTGCCGATTGAATTGCTCCACGCGTATGTTCAGATGCGGCGCGGCTGATCGCGACGATCTCGTTCATCGAGGCAGCCACTTTCTCCGTACCTGCCGAGATTTCCCATGCTGGTGATATTCCCCAGGTCTTCCTCCGTCTTTAACGGGCAGAATGGCACTGATAACCAGCTTGCCGGTCATCGCATCCACATACGGATCGGTAAACCACACGTCGTCCCTTGCTGCAGCCTTTTCATGCCACGGACGTGTTTGGATATTCCAATCGGGTTTGGACAGTATCCCGGTCAAGGTCGGAACCAAGCAGTGTTGGTTGGTTGCTATCTACCGTACCAGGACCTGCTTCTCTGCGTTGATGTCTTATAGGAGGTAGTTACCCCGGAACTATTTACGGGAAACATGGCGAATTTATCCAATCATTCGGAGCGAAACTTTTCCTCGGCTTTTTTTCGTTTACGCTGTCTCATAAGCTCTCGGCTTGGTATGAACAGTTCGTTCAGTAAGCTCTCCATCAAGCGGTTTCAGTTGGGGAAGACCAAATCCGACGATTCCACAGGCCAGGGGAATCAGGCCAGAAACGAAAATAAGCAATGGAATGCCGTAAAACTCGCTGACCAGCCCTCCAATGAAGCCTCCAACAGGCATCATGCACTGTGTTGCCACTAATCGAACAGACAGTACCCTCCCTCTCAGAGAATCCGGGACGACTTGACCGTAAATAGCAGCGTTAAAAGAGGAGAAGAACGGCAAACAAAATCCGAGGAAAATAAATAAAGCAATCGCCAACATGTAGTTATGGTTCAGGCTCAGCAGTATATTCCCGATGCCAGTGGCGATCATCGAGGAGAACATAAACGCTCGCCGCTTTGTTACCTTCTTTAAGCGTGACGTAATCAGATTTCCCAAAAGCATACCCAGGGAGAAGCACGGCAGAAAAAAACTAATTTGAAATGTGGACAGATTCAGAACTTCTGTTCCGAATGGAATCGTTAGCCCGTTCCATGACGCAAAACACATATTGGACAAGCATAAAAATAACAGGATAATGAGCAAATCGGGTGCAGCTCGATAAAAAGTGAAGCCTTCCGTCCACTCTGATACCAGCATCTTGAAAGATAACGATGATTGTACCAGCTTTTTTTCCAGGTGTGTGGGAGTAGGGGTAGATACGAATAGCAAGCAGACGGCAGCCAAACCGAATGAGACGGCGTAAACGATGACCCCAATGTAGAGGAGATCCAGATTTAACAAAAGTCCGCCTATTACCGGTCCGAGCAATCGTGAAGATGTTGTGAAGATGTCTAAATAGGAATAGCCTTTGAGCAGCTCATCTTTGGGCAAGATCGTCGGTACAAGTGCCATTCCGGCGGGGATAAAAAGGGCTGAACAAGCACCAAGGATGATGGCCATCAAGAAAATATGCCATACCTCGAGTGACTGGAGAAAAATAAGTACGGTAACGATCGAAATAGTAACCAGACGAATCATATTTAACGTAATCATGAGTCGCACTCGATGAAACATGTCGACTAAGACAGAACCAAACAAACGAATGCTAATCTCCGGTATTGCATATGCAACAAGCAAGCTCCCCATAAGGAGCTTTGAGCCTGTTAGCTTATACAAGAGCCATTCGATTGTAAAAAGACCAATCATATCACCAAGGGTACTGATGGTTTCCGAGGTCAATAAGAAAACAAAGGACTTATTTTTCATATAAGCCAATCCTTTCTGAATCGCTTAGTTTCTAGCCGTTTGTTTTGCAGAGGATTCTATCTATTGTCGCCGTAATGGTTGAGACATGGGGGCTCTTCATGATAGAAAAATGGTCTCCTGTGATTTTGTAGACATGTAACGTTCCGTTTGTTGTGAAAGCCCATTCTTGATCATCGATGACCTGATTTCCGAAAAGCTCACTTTCCATCGTAGCGCAGAACAAATGAATATCTGTGTTTATCTTGTTCATCAGCTTGTAGGCGGAGAGTGCTTCAGCATTATATTTTGAAATAGAGGCTTGTTTCATCAGCAAGCCAAAATCGATCTCAGCCGGAACGAATCCCTGGCTCACAGCTTCCGCATATATGCTTTGAATCGCTTGATCCTCTCCACAATCCTGAAATTGATGGATGTCAATCCCAAATAATCTGGCAAAATGGGAGGCTAAAGAGTTTTCTGGTACAGGTTGTGTTGAATGCTTCAATGCCAGGAAGCTCGGATTGCTGTCAATCATACCTAGAAATTCGATGTTGTCTCCTTGAGCCTCTAAAATCCGAGTCATTTCAAGACAAATGATCCCTCCGAATGACCATCCGATTAATGTATACGGGCCGTGAGCTTGTACGGACTTGATTTCTTCTATATATTTTTTTGCCATGTCTTCTACTTTCTTTAACGGTTCTTCATGAGAATCAAATCCCACTGATTGCAAAGCAAATATGTCCCTATTCATGGATAACTCATGAACAAAATCTCTATAACAAATCACGCCGCCGCCCTGAGGATGTACTAAAAAAACAGTACCGACCGCTTCGCTCACTTGCTTCATATGTACTAGAGAGGAATGTTGTTCCCGTGAGCTGGTGTGAATCATCATGCTCATTTCCCGAAAGGTGCTATAGCTGTATAACGTATGTAAATTAAGGTTCACATGAAATTTTTTTATGATCTCGTTTCGCAAAATGACGAGGTTAAGGGAATGGCCACCTAAGTGAAAAAAGTCATCTTGAGGCATAATCGTTCCGTTATAGCCCAGAACCCTTTTCCAAATATGAGACAGCTCGATCTCTGTCGAAAGATAGTACTCTGTATGATCCGGCTTATCCCTTGTTGATTCATACAATGCGATCAATTTCTTCCGGTCTACCTTTCGATTTGATGTTAACGGAATATCATCGACGACAACCATTTCAGGAATCATGTAGTTTGGCAATTTGCTCTTCAAAATGCTTCTCATGATGTGTACGGACTGGTTCGGATTCAAGGCATCAATCTTCACAAATGCTAAAAGTTTTTGTGTGCCATTAACTTTTTCTAAAATAACTTCGGTTTTTTTCACGAACTCCATACTAGAAAAAATCGAGGCAATTTCACTCAACTCAATTCGATAGCCTCTATATTTCACCTGGTGATCAACTCTGTGCAAAAACTCAAGATTCCCGTCTTGCAAGTACCTGACGATATCACCGGTTTTATAGATTCTCCCTAACCCAAATGGGTTCTCGATGAATGCAGGCTGGCCTGCCCCTTCATAATTGACGTATCCTCTGGCAACGCTTTCGCCACCAATGTACAGTTCACCCGGAACTCCGAACGGAACAGGCTGTAAGTGTGAGTCGAGTACATATAGTTTTACATGCGGAAGCGGTTTTCCGATGGGGATGGAATTGCTCTGTACCGGACGTTTGAAATCGAGTTGGTGCAAAATAACGGAAACCGCCGTTTCTGTAGGGCCGTAGGAATTAAATACTTTGCAATTTCCGGATAGCTCCTGAATTTTTTGTCCGAGTTGTTTCGTAAAGGTTTCCCCAGCCAGAATGAGCACTTCTTTAGGCAGAATCTTTTGGGGATGATCACATGAAAGCAAGGATTCAAAATGAGAAGGGGTCATCTTCAAGCAATCAATTTGATTTTCTTCCATACAAGCTCCGAATCTTTCCGAATCAACGGCTTCCTCTTTTGAAAGCATGTGTAAACAGCCTCCTGTCAGCAGAGCAGAAAAAACAAAAGTTAAACAGGAGTCAAATGCTATCGACTGAACCATCCCATAGGACATGCCGGGACGAAAACCGATATCGTTCATCACATTTTGGATATGATACAAAATTTGTTCATGCTCCACTGCGACCCCTTTTGGCGTTCCGGTTGTTCCAGAGGTATAGATTAAATAGGCCAACTGGTTCACTTGTTCTGTTTCGATTCCTACATTGGATTGCCATTCACTTTCCCACAGTGCTTTCTGGTTGGAAAAATCTAATCTTAGGCAGTCGCTTTGAATTGAGCAAGTCTCATTGTTATTGGTTATCATGACATGAGCATTTGCGTTATTGACGATAAAGCTTACTCTTTCAGGCGGATAACTGAGATCGATGGGCAAGAATGCTCCGCCTGCTTTGAGGATGGCTAGGAGGGAGATAATCCACTCATTGCAACGGTCCATATAAATGGCTACTACTTTTTCCGGACCAATCCCAAGCTTTACTAAATAATGGGCCAGCTGATTGGATTTTGCGTTCAGTTCTTCAAAAGTAAGCGTTTCACCTTGGGTTGACAGTGCAATCTGGTGGGGGGTTCTCCGAACTTGATTCTCAAACATACGGTGGATACAAATTTGCTTCGATTCAGGAATGACAAGACTGGTGCTGTTCTTTTGAAAAAACTGGTCTTCCTCTGGTGTCAGATAAGGGATTTCGCCAATGTTTTGGTGGGGATTTTCAACGACTGAAGCGATTATTCGTTGCAGCCTCGTAATCATGCTTTGGATGGTCGTATCGGAGAAAAGATCTGCTCTATAGATAAAACTTCCGGTTATCTGTTCTTCGTCCTCGGACATGTATAACGCCAGCTCGTGCTTGGCAACTGGATTTTCAATCTCCAGTATTTCAAAATGCAAATCGTTCGCTACAAGAGAGGGGGCAGCAACATTCTGCATGGCAAAAGCGATTTGAAACAAAGGAGTCGTTCCGATCTGTCTATCCGGGCGCAGCTCTTCGACTAATTTTTCAAAGGGAACATCCTGATACGTATAAGCTTCTAAAAGTGTGTATTTGACGCTTTGCAGAAATTCTTGAAAGGAGCTCTCCCTCTGAATATTCGTCCGTACAACAATCGTGTTGACAAAAAAACCGATCAATTTCTCAATCTCTTCTTGATTTCTATTCGCGATGGGAGTTCCGACTACGAGGTCGTTTTGCTGTGTATAACGATATAACAATACACCGAATGCAGCTAGCAAAATCATATAGAGGCTTGCGCTTTCCTTTTTGCCAAAGCTGCGCAGGCTTTTTGTTACTGCTTTGGATAAGACAAAATGTTGGCTTTTGGCTTCGTAGTTTGAATGTTTTCCTCTTGGAAAATCCGAAGGCAGCTGAATGGTAGGCAAATCCTTTAACTGTTTCTTCCAGTAGCTGATTTGGTGATCTAATACATCACCTTGCAACCAATTTCGTTGCCATACAGCAAAATCGGCGTATTGAATGGGTAAATCGGCTAACGGAGATGAACAATTGTTTGAATAGGCTTTATACAATTCATTAAGCTCTTGGAAAAAAACGCCAATGGACCAGCCGTCTGAGATGATGTGATGCATGTTGATTAACAGTAAATAGTTATCATCGTTCATCACAAACAACTTGGCATGAAATAGAGGTCCTTCTTCTAATTGAAAAGGACTGTTTGCTTCTTCCTGAGCAGCACGTAAGGCTGTTTTCTCGCGCTCTTCTAACGTACCGTGGATGATCATTTCCTTTTTTAACGCAAAGTCTATTTCTTTATGAATAATCTGATGAGGTACGCCATCAATGTTTTGGAAAGTGGTTCTCAGCACTTCATGTCTCGCAATAATTTCTTTTATGCTTTTCTCTACATTTGCTACGTTTACGTTACCGTAAATTCTTATGTAAAACGGCATGTTATACGTAGTACTTGCTGGCTCCAGCTGATGGATGAACCACAGTCGTTGTTGAGAAAATGACTGCGGAAAAACAACTACTTCTTTGGACGCTACTTTGGTACCCATGTGTAAAACTCCTTCCCAAGTTTTTCGTTTAATTAGGGATTGCCGAATATCATTGATTAGGTTTTACCAGGGGGAAGTGCTCTCGGGTCAAAATGAGATGGAAAGAAAATGTGAATGTCTTGCAAAATGGAGCGTATCCAGGCACGCTTTCAGGGGACAAGAGAACGTAAACGCGAACGCAATCCACGCGTTCTTTTTTTGTCGGTTTTCAGACTGCTGCCAAGCATGTATCGTCAGCTGCAACGGATGCAGAAGCAGTATGTAAGTCCGTAGTTTTTAATTAAACGAAACTTTCGAAAATTTACTTTACTTCTAATTGTATTAAACATAAACTAAGATTACAATCTTTTCCTTTGTGTACATAAGATTCAAAATATGTAAGTGTGTGATTAAAATGTTGACAGCAAAGATTTGATGTAATAAACCTATTATATAAGACAGCATGTAATTTATTTCAAAATTATACAATTAAAACCTTTTGTCTGGGCTTTATTCCATAATGAGAAGGGGGAGGGATATGTCCGTTGTTGATGATTTATTGAAGGTAACGAATGAATCAGCGAGCATAACTACCAATGAGAACATTAGAGAACACCACAGCAAGGATCTGACTTCTTATCATGAAGGCGTATCGCCAGACGTAGTTGTCTTTCCAACCAGTAAAGAAGACGTCAGCAACATCGTGGCTTATGCGTACCAGAATGAAATTCCGATTGTCCCGTTTGGAATGGGAACGAGTGTGGAAGGTCAAGTAATTCCGGTAAAGCGGGGAATTTGCCTGGATTTTACCAGGATGAATCAAATTGTTGAGCTGCGGCTAGACGATATGATCGTAAAAGTTCAGCCAGGCGTGACGAGAATGCAGCTAAACAAATATCTAAAAAAATACGGACTGTTTTTCCCTGTTGATCCCGGAGCAGATGCAACCCTTGGGGGAATGGCTGCTACAAACGCCAGTGGATGCTCTGCTGTACGCTACGGGACGATGAAAGATCAAATATTGGGGCTGGAAGTGGTTTTAGCCGACGGTTCTATCATCCGGACAGGAAGTCTGGCCAAAAAGTCATCTGCCGGCTACAACTTAACTCAGTTATTTGTCGGGTCAGAGGGAACGCTGGGCGTGTTTACGGAACTAACGCTAAAGCTGCAAGGGATTCCGGAATCTACTCTCTTTGTAAAGGCTGTATTCCCCCATTTGTCTGCAGCCGGCAATGCTGCGAGAGCCATCATCATGAACTCGATCCCTGTCGGAAAACTGGAGCTGGTTGATGAGCAAACAATAGTAGCGATCAACAAGTTTAAACAAACGGATTTTCTGGTGCTCCCGACGCTCTTCGTTGAACTAAGTGGTTCGAAAAAATCGGTTGAAAATGATTTGGAAATAGTGAAGGAGCTCATAAATGAAGAGGGATGCTTAGAGTGGGACTTTAGTTTTGAGACCGGGAAAAATCAGTCTATATGGCAAGCGAGGCACGATGCGGCGCTGGCAATCGCAGCCATGGCACCGGGGAAGAGACTAATGACCACAGATGTTTGTGTACCCATCACAAGCCTTCCTGAAGCAGTGGTTCACGCGAGAGGAATGATGGAGAAAGAGGGGGTCGATGGAGCGATATTGGGGCATTTGGGAGATGGAAACTACCACGCCGTGCTGATTGTCGATCCCAATAGCTCGAAAGATATTGAAATCGCACATAAAGTGAACGAAGAAATTGTTCGTTTTGCCCTGTCTAAAAACGGAACGTGTACAGGTGAACACGGCATCGGGCTAGGGAAAGCGAAGTACTTGCCTCTGGAGCATGGACAAGCAGTCGATGTCATGAAAGCGATCAAAAACGTGCTGGATCAAAAGGGGATTTTAAATCCAGGCAAGATCTTTTTATAAAAAATGCAAAGGGGCGCAAAATATGAAAAACACTCTGAAAAACGAATGGAATGTCAATGTCGGTGTAGAGAATTTCCCGATCGAGGATATCGATTATCTGGAGATTTACGCAGGCAATGCGAAGCAGGCAGCGTTCTATTATAGCAAGCTTTTTGGATTGCAAGTAGTCGGGTACAGCGGTTTGGAAACGGGAAATCGAGAACGGTCTTCGTATTTGCTGGAAAAAGGGGACATCAGAATACTGATTAGCGGGGCATACTCTCCGGAAAGTCCCATTGCTGAGTTCGTACATACTCATGGAGATGGCGTGAAAGATATTGCCTTTCGTGTCCAGAATGTAGAGGAGCTGTACGATTTGGCGATTAAAAGAGGGGCCACTCCTGTAATGCAGCCTTATGAAATCAGTGACGATTTCGGGGTTGTCAAAATGGCGAGAGTGGGGACCTTTGGAGATGTCGTTCACACCCTGGTTGAGCGGACCGGCTATGATGGATTCTTTTTACCTAGCTTTACCAAAATTGACGAGCCAGCGAATGTTTCCGATACGTTTTTGACTCGAATTGACCACTTGGCGATAGACGTTGAAAAGGCTGATCAATGGACGGAATATTATGAAAATGTTTTTGATTTTCGAATGATCCAAGACTTTAAAAAGGAAGACGTCAGCTCAAGCCTTTCCTCGCTCATGTTGAAGGCTGTGCAAAATGGAACGGAGAGGGTAAAGCTTCCGATCGTTGAGCCGGCGGCTGGCGAAAGAAAGTCACAAGTCGCGGAGTTCTTGGAGTACAACAGAGGAGCGGGTGTTGCTCATGTTGCATTATTGACGGATGACATTATTAAAGCGGTTGAAAACTTGCAGAACAATGGTTTCAAGTTCCTGAGCACGCCAGACGCTTACTATGAGGCATTGCCTGAGCGCGTAGGAGAAATCGATGAGGAGCTGGCGAAGCTGAATGAACTGAATATTCTTGTAGATCGGGATGAAGAAGGATACCTGCTGCAAATTTTTGGCTATCCGATGACAGATCGTCCTACGTTATTCTTTGAAATTATTCAAAGAAAAGGGTCACGGGGTTTTGGGAACGGAAATATCAGGGCCTTGTTTGAAGCGGTAGAGCGCGAGCAAGCGCGAAGAGGAAATCTGTAAAGCGTATTGCTTATCATGAAAAAAGCGAGGGAAGGGATATGTCCAAATTTGATTATCCGTTGGCAAGCTGGGCGCGAACGACGAAAACTTCATCGATGCAAGAAATGTTAAGTCTATCAGCGAAACCGAATCTTACTCTGTTTGGACTGGGACTACCGAATCCCAATCTGTTTCCGAATAAACTGCTTGCTGAGATTTCCACTGAAATGTTGCAGGAAAGTCAAAACGTTCTTCAATACGGCCCCTCTTCTGGGGCCTTAAAAACGCATATTTCACAATTAATGTCTCTAAGAGGTGCTGATGTGGCCGAAGAGAATGTTTTCTTGACCTCAGGCGCCCAACAGGGGATTCAATTGTTAGTGCGTTTATTAATCGATTCCGGAGATACAGTACTGATAGAAGAAACGATTTATACAGGTTTTCAACAACTGCTGGAACCGTTTAAACCGAAGATCGTCACGGTACCGACAGATCCTGTTCATGGAATGGACGTTGATGCCGTAGAAGATCTATTGAGAAAAGGGGTGCGTCCTTCCTTTATTTATTGCATCCCCAACGGACATAATCCTCTCGGTTACAACTTAACACTGGAGAAAAGAAAAAAATTAGTCTCGTTGGCAAGTCATTACCATGTGCCAATCATTGAAGATGACCCATACGGGTTTTTACATTACGAACAAGCGAATTTGCCGCCATTGGTTTCATTTGATCAAGATTGGGTTTTATACGTCGGTTCTTTTTCAAAGATATTAGCCCCTGGCGTAAGGATGGGATGGGTCGTAGCACCGCTTTGGCTCGTGGAGAAATTGGCGATCATCAAAGAGGCGAACGACATCAACACGACTTCGTTCTCTCAGCAGCTCGTGACAAGGTTTATTGACAAGGGATATCTGCAATCTCATATTCAGCTTCTGTGCACGGAGTACCGTGAGCGGAGAAATACAATGATCAATGCTTTAGAGGAGCATCTGGGCTCTTTCGGTTCCTGGGAAACTCCGGGGAACGGAATGTTTGTTTGGTTGAAGCTTTCTCCTGAAATCAATACCACTCAACTTTTTAAGGAATCCATAGATTGTGCTCAAGTAGCCTATCTCCCAGGTGAATCTTTTTCGGTCATTGCCAAAGCTGACGACAAGAATTCGATGAGATTGAATTTTTCTTACAATGATCACGATCAAATTCAGAGCGGGATCCGTCGTCTTGCAAACCTGATAAAACAAAAACACGGGGTGACAGTATCATGAGTATGGTTCACACGCAGAGCTGCTTGGGTGTCCATCACCTTTTTGAGCAGCAAGCGAGTAAATCAGGAGATGCCATTGCCGTCGTACACAATGAGTCTCAGTTATCTTATAAAGAGTTGAATGAGCGGGTAAATCAACTTGCCCGCTATTTGGTTGATCAAGGGGCTGCGAATACGATCGTTGGCCTATCAATGGATCGCTCTATCGATATGATCATAAGCTTTTTAGCCATATATAAAGCAGGGTCAGCCTATCTCCCCATTGATCCGGGCTATCCGAAAAGTCGAATCGATTACCTGATTAATGATGCACAGCTGCCATTTGTGATCACGCATAGCAAGTATGCAGATCGCTTTCGGGGACAGAACATGACGGTCATCTGTCTGGATCAAATCGATGAGGTCCTTTCCGGTTATAGCAGGGGAAATCCGGAAAGTGTAGTTGCTGAAAAGCAGATGGCCTATATCATGTACACTTCCGGTACGACCGGTAATCCAAAAGGTGTCATGATTAGTCATGAGAACCTGATCAATCACCACTTGGCTGTGATCGAAGAATATGAGCTGAACACAGAAGATCGCGTCATGCAGCTCTCTTCGATGAGCTTTGATATATCTGTAGAGGAGATATTCCCGACTCTGCTTTCAGGCGCTACCTTGGTACTCTGGCCCGATGTCTTTCTACAGACAGATTATACGTTGACCGAATGGCTGTATGAAAATCGCATTACAGTCGCCAATCTGCCAACATCACTTTGGCATGCATGGGTGGATGTTTTATCCTCAGAAAATGCTTCTATGCTTGCTTGTCTTCGGTTAGTTGTCATTGGCGGAGAAAAGGCATCATTGAAGCATTACAAAAAATGGAGAGAGGTTTCGGGGAATACAAAATGGATCAATACGTATGGGCCTACGGAGACGACGATCATTTCTACTCTCTACCACGAAGAAAATGAGATGAACCAACTGTTCATCGGCCGACCCATTCGCAATGTGCATACGTACGTGTTCGATGAGCATGTAAAACCCGTTTCTGAAGGAGAAACAGGGGAGTTGTATATAGGCGGTGCAGGAGTAGGGTTAGGATACTTTAATCAGCCAGAGCTCACAGCAAGCAAATTTATTCAGCACCCAACTGATAAACAGGAAAGGCTGTATAAAACAGGCGATCTAGTCAAGGTGCACCCGGATGGAAATCTTGAATTCCTGGGCCGCCTGGACCATCAAGTAAAGCTGCGAGGCTTTCGCGTAGAACTGGAAGAAATCGAATCGATCCTGCAAAGCCATCCATCTATTCAAAACGCGGCGTTGTTTACGAAAGAACAACCGAATGGCATGAAAAAACTCGTTGCCGCTGTTGTACCTGTCGATAGGGAAGCGTTCCAGCTGGAAACCGTAAAAACGGATATAAAGCAGAAACTGCCAGACTATATGATCCCTGCTGCTTATCTTATTGTGGAATCCCTGCCCCTTACGACACACGGTAAAATAGACCGTCGCAAATTACTCGATTTAGCTGGACCTTCCACCGAAAAGGCAGACTATCAGCAACCTAGAACGGCAATCGAAAAAGAACTGGTAGAAATATGGAAAGAGGTGCTTAGAGCAGAATCGATTGGAATCTATGATAACTTTTTTGAGCTGGGCGGGGATTCGATCCTCTGCTTCCAAATGATCGCCAAATCGCGCCAGCGAAAAATGATTTTTACGGCAAATCAGCTGTTCCAGAATCCGACGATTGCCACTTTAGCGAAGGTGGTCAAGGAAGACAGGGTTGTGTCTGATCAAGGAGTGGCTACAGGTGAGGTGCGGCTAACTCCCATTCAACGATGGTTTTTCGACCAAAGCTTGCCGAATCCCCATCATTGGAACATGCCCATGCTGGTAGAAGTACACCCTCCGGTCTATCTTGAGTGGGTAAAAGAGGCGCTCCGCCACCTCGTTTTGCATCATGATGCCTTACGGTTGCGTTATGAACAGACGACAAGCGGCTGGAGACAGTGGTACGATCCGGCACAACCGGAATTCCCCTTTCAAGAGGAGAATCTGGCGGAGCTATCGGAAGATGAGCAAGTATCGGCCATGGAAAGCATAGCCAATCAGGTGCAGGCAAGCCTTGACCTGAACAAGGGACCGATTGCGCGCGCGGTGTATTTTCATCGGGGACCGGGAAAAACAGACCGCTTGCTGATCGTCGTGCATCATCTGGTTATCGACGGGGTCTCTTGGCGGATTTTGCTGGAAGACTTCACAACGGCGTACGAGCAGCTGGAGCAGGGACAGCCTGTTCAGCTTTTGCCAAAAACGAGCTCCTTTCAAGAGTGGGCCAACCGGCTTTCTGCCTATGCGCAAACCCAGGAGCTGAAGAAAGAATGGGAGTACTGGAAGCAGGAGTCGCTCGTTCCTGTGCCTGCGCTCCCGGTCGATCATCAGACGGGAGACAATACGGACGGGTCGGCTGCGAAAGTAACCGTCTCTCTCACGAGGGAAGAAACGCGCGCGCTGCTGCAAGATGTCCCCAAGGCTTACCATACACAAATCAATGACATCCTGCTCACCGCTTTGGCCGAAGCGTATGTGCTGTGGTCAGGGAATGAGCGGCTGCGGATCAATCTGGAGGGGCATGGCCGCGAAGAGATTATCGAGGGCGTGGATATTACCCGTACCGTTGGATGGTTTACCACTGTCTTTCCGGTGCTGCTGGAAGGGACCTACCAGCGTCCGATTCAAAACGGGGAGCTGCTCAAAGCAGTGAAAGAGAAGCTCCGTCAAATTCCGAAGCGCGGCATTGGCTATGGGCTGATGAGATATTTACAGGATGATCAGGAAATAGCGGAGATACTGTTATCCGCGGAAAAACCGCAAATTACCTTTAACTATCTGGGGCAATTCGATAATGTATTCCAAAAAGAACAGTTATTAACGATTCTTTCCGATCAGATTGGATCTGAGTTTGATGCGAATGGTACGAGAGACCATCTTCTTTACATGAATGGGCTGATTATAAATGAGCAGTTAGAGATTGTTTTTGAGTATAGTCAAAATGTACATAACACCTCTACTATTCTCCATTTCGCCAATAGCTTTCTTGCTTCGATCCGTGATTGGATTGAGCATTGCATTCATTTGGAACAAAAACGTTACACTCCCTCTGATTTTCCTACAGCGAATCTTACTCAATCTGAGCTGGACCAATTGTTGAATATGATTTCTGCCAAAGAGTTTGACCAGATATATGGTCTCACACCACTGCAGCAGGGTCTATTGTTTGAAAGCCGATTTGAATCGGAACCAGGTATGTATATGGAGCATTTTTGTTGTGATTTGCAGGGGGATTTTAACCCGACCTTGTGGACCAAAGCGTGGACGGCTGTCTTCCAAAAACACCCCGTACTTCGCAGTGCATTCTTCTGGAAAGAGTTTGACAAGCCCATACAGGTAGTGTTTAAAAGCACGCAGCTGCCTGTTCAAGTCTACGATTGGCGGAGTCTTTCCGATGAAGAGTTTCAACATGAAATGGAACTCTTGCTTGAACGAGATTGCAAGGAAGGTTTTTCATTTGAAGAGCCACCCCTGCTTCGAATCGCTTTCTTGCAGCAAAAAGACGATTTTTACAAGATGATCGTATGCTCACACCATATCATTTTGGATGGCTGGTCCCTGCACCTCGTCTTGCAAGATCTCTTTACTTCCTACAAGCATCTGGTAAACAATCAAGAATTCAGTTTGGGACCGGCTAGTAACTCGTTCCAAGATTATATGGTGTGGCTGCAGAAACAAGATTATGACCAAGCCGAGCTCTTCTGGAGACAATATGTAAAAGGATTTGAAGGGGCAAACATTATAAATTCTGAGCTAAAACCGGTGGCAAGTCTTTCAGAAAGATATAGAGACTATAAGGTAAGGCTTTCAAAGGAAGCCACCGACCAGCTCTATCTCTTTGCAAAAGAAAATCAGGTCACTATGAATACGTGTGTTCAAGGAGCCTGGGCACTTTGCTTGAGTCAATTTACAAGCGAACCAGAGGTCATGTTCGGTACGACAGTCTCTGTGCGTCCTACAGAATTGCAGGATTCGGAACAAATGGTGGGGCTTTTGATTAATACACTGCCATTCCGAGTGTCGATCCGCAGGGATCAAACAGTGATGGAATGGCTGTTAGAGATACAAATGGCTTTTCTTGAGGTCCGCGAGTATGACTATGTATCACTCTCTGAAATACCAAAATGGGGTAGAGATTCGGGCAGCATGTCACTGTTTGACAGCATCCTGGTATTCCAGAATATGCCTGTCGACTTAATGGAACATGGCGATCAGGACCTTTTTGCGATTGTTTCTACGAACTCGATCGAGCGTACGAGCTTCCCGTTATCCATGGCTGTAGAGCCAGGGGAGCGGCTGCGCATTCATATGAGCTACGATGGGCGTCACTTCGACGAGGAAACAATTGCTAGGCTGGTTCGCTATTTCCAAAACGCCTTGGAGGAAACACTCACGTCTCCCGAGAGGGCATTGTCTGAAATCAGCATTCTGCCAGAAGACGAAAAACAGCAGATGCTCGCCCGGTGGAACCAGACGGAGAAAGCGTACCCGCTTGCCAAGTGCGTCCATGAGTGGGTAGAAGAGCAGGCGTTGCAAATCCCCCAGGCTGTCGCGGTTGTAGATGGTCATCGTGCTCTCGCCTATGAAGAATTAAACCAGCGCGCCAATCAACTGGCACATCTGCTGCGCACGCGAGGATTGGCAGCAGGACAGGTGGTAGGCGTCTATCTTGAGCGTTCCCTGGAGCTCATTATTTGCCAGCTCGCTGTCTTTAAGGCAGGCGGTGTCTATTTGCCGCTGGACCAAAGCTATTCGTCAGAGCGCATCGAGTGGATTCTGCAGGATGCGGACCTTCCCTTTTTGCTCACGAAGGAAGACATGGCTGCCGCAATTTCAGTAGAGGATACAGTCCATACCATCTGGATCGATCGGGAAGAGGCCCTTTTGGCCCAGCAGCCGAGTACCAATCCGCCAGAAAAAGTAGATGCAGAGCAAGTCGCCTATATCATCTACACCTCCGGGCCGACCGGCAAGCCCAACGGCGTACTAATGCCGCACAAGGGCCTGATCAACCTGGTTAGCTGGTATCACGAGCGTTATCGGGTCACTCCGGAAGACCGTGGGGGGCAAGTGGCGCGGATGGGCTTCGATGCGTCGATGCTGGAGATATGGCCGATCTTGACGGCAGGGGCTGCTCTGTACCTGCTCGAAACCGAGACGCTGCTTGCGCCGGATGCCTTGCAGCAATGGCTGGTGGAGCAAGAGATTACGCTGATTCATCTGCCTCCGGTCATCGCTGAAGAGCAAATCCAGCGAGCATGGCCGGACACTGTGAAACTGCGTGTTCTGCTCACGGTTTCGGATCGTCTGCAGACTTGCCCGGCGAAGCCATTGCCGTTTGCCTGCGTGAATCACTACGGACCAACGGAGTACAGCGTCATTTGCACCTCGGCAGAAGTGCCTGTGCAAGGGGAAGGAGTCCCTGCGATTGGACGTCCGATCAGCAACACCCAGGTTTATGTACTGGATGCGCATCTCCGGCCAGTGCCAGCAGGAGTCGTCGGCGAGATTCACGTAAGCGGAGCGGGAATCGCCAAGGGCTATCTGAATCGACCGGAGCTGACGGCAGAGAAGTTTATCGATCACCCATTTTTGCCGGGACAAAAGCTGTACAAGACGGGAGACCTGGGAAGACTCCAGGCGGATGGAACCCTTGAGTTTGTGGGCCGCGCCGATGATCAGGTGAAGCTGCGCGGGTTCCGGATACAGCTTGGAGAAGTTGAAAGTGTATTGGTGCAGCATCCGACCGTGCAGGCAGCGGCTGCCATGGTCCGGGAGGATGAGCCCGGCCACAAACGCTTGGTTGCTTATGTCATTCCTCTCGACAAAGACAAATTTCAGGCTGATGAGCTGCGTGCCTATTTGCAGCAGCGCGTTCCTGAATACATGATTCCGTCTGCATTCGTCGCCATGGAAGCATTTCCGTTAAACAGCAACGAAAAAATTGATCGGAAAGCGCTGCCGGCACCTGTCGAAGAATCCCGGCAGGAAAAAGCGTATGCAGCTCCGCGCACAGAGCTGGAACGCACGTTGGCTGGCATTTGGCAAGAAGTGCTGCAGATACCATCTGTGGGCGTATACGATAACTTCTTTGAATTGGGCGGAGACTCGATTCTCAGCATTCAAATCGTGTCGCGTGCACACCGACATGATTTGCGCTTGACGCCTAAACAGTTGTTCCAGAATCTGACGATTGCCGCTTTGGCGAAGGTGGTCAAGGAAGACAGGGTTGTGTCTGATCAAGGAGCGGCTACGGGAGAAGTGCGGCTAACTCCTATACAACGATGGTTCTTTGATCAAAGCCTGCCGAATCCCCATCATTGGAACATGCCGATGCTGCTGGATGTACATCAACCGATAAACCTCGATTGGGTAAAGGAGGCGCTCCGCCACCTCGTTTTGCATCATGATGCCTTGCGGTTGCGTTATGAACAGACGATCAACGGGTGGAGACAATGGTATGACACTGCACCTCCAGACGTTCCCTTGCAAGAGGAGAATCTGGCGGGACTATCGGAAGATGAGCAGGTATCAACAATGGAAGGCATAGCCAATCAGGTGCAGGCAAGCCTCGATCTGCACAAAGGCCCCCTTGTACGCGCGGTGTATTTTCATCGGGGACCGGGAAAAACAGACCGCTTGTTGATCGTCGTGCATCATCTGGTCGTGGACGGAGTTTCGTGGCGGATTTTGCTGGAAGACTTCACGACGGCGTACAAGCAGCTGGAGCAAGGACAGCCTGTTCAGCTGTTGCCGAAAACGAGCTCCTTTCAAGAGTGGGCCAACCGACTTGCTTCTTATGCGCAAACCCAGGAGCTGAAGAAAGAGTGGACGTACTGGAAGCAGGAAGCGCTCGTTTCTGTGCTTGCGCTCCCGGTCGACCATCAGACGGGAGACAATACGGACGGGTCGGCTGCGAAAGTAACCGTCTCTCTCACGAGGGAAGAAACGCGCGCGCTGCTGCAAGATGTTCCCAAGGCTTACCATACACAAATCAATGACATCCTGCTCACGGCTTTGGCCGAAGCGTATGTGGTGTGGTCAGGGAATAAGCTGCTGCGGATCAATCTGGAGGGGCATGGCCGCGAAGAGATCATCGAGGGCGTGGATATTACCCGTACCGTCGGATGGTTTACTACTGTCTTTCCGGTGCTGTTGGAGGGGACCTACCAACGTCCGATTCAAAACGGGGAGCTGCTCAAAGCAGTGAAAGAGAAGCTCCGTCAAATTCCGAAACGCGGCATTGGCTATGGCCTGATGAGGTATTTGCACGATGACAAGGAAATAGCGAAGATGTTGTCCTCGGCGGCACAACCGCAAATTTCTTTTAACTACCTGGGACAATTCCATCAAGACAATCGGCAGGATCAGACGTTCACCATGTCTGTGGAGTCCGCTGGAGAATTCCTGCATAGCGAAGGTAAACGAAGCTACTTATTGGACATCTATGGACAGGTTGTCGATGACAGACTGGAGATTCACTTTGAATATAGTCAGCATTGCCATGCGGAGGGAACGGTGAAGCGATTGGCCGATGAGTTTGCCAAGGCGCTTCGTGAATGGATCCAGCATTGCACGTCTCCAGGCGTCCAGGGATTTACTCCCTCCGATTTCCCGGCAGCGAATATCAATCAATCCGATTTGAACAAGCTGCTGAGTCTCCTGCAGAAAAAGTAAATGACGAAGGCGAGGTCTGATGGTTGAGCCAAGCGATTAATATTTTTGAGTTGTCGCCCCTCCAACAAGGGATGTTCTTTGAAACGCAGTTTGATGCTGAAGCAGGTATTTATATTGAACAGTTTTGCTATGAGATTACAGGTAACTTGGACATTACGAACTGGAAGCGCGCATGGGAATATGTCGTAAAAAAGTACGATGTGCTGAGGACAGCGTTTTATTGGGAAGGCTTGGAGAAAATGTTCCAAGTGGTATACGACCACGTAAGTATCCCTTGGGATGAATATGATTGGCGCCATGTAAGTGAAAGCAAATATCGTGAGAAGTTTGCTTTTCTCCTGAAAGAAGATCATGAAAAAGGTTTTCTGTTTACGGAAGCGCCGCTAATGCGCATCACGATGATTCGAAAACGGGACGACCTGTATCAAATGATTTGGAGCTCCCATCATGCGACCATGGACGGATGGTCTGTAGGTCTTGTGTTTCAGGATCTTATCGCGTTTTACCGCAGCCTTTGCAAAGGCGAAGCAGTGGAGATCGACCCTCCTCGATCCTATCAGGACTACATTCTCTGGCTGCAGCAGCAGGATCAGGAGGCTGCGGAGGTATTCTGGAAGCGGTATTTGCAAGGATTTGAAGTGCCTACCCCGCTTGGATTGGATCGAAAGGATCAAACGGCAAGTGCTGGTTACGGCGAGCAGTATATTCAGCTTTCCACGGAGAGTACAGAGAGATTGAAACATGTGGCGAAAGAAAAACAGCTCACGGTGAGTACATGGATGCAAGGCATTTGGGCTTTGCTTTTGAGTCGTCTGAGCGGAGAAGCGGATGTTTTGTTTGGGACAACAGTGTCTGGCAGACCGGCAGACCTAGAAGGCGTGGAGTCGATGGTAGGCCTGTTCATCAACACCCTGCCGCTGCGAATCCGGGTCGTGCCGTCATCCAGCGTGATCGAGTTTATGAAAGGCATACAGGAACAGCATCTGGAGCTCCGTCAATACGAGTATAGCTCCTTGTCCAGCGTACAAAAATGGAGCGAGATCCCCCAGCATTTGAAAATGTTTGAAAGCATTCTGGTTTTCGAGAACTACCCGCTGGATGAAGATATTTGGAATATTACAGATAGCTTGCGTATTGAGCCAATGGATGCCATCGAGCGAACGGATTTCCCGCTCACCATAGCTGTTGAGCCAGGGAAGCAGCTGCTCATTTATTTTAGCTATGATGGGCGTCGCTTTGACGAAGTAACGATTGCTCGACTGGCTCGCTATTTCCAAAACGCGTTGGAGGAAACACTCACATCGCCCGAGAGGACATTGTCTGAAATCAATCTTCTGTCAGAAGACGAGCAGCAGCAGATGCTTGCCCGGTGGAACCAGACGGAGAAAGCGTACCCGCTCGCCAAGTGCGTGCATGAGTGGGTGGAAGAGCAGGCGCTGCAAATCCCCCAGGCTGTCGCGGTTGTAGATGGCCGCCGTGCTTTCACTTACGGGGAGCTGAATCGGCGCGCCAATCAACTGGCACATTTGTTGCGAGAGAGAGGTCTGGTATCCGGGCAGATGGTAGGTGTGTACTTGGAGCGTTCTTTGGAGCTCATTATTTGCCAGCTCGCTGTCTTTAAGGCAGGCGGTGCCTATCTGCCGCTGGACCCCAGTTATCCGTCAGAGCGCATCAAGTGGATTTTGCAGGACACAGCCCTTTCCTTCCTGATCACGAAGGAGGACATGGCTCCAGCATTCTCAGTTGAGGAATCGGTCTGCTCTATCTGGATGGATCGAGAAGAAGACCTTCTGGCCCAGCAGCCGAGTACCAACCTTTCGGTAAAAGTAGACGCGGAGCAAGTGGCTTACATCATCTACACCTCCGGATCGACAGGCAAGCCCAAAGGCGTGCTGGTGCCGCACAAGGGCCTGGTCAACCTGATCAGCTGGTATCACGAGCGTTATCAAGTGACCCCGAAAGATCGCGGGGGACAAGTGGCGCGAATGGGCTTTGATGCGTCAATGCTGGAGATATGGCCGATCTTGACGGCAGGGGCTGCTTTATGCCTTTTGGAGACCGAGACGCTGCTGTCGCCGGATGCGCTGCAGCAATGGATAGTGGAACAAGAGATTAGGCTAATTCATTTGCCGCCTGTCATTGCCGAAGAGCAAATCAAGCGAGCATGGCCGGACGATGTGAAGCTGCGTGTGCTGCTCACAGGCTCGGATCGGCTGCAGACTTGCCCGGCGAAGCCCTTGCCATTTGCTTACGTGAATCACTATGGACCGACGGAATACAGTGTCATTTGCACCTCCGTAGAAGTGCCTGTGCAAGGGGAGGGGGCCCCTGCGATTGGACGCCCGCTCAGCAACACCCAGGTGTATGTGCTGGATGCCCATCTCCGGCCGGTGCCAGCGGGAGTAATCGGAGAAATCCACGTAAGCGGAGTGGGGATCGCCAAGGGCTATCTGAATCGTCCGGAGCTGACCGCTGAGAAATTTATCGATCATCCGTTTTTACCGGGACAAAAGCTGTATAAAACGGGAGACCTGGGAAGATTCCAAGCGGATGGAACCCTCGAGTATGTGGGCCGCGCCGATGATCAGGTAAAGCTGCGCGGGTTCCGTATTGAACTTGGGGAGATTGAAAGTGTATTGGCACAGCATCCGACCGTGCAGGCAGCGGTTGCCATGGTTCGGGAGGATGAGGCCGGCCACAAACGCTTGGTCGCTTATGTCATTCCTCGCAAAAGCGAAGCGTTTGACGCTGCCGAAATCCGTGCTTATTTGCAGAAGCGCGTTCCCGACTATATGATTCCGTCTGCATTCGTAGTGATGGAGGCATTTCCATTAAACAGCAATGAAAAAATTGATCGGAAAGCACTGCCGGCGCCGAGTGGCGAGTTCCAACGAGAAAAAGCGTATGTGGCCCCGCGAACAGAATTAGAACGCACGTTGGCCGAGATTTGGCAAGAAGTGTTGAAAATACCATTCGTAGGGATACACGATAACTTCTTTGAATTGGGCGGAGACTCGATTCTCAGCATACAAATCGTGTCGCGTGTACACCAACATGATTTGCGCTTGACGCCCAAACAGCTGTTCCAGAATCCGACGATCGCCGCTTTGTCGAAAGTTGTCAAGGAAGACGGGATTGTGGCTGATCAAGGAGCGGCTACAGGAGAGGTGCGGTTAACTCCTATTCAACGATGGTTTTTCGACCAAAACCTGCCCAATCCCCATCACTGGAACATGCCCATGCTGCTGGAAGTACACTCTCCGGTCAATCTTGATTGGGTAAAAGAGTCTCTTCGCCAACTCGTTTTGCATCATGATGCCTTGCGGTTGCGTTATGAACAGACGACCAACGGGTGGAGACAGTGGTATGACACGATAGATTCGGAGGGTCCCTTTCAAGAGGAAAATCTGGCGGGACTATCGGAAGATGAGCAAGAATCGGCCATGGAAAGCATAGCCAATCAGGTGCAGGCAAGCCTTGACCTGCACAAAGGCCCCCTTGTGCGAGCGGCGTATTTTCATCGGGGACCGGGAAAAACAGACCGCTTGCTGATCGTCGTGCATCATCTGGTCGTGGACGGGGTTTCATGGCGGATTTTGCTGGAAGACTTCACGACGGCGTACGAGCAGCTGGAGCATGGACAGCCTGTTCAGCTCATGCCCAAAACGAGCTCTTTCCAAGAGTGGGCCAACAAGCTTTCGGCTTATGGGCAAACCCAGGAGCTTCGGAAAGAGTGGGAGTACTGGAAGCAGGAAGCGCTCGTTCCTGCGCCTGCGCTCCCCGTTGACCATCAGACGGGAGACAATACGGATGGGTCTGCTGCGAAAGTAACCGTGTCTCTCACGCGGGAAGAAACGCGCGCGTTGCTGCAAGATGTCCCCAAAGCTTACCATACACAGATCAATGACGTTCTGCTCACCGCTTTAGCCGAAGCGTATGTGTTGTGGACAGGGAATAAGCTGGTGCGGATCAATCTGGAGGGGCATGGACGCGAAGAGATCATCGAGGGCGTGGATATTACACGCACAGTCGGGTGGTTTACCACTGTCTTTCCGGTACTGCTGGAGGGGATCTACCAGCGTCCGATTCAAAACGGGGAGCTGCTCAAAGCAGTGAAAGAGAAGCTCCGTAAAATCCCGAAACGCGGCATTGGCTATGGGTTGATGAGATATTTACACGATGACAAGGAAACAGCGGAGATGTTGTCTTCTGCGGCACAACCGCAAATTTCTTTTAACTACCTGGGACAATTCCAACAAGACAGCCAGCAGGACCAGACGTTCACCATGTCTGTGGAGTCTGCTGGAGAGTCTTTGCATGGTGAAGGAAAACGAGATCACTTACTGGACATTTATGGACAGGTTGTCGATGACAGCTTGGAGGTCCATTTTGAGTATAGTCAACATTGCCATGCAGAAGGAACGATTCAGCGACTTGCCGATGATTTTGTTCAGTCGCTTCGTGAATGGATCCAGTATTGTACGTCTCCGGGCGTACAGGGATTTACTCCCTCCGATTTTCCGGCAGCGAATCTGAATCAATTTGAACTGCAAAACATTCAAAGGTTCGCGGAATCCACGGGGAAAAAAATTGAGAATATCAGTGGGGTAACCTTCCTGCAAGAGGGATTGTTGTTTGAGAGCAGCTTTACTCCAGACTCTCGTTTGTATTTCGTGCAAGGAATTTACACCCTTACCGGAAAGCTGCATGTGTCTGCATGGAGACAAGCATGGGACTATGTTGTACTGCGCCATACGATTTTACGTAGTTCTTTCTATGATGATCAGTTGCGTAAAACTGTCCAATTGGTGTGGAAGAACGTAGAGCTTCCTTGGAACGCATTGGACTGGACAGCACTCTCTGAACAAGAGTATCAGAAGGAATTGGCGTTATTTCTGGAGCAGGACCGTGAAAAAGGTTTTTCATTTGCGGAAGCGCCGTTGATGCGCGTCACGATGATTCGAAAACGGGACGATCTGTATCAAATGATTTGGAGCTCCCATCATGCGATCTTAGATGGATGGTCTTTGGGACTTGTGTTTCAGGATCTCATCGCGTTTTACCACAGCCTTTGCAAAGGCGAAGCAGTGGAGATCGACTCTCCCCGTTCCTATCAAGACTATATTCTCTGGCTGCAGCAGCAGGACCAGGAGGCTGCGGAGGTATTCTGGAAGCAGTATTTGCAAGGGTTTGAAGTGCCTACTCCGCTTGGGTTGGATCGAAAGGATCATACCGCAAGTGCGGGTTACGGCGAAAAGCGTATTCAGCTTTCCATGGAAAGTACAGAGAGACTGAAACAATTGGCGAAAGAAAAACAGCTCACGGTGAGTACGTGGATGCAAGGCGTTTGGGCTTTGCTTTTGAGTCGTCTGAGCGGAGAAGCAGATGTTTTGTTTGGGACAACGGTGTCTGGCAGACCGGTAGACCTGGAGGGTGTGGAATCCATGGTAGGCTTGTTCATCAACACCCTGCCATTACGAATCCGGGTCATACCGTCAGCGAGTGTGACCGATTTTATGAAAGACATACAGGAACAGCATCTGGAGCTCCGGCAATACGAGTATTGCTCCTTGTCCAACGTACAAAAATGGAGCGAAGTACCCCATCATTTGAAAATGTTTGAAAGCATTCTGGTTTTCGAGAACTACCCGCAGGACGAAAAGATTTGGAATATTACTGATGATCTGCGTGTCGAACCGATAGATGCCATCGAGCGAACGAACTTCCCGCTAACCATTGCCGTTGAGCCAGGAGGGCAGCTGCGTATTCATTTTAGCTATGATGGGCGTCGATTTGAAGAAGAAACCGTTGCCCGGCTGGCCCGCTATTTCCAAAACGTACTAGAGGAAACACTCACATCGCCAGAGAGGACACTGTCTGAAATCAATCTTCTGTCAGAAGACGAGCAGCAGCAGATGGTTGCCCGGTGGAACCAGACGGAGAAAGCGTACCCGCTCGCCAAGTGCGTGCATGAGTGGGTGGAAGAGCAAGCGCTGCAAATCCCCCAGGCTGTCGCGGTTGTGGATGGCCACCGTACTCTCACCTACGAAGAAGTAAACCAGCGTGCCAATCAACTAGCACATTTGCTGCGTGAGCGAGGGTTAGGATCCGGGCAGATGGTAGGCGTGTATCTGGAGCGTTCCCTGGAGCTGATTATTTGCCAGCTCGCTGTCTTCAAGGCAGGCGGTGTCTATTTGCCGCTGGACCCCAGCTATCCGTCGGAGCGCATTAAGTGGATTTTGCAGGACACAGCCCTTTCCTTCTTAATCACGAAAGAAGACATGGCTACCGCATTTTCTGTCGAGGATTCGGTCTACTCTATCTGGATTGATCGAGAAGAGGCCCTTCTGGCCCAGCAGCCGCGTACCAACCTTCCGGTAAAAGTGGACGTAGAGCAAGTGGCTTACGTCATCTACACCTCCGGATCGACGGGCAAGCCCAAAGGCGTGCTAGTGCCACACAAGGGCCTGGTCAACCTGGTTAGCTGGTATCACGAGCGTTATCGGGTGACTCCGGAAGACCGCGGGGGACAAGTGGCGCGGATGGGCTTTGATGCGTCGATGCTGGAGATATGGCCGATCTTGGCGGCAGGAGCTGCTCTGTACCTGCTCGAAACCGAGACGCTGCTCGCGCCGGATGCGCTGCAGCAATGGATAGTGGAACAAGAGATTACGCTGATTCATTTGCCTCCGGTCATCGCCGAGGAACAAATCAAGCGCACTTGGCCGGACGATGTGAAGCTTCGGGTCCTGCTCACAGGCTCGGATCGCCTGCAGACTTGCCCGGCGAAGCCCTTGCCGTTTGCGTACGTGAATCACTATGGGCCGACGGAATACAGTGTCATTTGCACCTCCGTAGAAGTGCCGGTGCAAGGGGAGGGGGCCCCTGCGATTGGACGTCCGCTCAGCAATACCCAGGTGTATGTGCTGGATGCGCATCTCCGACCAGTACCAGTAGGAGTTATCGGAGAAATCCACGTCAGCGGAGTGGGGATCGCCAAAGGCTATCTGAATCGTCCGGAGCTGACGGCAGAGAAATTTATCGATCATCCGTTTTTGCCGGGACAAAAGCTGTATAAAACGGGAGACCTGGGAAGATTCCGAGCGGATGGAACCCTCGAGTATGTGGGCCGCGCCGATGATCAGGTGAAGCTGCGCGGGTTCCGCATCGAGCTTGGGGAAATTGAAAGCGTATTGGCGCAGCATCCGATCGTACAGGCAGCCGTTGCTATGGTCCGGGAGGATGAGCCCGGCCACAAACGCTTGGTCGCCTATGTCATTCCTACCGGGAACGAAACGATTCAGGTGGGCGAAATACGCACCTATATGCAGCAGCGCGTTCCTGATTACATGATTCCGTCTGCATTCGTCGTGATGGAAGCCTTTCCGTTAAACAGCAATGAGAAAATTGATCGAAAAGCGCTGCCGGCGCCTCGTAGCGACTTCCAGCGGGAAAAAGCGTATGTAGCTCCGCGCACAGAAATAGAACGCACATTGGCCAAGGTTTGGCAGGAAGTGCTGCAGCTGCCGTCTGTAGGCGTATACGATAACTTCTTTGAATTGGGCGGGCACTCTTTGTTGGCTACACAAGTGGTTTCCAGACTTCGCTCGCATTATACGATAACGCTTCAACAGTTGTTTGCAAGTCCCACGATTACAGAACTGGCAGAGATGATTCAGGAGGTTGCATCTTCCAAACATACAGCAGATGAGAAGACGGGTCTGTTTGACGAGCTTTCAGATGATGCAATCGACTCTCTTCTCCAGGAACTTTTGGATGCGCAAGGAGGGGAACATGGATAAATTGAAGGGTCTCTCTATGGCTGAGAAAAGAAAAATGCTGGAAGAATTAATGAAAAAAGATTCTTCCCAGCCTAAACAACGTTCGAGTTCATATGCACAGCAGCGTCTATGGTTTATCCAGCAGTTAGATGTAAACAGCAGCACCTACCATATGCCTTTCATTTGGCAGCTGGAAGGCAATCTGAACGTTTCGGCTTTGGAAAGAAGCATCCATACGATTATCCAGCGTCATGAGGCTTTGCGCACCAAATTTGCCGCAGTGGACGGGAAACCCGTGCAGGTCATCGTCCCCATGTCTTCCTATGCTTTGTCTGTATGGAGTGTAGAAGCTTTTGCACCACATGAAAAAGAAGAGAAGGCACGCCAATGGATTCAAGAAGAGATCATGGCTCCCTTCGATTTAACGGAGGCTCCTTTGTTCCGTGCGCTACTCATTCGGTTGGATGAGCAGAGGCATTGGCTCGCCTTTAATCTGCATCATATTATTTTCGACGGCTGGTCAATGGGCATTTTTAGCCGCGAGTTAACGAGCTTGTATAAAGCATACAGCAGTGATGCCATTCCAGCGCTTTCGCCCCCGCCTATTCAATATGCCGACTTTGCTGTGTGGCAAAGAGAGTGGCTGCGGGGAGAGCAGTTAGAGAAGCAATTGGCTTACTGGAAGAATCAATTGAAGGATGTGCCGGTGCTTGCCTTGCCTACAGATCGAGCACGGCCAGCCGTCCAAACATACCGGGGCAGGCAAGAAGGCTTTTGCTTGAGCGAAAAGCTTTCCAAAGAACTCAAGGCATTCAGCCACCAGGCAGGGACAACCCTGTTTATGACGATGCTGGCTGCCTATCAATTGCTTTTATCTCGCTATGCCCAGCAAGATGACATTGCTGTAGGGACACCTATTGCCAATCGAAATCGTGAAGAAATTGAAAATGTCATTGGCTTTTTTGTCAATACATTAGTGCTGCGAACGAAAATTACTCCCACCAGCAGTTTCTACGAGCTGCTCGAACAAGTAAAACAGATGACGGTAGAAGCCTACGAACATCAGGACATTCCTTTTGAGAAGCTGGTAGCGGAGGTAAAACCGACCCGTGACACGAGCTATTCGCCATTGTTTCAAGTGTTTTTTGCGCTGCAAAATGCGCCGGAAGGCTCCATTGAGCTGGAAGAGCTTACGGTCAGCAGCATAGACGTCGAAGCGGATGTCGCGATATTCGATCTTTCCTTATCTGTTTGGGAAGAAAATGAACGGATAGCAGGGTACTGGGAGTACAATACGGATCTCTTTGAAAAGGCCACCATCCAGCGAATGATCGGCTCCTTCACAGCGCTCTTGGAAAAGATACTGGCTCATCCGGAAGCTCCGTTATCATCCATGAGCTTACTGTCGGAAGACGAGCAGCAGCAGATGGTTGCCCGGTGGAATCAGACGGAGAAAGCGTACCCGCTCGCCAAGTGCGTCCATGAGTGGGTGGAGGAGCAGGCGCTGCAAATTCCCCAGGCTATCGCGATTGTAGATGGCCACCGTGCTCTCACTTACGGGGAGCTGAATCGGCGCGCCAATCAACTGGCACATTTGCTGCGCGCGCGAGGATTGGCAGCGGGACAGATGGTAGGCGTCTATCTGGAGCGTTCCCTGGAGCTCATTATTTGCCAGCTCGCTGTCTTCAAAGCTGGCGGTGTCTATCTTCCGCTGGACCCCAGTTATCCGTCAGAGCGGATCAAGTGGATTTTGCAGGACACAGATCTCCCTTTCTTGCTCACGAAGGAAGAGATGGCAGCCACATTTTCGATAGAGGATTCGGTCCGCTCGGTTCGCTTCATCTGGATCGATCGTGAAGAAGCTCTCCTGGTCCAGCAGCCGCCTACCAACCTTTCAGTAAAAGTAGATGCGGAGCAAGTGGCTTACGTCATCTACACCTCCGGATCGACAGGCAAGCCAAAAGGCGTGATGGTGCCGCACAAGGGCCTGGTCAACCTGGTGAGCTGGTATCACGAGCGTTATCGGGTGACCCCGGAAGACCGCGGGGGACAAGTGGCGCGAATGGGCTTCGATGCGTCGATGCTGGAGATATGGCCGATCTTGACGGCAGGGGCTGCTCTGTACCTGCTCGAAACCGAGACGCTGCTCGCGCCGGATGCCCTGCAGCAGTGGATAGTGGAACAAGAGATTACGCTGATTCATCTGCCTCCGGTCATCGCCGAAGAGCAAATCCAGCGAGACTGGCCGGACGATGTGAAGCTGCGTGTCCTTCTTACGGGCTCGGATCGCCTGCAGACTTGCCCGGCGAAGCCCTTGCCGTTTGCGTACGTGAATCACTATGGACCGACAGAGTACAGTGTCATTTGCACCTCAGCAGAAGTACCGGTGCAAGGGGAGGGGGCCCCTGCGATTGGACGCCCGCTCAGCAATACCCAGGTGTATGTGCTGGATGCGCATCTCCAGCCGGTGCCGGTAGGAGTCGTGGGAGAGATTCACGTCAGCGGAGTGGGGATCGCCAAGGGCTATCTGAATCGTCCGGAGCTGACCGCAGAGAAGTTTATCAATCACCCGTTTTTGCCGGGTCAAAAGCTGTACAAGACGGGAGACCTGGGAAGATTCCGCGTGGATGGCATCCTCGAGTATGTGGGCCGCGCCGATGATCAGGTGAAGCTGCGCGGGTTCCGCATTGAGCTTGGGGAAATTGAAAGCGTATTGGCGCAGCATCCGACCGTACAGGCAGCGGTTGCCATGGTCCGGGAGGATGATCCCGGTCATAAACGTCTAGTTGCTTATGTCATTCCGGCCGAGAACGAAACGATTCAGGTGGGTGAAATACGCACCTATATGCAGCAGCGCGTGCCCGATTACATGATTCCGTCTGCATTCGTCGTGATGCAAGCCTTTCCGTTAAACAGCAATGAGAAAATTGATCGAAAAGCGCTGCCAGCGCCCAGTGGCGAATTCCAGCGGGAAAAAGCGTATGCAGCTCCGCGTACAGAGCTGGAACGAACATTGGCCGAGATATGGCAAGAAGTGCTGCAGCTGCCGACTGTAGGGGTATACGATAACTTCTTTGAATTGGGCGGGCATTCTTTGTTGGCTACGCAAGTCGTGTCCAGGATTCGAAATATTTTAAAAGTGGATATTCCGCTAAGTGCTGTATTCAAGTTTCCTGTACTTAAAAGCTTGTCAGAATACCTGCAAGCGGAAACCGGGCAGTCAGATAAATACGCAGAAGTTCTTCCTTTAACATCCAGAGAACAAGATATTTTTCTTTCATATGCACAGCAGCGTCTATGGTTTATCCAGCAAATAGACCTAAACAGCAGTACCTACCATATGCCTTTTATTTGGCAGCTGGACGGCAGTTTGAATGTAACAGCTTTAGAAAAAAGTATAAGCGTGATAATCCAGCGTCATGAAGCTTTGCGAACCAAATTTGCCGAAGTAGACGGGGAGCCCGTGCAGGTCATCGTCCCCATGTCTTCCTATGCTTTGTCTGTACGGAGTGTAGAAGCCCTTTCATTAGATGAAAAAGAAGAGAAGGCACGCCAATGGATTCAAGAAGAGATCATGGCTCCTTTCGATTTAACGGAGGCTCCTTTGTTCCGCGCGCTACTCATTCGGTTGGATGAGCAGAGGCATTGGCTCGCCTTTAATCTGCATCATATTATTTTCGACGGCTGGTCAATGGGCATTTTTAGCCGCGAGTTAACGAGCTTGTACAAAGCATACAGCAGTGATGCCATTCCAACGCTTTCGCCCCCGCCTATTCAATATGCCGACTTTGCTGTGTGGCAAAGAGAGTGGCTGCGGGGAGAGCAGTTAGAGAAGCAATTGGCTTACTGGAAGAATCAATTGAAGGATGTGCCGGTGCTTGTCTTGCCTACAGATCGAGCACGGCCAGCCGTCCAAACATACCGGGGCAGGCAAGAAGGCTTTTGCTTGAGCGAAAAGCTTTCCAAAGAACTCAAGGCATTCAGCCACCAGGCAGGGACAACCCTGTTTATGACGATGCTGGCTGCCTATCAATTGCTTTTATCTCGCTATGCCCAGCAAGATGACATTGCTGTAGGGACACCTATTGCCAATCGAAATCGTGAAGAAATTGAAAATGTCATTGGCTTTTTTGTCAATACATTAGTGCTGCGAACGAAAATTACTCCCACCAGCAGTTTCTACGAGCTGCTCCAACAAGTAAAACAAATGACGGTAGAGGCCTACGAACATCAGGATATTCCTTTTGAGAAGCTGGTAGCGGAGGTAAAACCGACCCGTGACACGAGCTATTCGCCATTGTTTCAAGTGTTTTTTGCGCTGCAAAATGCGCCGGAAGGCTCTATAGAACTGGAAGAGCTAACGATCAGCAGCATAGACGTCGAAGTGGAGGCCGCCAAATTCGATCTTACCTTGTCTGTTTGGGAAGAAAATGAACGGATAGCAGGATACTGGGAGTACAATACGGATCTCTTTGAAAAGGCCACCATCCAGCGAATGATCAGATCTTTTACGGCGCTCCTGGAAAAGATACTGGCCCATCCGGAAGCTCCGTTATCATCCATGAGCTTGCTGTCGGAAGACGAGCAGCAGATGCTTGTCCGGTGGAATCAGACGGAGAGAGCGTACCCGCTCGCCAAGTGCGTCCATGAATGGGTAGAGGAGCAGGCGCTTCACATTCCACAGGCTGTCGCCGTCGTAGATGGCAGCCGTGCTCTCACTTATGGGGAGCTGAATCGGCGTGCCAATCAACTGGCGCATCTGCTGTACGAGAGAGGCTTGGGATCCGGTCAGATGGTAGGCGTCTATCTGGAACGTTCCCTGGAGCTCATTATTTGCCAGCTCGCTGTCTTCAAGGCAGGCGGTGTCTATCTGCCGCTGGACCCCAGTTATCCGTCGGAGCGCATCAAATGGATTTTGCAGGATGCAGCTCTTTCCTTCTTGCTCACGAAGGAAGACATGGCTGCCGCATTTTCTGACGAGGATTCGGCACGCTCGGTCCGCTTCATCTGGATCGATCGGGAAGACAAGCTTCTTGCCCAGCAGCCGAGTACCAACCTTCCGGTAAAAGTAGATGCGGAGCAAGTTACCTACGTCATCTACACCTCCGGATCGACGGGCAAGCCCAAAGGCGTGCTGGTGCCGCACAAGGGACTGGTCAATCTGGTTAGCTGGTATCACGAGCGTTATCAGGTGACGCCGGAAGACCGCGGGGGACAAGTGGCGCGAATGGGCTTTGATGCGTCGATGCTGGAAATATGGCCGATCTTGGCGGGAGGCGCAGCTTTATACCTTTTGGAGACCGAAACGCTGTTGTCGCCGGATGCCCTGCAGCAATGGATAGTAGAGCAAGAAATTACGCTGATTCATCTGCCGCCTGTCATTGCCGAAGAGCAAATCCAGCGAGCATGGCCGGACGATGTGAAGCTGCGTGTCCTTCTCACAGGCTCGGATCGGCTGCAGATTTGCCCGGCAAAGCCATTGCCGTTTGCGTACGTGAATCATTATGGACCGACGGAATGCAGCGTCATTTGCACCTCGGCAGAAGTGCCTGTGCAAGGGGAGGGGGCCCCTGCGATTGGACGCCCGCTCAGCAATACCCAGGTATATGTGCTGGACGCTCATCTCCAGCCGGTGCCGGTAGGAGTCGTTGGAGAGATTCACGTAAGCGGAGTGGGGATCGCCAAGGGCTATCTGAATCTACCGAAGCTGACCGCCGAGAAGTTTATCGATCACCCGTTTTTGCCGGGACAAAAACTGTACAAAACGGGAGACCTGGTAAGATTCCGCGCGGATGGAATCCTCGAGTATGCGGGCCGCGCCGATGATCAGGTGAAGCTGCGCGGGTTCCGCATTGAGCTTGGGGAAATTGAAAGCGTATTGGCGCAGCATCCGACTGTGCTAGCGGCGGTTGCCGTGGTCCGGGAAGATGAGCCCGGCCACAAACGCTTGGTCGCCTATGTCATTCCTGTCTGGAACGAAGCGATTCAGGTGGGCGAGATCCGTACCTATATGCAGCAGCGCGTTCCCGACTATATGATTCCGTCTGCATTCGTCGTGATGCAAGCCTTTCCGTTAACCAGCAATGAAAAAATTGATCGGAAAGCGCTGCCAGCGCCTAGTGGCGATTTCCAGCGGGAAAAAGCGTATGTAGCTCCGCGTACAGAGCTGGAACGTACACTCGCCGAGATTTGGCAAGAAGTGCTGCAGCTACCGACTGTAGGGGTATACGATAACTTCTTTGAATTGGGCGGACACTCTTTGTTGGCTACGCAAGTGGTGTCTCGCATACGCAAGAAAGCAAGCGTCGATGTCGCAATAAATACCATGTTTAGCAGTCCAACCATTGCCGCTTTAGCGGAAGAATTGGGAACATTGACAACGAAAGCGGACAGGAAACCAGCAATACAAAGGATATCAAGACAGGGCAACACAGTGACGCTTGACGAAATCACAGAAAAGAGAAGCTAGATTTACATTCAGCCAATGCGGGCCTGCCGCGAAAACGCTCGGCAGGCCACTTGGTTATTTTTGTGTGGAATTACAGGTGCGATCCCCGCTTGCATCAATGCACTGTTCAGTGATCCACCGACTTTCCGGAGAGGCAAGAAATGCTGCGACATCCGCAATATCCGCCGGTTCTCCCCACCGTCCAAAGATAGAATAGTCAGCCCCGAATTGATGTGAAGCAGGGTCCTGAACCATAGCGGCATTCATATCCGTTGCAACGAATCCAGGCTTCACATAACCAAGCTCCGAACAGAGAGGAAAGGCTGACCCTCCATTCTGCTCAATCTCCCTGACGACTTCTTCCGCAGCATCCCGGCTTCTCCCATAATGAACAGCTACCAATGCACCTTCTTCTGCCAAGCGCATCGCGATAGCGCGGCCAATTCCTCGACTAGCTCCTGTAACCAGTGCAATTTTTCCATTCAGCTTTTGCATTTCTGAGCATCTCCCTTCTTGTTTCACCCCCCATATTGCCACAGGAGTCCTTTTAAAATGTTGCTCTCCTATTCGGTAGGAGTGTCGGCATGCAGATAACCATAAAAGGCTTTAAACGAAAAAAATCCTCATTCATTAGGTGAGAATTTTTTCAATGGATGTTTTATTTAAAGGAAATGGTTTTCTTATGTTGAACGGCCGTAACCAATTTTGCTTGAAGTAACGTGAGCACAAGTGCGATCAGCAAAAATCCCGCGATCATACCGACGACTCCGCCCCACCCTTGCGAAGACCAAAACATTCCGGCTGCCGTTCCTCCGATACTGGAACCTCCATAGTAAAAGAAAAGGTAGAGCGAAGAAGCTTGCGCCTTGTCGTGATGAGCCCGATATCCCACCCAGCTGCTTGCGATGGAATGGCTGCCAAAGAATCCGAAAGACACGATCGGCAAGCCCAATATCTTGATCCACACATGGGAATCCAACGTCAGGAAGACGCCGGCCAATGTAATCAGCAAAGAGAGTAAAAGCACTTTCTGTTTTCCATATTTGCTTGCCATTTTTGCCATCCAAACGGAACTGAACATGCCTACGAGATATACGATAAAAATCCAGCCTATCAGTGTCTGGCTGAATGAATATGGAGGAGCGGCCAGGACATACCCAATGTAATTAAACAAGGCAATGTTGCTGCCGAGGATGAGAAACCCAATAACATATAGCGAAAGCAATGCAGGATTTTTCAAATGATCAACCAGAGAGGCAAGCAGCTTGCCGATTTCCGGCGAACGCGGGTGAAAGTTTTGAGACTTGGGCAAACTCGCAAAAAATATCAGGCTGGCCAGAACGCTAATAAAGCTGATGGTTCCCAACGCTGCGTGCCAGTTGAACATATCGGTCATCATTCCAGCAATGATTCTGCCTGATACGGCTCCAAGCGAGTTTCCGCTGATGTAGAGTCCCATCGCTACACCGAGACTGGCTGGTTCCATTTCTTCTCCCAGATAGGCCATTGCGATGGAGGGAAGTCCGCCTAAAGCAAACCCCTGAATAACCCGGAAGACCAGCAGGCTTTCATACGTTGTGCTGAATGCAGTCAAAATGGACAAGACGGAGGCGGATAGCATGGAGATCATCATGATTCGTTTGCGCCCCCATACTTCCGAGATCGAGCCAAACAACAGCATGCTAATCGCCAGAGAAATGGTGGTCAAAGAAAGCGACAGGCTGGCCATTGCAGGTGATATGTGAAATTCCTTAGTGAATTCCGGCATCAATGGCTGCGTGCTGTAAAGAATGGCAAACGTATTGAAGCCGGCTGCAAAAAAGGCCACGTTTGATTTGCGAAAAGCAGCTGTGCCTTGTTGAATGTAACCCATGCTGAATGGACCTCCCTTACCCTCATCCGTACGCACTTTTTATACTATCACCGGCAAATCATGATGTATAATTCATTATAATTATGTTTTTAATGCATCGCGGTAATAGATAAATCAGTACATGATTTTATGTAAAGGAGGGTTAAACATGGAGTGGCAGCAGCTTGAATACTTTCAAACCTTGGCTCAATTGCAGCATGTGACACGTGCGGCCGAGTATCTGTCCATTTCCCAGCCAGCCCTCAGCCGTTCCGTTGCCCGACTGGAGGAAGAGCTGGGCGTACCGTTATTTAATCGACAAGGGCGTACCATTGTGCTGAATCGATATGGCCAGCTCTTTTTGAAGCGGGTGAATCGCATTTTGATGGAATTTGACGTTGGGAAGCAAGAGTTGCACGATATAGTGAATCCGGAGCATGGAGAAGTAGCGTTAGGGTTCTTGCATACGCTGGGCACGAACTTGATACCTGACTTGCTTGGAGCTTTCCGCAGCCAATCCCCGGCGATCCGCTTTCAACTAACCCAAAATCACAGTTACTCGCTGCTCGAGCATATGAACGCCGGTAAGCTTGACCTTTGTCTTGTTGCTGAGCCAACCGAAACAAAAGTCCCGATCCAATGGAAACCTCTTTGGAGTGAGGAGATTTTTGTCATCCTGCCAACGAATCATCGTTTGGCTCATGCTGAAAGCATTTTGATGGAAGAAATAGCGGACGAATCATTTATCTTTCTGAAGAAGGGGTACGCGCTTCGTGAAACGACCGACGGTTTATTCCGGCAATTGGGAATGAATCCGAAGGTTACGTTCGAAGGAGAAGAAGTGTCTACCGTCGCAGGGCTGGTCGCCGCCGGACTGGGCCTCTCGCTCCTCCCCGACGTAGGACTGGACAAGAGCAAAATCGTGTATATCCCGATCCGGCAGCCAAAGTGCAAACGCGTGATCGGGATCGCGTATGTGAAGGATCGGTACTCGTCGCCAGCTGCCTTGCGGTTCAAGCAGTTTGTGATCAACTATTTTGACAGGATGGAATCGATTTGACGGTATGGCTTTGCTCCTCAGCTTCCATCAGCCCGCTGCCTCCGGCTTCTCCACATACATTCTGAATAACTGAATGTATAGCGCGATGCTGATCAAGGCAAACGCCAAAATGAGGCAGAATATTCCCATGGGCGCCACCCACCCGGACAGAAACACCGTCACCGGGGCCAAAAATTTTCCGATCGTGGCCTGCAAGCTGTCGGCTCCCATGTACTGCCCCCGGGCATTTTCCGGGGCATAGCGGCTAATAAAGCTTTGCGTCACGGGAGAACGCACCATCTCGCCAAAGGTGAAGATGATCGTAACGAAAAACAGGAACCAGATATGGGCGCTTATCCCGACGAGGAATGTGCCCCCGCCGGTCAACAGCGTTGACAGAATAAAGACGTTGCGCTCTTTCCAATTGTTGAACCATTTCGTAACAGGCAGGATAAACAGGACAAACAAAAGACCATTAAACCCCAGCAGCCAACCATATATCTCTGTACTGGACAGCATGAGGGAATCGCCATTCCACGGGAACAAAGCCTGGGCAGGGACGTGATTGATCACGTATACCGGTAAATACAAATCGAGCTGCATGATCGGTATCAGCGCAAAGATGCCTGCCAACGTATAGACCAGAAACACTTTGTCGCGAAAAATAATGCCGTAACCCGTCCACTGTTCTTTGAAAGCGCGGGAAATCGAAGCGGGGGCTTCCGGGCTTTTCGCCGACTGCGGCAATGTTTCATGAACGATCGCATACATGGCAATCAAATACAGCAGCAAAACCAGGGCGCAGGTCCACAGCAGCTCTTGCCGGTAATGGAAGAAGAAAACGGCTCCAAGCGCAGGCCCGAGAACCGCGCCGATGTTGTTGGCCGTCGCAAACGTTGCGAATATTTGGCGGCGGTCCTGAGCGGGAACCAGATCGGCAACCATGGCGGAGCTTGCCGGCCTGTAGATGGCTCCTCCCAGCCCAAGACCGATGAACGCGATATAATCGATCCAATGGGACCAAGACACGGCAAACAAGGCAAACATCACCGTCTGAAGAAAAGCGCCCAGCAGCATGACAGAACGCCTTCCCCACCGATCCGCCAAAGCTCCTCCGAGCAGACTCCCGATCAGGCTGAAGAGCGGAGGGACCGTCATCAAAATGCCAGCGATATGATTGCCTAATGCCGTACCAAAATATACGGTGATAAACGGAAAGTACATCCAAAACAGCATGTTAAACAGTGCTTCCCCGATCAACCGGGTTTTCAGATTGTTGTTCCATGAACGTATTTTCATCAATATCCTCCTCTTTATTGTCAAAGCAGGCATGTTCCCGTTTACAAACAGATACACACCACAAGTTTCCCGGCCGGGTATACAAACTTTAAAGCATTTTTTCAAGTAAATATAGACTTATAATTCAGAATGGTTTATACTATTAATATGAAGGTCGAATATACGTCTGGTTAGTTTGGATGTTTCAAAAAAAGAACACATGTTCGTAATGTTAAAAGACGCTCCTCACGGAAGCGTCTTTTTTGATGTGCATGTGTGCTTGTCCTGCGCCCCAGCCATAAGCGATTCGAAAACTGGTAAAACGACGTACTCGCGGCAATGCCAAATGGGCAGGCAAAGGAAAGTCTAACGGGGATAACAGGCAGGCTAGTTATGAAGCCAACTCGCCAAAATGTTATGATGAATAGATAAGTGAGCTTTTGGAGGAGAGTCTATGTCAGAAATTACAATACACAATCACAAAATGATATTTGGCTGGGAAGAGGATAATGGCTTGGGCGAGAGATTGATTCAGCAAATCCTCAGAGGGGAGAAAACGGCTACTTGTGCACCCAAAGAAGAATATTCAGCGGAAGAATTGCAGCAAACATACGAGCCGGTCGGAAAAATTGTCACCGTCTTTGACAAGCACGGCAATCCCAGATGCAATGTGAGACTGAAGGCAGTTTTTGAAACGACGTCTGGAAACCCTGATATGCGGCTTGTACAGGGAGAAGGAAACGGAGACGATGTCGCCCAATTCCAAGAGGACCATCGGCTTGCTTGGAAAGATATCGGGGTTAAGTTAACAGATGATACGGTTTTGATTGTCGAATTATTTGAGTTAATCCATGAATACGAGATGGTGGAGCCGACGAAAGAGATGGAGGGCCTGTGTTTCAACACCAACCAGACTAAGCCTCTTGGCATATCGCTTTCGATTCAAGAATAAAAAAGATGCCAAATCGGCACCTTTTTTTCTTGTAAGATAAAACGATGAGAAGGTCCTTTTTACATAAAAGACGAGAGGATCCTTTTTACCTGGCGCCGATTTTTTACAATACGTCTTTTGTTGATGGCCTTGTTCCGCTTTGAACGAAATTTGCTTGTCGTATTGCCTGAGTGGATGACGTGCACATAGTTGCGCAGACGCAATTTGTCGTGACGCAGGCGGATGACAGCGGGATGTCCCCCGGCCAGCCGATACCGTTTCCCTTTCAAATAATCTTTTACTTTATAAATCAAGGTATAGAAGGCCGGTGACTTTGCGTACATCGGGGCAATCCGCTTCTTTTTCGAGTCGTACATGTAGCCGTATTGGTTGATCACCGCGGACGTTCCCTTTCTTCTGCGATGATTCTTCAGCTGCTGAATATAGCTGCGGCGGTACAAATCATCCGAATCCAACCGGACCAAATACAAGTAATGATAGCCCTTCAGACGCTTCCTGATGCTTTTTTGACACTTGCTTTTGGGGACGAACTTGATATTTTTAGGGAGCTTGCTGTACTTGCGCAGCTCCTTTTTTATTTTTTTTCGGGAACGATCCTCATACTCGACAAGAGCGACAAAGCCTTGATTGCTCTGTCTTTGCAAGCTCCTCCGCGTATACCGCATAAATACTTTCATGCGGTTTTTAATCCATCGCGTTGTAAATCGCTTCTTGCGGTTGTACCTTAGCTTTTTTGAGTTAAAAGCGATCCGAACAATGATTTTCTTGCGTTTTCCCAACCAGCCCTCACTCTCCTTTACCAAGCAAAGCTGTAAATATTACATGGTATTGGAGTTTGTCAGGTTTTGCTGTAGTCAGATACCTCTTGATGATACCGACACAAAGAAACGCATTTTCATGACGGGGGCTGTCCTCTCGGTTTCGCCCTGAAAAAAGGAAGGGATATAATGTAGACAGGTCTTACCATACAAAGCAGACAGCCATGCATCCAACAACCGTAATCCGGGGGGCAACCGATGAAAATACTTTTAATAGAAGACGATGTGAAGCTGATTAAATATATCAAGCAGTATTTGACCGCATACGATTATGAAGTTTTCATTGTCGAGGATTTCGAGCGCGTCACGGAAACGGTTGATCGGATAGAACCTCATCTGATCATTCTGGATATAAATTTGCCGATGTTTGATGGCTTTTATTACTTGAAACAAATCAGGAAAAACCACGCCGTACCCATCATCATATTATCCGCCAGGAATGAAGAAGGGGAACAAATCAGGGGAATAGAGCTAGGTGCGGATGACTATATGACCAAACCGTTCAGTGTAGGGATTCTTATGGCCAAAATTAATGCTGCCTTACGGAGATCCATGCAATATTCGGAAGGGGTCAGGATCGAAGAGGGGAAGCTAGTGCTACTGGAGGACAGTTTAAAGCTGCAGTATGAAAATCAAACCGTAGAGCTTTCGAAGAATGAGTATAAAATCATCAAATTATTCATGCAGAATGCAGGGAAATTGGTGAGCAGAGATGACCTGTTTGATGTGTTAACGGATTATAACACGTTTGTGGCTGAAAATACGCTCAATGTCAACATGTCCAGAATAAAGAGCAAGCTGAGGGAACTGGGACTCGATGATGTTATCACGACAAAAAGGGGACTGGGTTATGTCTTTCATTCCATTGATCATTGAAGTGATACAGGATAAGAAAGCGACAATCTTCGTGTACACCATCAATACGTTCCTGATCATTTCATTTTATATGCTTTTACTGGATAGCTCAGAGTATGTATATCCGGTCCTGTTGAGCGGAGCTCTGCTCATTCTTTATGTAGGCTACGAAGTATACAAATATCATCAATTTGTAGGCGAGATCGAGGACGGAGGGAGGAGTCCGGACTACGCCAAGCATTTCTCGAATCATAAAGACAAGCTTGTATTCCAAACGCTCTCCAAACTCCACCATCAATATAACGCGAGGCTTTATGACAACAAAGCAAAGCAGAACAATAAAAATGCCTTGTTTTCCCAATGGATTCACAACATGAAAACATCGGTTTCCGTCATCCACCTGGCTTGTGAAATAGGACTTGCTGAAAGAGAAAATGATGAGTATTTGGAAGACATCAACGAAGAGAATGAGAGAGTGAAAAAGAATCTGGAGGAAGCTCTGAACCTGCTGAGGATCGATGAGTTTTCCCGAGATTTTATCGCTCAGCGAATGTCGTTAAAACAGCTTGTTTATCCGGCCCTGAATGAAAGAAGAAGAGAAATCAGGTATAAGGGAATCGAACCGATTGTGGATATTCCGGATGAATTTGAAATCTTGACCGATAAAAAATGGGCACAGTATATGCTTGAACAAATCCTGTCAAACGCCATCAAGTATTCCGTATCAGAGAGAAGCGAATCAATCATGATTCGAGCAAGAAAAGAACGGGACAAGGTCATTCTTTCCGTTATTGATGATGGCATTGGAATTGACGAAAAGGATATTCACCGAGTATTTGATCCATTTTTTACGGGTGATGGCGGGAGACGGGACAGAAATGCCACAGGAATCGGGCTTTACATGGTCAAGCTTATTTCGGAACGATTGGGACATACCATTCACATCCAATCACAAAAGGATAAAGGAACGACGGTCGACATCGGTTTTCTTTCAAAACTGTAAGGCTTTGAGAGTAAAATCGATATTTTGTTATCCATTCCTCCTATAAACTTCTGCTTAGAACAGAACAAACGTTGCGTATTGGAGGTTTCTTTCTGATGGAAGTATTAAAAGTAAATGACCTGTCAAAAGTGTATAACTCGTTTAAAGGAGCCAAAGAGGTTACGGCCTTGCATGGAATAAACCTCAGTGTGAAAAGTGGCGATTTTGTTGGCATTATGGGGCCGAGCGGAAGCGGAAAAACCACTTTGCTGAATTTGTTGTCCGGTATCGATCAATGCACTTCGGGAGAAATCTTCATTGAGGACAAAAACATCACAAACCTGTCGAAGGAGGAAATGGCTCTTTTTCGAAGACACAGTGTAGGCTATGTATTTCAGGACTTTAACTTGCTTGACAGCCTGACGATCTCAGAAAATATCTCCCTTCCCTTGATACTAGACAAGGTAGACCCGACAACAATTAAAGGGAAAGTCCAGGAGCTTGCAGCATTTTTCGAAATCGAGCACATCCAAAATAAATATCCTTATCATGTATCGGGTGGACAAAAACAAAGAGCAGCTGTGGCCAGAGCGTTGATCAATGACCCCGCCATCGTATTCGCCGATGAACCGACAGGAAATCTCGATTCAAAATCCTCCAACAACATTATGAACACGCTCAAAAAAATAAATGAAGAAAGAAAGAGCACGGTTTTGATGGTCAGTCATGACCCCTTTGCTGCATCTTTTTGTAAAAGAATCATTTTTATCAAAGATGGAGCGATCAAGATGGAAATCGCATCGAATGGTGACAGAAGGGAATTTTTCGACCGCATCCTGGAAGCTGAAAGCATGATTGGGGGAGAGCTCCAATGACGTTTTCCGCGATTGTCTATAAAAATTTGAAGTACAACCTTACCCGTTATGTCTCCTTTTATCTCGTAAACAGTTTTATTGTCGCCGTTCTATTTATGTATGGAACCTTGTTTTTTAACGACAGCATCCCAGCAAACACGAAAAGTGTGTTCAATTTTTCATTTGTGGCTATCGTGCTGTTCTGTATCGTTTTTATCTCTTACACGCAAACGTATTTTGTGAAATTCAGAGGAAAAGAATTTGGCGTATATTTGACATTAGGGATGACTACACGTGATCTCAAAAAGATGACTCGACGAGAAAATATAATCATTATCTCCATCTCATTGCTAACCGGAATTGCGGCAGGATTGCTTTTCTCAAGGATGTTTTATCTGATCCTTGGTAAATTATTGAAAGATATCGCATACAGCATTGGCTTTGATTCTTTTTTGCTGACGATCGGTGTCTTTTTGCCAATCTATATCATCAGTACTTTTTTTACAGAGAGATATTTGACCAAGCTGTCCATCATTGAAGTTATACAATCCAGCTCGAAAAAAGAAGTGGCTGCTGCCAATCCCGCAATCGGCTTGATCGCTACCCTGTTATTTGCACTATCCTTGTACCTATTGCCGAAAATTTACACGGATGAAATCTTTGATGGTAGCAAGGCGATGCTTGCGCTTTGTGCAATAGTGGTATTGGCTAGTCCATTCTTCATTTTCGGTACATTGATCAGTACATGCCAATTATTCATTCGTAAATTTCCAAGAGTGTACAATAACAACTTGCTGGTTCTGTCCAATCTTGCACACCGTTTTTTATCCTATCGGACGATTCTTTATGTAGTTTCTCTTATGGTATCCCTGGGTGTTTTTCTGATCGGAGTCGGCTACACGATCCATAAAAATACCGTTACATTCAATGATTTGGAGAGACCGTATGACTTCATGTTCGTTGAGGATGATAAATACAATCATGTTTCGCAGGATGAGATGCGGAAAGTTATTGAAGATCATGGCGGGAAGATCGAGAAATATGCGGTCTTGGACTATCTTTCCTTACCGATTTACAAATTGAAGGATGGGAAAGTGAAAACGGGTGAGCGTACGTATTTCAACAGTGTCATTGTAAGTGAAAGCAACTACAACAAACATATGGCAGCAAACAAGGACGTCAAAAGAGGATACATGCTGGATGTATTTCTTGATGGTGGAGAGATTCAAACGAAACCTACTGAAGATATCATGTTTTTGATGAATAAACAAAGCGTGCAAAGCCCGGGCACATCATTCGATGATGCGAATATAACGATGAGCCCTTCGGAATTCTTTCGTCAAGTCGATCCTGCTGATTTGTTTACCGTATCGAAAGATCGGATTCTGAGTGATATGGCCCAGTTTGCAAATTTAGAGTATACCAATGCGTATTCGACGTATCACGCCTATGTAGTCGATGATGCAGACTATGAAATGATCCTTCGAAAAAGCGGTTATCCCGATACTTCCAAGTATCATTTAATCAGTCTGGCTAGCGGTGATAAAAGCAAGATATTCACGGAGATTCTCCGTACTTTGCGAGAAGCGAATCACGCTGATGAATCAATCTGGAAGGACAAAGCTTTTTTAGGTGGACCGAAGAACGAAAGGACCTTGCTGGAAGCATATCGCCCTTTCTCCAAGGCCGAAAAAGAAGAAAGGGATGTACAGATGAATGGCGTCTTTTACTTCTCCATGGCCTTTTTAGGAGCGTTGCTCCTGATCTCCTCAAGTATTGTGCTGTTCTATAAAATTGTTACAGATATTGCGGAAGAAACGCAGAGAATAGCGATACTGAGAAAAATCGGGATCACCAACCGTGAGATGAAGCGAAATCTGACGAAACAGTTGAAAATTATCTTTTCTGTACCAGCCATTTTTGGTGTTGCTATGGCTCTCTACTATATCGCATTAGTGAATACCAATTACTCAAAAATACATTATACGATGCTGCAGGCATTGTATGTGGCGGCGGTATATCTTTTCTTGCAGGTTCTCTTTTACTTCGGATTAAAGAAAAAGTATCTTTCTAGTCTAAACGAATAGCAACCTGCTGCTGCTCAGGCTGCCTGAAGATGGCTCTTTCAACTTTCCTTTGTAAATGAAAGCGGAAAGAGCCTCTTGCTTTTCCTGCTGCTCTCTCACCGCTCCAGAATGCCCAAGAGAGGCTCCTTACTACCACCACGCTTTGGAAACGAATCTGCCTTTTTCCTATAGACAAGTTCAATGATCTGAACGAGAATGGTAGAAAAGAAAGGAGAAGCGAGTCCCTTCATCTAACGGAAAGAAAAAACTGGAAATAATCCTGGGAATTTGACATATCATTCAAGATGGCGTAAGCATGGGTCCCGGTTCCCTCTGTGCGGTCATGATTGGTCTAGAAGTCTAAATATTCAATAATACAGAAAGAAGGTGATACTTATGGATAAACATGTTACGGCAGTCGCCTTTCAACGAGCAGCATTCGCTCAGTCCCCCCCTTTGCGTCCTGAGAAGGGCAACAGATCATAAGGGGCTGACCACCCCAACAGGGGGAACAAATTATGATAAGGAAGTTTTTTTTACACCCGGTAACGGTTCGGTACGCCGTGTTCATGCTGGGACTGGCCGTGATGGGCTTTGGAATCGGGATGATGATCGAGGCGAATCTAGGTGTAGCTCCGTGGGATACGCTGCACATCGGATTGCAAAAGACGTTCGGGCTGACTATCGGCAGCTGGTCGCAAATCGTCGGAGCGATCATCATACTTGCGTCTTACGTAATCGGCAAGATCAGGCCAACCGTGGGCATGTTTTTGAACATGTTTTTCTTCGGCTTGTTCATCGACTTATTTTTATGGCTGGGGTGGATTCCTACCGGTGAGACTCTATCCGAGCGAGTCGTCTTGTTCGCGGGCGGGCTTCTTATTTATACGTTCGGCACAGGGATGTATATTTCGCCGCGAATCGGGGCCGGACCACGCGACAGCTTTATGCTGGCGCTGCATGAACGAATGGGCTGGGGAATCGGCAAAGTCAGGGTCGGGATCGAATGTACGGTGGCATTGCTGGGCTTTCTCTTGGGAGGGCCGGTGTCGATCGGAACACTGGTGACGGCTGTGGCTATCGGACCGTTGATCAAGCAGTTTATCCCGATGTGGGAGCGGATGATGGCCGTCCCGTACGGAAGAGCGCCAAAGAAAACAGCTCTTTGAATAGGGCAAAGCAAAACCACCACGAAAGCATGTCGTTTTCGTGGTGATTTTTTTGAAAAATACGGGTTGTGGTATGGGGCGGACTTTTGTCTCTTTGGCAAAGCCTATCTCGATTGGGTTCGGTCATAAGCGGAGGGCTCATTAGAGGAATTCTCTCCTGTATAGAGTGGTTTTCTTTACCTAGAACGGAAAGGGATTTGTTGCCTTTTGTCGAATAAGAACACTTCCGGTTTTGCTGTCGGTCGGGATTTGTATCGCGAGCGGCAGCTTATTCGCAGGTCAATCCGGGTGGACAATCAAATAGTTGGCAGGTACTGGTGTGTGCCAATTATTTGAACAAGCAACACAATAAATGATAAATTGATATACTAGGTAGAAGTAAGATGAACTGGCTGCATGCGGATAGATTAGAAAAGGAAGATAGGGAAAATGCAAAAGGACGAAAAAATCGATACAAACATACAACAAGCCCTCTCGATGGCTCCGAAACAGGCTTGGCCGAAAATCCTGGCGCAAACCGTCAAGACAGGGATCATCAAGTCGAACTTGATTCCGATGTTTGCGGGATTGACATTGGCTTTATACACATATCGGATTAGCCCGTTTGAGAAGCTGCCGGAAATTATATTGGCTTTCATCGGTTCGAGTCTCGTAATGGGAGCGGCGGGGGCTTTTAACAACCTGTACGACCGGGATATTGATTCTGTCATGGAGAGGACAAAAAACAGGCCGACCGTGACAGGAGAGATTGAGCCGAAGACGGTGTTGTGGCTAGGCATTGTGACGACTGTCCTGGGATTGGCTGCTCTTGCATGCACGACCCCTCTTGCGGCGTTGCTCGGGTTTTTGGGCTTGTTTTTTTACGTCGTCCCGTACACGATGTGGACGAAGCGAAGAACCGTTTACAATACGGAGGTGGGAAGCATCTCCGGGGCGGCGCCTCCGCTCATCGGGTGGGCCGCCATTCATCCGGACATCACGCATCCCGCCATCCTCGGTCTCTTTGTGATCATGGTGATTTGGCAGATGCCTCATTTCTATGCGATCGCGATCCGCAAGCACGAAGAGTACAAGGCTGCGAAGGTCCCCATGCTTCCCGTAGTCAAAGGCGTCCGCAGAACTTATATCCAAACGAATGTGTACCTGGTCATGTTGATCGCGACCAGCTTTCTGTTGGGATCGCTAAGCCTTGGTCTGATGTTGGTAGCGCTTCTGTTGAGCATCTCCTGGCTCATTCTGAGCGTTTACGGCTATAAAAAAATGGACCCCGAAAAGTGGGCAAAATCGCTGTTCCTGTTTTCGCTGTTTCATATGACGGTATTGTTTTCTACAGTTATTCTCTATTCGCTTGTCGGCGTTTTTTTGGAACTGTGAGCGGACCCGACGGAGCATAGCAGCGGGTACTGCTTTAAACAGCATTGGCAGATTCTGAGAAGGAGTCTGCCTTTTTCTATTTCCGGATTCAATATTCTATGCTGAACGGTGAAGCTCTCGTTGGAAGTCAGGAAAATTATTTAAATTTATTTAAAAAAACTTGAATAAAATTTATGTTTATATTAATATAATTAAAAGAGAGAGGTGATTAACTTGGATCGTGACGAAGTCCCATCCTGGGTGCTGGCTTTAGATAAAGAGTCCCTTGAATTTATCAGAAAATTTATTGTCAACTCAGGCTCTTTAAAGAATATGGCTGCCATCTACGATGTTTCATACCCAACGGTCAGGGCCAAGCTGGATCGGTTAATCAAAAAAATTGAGCTGCACAGCAAGGAAGAAGATGTCGGGTTCGTGAACATGATTAAAAACCTGGTCATTGATGAACGGATTAGTTTAGAGGTAGCCAAGATCATTATTGAAAAATACAAAAAGGAAAGAGATGAAGAGTTATGATGCAGGTGATTCAATTTTTGGCTGCGCTGGCGGTACTTGGACTGCAACACTACCTGTCGAGACGGGATGAGGCCTATTGGGGCGCTGTCCTGCCGGTGCTGTTTGTCGCTTTTTTTGCATACGGCAAGCTGAGCGGATTGTTTGCCGAAGGGAAAGAAGTCTCCATGACGTTGGCAGCTGTGGGGGGAACGGCCATTTTACTGCTCGCGTGGGTCAATGGCCGAAATTCCGTAAAAGAAAAGCGACGCAAGGAGCTGGAGAAGATCGAGCTGCTCGATCTGTAAGAGAATCGATCGGCAGGAAAATGAGCGAAAAACATGCGAAAGCCGAGCCGACCCCTGATCGATACAAGCACTACGAAGGGGGACATACCAACTAGCCGGATCACGCGCTGCGAGCCGCCCAGCTTCCTCGCTTTCACTTGGGCGGAAGAGTCCGGATACAGCTCGGAAGTTACCTTTGAACCAACTCCGCAAGGCGAAAATGTGATTCTCGTATTGACCCGCCGCCGCCTTGCAGACGATGGCGAGATGATTAGCGTCGCCAGCGGCTGGCATACGCACTTCGGCATTCTCGTCGACCATCTGTCTGGTCGCGAGCCTGCCCCTTTCTGGTCTGCCCATGAGAAAGATAGCTGCGGGATATGAATGCTGCACCGCTCTGGAGGCGTCAGGACAAGTCCTGGCGAGGGACAAATACGGGAAGCTGGATTCGGCGGAAGAGGTGCGCCTTAAAATTGGAAAGCACAAGCTGTCCACGACAATGTCGTACAGCTTGTGCCTTCAGCCTTTAAAATCAAAAGACAGATCACCTATTTAGGCGTTTCTTTGTCCGCATCCTTGCGTTCTTCATCCAGATTGGTCCGAATGCCAATGAAGGGACCTTTTGGCGGCGGGGCGATCACGCGGTCGGTCAGCTGTTTAAAATCAGGCAAATGTTCCTCGCGATGAGTGTCGATGGGCAACAATCCTCCTTTCATCTGTGGCACTTGCTTTGAAAGTAGTATAACCAAAGCTGTTCATTGACAGTAAAGGAGAGCGATTGAAGGAGGAAGAATGTGAACATCCAAATAACCGAGCTTCGGGACGCTCGCGGAGATTACCAGATTGATCAGATCGATGGCAGCTTCATCGTCGATTCCGAGCTTGTCCTGTCCGCAGCGGATGGGCGAATCGGATATACAGTGAGAGAAGTGCCTGCTTATCAGAAAAGCTATTTGGACGAGGAGGAGGAAGAGATTGACTATGCCGAATACATCGATAATCCGGATCAAATCATGTATGTAGCGCTTGCGGACGACAACGTTGCAGGTCTGATCATTTTGAAAAAGAACTGGAATCGGTATGCCTATATCGAAGACATAAAAGTGGACAAACGCTTCCGAAGGTTTGGGATCGGCCGCAAGCTGATCAAACAGGCTGAGCTCTGGGCGAGAGCGAAAGGGATGCCTGGGATCATGCTGGAGACGCAAAACAACAATGTGAGAGCGTGCAAATTTTACGAGAACTGCGGCTTTGTGATCGGCGGCTTTGACACTTTTGTCTATAGGGGCCTGCAAAAATGCCGCAACGAGACGGCGCTATACTGGTATTTTCTTTTTGATTAGGAGAGGGCGATTTCCAGAGAGAGGATGAGACCATGACTACAGTGCCTTATTTTTCGCAATGGGAGTCTCGTAAGTTGGTGCGGGACTTTTTATCCGGGAGCGTGCTTCCGGCGGATGACCCCCTGTGGCAGCAGTCCGGCGCCACCGACCAGGAGGAATACGCGACGTGGAGCTTTCATATCTGCGGCATGGCCTGTCTGAAAATGCTGCTGGCGCATCGGCAAAAGCGGATTGCTCCTACGATCGAGCTGATGAAGCAGTGCCGGGAATACGGCGGGTATGTGCTGGGCGAGGACGGAACGATCAAAGGACTGTTCTATCGTCCCTTTGTTTCCTTTGTCGCGGACAAATTTGGGCTGCAAGCCGAGGTCAAGGAGCATACCCCGATGGAAGAGATCGGCGAACTGCTCGATCAAGGCCATGTCTACATCGCTTCCGTCCATCCCAGCATTCGTACCCCGGAGGTGACGCCGCCCCGGCAAGGCGGGCATCTGGTGTATGTTTTCGGCCACAATGCTCAACGCCAGGAGGTCGTTTTTCACAATCCGTCCGGAGACACGCCTGAAAGTCAGGAAAATGTCCGTCTGCGGCGAGAAGTCTTCGCTCGTTTTTACGCCGGGCGGGGGATATTGATCAAAGCTTCCGGATCGTCAGTCTGATTGGCGGGCGATATGCTGATTCCTCTGTCGATGTACTTCTCGTTTGTTTACTTGACAGTTCAGCGATGCTGTTTTGCCAAGTCACAAGTAGTCGCACGAGAGCAAAAAGAAATGGATAGAGATTCAGTTGATTACTGAAAACTCTATCCATTTTTTTCGTTTCAGCCAAAAATGTCCTGCATCATTTCTTATTTGTCGTTATTCGATGCAGGGGGACGGCCATGATTTGTTTAACGGACACAAATGCGTCGGTCCACTAGTTTTTCATTTAGCCAATTCCAGAGCGATGGCCGTGCAATCCGGTTCGGAGTACACATAGTCTTCGCCGGTCTGGCATTCTGTGCCGTCCCAGCCTTTTTCCACAGCTATCCGATAATAATGCTTGGCGCGATCCTTCTCGCCGATCCGGTAGAACAGGCAGGCGGCATTCCAATACAGCGATGCCATGCCGTCCCAGTCCCAGCCTTTGTCAAGGGCCTGAGCGTAGCTCCAGGCGGCGCGGGCGTAATCCTTTTCCGTACCCGCAGCGTCATCGCCCCGCATGTAATAATTGCCGTTTACAAGAAAGTTGTTCAACGGGTTCGTCCACCCGAACAGGACCGGGTATTCGGCAAGCGGCTTGAATCCGACGGAAAGGGCCGTTCGTTGTGAGGCTGTATTGCTGGACCAGCACTGCCAGCCTACCCGTGTCAGGCCCCGTTGCCTGGCCAGTGCGAGAGCGCCTGCTGCCGTCTTTTTGGCCCAGCCCTTTTCGCGATAGTCCTCTGCGGTTTCAATACCCAGCTCGCACTCGGTACCGACAACCCAATCTGTCAGGCACCAGCTGACAATGGCCGGGCCTTGCTCTGTTTCCTCAATGGCGACGCATCCGAACCCTCTGTCAAGGAATGCTTCCTGCGAGGGCCATTGCTTCGAGATTTCCTCCAAAACGTCGTCCAAACCAAAGCAATCCTCGCGAGTTAGCAGCTTTTGATCAACAGGGATGACACCGTCAGCCAGCGTCGCATCTGTGTTGCTCAAATCGTGAGAAAATGTCATTCTGGCGCTTTTCATCGCGTACAGATCTTTCATCACGATTTCCATTTTCGCTTCCCACAACGGACTTTGCGGGTAATAGACGACATAGTCCACCACATCATCAGCATCAAGCTTCGGCAAAATGTCATTCTTTATCAGGCTGTTCATTTCTTGAAAAAACAGGTCGTTATCGGGATTGCCGCCTAGATATATTCCTTCTGTGCTTGCCACCATGGCGGCTCTGGAATCATCCGCCGTAAAAATTCGGCCGGGTATGACGCCCTGGATCACCCCTTGAATGCACAAATGTCGGTTACAATCGTGAAAAATGTGCCGGGCCTTTGTAAAGTTTTCTTTTTGCAGTTCCATGAAGCAAACCTCCTTTTGTTTGGGAAAAGCATAAAATCGCATAAGGCTTAAAACGCTGATCAATGACCGCTATTTCCTTGCGAAAACAGTTGGGCAAAAATTGAGGCTTTTTTATTCATACAACCTCCGCGTACGCCTGTTTTTAGGCGCAAAAAGACCGCAAGGCAACGCCTGCGGTCTGTATCATCCTATTTTTGCCAGGCTTATTTGCAAAGCAAATAAACCCCCTTTTTTATAGGAGCCATGAGCAGCGATATCCTTATGAAGCTGCAGATGCAACACCATCTGCCACTATTCAGTTCATCATTATTCCATAAGTAAAATTAGCCTGGCGTTTCATGCCAATCATTCCCTTCAAAAGCGAGATGCATTTAGAATAACCCGGATTGGTCGCAGACACAACCCATCTTTTTGAAATAGAGAGGAATATTTACAAGATTTGAAAACAGAGGGGATGGCATCAACTGATACCGAGATCATAACCATTTTCGTCTACAAAAAGGATGAAACCATGCAAAAGCTTCAAGCTTACAACAACGAAGACGGTCTGGAATGGAAAAGATCTCTTTTCCCTTGAAGAAAGGCGATGCACCGGGCGATCTGTTCGACCCCGCTGCCGATCTGCTCCTCGTTCACCTGAGAAATGCTGAGGCGCAGCATATTTTCCCGGCGATACTCGGGCAAAAACATCCTGACCGCATCATCTGCGTGTACATGTTCCCGGAGCAGCAAATCCACCATTCGCCCGGCCTTCACATGTTCAGGGAGAAAGACAGTCAGATAAAAGCCGGAAGACGGCCTGGAAATGAAAGTGCCGGAGGGCAAGTGGAGGTCGCAGGCTTCCTGAAGCAGCTTCATCTTTCTTTGATAAACCTTTCGAATCCTTTTGACATGTCCCTGGAACATGCCGCTTTTCAAATAGATGTCCAAGGCTCCCTGAGAGAGTGCGGAGCTGTTGAAATCTGCGCTGAATTTATAGCGCAAAAACGTGTGGAGCATGAGCTTCGGCAGAACGGCAGTGGCAAGTCTCAGTCCGGGCAGCATGACTTTCGAGAAGCTTTTGATATAGATCACTCTCCCGGAAGGATCATAGGAGAACATGGGGGCATGCTTCGGATTCGGATCGAGATCGCCCAAATAATCATCCTCCACGATGTACACATCGTATTTTTGCGCCAGCTGCACGATTCGTTTTTTCGCTTCGTTTGTATAGCTGTGACCGAGCGGATTGTGAAACCGCGGGACGGTATAGAAAAATTTGATGTCATTGTTTCGGAACATGTACGCCAAAAGGTCGAGATCAAGCCCTTCCGTCGTCAGCTCGATGCCGAATGCCGTGGCCTTTTGAAGCAGGGCTGCCTCGATGAATCCGAAATAAGTAGGCTGTTCCATCAGGATATTCCTTTTTCCGTTGGGGAATGGCATAGACACCAGCATATGGAGAGCTTGCTGTGCTCCCGACACGATAAACAACCTCTCCGGGTCTGTGAACACCTGCAGATTTTGCAGGTATTTGATGAGCTGGAGGCGCAGGGAATAAAAGCCCTGGCGGTCGGAGTAATTGAACAGCTCTTCTTTATACAGATCGATGGCCTGGTTGATGCAATGCTGAAACTCAATGCAAGGCATCGCTTTCTGATCCGGACCGGCGGATAAAAAATCAACTTTTTTATTCGCGTGCTCATCATGTGGGGAGCGATACTCATTTACAACATAGTACCCGCTTTTCGGAACGGCGTAGATCAAATGCTCCCTTTCCAATTCGCTGTAAGCTTGCATGACGGTATTTTTGCTGCAGGAAAAGCGGTCGGACAACATGCGGACCGAAGGAAGCTTGCTTCCGGGACCGAGCGTTCCGTTTGCCACTTGTTCCTTTATCTCGCTCATAATCATCGCATATTTTGCGGCCACAAGGAAAACCTCCCGAATCTGTACCAGGACAGATGAGTGAAAGCGCGATTTCAATCGCTGTCTGTCTCCCCTATAGTGTAGTTATTCTGACACGTCTTTGGAAGCAATGTATGAAAATCTGGAATGGTACAGTTCATTTATTTCGTTCGCAGCTTGGGCAAACGGGGGTACAGATGCTTGGTCCCAGCTGCGAGCCAAAAGTGGGGGATTGTCATGCAGGCAGAAAAACAGGAAAAGAAAGAACGGCTAGGGTTGTTGCTCGGCGTAATCGGGGTGTTTTGTTTTAGTTTAACGCTTCCGACCACACGAATAGCGGTCGAATATTTCGGCCCCACTGTTGTCGGGCTGGGAAGAACCGTGATCGCTTCGGTCCTGGTTGCGATTGTCTTATTGATCCGGCGGGAAAAGCTTCCGTCTGCCAAACAGTTTAAAGGACTTATTATCGTGGCTCTCGGTGCAGTCTTGGGCTTTCCTTTGCTCACCTCATGGGCGATGGAGAGATTGCCTGCTTCTCACGGAGCCGTAGTAGTCGCCTTGTTGCCATTGGCTACTGCAGGCTGCGCCATGCATCGCGCAAGAGAGCTTCCTTCCTTCAAGTATTGGATGGCCAGTGTGGTAGGCTTTCTGACGGTCATCGCGTATGCCTTCCATCTCGGATTCGGCCAATTGCAGTATGCGGATTTCGCGCTGCTCGCGGCAGTCATCATCCTCGCCTTCAGTTATGCCGAGGGAGGGCTGCTGGCACGGGACTTGGGCGCTTGGCAAGTGATTGCCTGGGCACTAGTCATCGCGGTTCCGTTTATCGTCGTCCCTGTCCTGATGAACGTCACAGGGGAAATGCTACACGCCCCCCTGAAAGCCTGGATCAGTTTCATCTATCTCGCTGTCGTCAGTCAGTTTTTGGCATACGTGGCGTGGTATAGCGGCCTTGCCATGGGGGGAATTTCGCGGGTGAGCCAGATGCAGTATTTGCAGCCCTTTTTGATGATCCTCTTTTCCGCTCTGTTGCTGAATGAATCGATCACGCTTTTCACCATGGCGACGTCCGTCATTGTCGTGCTTTCTGTCATGGTAGGAAAGAATGCCCCTGTGAGAAAGGCTCAGCCCGCATCACAGTCCAAATCGATAAAATAGTCTTGCAGAGGAAGCGGGACTTGCGCGATTGATGCGGGTACAACCAAAACCAAATCGGGCAAGCCCGTTAATGCCTTGCCTGCTGTGAGCCATATGATCCCCGCCTAAGTGGGTCAGTTCTGTTCTCAGGCCGCATTTCCTTTTGCCGCAGCAGGTTTTGTCACGCCGCTTGTCAGCCACAGGAGAAGCGAGAGAGCGAAGCATAGCGCGGTAAACAGACTGATCGACAAAAACCCGCCAAAAAAAGTGTACAGCATGCCAGCCAAATAAGCGCCGAGCGTTGTGGCTCCGTGCAGAACCGAACTGCCGAGGGCGGCGATGGTTCCGCGAGCCGTCGCAGAAAGAGTTTGCAGCAGTGCCATCATGACCGGAAAGATGATTCCCCCGAGCAAAAAGATGGCGAAATAGCCGATCTTCACATAGACTGGCGACGGCGCGTGGGAGATAAACAGGTAGAGAACGGTCATCAGCCCGAGTCCGAGCAGCAGCGTGCCATGCCGCCCCCATTTTTTTACGACGGTACTCCCGAAGAAGCTGCCAATGATGTTTCCCACCCCGAGGAAGACCAGCACGCCGCCGATTTGATCGATGCTCATCGAAAACGAGTCGGCCAGCCACGTCCCTAAAAAGGTAAAGGCAGCGAAGTTTCCGGTTTGAAAGACGAAGTAGGCCAGAAACGATTTTTTTGCTTTGGATTCTCCGAGGATCAGCCCGTACCGTTCAAGGATAGAGGGCTGTTTCCCTTGCGAAACGGGCAGGATGGCCGGAACGAAAGCGAAAATGGCGATTACGAGCAAAAGCGATAAGGCTCCCAGAAGCCCGTGGCAAATCCGCACAATATCGTCGAGACACCAAAGCCGATCATGCCGTATACGATCACACTCTTGCGATTCCAGCCGTCTGAAAGAGGACCGGCGATCAGAGCAAACAGGGCATATCCCAGCGCGTAAGCGGACACCATCCAACCGGAAGCCGCGGTGCTCGCGCCGAATTCTTCGCGCAAGGCAGGGAGCAGCGGAGAGACAAGAAACGTATCTGTTCCGATGAGAAACATGACCAGAAAGAACACAGCCAGAGTTTTGTTCATGATGGGGTAACTCTCCAATCTTTGTTATGTTGTTGTGTAGTTAAACTACTATTGAACTAAAATCCCAAAAAAAATGTTTCTGATTTACAGTAATTGCCGACTGAAATCCCACGGTTTTCATCGTGGGATGAAAGACGGCTTTGCTCGAACATCCCTTCATGGGATGGGCAGAGCAAACCTGATTTGGTATAATCAGGATATGCTCTTTGAGCCGTCAAGCAAAAGACGTTAAAACAATCATCGCTCTTTGAAAACAGCATACATTGGGGTTGCTCAAGCGAATCTTCTTGAGCGTAAAATGTATGAAGTCGTTAAGAACAAGACGCTAAAACATTTGTAAGAGCAAAACTGTGGCAGATGGTAACAGTCTGCCAGCCTACGGAGCTATATGCTCTGCCGTGGGACGGGCTGATGAGACAGCCCTGAACTTGGGGGAACTACGGACAGCAGAAATGCACTTCCGACTACCACCCAAGAATCCCACTGATACCGAGGGTGTCAGCTTGCGGCTTTAACCGTGGGAGTCTCAAAAAAGAGTCTTCAGGAACCCTGGCAAGTATTTTTCAAACGTTTCCTCGTCCAGCTTTGTAAACTTGGTTTGCGCGTCTTTCCGTACCTTGATCAGCCCGGCTTCCCGCAAGGTCCGGAAGTGGTAGGACGCGTTTGACTTGGAGACAGCACAGATTTCGCCAACCTCCCCGCAGGCCATCTCTTTTTGGGTTTTGCAAAGTGTCCGGATGATTTCAATCCGTGTGGGATCTGCCAAAGCCTTAAAAATCTTTACCCGTTGTTCATCTTCTGCATGAAGTTCAATAGTCATGGAACTAATGTACAATAATCGAAAGCGAAAAGCAAGCGGGGATGCGAAAGCCAGCGAGCTTATGGAGAGAAGCGGCTGGCGAGCTCGATTGTCGGGCTCGGTTTGGTTTCAGCTCTCGCCTGTTTTTCGCTGAGCGGGGAAATCATGCAAAGACGGTTGAAGAGTAAGAAATGAAGATGGATGATCGAAGCTTCCCTGACCGCCGATTTCAGGGAAGTTGTTTTATGATAAAAGCATTACTGGATCTATACGATGGATGTGGATAATCGTTTTCGGTTTAAATATTCTGAATAGTGTTGAATCCGTTGCCGAGCAAGCATACAATGAAGACCATAGTCAACAATATCGGCGGCCAAAGCTTAGGAGGTGAAGCCATGCCAATTGTACAGATACACGTATTGGAAGGAAGAAACAAACAGCAAATCGCCCGGTTGGTCGCCAATGTCTCCGAAGCCGTCGCCGCAAGTCTGGAGGTCAAGCCAGAACAGGTGCGTGTACTGGTAACGGAGGTCCCGCCCAGTCACTGGGGCGTAGGCGGCATTACCAAAGAGGAGCAGTCTTGATCTCATAAAAAGGGGGAGCTGCGATGTCGGAGAAGAACGTCCATTTTCGAGACATTATGGAACGGGAGAAAGGGCTGCAGCGCGGGTTGACGACCCGCCAGCTGACGATGATTGCCATCGGCGGGGCAACCGGAACAGGGCTCTTTCTCGGAAGCGGGATGGCGATCGGCTTCGCGGGTCCCGGCGTCATCGTCAGCTACCTGATCGGTGCAGTCATTGCCCTGCTGCTGATGGGCTGTCTGGCTGAAATGACGGTCGCTCATCCGACAACAGGTTCGTTCGGAGCGCATGCCGAGCGGTATATCAACCCGTGGGCGGGCTTTACTGTCCGTTATTCATACTGGTTCAGCCTGGTGTGCGGGGTCGGAACCGAGGTGTCGGCGATGTCTGTCTACATGAAATACTGGTTTCCCGCCGTGCCCGGAATCGTCTGGATTTTGCTTTTCTCTGCTGTTCTCATTTATGTAAACGCTGCCAGCGTCCATTTGTTTGGCACCGTTGAATACTGGTTCTCGATGATTAAAGTAACGGCCATTCTTTTGTTTATCGTATTGGGAGCCTTTGTCGTATTCGGCAGCAGCGGTCATCCGGAGATGGGTGTGCGAAATCTCACTGCCAACGGGGGGTTTTTCCCCAACGGGTTCTGGGGGATGTGGATCGCGATTTTCATCTCGTTGTTCAGCTATTTGAGCATCGAGATGATCGCGGTCAGCGCCGGAGAAGCGAAGGAGCCGGAGAGAGCCGTTCCCATTGCGTTAAAATCAGCTGTCGTCCGGCTGGTGCTCTTCTACATCCTGACGCTAGCCCTGATGCTGATGATCGTCCCCTGGAACGAGGCGGGAAGCGACAAAAGCCCGTTTGTAAAAGTATTCGAGCTGATCAACATTCCGGGTGCAGCCGGAATCATGAACTTCGTCGTCCTGACGGCAGCTCTCTCGGCCATGAACAGCCAATTGTACATCTCTACCCGGATGGTGTTTTCGCTGTCCCGCGGGGGATTTGCCCCAAAAAAATTGGGGGAGCTGAGCAAGAAAGGCGTTCCGGTGAAGGCGCTTGGTTTGTCTACGATCGGGATTGCGATTGCCTCCATCGTCAATTTGGCGGAGCCGGACAGCTCCTTTGCCGTCATGATTTCGCTGTCCAGCTTTGGCGCGATGTTTGCCTGGTTCATGGTGTTCGTGACGCATTTGTTTTTCCGCCGCAAATGGGAGCAGCTGGGCGGACGCAAGCTGCCGGTGAGAATGATCGGCTATCCGTATTTGACTGTTCTGGGAGCCGTTTTGCTCGCGTGTGTCGTTCTGTCGACCTGGTTCCAGCCGGAGTTTACGGACACGCTGAGGCTCGGGTTCCCGTGGCTCATCCTGATTACGGTTTGTTATTTTATCTGGAAAAAGGCCAATCCGACAGCCTACCGGCAATCGACAGATCAACAGAACAAGCATATCTCATCGTAGCACGCTGCCGATCAGAGCGTAGCCGGCGCTGTAATCGTACAAAGGGTGCGCATCCCGTCATGGAGCGCACCCTTTGCTTGTGTTGTTTATCTGAAACAGTATCCGTTTTGTCCATTTTGCCCGATTCATTTCGGAGTGGCAGGTGCAGAGGCTGGCTGCGGCTGGATACTGCCTCCGTTGCGGTCGATTCTCGCCAACAGACGGGATTGAAACACCCCGGCTACCAACAGAAGGACAGCGAAAACGGCAAACATCGCAGCGCCGCCAAAGCTGCTGAGAAGAACCCCGCCGAGGAACGGACCGATCGCTTCGGATACGCGCCAATGCAGGCCGAAGATCGAGAAATAACGGCCGCGCATCTCTTCCGGAGCCCAGACGGAAATCGATTTTTCCAAATGTATGCCGTAGAGGATACCGCCTATGACCGCCACGATGCGTGAAGCCACCAGCGGTCCAAAGCTCAGCGAGAATGCGTACCCGAGCGCGGACAGCATAGCCAGCATGTAGCCGATGAGCACGATGCGGTGCGATTTTTTGTTTTCCACCAGCGAAGCGATCCACATCTGGAGGACGATCGAGGCGATCGAACCAATCGACAGCAGCGACGAGTAGATCCATTCGTAATTGTCCGGTATCCGCACTTGCAGAAACAGCGGGAAAGTCGACCAGTTTTGGCACGCAAGCAGCGAGGTGGGGACGGTCAGCAAGGTGAACAAAAAGAGCTGCTTGTGCTTGCGGACAGAGATTTTGAAAAAATGAGTCTCCTTTTTCTTCGCTTTCGCTCGGGCCTGTTCAGGCAATGTCTCGGGGATTTTCCACCAGACGAGAAGCAGGTAGAGCAAGGACACAAAGACAAAGAACATAAAAACGAGGCTCGGGTTTGTCCGGAAAGCGAAGAGGCCGATCATCGGACCAGCCGCAATGCCGATCGATGCTGCCGTCCCAAGCATTCCGTAAACTTTTGCCCGGTTTTCCTCCGGTACCATGTCGGCAATTTGGGCGTCGGCTGCCGGGAAGAACATATAAGAGCCCGCGCCCATCAGCGTGATGAACAAGGCAAAGGCCCAGAGGGAGTCGACAAAGACAAAGGCTGTCAGACAAATGGACTGTACGGCGAGCGAAAGCATCATCGTCGGCTTCCGTCCGATGCGATCGGACAGCCCGCCAAAAAACAGGTTAATGGCGAAGCCCGCGACGGACTCCAATCCGATAACGGCGGTGATCACCGCAACAGAGGAGTCGAACTTTTCCGTCATATACAAAACCAAAAACGGATACATCATAAACTGGGCAATCTTGGTCAACAAGGTGCCCACCACCCTCACCCATACGGCTGTGCCGTAAAGCTTGTACGTATGGAACAGACGATTCATGGCGCTGCCTCCTCCTTTTGTTTGACTGCATACCGAAACAGGAGAGGCAAGCGTGAAGAAATATATTCATGACCAGTACCTCCTGCTTCGGTTCAATACCGATCCGAAAGCAAAGAGGCATTTCTTATTCGTTTCATCACAATCAATAACCCCCGCTTCGGATTGGCAAACATCCGAAACAGGACAGAAATCTACAGCTGCATTTCCTCCTGTTTCGGGATCTGGATGGCAACTGTTTTCATTGACATAAGTACTCCTCCTTTGTACGAATAGGAGAATTATAGTATACCACTCTAATAATTGGCAACGAATAAGATGACTTTAGGCTGTAGCGACGGAATCAGCCAAATGCAACGGCTTTTCGCCATTCATTGAGCGTTTTTTGCAGGTCCTGATCAAAACGAGTGGAACCGCCTCTTCATGGAAATGCTATGACGGATACGCAGAGTGAACGAATGTGGGGGAATCGTGATGGAGTGGTACGAGCGTTTAAGCGAATATTTTCCCGAGCAGGAGATGAAGGACTCGGGTCAGCTGCAGGCTCTGATCGAAGACAAGGATGTATACCACAAGGAAGAGACAGACGACTACCTGATGCTGTACGCCGAATTTCCGAGCTTTATCTTCATCGATTACCTGCTGATCAATCCGGAAACGAGAGGAAGAGGGATCGGAACCCAAATCCTCAATCGATTGAAGGAAAAAGGAAAGACGATCATCCTCGAAGTGGAGCCGATCGACCGGGAAGACGAGGACACCTGGAAACGGGTTAACTTTTATCGGAAAAACGGGTTTGTAAAGGCGGACCGGATTCAGTACCGCCGGGAGGATGAGAGCGGCGAGACGTACGAGATGAAGATTTACTATTGGAGTCCGAACGAGGACGAGCCGCAAGAGGTCATTTTGGAAAAAATGGCGAAAGCTTGCCAGGAAATCCACAACTTCCGTTCCAAGCGATATTACGGGCGAGACGTGGCTGATCCGGATAAAGTATTGGATTTGAAGCATTGAACATCTAAACAAATCGTTTTCATTGTATAAAGCAGAGGAATAAGCAGGTTGCCGAAGAATCGGCAGCCTTTTTGTCGTGGCACAGTCCAGGAGTCAAACGCACCCCATTTTCCAAGCCGCTAGCCGAAAACTTTATTTTCAAATATTGGGAAGATTGGTATGATAGCATGTATCGCAAAGGTAACGAAACAGGAAGGAAGTGATCCCGAATTGATCAAGCGCTTTTTTACTTATTACCGTCCCTATAAAGGACTTTTTTTGTTGGATTTCTCGTGTGCGGTGATCGCCGGCTTGCTTGAGCTCGGCTTTCCGCTGGCTGTCAACCAGTTCGTCGACAAGCTGCTGCCGGGCAAGGACTGGTCGCTGATCCTCTGGGCATGCTTTGGACTGCTTGCGATTTACGTGCTGAACACGGTACTCCAATACATCGTGACCTATTGGGGGCATATGCTCGGTGTCAACATCGAGACAGATATGCGAAGAAAGCTGTTCGAGCATCTCCAGAAGCTGTCGTTCCGGTTTTTTGACAACAACAAAAAGGGGCATCTGATCGGGCGGATCACGAATGACTTGAACGAAATCGGCGAGATCGCCCACCACGGACCCGAGGATCTTTTCATCGCGGTCATGACACTGATCGGATCGTTCGGGCTGATGGCTTACATTCATCTGAAGCTGGCGATATTAACGTTCCTGGTCGTTCCGCTGATGGCGGTCGTTGCGACCGTGTACAGCAAGAAAATGACCAAGACCTATCGCCGTCTGTTTGGCGATGTGGGCGAGTTCAACGCGAGGGTGGAAGACAATGTCAGCGGCATTCGCGTCGTTCAGGCATTCGCCAATGAAGCGCATGAGAAAAAGCTGTTCGCCGTCAATAACCAGCAGTTCCGGCAAACCAAGCTGCTCGCGTACAAAATCATGGCCAAAAGCTTGTCGATCAGCTACATGATGATGCGTCTGATCTCCCTGTTTGTCATGGTCTGCGGTACGTGGTTTGTGATCAACGGCGAGCTGACGTATGGGGAGTTTATCGGGTTTTTGCTGTTGACCAATGTCTTTTTCCGCCCGATCGAGAAAATCAACGCAGTGATTGAAAGCTATCCGAAGGGGATTGCCGGGTTTAAACGCTACGTCGAGATTCTCGACACCGAGCCGGATGTGGCTGATTCCCCCAATGCCATTGAAGCAGCCAATCTGAAAGGGGATATCCGCTACAATGGGGTCACGTTCGGATACGAAGAGGGCAGGAGCATTCTGCGAAACATCGACCTGTCCATTCGGGCCGGAGAGACCGTTGCCTTCGTCGGGCCATCGGGTGCCGGAAAGACGACGATCTGCAGTCTTTTGCCGCGTTTTTACGAGGTGAATGAAGGCAGCATTACCATCGACGGGATCGATATCCGGGAGATGACCTTGGCTTCGCTCCGAAAGCAGATCGGGATCGTTCAGCAGGACGTATTCCTGTTCTCGGGGACGATCCGGGAGAATATCGCGTACGGCAAGCTGGACGCCAGTATGGAAGAGATCTGGGAAGCAGCGAGGCGCGCTCGTCTGGATGACGTGATCCGGAATCTTCCGGAAGGGATGGATACCGTGATCGGGGAGCGAGGCGTGAAGCTCTCCGGCGGACAAAAACAGCGTTTGGCTATCGCCCGCATGTTTTTGAAAAACCCGCCGATCCTCATATTGGACGAAGCCACCTCCGCGCTTGATACGGAGACGGAGCTGGCCATCCAGCAGTCGCTTTCCGAGCTGTCCCAGGGGCGCACGACCCTCGTCGTCGCACATCGGCTGACGACGATCAAAAATGCGGACCGGATCGTCGTGGTCAATGAAGACGGCGTGGCAGAGCAGGGGCGGCACCAGGAGCTGATCGCCGCGGGCGGCATTTATCATCGGCTGCATCAGGCTCAGTTTGGTGCGGTGTATCAGTAAGAAAAAGGAAAAAAGGTAAGGGGGAGTTTCATAAGTGCAACGGAAATGGAGTTGTCTAATGACCTCCCCAGAAAGAAACAAATACAGTATAAGTAAACAAAGTAAAGATAGATAAAAGGAGAAGAATGGCATTCCCCCAGATTCCTATAAATCGAAAAATTCCTTTATCACCAAGATAGACTCCGACCAACGACAGCCCCAAACCCAAAGGCGGCACCAAGATTACGTAAAAGACGGAGAATGTGGATGTCGGAAATAAAGCCAGTGCTACAACGAGCGTAGACAAAAAGAATAAGCTGGATAATCTGCTAAACAGCTTTCCGGCAAGCATGCAATCACTCCTAAAATAGTCAGTATCTAGTACTATAATAAAATAGCCTCATCGTAATATAACGAAATTCCATTTGAACCAATGCGACAAAAAGGGGGAGACATACATGAAAGCAGTTCTTGTCACGGCCTTTGGCGGAACCGAGGGCATGGTGTATACGGACGTTGACGTGCCATCCATACACCCAAAGCAAGTGTTGATCCGGGTGGAAAAAACGAGCGTCAATTTTGCCGATATCAAATCGCGCTACGGAAAGAAGGGCGGAGGGAAGCTGCCGTTTATTCCCGGACTCGATGCTGCCGGCGTGATTGAGAGAGTCGGTTCAGAGGTGCAGTCCCTGCAAGTGGGCCAGCGCGTCATCGCATTTCCTCACAATGGCTCCTACGCGGAGTATATCGCTGCCGACGAAGCCCTCACCTTCGCGATTCCGGACCAACTCGACTTTGACATCGCTGCAGCCTGCCCGATTGTTTCATTTACATCCTACAAGCTCCTCGCTGATGTAGCGCGGCTGGAAAAGGGAGAAACGGTCCTGATCCACGCTGCAGCCGGAGGGATCGGGACGACGGCGATCCAACTGGCCAAGCTGCTCGGGGCAGGAAAGGTCATCGGGACGGTGGGAAGCGAGAGCAAGGCGGCGATCGCGCTGGAAGCCGGTGCCGACCATGTGATTTGTACCGACAAAGAAGACTTTGCCGAGAAGGTAAACGAATGGACCGACGGCGAAGGGGCCAATGTGGTTCTCGACTCGATCTCCGGACGGGTCACGGAAAAGAGCATGGAGTGCCTCGCTCCGTACGGCCGCCTGATTCACTTTGGAAATGCGAGCGGGGAGGTCGGACAAATCAAAACAATCGATCTTCATGCAAGCTGCCGATCCGTGCTGGGCTTCAGCCTGGGAACGACCCGCAGCAAAAGGCCACAGCTTTTGCGCGAGACAGCGGAGCGGGTGCTGCCGTATCTGGCGGATGGACGCCTCAAGATCAAAGTCGGAAGGCGTTTTGCCCTCGCCGAGGCGGCGCAAGCTCACGAATGGGTGGAAAGCAGGCAGAGTACGGGGAAAGTGTTGCTGGATGTACGCTGAGAGGGGAAACCCTCTCTTTTTTTATGGCGTGCACTTATGAAATTGACATATCGGAATGTGAAGATATAATGAAACGCATGAATCCCCTTCTCATTTTCAAGGCTTTATCCAACGAAACGCGTTTGCAAATTCTTGACTGGCTGAAGGAACCGGAGAAACACTTTCCCCCGCAAGAAGGAGGAGATTGCCGAAAAATCGGGGTATGTGTAAGCCACATCCAGGAAAAGGCTGGCTTATCGCAATCGACTGTTTCCCAGTACCTTTTGACTCTTCAGCGGGCAGGCTTGCTGGAAGTGTACAGATACGGCCAGTGGACCTACTACAAGCGAAATGAGCAGACGTTAAAAGAGTTGGCCGCGTTTATCCAACACGACTTGTAGCCGCTTGTCCGGCCAGCCGAAATGTACATGGATGTGTTTCCGGCACCGCCGAGAGATCCAGCCATGTATGCGGACGCTTTATCATCTATAAATCTAGATATTTAGATATGTGATTTTAAAGGAATGACCAGGGGAACGATCTTCTTAAAGCAAAGGATGAAAACCATGACCAAGCAGAGTGAAAGGAGCAAACAGCTTCGCGACATCCCGCTCTCCGTTCTCGATCTCGTGCCTGTACGGGAGGAAGAGACACCGGCAGATTCGTTCCGAAATACGCTGGATCTGGCCCGGCATGCGGAGAAGTGGGGGTACAACCGCTACTGGCTGGCCGAGCACCATAATATGCCGGGAATCGCCAGCTCCGCGACGTCCGTTATAATCGGCTACGTGGCGGCAGGGACCTCGACGATCCGGGTCGGCTCCGGCGGCATCATGCTGCCCAACCACGCGCCGCTCGTCGTCGCCGAGCAGTTCGGCACGCTGGAGTCCCTGTTTCCCGGCCGCATCGATCTCGGGCTGGGCAGGGCGCCGGGTACGGATCACCTCACAGCCCGTGCGCTTCGCCGCGACAGCAAGAGCGGCGGCGATGACTTCCCGGAACAGCTGGCGGAGCTGCGCGAATATTTGAATCCGACATCCACAGAAGGCTCTGACGTTCCGCGAGTCCGGGCAATTCCCGGCGAAGGGTTGAACATCCCGATCTGGCTCCTGGGCTCCAGCCTGTACAATGCGCAGCTGGCCGGTCTTTTGGGGCTGCCCTTCGCTTTTGCCGGCCAGTTCTCCCCGGACAACATACTGCCGGCGCTGCGGCTGTACAGAAGCGTTTTCCGTCCATCCAAGGTGTTGGCGGAGCCGTGCGCCATGGTCGGGATAAACGTGATCGCGGCGGACGATGACGAGACGGCGAGTCATCTGGCCACCTCGCAACAACTCAGTTTCCTCAATCTGGTAAGAGGCCGCCCGCAAAAATTGCAGCCGCCAGTCGCGAGCATGGATGGGCTCTGGGCCGATTACGAGAAAGCGAGCATAGACGCGCAGCTGCGGGCGTCAATCATCGGCAGTCCCGCGGTCGTGAAGGAAAAGCTTCAGGAGCTGCTGGACGCTACGCAGGCAGACGAGATCATCATCAACGGCATGATTTACGATCATCAGGCGCGTCTGCGCTCCTTTGAGATCGTTAAGCAGGTCGCGGCAGAGTAAGGAACGCTCTACAGGCAAAAATAGGAGAGGGAGACTTCGGCCGGCTTTGGTGAACATAGTTCGCGGCAAGGATCGCTTGGCCAAAACAGAAAAAAGCTGGGAGTGTGTACGGTACATGAACGAAAAATACATGCCTTTGTTTGAACCCTTTACCTTTCGCAGCGGAGTCGCATTGAAGAACAGAATCGTCATGGCTCCCCTGACCAATTACTCCTCAAATGACGACGGGACGGTTTCCGATGCGGAAATCCGCTATTATTCCCGGCGAGCCACTGGCGTGGGCATGGTGATTACCGCCTGCATCTATGTGACCGAGAACGGCAAGGGCTTCCCTGGCGAATTTTCCGGAACTAGTGACGAGATGGTCCCGAGCATGCGCAGATTGGCTTCGACGATTAAGGAAAAGGGGGCACGGGCGGTACTGCAAATTTTCCATGCCGGACGAATGGCTCCCCCCGAGCTTGTTCCCGGGGGAGAGATTGTCAGCGCAAGCGCAGTGGCTGATGACAATGCTCCCGTTCCCCGGGCGCTGACGGATGAAGAGGTGCAGGAGATTATTCGCGCATACGGAGAAACCACCCGCCGTGCCATCGAAGCCGGTTTTGACGGTGTGGAAATACACGGGGCCAACTTCTACCTTGTCCAGCAATTCTTCTCCGGCCATACGAACCGCCGTACGGACCGCTGGGGAGGCAGCCTGGAAAAACGTCTTGCCTTTCCGCTGGCTGTCGTGGATGAGGTAAAGCGAGTGGTGGAAAAACACGCAAACCGTCCGTTCCTCGTGGGCTACCGCTTTTCCCCGGAGGAGCCGTATGAAAAGGGAATTACGATGGACGACACGTTCGTTTTGGTGGATGCTCTCGCGGACAGGGAGCTGGACTATCTCCACGTCTCCCTGCAGGATTTCTGGTCCAAGCCGAGACGGGGCGGAGATTCGACCCGGACGCGAATCGAGCAAATCCGCGAGCGAATCGGGGATCGCACGGCGTTAATCGGCGTCGGTTCCTTGTACACGGCGGACAATGTACTGGCCGCCAGACAAACGGGCGTTCCGCTGATCGCGCTCGGGCGCGGCATCATCATCGAGCCGGAATGGGTGGAAAAGGTGATCGACGGCAAAGAGGATGAGATCGCAACGACGGTCAAGCCAAACGAGCAGGCGAGACTGGAGATTCCCGATCCGCTGTGGGAGCGCATGATGACGGTGGAGGGCTGGTTTCCGGTGGAAAAGGAAACGACTGTCAAATAAACGGGCCGTCACCGATTGCATGCAGCTCATCAGCGCCGTGAGTCCGCCAACTTCTTGACCGTTTCCGCCAGGCGGCAAATCCCTCGGTCGATGTCCTTGTCCTTTGTGTTCGACACATTGAGCTTCACGAGATTTTCCTTTGGATAAGAAGACAAATAATGCTTGTCGATCGGCTCGATCACGATCCCGTCCTTTTTCAGCAGGGAAATGACTCTCGGGACGGAAATGCTCCTGTCCAAAGCCATATGTGTATGAATCATCGGCTGGCTGGAATCGCAAATCGCGGAAATACCCCCCAAAGGTCCGAAATGACGGTGGATGGACGCCGCCAATATGTCGGACCTTTTGGCGTAGGAAGCGCGAATCTTGTGCCGGTGCCGTTCAAACATCCCGCTTTTTATATAAATTTCAAGAGCGGCTTGCGAGAGCATCGAGGTATCGATGTCGATCAATCGCTTGTATCGCTGAAAGACATCGACCAGCCGGCTGGGGATAACGGCTACCCCTACCCGAAGGCCGGGCAGAAGGATTTTCGAATAGCTTTTCAAGTAAATGGCGCGGGCGGACCTGTCGTAGGCAAACAACGGGTCCGCCTTGCTGTCTTGTTCAAAGTCGGCCATGTGGTCATCTTCCACGATAAACACGTCGTATTTCTCGGCCAGCTCGATGATGGCCAGCTTTTCCTGTTTCGTACAGGAGGTGCCCAAGGGAGATTGGAATCGCGGCATCGTGTAGAAAAACTTGACGTCGCCCTCGCGAAAGACCCTCTCCAGCTCCGCAAGGTCGATCCCTTTGGCCGTGCGCTTTACGCCGACGACCGGGATGTTGTGCGTCTCGAGGTATTCAATCAGCAAGTGATAGCCGGGCTGTTCCAGCACGACCTTTGCCTTCCGGTTGGGAAAAGGCATCGCAGAAAGCACAGCCAATGCTTGTTGGACGCCTGAGGTAATAAAGATATTTTTCGGGCTGGCAAAGACCTGATAGTCAGCAAATTGTTTGTGGATGACCTGAATCAAGGTATCCAGCCCCTGCGGCGTCCCGTAGACAAACAAGTCGCTGCTGTAGGTGTCGATCGCCTTGTTGATGCAGTGCTGAAAATCGAGGTAAGGAAAAACGTCGCGATCTGGAGCGGAGGTAGCAAAGTCGATGACGCCGGTTTCCTCTTCCGGTAAGGCAAGTGCACTCTTCACTACATAGTAGCCGCTTTTCGGGACGGAGTAGATGACGTGGCGCCTCTCCAGCTCAGCCAGTGCACGAATAACGGTACTGTGGCTGCACGCATACCTGTCAGCGAGAGTACGGATGGAAGGAAGCTTATCTCCATCTGTCCATTGGCGGCTTTCGATTTTCGATTCCAGCTCGCTTTGCAGCTGCAAATATTTATGCATCGTCTCACCCCAGAGCAAATCTGTACCGTTACAGATCTGTTTTTTTTGAATTGTAGCACACGAGCTTGCCATTTACGATAAAGCTATGACCGGTCATGAAGTTCACAGCATTCCATGCTTGAGGAGGCTTTTAGATGGCACAAAAATCGATTCGAAAAGCGTATCTGGCCGCCGTGTTAAGCGCCCTTATCGTAGGGCTGTCCTTTCTGTTCGTAAAGGTGGCATTGACGATAAGCGATCCGCTGGACACGTTGGCACACCGATTTACGATGTCGTTTCTGGCTGCTTCGATACCCGTCCTGTTCGGCTGGATCAAGCTTCGGACCACACTGCGGGACGTCGTTTCATTTTTGCCGGTAGCGCTGTTGTATCCCGTCTTTTTCTTTGCCCTGCAGGCGTTTGGCTTGGTCTATACGTCGTCATCGGAGGCAGGGATTATCCAGGCTACCGTACCGATCTTCACCATGATTCTCGCCGCGTATTTTTTAAAGGAGTTTACGAATGGGCTGCAAAAAGTGTTCACCCTGTTGTCTGTCGCAGGGGTGGTCTATCTTTTCGCTTCGAAAGGGATCGACCTGAAAGAGGCCAGCCTGACGGGAACCATTTTGGTGTTTTTGTCCGCTCTCTCGCTGGCCGCCTATAATGTAATGGCCCGAAAGGTTGTGACAAAACACCACTACATGGATGTTACATATGTCATGACAGTGTTTGGCTTCCTGTTTTTCAATGGCATGTCGGTTGTCCGCCACATTCCAGCGGGGACGCTCAGCGATTTCTTTCAGCCTTTGGCGAATCCGTCTTTTTTTATCAGCGTCTTGTACCTGGGCGTGCTGTCGTCGCTCGTTACCTCCTTTTTGTCCAATTATGCCTTGTCGCATATAGAAGCATCCAAGATGAGTGTTTGCAATCAAATATCGACGCTGGTGACCATTATTGCGGGAGTGATCTGGTTGAACGAGAAAGTGGAGATATTCCATGTCGTTGGCGGCGTTTTGATCCTCATCGGGGTTGTCGGGACGAATGTTTATGCGTCAAAAAGAAAGAGTTCGATTGCGAGGGAGCATACAATGGATCAGTGAAAGCCTGGCTGCTTTACCACCTGACGCTGACGAAAGTGCTTATTATTTTTTTGTGTATTTTTAAACTAAATGATTGAAATAGTTTACTAAGCTCCCTATACTGTATGTAAAGCAAAGTTTGATCCAGGCTGTTTTCTGTTTGATAGAAGGCGCATTCCTCTCTGGTACGTCCACTTGTCTCCCAGAAGGGCCTTTTACAGGGAAAACAGCCGTCTTCTTTTCCTGCATCACACATTCCATCGGCAGCTACAATTGCCGAAAGGGGCGCTAGCGAGTGAAAATAACAGTTACACAATCGGCTCTTGCCTGGTTCGAAGAAGAGTGCGGCTTTCAATCCGGGGATTATGTTCGCTTTTTTGCCCGCTATGGCGGAAGCAGCACGATTCAGGATTCGTTCTCTATGGGATTCACGAAAGAAGAGCCGGACAATATTGGGCTCTCCACGGTAGCGAACGGGATTACCTTTTACATCGTGGAGGATGAAATCTGGTATCTGGACGGCAAAGACATGCTGGTGGATTACCGGAAGGATCGGGATGAGATTGTCTATTTGTACGCTTGATTCGCAAAGGCGTTTTCCATTGAGTCGTGCAGATTGGATATTTTGTTCCGTCAATGATTGGATACGTCAGAAGATTTGACGGGATTTGACAGGGTTAGTTTAGTGAAGGCGCACAAAAGCGCATTCCATTTGAAAAGCAGCAAGGTTATAATTGTTAGAAATGTCAGGGTTTTCGTGCGGCGGATACGAAGAAAAGGTATCAGAATCTTCAAAAGGCAGCTCAGCTAGAGGAGACACCAGGAGTAATCTAGTGGTAGTAAAGGAGTTACTACATAAGTAAAAGTAGGGATGAACCGTGAACCGCAATCTTAAACTGCTTTGGTTCACAGATGCCTCGTCTATTTTCGGCACATCCGTCTATACGCTTGCATTGACACTGCTGTCTCTGCAATACAGCGACAGTGCACTGGGAGCGGGGGCTGTGCTGTTTGTCTCTGTGATTCCTTACTTTTTTCTCGGAATCATAGGCGGCGTCATCGTTGATCGCGTAGACCGCAAAGCGATCATGCTGTTTTGTGGTTGGACACGGGGATTGCTTACTTTGTCCATTCCCATCGCTCATGCTGCCGATGCGTTGACGTTGGGGCACATCGTGACCGTCAGCTTTGTCATGACCTGCCTGCGGGCCTTTTTCTTTCCGTCCATTCAAGCGAGCATCCCGCTTTTGGTCGATGACAAAAAGGATTTGAACAAGGTAAACGCCTATTTCGGTTCCACGCAAAACCTAGGCTTGATGCTCGGCCCTTCGCTTGGCGGCATACTCCTGCAGTTCGATCTGGACGTAGCAGAGCTGCTTTATATCGATAGCGTTTCCTACTTTATCTCGGCACTCCTGATCTCATTCATTCGCATTCCCAAACCGGAAAAGCAAACGGGAAGCGGGAAGAAGCCGACGATTTTACAGGATGCGTGGAGAGGGATCGCTTTTATCAGCGTGGGGAACAAGGAGATTGCCATCATGATTGCCTCATTTGCGGCCCAGTTGCTGATCGGGGCTGGTGTAGTCCAGTTGGGTATCCCCAAGGTGCTGGAGGCGGCTGACCTGGGCGGCCAAAAATCATATGGCTTTGTCATATCTATCGTCTCACTTTCCTCGATGCTTTCCTCCTTCTGGTTATCCAAAAGAAAGGTGCTGCAGCCAGCCAAATGGATCTTTGCAGGCTATGCATTACGGGGCGTTTCCTTTTTTCTGCTTGGGTTCCCCGGGAGTATGCTCGGCATCGTTCTTTCGGCGTTGATCCAAGGCTTTGGAAACACGATATCCGGAACGACGTTGACGACTGTCTTACAGCTGCGGACCCCCAACGAGATGTTGGGAAAAGTGATGGCGCTTCGCTCCAGCGTCGGCAATGTGGCTGATGCCTTTGCCTACCTGTTGATAGGCGGTCTTCTGTCCGCATTCTCACTGCCGCTCGCTTTTGTGGCCGTGACCGTGTATGTGTTTGGAACAACAGCGATCTTTTACGGATTGTGGCTGCGACAGGCAAGGCAGCAAGCGCGAATGGAGACACCGGGACAATCTGTTGGAATGTAAGACAGGAGCTGTCTTTCGGGATACAAAATCATAAGAGGGGAGAATCGTCTGATGCGTATTTTACTCATATCGGGAAGCGTAGCAGAGCCTGCGCATACAACGGCTTTGATCGAGGAGATCGCCGCTCGGCTGCGGGAAAAAGGATGTGAAGCGGATGTTTGGGATTTGCGGGTGCGTCCCTTGCCTATCGCCGACCCGAAATATCACTATGAACCGGAAAAGCACATCGATGAAACCGCACGCGAGCTGATCCGACTGGCTAGCCAAGCGGACGCGTTTGTACTCGGGTCGCCGAATTACCACAATTCCTATTCAGGTGTCCTGAAAAATGCATTGGATATTCTGAATATGGATATGTTCCGGGACAAACCTGTAGGACTCGTCGGCAACGGCGGCGGTATTCGCAGTACGCAGCCGATTGATCATCTGCGTATTGTCGTAAGGGGGCTGTTGGGCGTGGCGATTCCCATGCAGGTGGCTTCTTGCAAAAGTGATTTTATGCTTGAGAGTGGGCGCTACATCGTTACAGCCGAAGATTTGAAGCAAAGACTGGACGCTTTTACTGCCCAGTTGATTACGTATACCGAAAAGCTGAAATAGAGAAAGCAAGGAAGATTTCGCAGGATGAAGCCCGGGGCGCAGCTCCGGGTTTTTTCATTCGGATGCATCCGCAGCAGCACATTCGTCAATGAGAATTCTAATCATTCTCATTGACGCTATGTAAATGAATGGGTATAATACTCAATGTAAACAGATGATAATGAATATCATTATTGAGTGTTTGAAGTACATATTCCTGTGCTTCATAAGCGCTTTGACAGCGAATTTTACCTCAACACAAAGGAAAGAGCCAATGAAAATCGGATATTTGTTACTCGCGCTGCTTCTGTTCTCATTCGGGTCTGTCTTTATCGGTGTAAAGGACATTTCCCCGCTGGATATACTCCATCTGACAGACGACCAGATGGAAATACTGCTCGTGAGCAGGCTTCCCCGTCTGGTCAGCATTATTATTGCAGGCGTGAGCATGAGCATTTGCGGCCTGATCATGCAGCAGCTGAGTCGCAATAAATTCGTTTCCCCCACGACGGCGGGGACGCTCGATTCCGCCAGACTGGGGATTCTCGTATCGCTGATGCTGTTTACCACGGCAAGTCCCTTGGTCAAGATGCTGATTTCTTTTGTCTTTGCCTTGCTGGGCACTTTTGTGTTCATGAAAATACTGGAGAAGATCAAGTACAAGGATACGATCTTCATTCCGCTCGTCGGGTTGATGTTCGGGAACATCATCAGTTCCTTCGCCACCTTTATCGCGTATAAGTACGATCTGATCCAGAACATGTCGGCATGGCTGCAGGGCGATTTTTCGATGATCATGAAAGGGCGCTACGAGCTGATGTACATCAGCATTCCGCTGCTCTTCATCGCCTACCTGTACGCAAACAAATTCACCATAGCCGGGATGGGCGAGGACTTTTCCAAAAACTTGGGCCTGAATTACAGGCGGGTGGTCAACATCGGATTGGTCATTGTCGCCCTGGTCACTGCTTCCGTCGTGTTGACTGTGGGGATGATTCCGTTTCTGGGCCTGATCATTCCGAACATCGTTTCGATTTATCGTGGCGACAACCTGAAAAACAGCCTTTCTCATACCGCATTATTGGGAGCGGTATTCGTACTCTTCTGCGACATCCTTGGCCGGGTCATCATCTATCCATACGAAATCTCCATCAGCCTGACCGTCGGGGTGCTCGGAAGTGGTATCTTTGCTTATTTACTGATGAGGAGAAAGGCATATGGCATATAAAAAGAAAATTGTCTGGTTGGCAGTAGCGGCTCTCGTTTTAATCGCCATCTTTATGACAATCAAATCAGGGGGCAACTGGGACTACATCCTTCGAAGGAGGAGCATCAAGGTACTGGCAATCATTCTGACGGGAACGGCCATCGCCTACTCGACCCTGGTGTTTCAGACGATTACGAACAACCGAATCCTGACGCCGAGCATCATGGGCCTGGATTCGCTTTATATGCTGATCCAAACTTTCGTCATTTACGTATTCGGCTCCAAGTCGCTCACGATGGTAGACAACAATTTGAACTTCCTGCTGTGCGTGGGTCTGATGGTACTGTTCTCGGCTGTTTTGTACAAGATCCTGTTTAAGCGGGATCAGCAGAATATTTACTATCTCCTGCTGATCGGCATCATCTTCGGGACATTGTTCCAGAGCATGGCGACGTTCATGCAGGTGCTGATCGATCCGAACGAGTTTCAGGTCATCCAAGACAAGAGTTTCGCCAGCTTCAACAACATCAACAACAAGCTGCTCGGCATCGCCGGGGTTCTGATGGTTCTCGTGATCGCTTATTTCTGGCGGTTCAACAAGTACCTCAATGTTCTCGCGTTGGGGAGGGATCAAGCGATAAATCTGGGGGTCGATTACGACTATGTGGTCAAAAGGCTGCTGGTCGCCGTGGCGATCCTGATCTCCATCTCGACTGCTCTGGTCGGGCCGATTACCTTCCTGGGACTGCTAGTTGTCAACGTCGCTTATGAATTCATGAAGACCTACGACCACAAATATTTGATTCTGGGCTCCAGTTTCATCAGCGTGATCGCACTCGTCGGAGGGCAGCTCATCGTGGAGCGAGTGTTTACCTTCTCGACAACCCTTAGCGTGATCATCAACTTTGTCGGCGGCGTGTACTTTATCTATCTACTATTGAAGGAGAATAAGTCATGGTAGAGGTAAGAAGCGTGTCCAAAACATACGGACAGAAAAAAGTAGTGGAAAATGTCTCCGTGAACATCCCCAAAGGAAAAATCACCTCCTTTATCGGTCCAAACGGAGCCGGAAAAAGCACATTGCTGTCCATGATCAGCCGCTTGATTGCCAGGGACGAAGGGGATATCTACATTGACGGTCAAGAAGTCGACAAGTGCAAAAGCAACGATCTGGCCAAAAAGATTTCCATTCTGAAGCAGTCCAATCACATCAATCTGCGCTTAACGGTCCGCGAGTTGGTCTCCTTCGGACGCTTTCCTTATTCGCAGGGACGGCTGACGGAAGAGGATTGGAAGCATGTCGACGAAGCGATCCGCTATATGGAACTGGACGACATGCAGGAAAAATACCTGGACCAGCTCAGCGGCGGGCAGAAGCAGCGGGCCTACATCGCGATGGTCATCGCCCAGGACACCGAATACATCCTGCTGGACGAACCGCTCAACAATCTCGACATGAAGCATTCCGTCCAGATCATGAAAATTATCCGGAGACTGGTGAATGAGCTGGGGAAAACGGTGGTGATCGTCATCCATGACATCAATTTTGCCTCCTGTTACTCCGATTACATCGTCGCCCTCAAGGATGGAAAAATCGTCCGGGAAGGAACGATCGAGGAGATCATCTCGTCTCCCGTGCTGAAAGAGGTTTATGACATGGACATTCCGATCCAGCACATCGACGATAACAAAATCTGCATTTACTTCTCCTGATGAAGGACAATTTGTTTTTGGCATCATTTCGATGGTCTCTGAAATAGAGATAGGGCCATGCACTAATAGGATGGCTGCAATCAAGGCTCTTTTCTAGACAATCATCGATGCAATATAAAAAATATCTTTTAGAGGTGACGACATGAAGAAGGTAGCGTTATATCTCATGATTGCCGTACTGGCAGTCTTTGCGGTAGCATGCGGTTCAGGAGGCGCCAGCACGACGGGCAGCGCAAATGGCGGAGCCGAGCAGCCGAAGGCGCAAGAAGGGCAAGGAACCCCGGCAACGGAAGCGCAAAGCGAAGAATTGACGATCAAACACCAGCTGGGCGAAACCAAAGTGAAGAAAAACCCGAAAAAAGTCGTTGTTTTTGACTTCGGTACTCTGGACACGCTGGATAAGCTGGGCATCGAAGTGGCCGGGTTGCCAAAAGCCAGCATTCCTGCTTACCTTGAAAAATACAAGGACGACAAGTATGCAAATGCAGGAGGCCTGAAAGAGCCTGATTTTGAGAAAATCAATGAAGTAAAGCCTGACCTGATCATCATCTCCGGTCGCCAACAAAACATGTATGAAGAGTTCAAGGCAATTGCGCCGACAATCTACATGGGCGTAGACACGTCCCGCTATATGGAATCCTTTACCGAGAACGCCAAGACGATCGGCCAAATCTTCGGCAAGGAATCCGCTGTCGAGGAAGAGCTGGCGAAAATCAACGAATCGATCAAGAAGCTGAATGAAAAAGCGACAGCCAGCGGCAAAAACGCGCTGATCATCCTGGCCAACGACGGCAAAGTAAGCGCGTATGGAGCAGGCTCCCGCTTCGGAATCATCCACGACGTGTTTGGCGTTGCACCGGTTGACAAGAACATTGAAGCATCCACTCACGGCCAAAGCATCTCGTTTGAATACATCGTGGAGAAAAACCCGGACTACCTGTTCGTCGTAGACCGCGGCGCTGTCGTCGGCGGACAATCCTCTGCGAAGAATGTGGTGGAGAACGAGTTGGTGAAGAAGACGAAAGCCTTCAAGGAAGGGCACGTCGCTTACCTCAAGCCGGATTTCTGGTATCTGTCCGGCGGCGGACTCATCTCCGTCAGTGAAATGGTGAAAGAAATAGACAACGGTTTGAAATAAAGCGGCTAAATAAACTGATTGAAAACAGCTGGGGCCTTCTTAATGAAGGCCCTTTTGCAGTGAGTTACAAGCAGACAGAAATCCTGTATAATGCCTATAAGGAGGGGAAAGCGGAATGGAAAAGCTCCTATTGGAAATCGCGGAAGGCATGAAGCGGATGGGGGAACGGTTCGATCAGATGGACGAACGTTTTGACCGGCTGGAGGCAAAGGTAGATCGACAAGACGAACGTTTTGACCGGCTGGAGGCAAAGGTAGATCGACAAGACGAACGTTTTGACCGGCTGGAGGCAAAGGTAGATCGACAAGAGGAACGTTTTGACCAACTGGAGACAAAGGTAGACGAAATAAAAGTCGCGCTTCACTCTCAGCACATAGCGAATATTAATAGCGATAATTTGGTACTGTCCGAGATTCGCGACATAAAAGAAAAAGTAAGGTTTGTAAATCGAAGAGTGGCAGACGTGGAGTTGGATATGATCGGAAAGCATGCGAAGGACCCGAACTGACGTGTTCTTCTTTTTTTGTCTATCGAGGCAATAGAGTGCATGCCTTACTGCAGGCAAGTGGCTGTCGATTAAGTATTCGTTTATCGGCGTAAATAGAGAATCGGTAGGTGCTTATCTATTGCATCAGCTTTAGATGTTGGAGATTGGAGCATGTTTGGTTAACGGGTGACAATTACGGTAACTGCCGAGCTCTATGGGATAGAGTTGACAATTTATTTGTAGGTAGGTTAAACACTGAACTCTATAATATTCCTGTCAGTATGTTGACTGAGTTGGTTCCTTCTAAAGTAATAATGAATGCTTCATCGGAATAAAAATAACGAAATGAATTGGATTGAAAATGATGGAAGAAGTAAAAATATTATTCATAAGTTTTGAGCCGAGAGAGTAAGAGGCTTATCTTTAGCAAAATTAATGTTGCTTTATTATTCATTCTTTATTTACTTTTACCGCTAATAACTTCGTCCTTAGTAGTTGTGTTTTTAATTATTTACGTACTCATTCTTTTAACTATCGTGTTATTTAGGTGTGGAACATCATCGGAAATATTTTATCCTTATAGGATATCTTGCCAATTAGTATTGTTAGCTTCTTATTGGACTACTCTTTTATTCATATTTTTTCTTTTTAACGAGTTAATTTGGAGGGACAAATATGTCATTAAGATATTGTTTCTTATTATAAGTTTACTGCCCCCTTTTCACTTTGCGTTAAAAAATTTAATAGAATCTATGCTAATTATTATTAATGGTTTTCACGAAATAAAACCGAGAGACTTAAAGAAAAACTTTACGCTTACAATTATAGGAATTATATTTGTCGTATTTTTAACTGATTTTATTTTTAGTATCATTTATTCATTTGTCCTATTATTAGGTGATTTATTTGGTTACCTTACTTACCAGCCTCATTTTCATTCCATAAAGGAAGCATTCAATTCAGAATCAATCTCAGCCTTTTTTAATCTGTTTTATTTCACATTTTCAATCCATTATGCCGTTCCATTTTCCGGAGATTCGATCTTCGTGAAGTTTCAAGAGTTAATCAATAATAGTACAATACTAATGATCACGCAGATTATTCATATGCTATTTGCTAAAGCTGTAGATCTATTAATTCTAGGTGTTGTTGCGAACAGATTTTTTGCATATTATAAAGCGAAACAGGGGACCAAAGAGTCCTCCTGAATCTTTTCCTGATAGGCTGTGCAATTGGCCACTGAGCTGAAAAGCGTACACTGACAACAAGCATCTTTCCCAAACATCCCACGGGAACGATGCTTGTTTGCGTGGAACAAGGAAAAAGCAAGCAGGTTTATCATGCCTGCATGGATAATTGTATAACAATTCCACAAGGTAACAACAATCGGATTGGATGCCGGAAACGAAAAACGATACCCCGCCAACAGGAAAGGAGCACTTCTGAACATGTCCAAAGCCGACAACATGCTTTCCATCTTGTGGCTGTTGAAAACCGGAAGGCGGATGACGGCCAAACAGCTGGCAGACACGCTGGAGATTCATGTTCGGACCGTCTACCGTTACATCGATGCCTTGTGCGCGAGCGGCGTGCCGATCATTGCCGACTCCGGACACAACGGCGGATATACCCTCCCCGATCATTTCATCGAGGCTCCCCTGTTTTTCGATCTGGATGAACAAAAGGCGCTGATTCACGCCGCCATTTTTGCCAAAGAGGCCGGATATCCCTTTGGCGAAGCGTTAGACAGTGCCGTCTCCAAGCTGAAGCTGTACACCAATCAGGAGCAGCTGCATCATATTCAGCGGAATGAACGCGGCTTTGATGTGATTCATCCGCCCCCGAACCCGGCGCTGGAGTCGATTCTTCAAGAGCTGCAGCGCTCTGTGGCCGACGGGAATACGCTATCGATGGCCTATCAGAAGGGCCGCGATCCGTCCCCGCAAGTTCGCGACGTCGATCCCTACGGGCTGGTTTACTGGAAGAACAAGTGGTACGTCGTCGGCTATTGCCATCTGCGATGCGAGATTCGCAGTTTTCGCGTAGACAGAATCCAGCACGTATCCCGAACCGATGCTTCGTTTCAACCACCCGAAGAGTTTTCCGCACGACAGTTTTTCATGCAAAATCTGCTCCCCGACGCGGAGAAGAAAAAGCTCGTTTCCGTACGGATCGAGGGCAATCCCCATGCGATTCGCGATCTGTGCGAGCATTGGCTGTTCGGATATACGCTAGTGGAGCGCTCCGAGGGCGAAGCCCGCTTTCAATTGGATGAACAATCGCTCTGGGGCTACGTCCCGTACTTTTTGCTTCCGTACGGAAGAGCGATTCAGGTGCTGGAGCCGAAGCTTTTGCGGGACAGAATGGTGGGTGTCGCGAAGGCGCTGCTTGCGCATTATGAAACAGAATAATCTTTGCTGACCGTACCTGTCAGTGAATCTCGGTTATGCTGTGGATATGAATAGGTTTGGCGAATGGAGGCGTATCGATCATGAAACATCCCGCCGCACAATTGTACGAATACCATGTATGGGCAAACGAGAGGATTTTTCAGCACTTGAAGGAATTGCCCCAGGAGGCGTACCGGCAAGAGATTCAAAGTGTTTTTCCTTCTGTCTTCAGTGCGCTCGTCCACATCTACACGGTCGATCATGTTTGGCTGTACGCCATGGCTAGCGAAAGCTTTGAGAAAATACGGGAGGCTGTCGGGCGCATACCAGAGGAGACGGAGGGCAAGAGCGTAGAGGAGCTTGAGCAGCTGTTCCGCGCTGTCTCCGACAAGTACAGACAGTTTCTCGACAGCTTGCCGGATCTGAACGCAGTGAATGCATACCGCCACCCCCAATACGGGACGCTGGAGGCTCGGCATTCCGACATCCTGCAGCACGTCGTCAACCACGGCACGTACCATCGCGGGAATATTGCGGCGATGCTCAGACAGCAGGGGTATCCAGGCGCACCCACGGACTACGTCTTTTATTTATATGAGCTTTCCCGGCCACAACAAGCGTAAACAAGAAAAACGGACTTTGCCCAAGTCCGTTTTTTTGATCCAAAAAGTTCTCTTAATGATAGGCGGCAGAAGTAAACCGGACAGGCAGCTCCTTTACGCCGTAGACAGAGGTGCTGGGGATTGCCTCCAGCCGACCCCCCTCAGGCAATCTCATGTCGTGGAAATGAGCGAGGATGAGCGGCAGGGCGATCGACGCCTCCAGTCTGGCCAGCGGGGTGCCCAGACAAAAGTGGATGCCCTGTCCGAAAGCAAGATGGGCATTGGGCGTCCGGTCGACGATAAAACGGTCGGCGTCCGGGAATTTTTCCTCATCCCGGTTGGCTGAACCGATCCAGGTCACGACCAGATCGCCTTTCTTCACCTGTTTCCCGCCGACTTCCACATCCTTTGTCGTGTAGCGATTCATCGCCATTATTTGTACACAAACAAAAAACTTCTCCCTTTTGACTAACAAGTTGTTTTCGTCAACAGACATCCGCTCATCCCGGTTGGCGGAACCGACATACCGAATTCTCATTGGTCTCGTTTCAGGCGCCATTTTTACACTTTTACATAGGAATTCCAGATCAATCCAATAAGATATGCGGAGGACTTTTGAAAAAACACCCATTTTTTTCACAAAAAATGGTGTTTTTTTCTTAGTTTTTGCAACCAATCTTTGGGTTTTTCGGTCTATAGAGGAAATGTATTGAAACGATGGCAATGTCATAGCAGGAGGAACCCATATGTTTGCGAAAGTGGGCTGGCGTATTTTCTTTATTTTACTGAGTGCAGGAGCGATCGCTTATTCCGTGTACGAATATTTGGACTCCTTGCGCCAGACGACGGTGGTCATCGTGGCGGCCAAGGAGATTCCGGCACACACGTTAATTACCGAAGACATGGTAAAGCCCGTCGAGGTGGCGGCCGAATCGGCGCGATTGCTGATCGCCAAGCCAACGACGGTGAAAGAAGATGTGGTAGGCGGAATTACCCTGCAAAAAATCGAAGCGGGCAAACCGATGGAACTGGACCCCAAGGTGCTGATTTTTCCCGAACAGCGCCACATGTATTTGCGAAAGGACGGAAGCGTGGATATCACCTACTTCATTCCCAAAGAAAAGCGCTTGATATCCGTTGCGCTGCCACCGGCTTCCGTGGTTGACAACAGCTTGAACAAAGGGGATTGGGTCGATGTCATCTACACCTCCAAAGCAGACGCAAAAGCGGTGGGAGAATCCGTTTCCCACATGATTTTGCAGCAGGTCGAGGTGTTTGACATCGAGCGCGTGAACGTGAAAGGCGAAGGAAAGGAAAACGTCATGCAGCACGTAACGCTGCTCGTCTCTCCGCAGGAAGCCGTCAAGCTCTCCCTCGCCAAGCACAAGGGCGATATCGATCTGATCCTGAACCCTTGGAACGGAGAGCGGGCGAGAGTCGCTCCGGTAACAGATTCGCTGCTGCTGAAATAAGGTTCGCAAAAGAAGGTGAAAAGAGATGGAGTACGACAACACGACTGCAAGCGCGACTTCGTTTATCCGAGTCGCTGTAGCAGATACGGATCATGCGTATACACAAGACATTCAGGACTATTTTGAACAAAATCACCCGTCCATTCGCGTGGCTGCCCAAGTCCGTTCCCTGGCAGAGCTGTATGCCTACTGCGGCGCCCACGATGTTGATGTGGTGTTGATTAGCCTGGACCTGATGCCAAACCCCCAAGAAGAGATCGTGCAGATCCGAAATCGCCGGGTAGCCAAGATCATGATTTTGACGGACCAGATGGAGAAGCTGCGGAAGCTCCAGGTGGACCTCCACAACGGAACCGTGGAGTTTGTGTACAAATACATCCCGCACGACTTGCTGGCCCCCCGGATCTATTCGTTTACGCCGGGACATACGCAGCCGGTCCAAAGCAAGGCGGCGGTGAACGAGTTTCTGGGCAATCAGGAAGCGCGAAAAGTCCTGTTCTTTTCTCCGAAGGGAGGAGTCGGGAAGACGACGCTGGCGATCAACACGGCCTGCCAGCTGGCGCTGAAAGAGAAAAAAGTGCTGTTGGTCGACTTCGCGACGTTCGGACAAATATCCGCTTATCTGTATCTGCCCCGGACCCGGGGACTGACGGATGCGATCAGGATCATCGAGCAGGGTATCGGACAAAAGGACGACCTCGTGGCCACTCTCAAGGAGTCGGTTCACCAGATCGAGGTAGAGGGGAAAAAGCTGCATGTCTTGAGCGCCGCTACCCATTTCAAGATGAGCAACATGACGCTGGACATGACGGATAAGATTTTGGAGGCGCTGGAAGCCCTGGACTACGAGGTGATCGTCATGGATACGTCGACGGACCTCTCCCCGAAAAATATCGCCCTGCTGAGCGCGGCGACCGATCTGTTCTACGTGACGACGACAGACGTGGTCGCCAACTGGTCGCTCTTGTCTACCTTCGATATTGTCGAAAAGCTGAACCGGCCGCTGCAATCCCGGTATCTGGTGCTGAATCGGTACCATTCGTCGATCGGGTTCCCGACCTCGGAGCTGGAGGAGATTCTTTCCATGCCGATCGCGGAAACCATTCCGGATATGTACCAGCAAATACAAGGCTTTACCAACCGGGGGATTTCCCTCGTCGAGAAACCCCATCTCAAGATCAACAGGTACTACCGGCGTATTGCGCACTTCATCTGTCCGGTTTTCACAAAAAAGGAGCTAGGCAAGGGCTTCAGCTTGCGGGGGGTGTTTACACGTGCGGGTAGAAGAGGCCATTAGGCAAAAGAAGGCGGGCGCGGCGGGAGAAGGCGCGGCGGAAGGGCGCGTTCAGGAAGCCGTCCAGCTCCCCGAGCTGAAGCAGGCGGTCCGCGAGCGAATCATCGAGCAGAACAAAAAGGACCAGCAGCTGCTGAGCCAGCCGGAGCTGCTTCGCCAGGTGATCTGGAAGGTGCTGGAGGAGGAGAGCGAGTCTCGCTTCGGCCATGCCCTTCTCACCCCGGAAGAAAAGCGGACGATGGTCGAGGAAATTGTCCAGCAGCTTGTCGGTTACGGGATCATTGATCCGCTGGTGAAAAACGAGCAGATCACAGAAATCATGATCAACGGCATCGAGCGGATATTTATCGAGGAAAAAGGAAGAATGCGCCGGGCGATGACGGAAAAAGGCGTCCCGCTGCAGTTCGAGTCCGAGTCCGAGCTGCTGCACCTGATCGAAAAAATCGTGGCGCCGATCAACCGCAAAGTGGATGAGAGCGATCCGATCGTGGATGCCCGGCTTGCCGACGGCTCGCGGGTAAACGTCGTCATCCGTCCGATCTCGCTCTCCGGCCCGATCGTGACGATTCGGAAGTTTCCAGAAAATCCGTACACCATGCAGGAGCTGGTGGAGCTGGGGGCGCTTTCCCCGCAAATTGCGCAGTGGCTGGAGAAGCTGATTCATGCCAGGTACAACATCGTCGTTTCCGGGGGAACAGGCTCGGGGAAGACCACGTTTCTCAATGCGCTCAGCATGTTCATCCCGCAGACGGAGCGGGTGATCACGGTAGAGGATGCGGCTGAGCTGAAGGTCACTCATATTGATAACCTTGTCCGTCTGGAGACGCGGCCCCCCAACGTAGAGGGGAAAGGGGCCATCGCCATTCGCGATCTGGTGCGGACAGCGCTCCGGATGCGTCCAGACCGGATTGTGGTCGGAGAGGTGCGCGGAGGCGAAGCCGTCGACATGCTGCAGGCGATGAATACGGGCCACGACGGCTCGCTGACGACGGGCCATGCCAACTCGGCTCGCGACATGCTGTCCCGTCTGGAGACGATGGTACTGATGTCGGGACTGGAGCTGCCTCTTCCCGCCATCCGCAGGCAAATTGCCTCCGCCGTAGAGATTATCGTCCACCTGGGCCGCCTCCGCGACGGCTCCCGCAAGGTGCTGCAAATCTCGGAAATCCGTGATTACGTAGAAGGCGAAATCGAATGCGTCGACCTGTTTCGCTGGAGGATGGAGGGTATGGATGAGGACGGTCGGCTTCGCGGGGCACTCGTCCCGACCGGAGAGCCGGTCATCCAGATGGAAAAATGGCTGTCCAGGGGATACGGGGAATCCATGTTTGATGCTGCTGCGCAAGAAGCGGAGGAGCTGAGATGCTAGGGACATATGTAGCGGTCATGGTCTCATTGTACGTATTGCTCCGTTCCTTCATCGAGCTTTTGTACGTGCTGATCTATGGTGAATTTCCGCAAAAGAAGTGGCTGACCCGGCAGTTTGACCGCCTCCGGCATATTGAGACAACGAAAAAGCGTGCAGGGCTGTCCCAGTGGCTGCAGCTGGGCTCGTCATCGGAGACGAAGCTGCTGGACTACCTGTTGATCGCCGTATCAGTCGTTTCCCTGTTTTTCTTTGGCATGCTGCTGTTCCAAAACGAGTTTTACGCGGCCTTGTTTGGCTTGCTCGGGCTTTTTGTTCCTCGCGCCTTGAAGAAAAGAAGGCAGGAAAAGCTGCGACAAATCATGGTTCTGCAGTTTCGCGAGGCGATTTTGTCGATCGCCAGCTCGCTGAAGGCGGGTTCTTCCCTGCAGGTGGCGCTCCTGCGCTGTCAGCAGGACTTGGAGAAGCAGCTCGGCTATAAAAAGGATCGGCCCATGCTGGATGAACTTGAAAAGCTCAATCGGGACATCCATTTTGGCGTCTCGCTGGAGGAAGCGCTGCAAAAATTCCGCGATGCGGTCAATCAGGAGGACGTCACGCAATTTGTCAATGCGGCCCTGATCACGAAATCCCGCGGCGGCAATCTGGCCGAGGTGATTCAAAACACGACGATGATGATCTCCGACAAAATAACCGTCCAGCAGGAGATCATGGTGGCGACTGCCCAAAAGCGGATGGAGGCGAAGATGCTGACGTTCATGCCGCTCGGAATCGTGCTGGCGATTATGGTGCTCAACCCGGGCTACATGAAGCCGATGTACGATTCCTGGGTCGGGTCGACACTGATGTTCGTCGCAGCTCTGATGCTGATCGCCAACTATTTTCTCGGCCGTGCCATCACAAAGATCAATATATAGTGGGTGATTGTTTATGCCGACGCTGATTGCCTTCTTCGCATTTGTCCTGGTCGTGATGCTCTTTTTGCCGACCAAATGGCTGCAGGCGCAAAAAATAAAGAAGGGCTTTGTATTTATGTCATCCTATGTCGCCTCCACCACCCGAAAAACCGGCCCTATCCACATCATGACTCCTGTCGTGATGAGCATGCTGACCACTTTGAGGCTGCGCATCCGTCCCAAACAGCGCAAGGATATCCAGACCAGGCTGATTCACGCCGGAATGGCCGAGAACTGGACGGTGGAGAATTTTGTGAGCGCCCAGACGGCATCGGCTGTGCTGGCCGGCTTGTACTTTCTGTTTCTCGGGTGGGCAAACGGAAACTCTGATTATTACCTGATCGCTATAGCGGCCGTACCGCTCGGATATTTCCTGCCGCTGCAATGGATCAAGCAAAAGATCAAGAGCAGGCAGGAGGCGATACGCCGCGAGCTGCCGCACCTGTTAAACGCGGTCGCGATCATGTGTGAGGCGGGGCTTCACCTCCCTCCCGCGCTGCGTGAGGTAGCGACTCGCCAAAAAGGGGTGCTCGCCCGGGAGCTCTTGACGGTCGTCAATGATGTGGCCTATGGAATCGGGCAAATCGAGGCGCTGGAGCGCATGGCTGATCGCTGTCAGGTGGAAGAGGTAAGCCGGTTTGTGTCGACCCTGTCGCAGACCATCGAGCGCGGCGCCTCCGGGATCACGGCCGTGCTTCGCCAGCAAGCCTCGGAAGTGTGGGAGGCCCGCAAGAAAAAAGCGCAAAGACTCGGTGCCGAGGCTTCCTTGAAGCTGTTCCTGCCTTTGCTGCTGCTTGCCTTCCCGGCGATGACCATATTTATGCTCGGACCTGTCTTTATTGAATTGGCCCGGTTTGTCCTGAATTAAGCGATCTGCCAATGAACCAACAAGGAGGACACGACAATGAAACTGCTATGGATCATGTCGCCGGCAAAAGGCGCATACAAGACGGCGTTGTCCCCGTTTAAGCGCGGCTTGCAGCAGATTTACATGAGCTCGGAGATGATCGTTGACAAAGATCCCTATCGTCTGGTGGGGATCTACCCGATGTCTGTGCTGCTCCGGATGGAAACGAATTTTACGAATTTCGCTGTCGTGGATCAAGAAGGACGCCTGGTCCCGGATCAGGGCCTGACGAAAAGATGCTTGCGCATGTATCAGCTGATCGTGACGGTCGACAACAACGCCGGTTATCTCAAAAAGAATCTGGCTGTCGATCCGCAGTCGTTTGTGCCCATCATCCGGCACGTTGAAAAATTGAGCAAAAAGGTGTGGGATCGTCTCGGAGAGGAGAAGGGAAGGGAAGCGCAGGCTCACTTCGACGGCTACAAGCAGTACTTGAGGGAAGGAGCTCAGCTCGGGGAGCGTATCAACACAGCCGGGAGAGAGGTCTTGCGGCGGTTGGAGCCGATCAAGGCGGGCCAACCGCTGAAGGAGCAAGAGGTAAGCCTGCTTGACAAGGCGGTGCTGGACTTCATGGACGATTCGCGCAAAAGAGTGCTGGTCCTGCTGGAATCCCATAAAGCCCGTACGGAAACAAAACGGCTGTTTTCCGACGCGCTCGCGCAGAAGTGGCTTGCCGCCGATGACGAAAAACTGGCTAAAAATATCGTTGCTCTGCTGGATAACTCCTTCCAGGTGGAGCGGATTTCGATAGCGGAGCGCGGTGCGCAGAATCTGGAGCAGGCCATCTGGACGGCGAAGAACGAAGTGCGGGATTTTATCGGCAAGCATACGGATGATCTGCTGCGGCAAAAATGGCTGCTCGGAGCGAAAGGAGCGGGGATACAGGCATGAGCAGCCGAAAGCGGACGGACAAAAAGGGGGGTGGTAGCTGCGGCGACGAGCAGTGGGAAATCTTTTGGAGGAGGTGGGCTTTCCTTATTAACTAGACAAAAACCTTCCGCCAAAGCGACATCGCTCATCCTTGAAAAGTCATCGATGGAGGTTTTTTCACTAAGCAGGAAGGAAGGTCGATCATGTACAGGTGGTTCAGGAAAAAACAGAGCAGGCGTCTGATCGCCGGTATGTCTGTTTTCCTCATCATGCTGCTCAACGTGCTGTGGTTTGCCGTGCCAACAGAGACGGTGTCGGCAAACGAAAAACCGAGTCCCAACATGATCAAGGCAGATGAAAAGAACGACGTAAAACCGGGATCGGGGATGAACGGGGCAGCACCTGGAACCTTGCCGAATGCAAAGGGACAGGATAAGGACACTGCCGACACTGTCTACAAGGCCGGAAAGACATTCAATAATACGTTCACGTATATACTGGAGGTCACCAAGGCAGTAGAAGGCATTAGCAGCTCGCCCAGCGGGGGGAACATCGTTGTGGGAATCCTCGGAGTCGTAGCATCCGGGACAAAGATTTTCAACGAAGCAGGTGATACCCACTGGAGCGCGACGTTGATTGAAAAAGGGATTGACCCTGTTCTCAAGGCTGTGGAATTCCGGGCGGCATTCAACTATCAAACCGTGTTTACAGGAGCGGCCAATACCGCCGCCAATGTAAGCTGGTGGGCGAAGCTGAAAAACGAGTTCTCCTGGACGACGCTGCAGAACGGGCCGGCCAGTGTTTTCCTCGCCAAGGCGGGGGCACCGTTTGCCGCGATTTCCGCAGGATTCGGCGTATATGATGTCGTTCAGGGAGTAAAGAGCAACGATGGCTGGAAAGTCGCTGAAGGTTCTGTAGACATCATTGGAGGTTTGGCCGGAGTGGCGTTGCCGTTCCTGCTTGCGACGCCAGCGGCACCGATCGTTGCGGGGATTGCGCTCGGAGCGGCAGTCGTGTCCACGGCTCTGAAGTATCGGAAGGAAATTGCCGCAGCCGCCAAATGGCTGTGGGATAAGGGAAAAGAATTGGGCCGAAACGCTTGGAACGCGACAAAAAATTTTGCTGCCAATGCTTGGTCCGCAATAAAGAACACCGCGAGCCAGGCGTGGAACGCAACGAAGCAGGCAGCAAGCCAGGCGTGGAACGCAACGAAACAGGTAGCAAGCCAGGCGTGGAACGCAACGAAGCAGGCAGCAAGCAAGGCTTGGGGCGCGACGAAGCAGGCGGCTAGCAAGGCGTGGAATGCAACGAAGCAGACGGCTAGCAAGGCGTGGAATGCGACGAAGCAGGCGGCTAGCAAGGCGTGGAATGCAACGAAGCAGACCGCGAGCCGCGCTTGGAATGCAACAAAGCAGACCGCGAGCCGCGCGTGGAATGCAACGAAGCAGACCGCGAGCCGCGCGTGGAATGCAACGAAGCAGACCGCGAGCCGCGCGTGGAATGCAACGAAGCAGACCGCGAGCCGCGCTTGGAATGCAACGAAGCAGACCGCGAGCCGCGCTTGGAATGCAACAAAGCAGACCGCGAGCCGCGCGTGGAATGCAACGAAGCAGACCGCGAGCCGCACGTGGAATGCAACAAAGCAAACCGCCAGCCGGGCATGGTCCGCGACAAAGCAGACCGCCAGCCGCGCTTGGAGCTCCACGCGCAAGGCAGCCAGCTCTGCACGAAACGCTATCACAGGTTTCTTCAGCAATGTACGAAAGTCATTTGGTTGAGTCGACCGGATGATGGAAAGGACGTTACCATGCAACTGAAAAAGATAGGCAGCATCATGATGGCGACGTGCCTGCTTCTCTTTCTCGCCGCTTGCGGCGGGGAGAGCGGCACGTCCGCCTCGGCTACCGGGCAGGAGAACGGAGTGGATAGGAAGCTGCAGCACCGCGCCGAACAGCTGGCGGACCTGCAGCAAGCGGATCTGGAGGAGCGAACGAAGCAGCTGGAGGCAGTAAAGGAGCAGTTGAAAGCAAAAAGGGACGAGATCATCGGGCAAGGCGGAAAATGGGTCGAGTCAAAGCTGTCCGTATTGGAGCATCAAGAAGCATTTCGAACAGAGGAAATGAAAAAATATCTGGCTGCGCTGCTTGAGCTTTATTTGCCGCTGGCCGAAGGCAGCGTGGATGTCGTTCCGGTGACAGCCGCCTACCAGGAGGATGGGTCGCTGCTCGCAGTCATGCTGCTGCGAAATGGCGTGCCGGGGAAAACACTGGCACATGCTGATCTCTCAAAGGCTGTGCTGACGATCTATCAGGCGGATGGCCAAAAGGTAGCCGAGGTTCCGTTTGCTCCGAATGCTCAGGACATTGGAAGTCTTTCGACCGGGGAAGCGCGTCCGCTCAGCATCGTCGTCGACAAGAAGGATGTTCTTATCAGCAATTATTCATTCCAGCAGGAAGGGTATGTTTTCACACTGCAAGGCTTCTAATCATTCAACAATTCAATGGAGGGATTCGCAATGAAGGCAAAACAAGCACTGGTCCAATTTTGGAAGGAAGAAGAGGGACAGGCGCTCAGCGAATACGGCTTGATTCTCGGCATTATCGCCATCGCCGCCATCGCTGGTCTGGTCGCCATGAAGGAAAAGATTGTCAAAGTATTTGAAGACATTGCCAAAAGCATTTCCGGTAGTTGAGCTCGGAGATGTTCACGTACGGCCTTTGTCTGTTCGGTCTCACGATCGCGCTCGTCTTTGACGTGTGGAAATATCGAATTCCCAACCTGTTGACGGTATCGCTCGCGCTGGCCGGACTGGCAAACGGCACCATCCTCTACGGCTGGTCCGGCTTCGTGGAGCATTTTTTAGGGTTGCTGGCCGGACTTGGGATTTTTCTTCTCCCTTACTTGCTGGGAGCCTTTGGGGCCGGTGATGTAAAAATGATGGGCAGCATTGGTGCGGTCATGGGTCTTCCCTTTATCGTCACCAACAGTTTTGTCGTGATCGCTGTCGGGGGTGTCATCGCAGCCGGAATCGTGGTCGCTGCGCGTGGTTTTAAAGGGACATGCGAGCTGCTCTATCTCTTTTTTGTCTATCTGTTTAGCGGGAAGCTGAAGGAATTTTTGCATGTGCTGAAAGATCGCTCCCAGCCGGTATTTCCCTACGGCATTGCAATATTTATCGGAACGGTGGTGACCATGTATTGGGGATCGGCAATCGTCTAAGACAACTTGTCAAAAGAGAAGAAGGGCAGGCTATCACGGAATTTGCCATTGTCCTGCCGGTCATGATCCTACTGATCACAGGCATCCTCGTTTTTGGACATATGATGTACGCCAAAACCCTCGTAGTCTTGTCTGCCAGCCAGGGAGCGCGGGTAGGCGGCGCTATCTGGGATGATGAGGGGGCTGGGGCCGCGCGGGCCAAAATCCGCAACACGGCCCTGTCCATTCTGACGAACGGCCTGAACGGGTCTCACGATGTTCAGATCCAGGAAACGGGAGATGACATTCGCGTGACAGTCACCTATGACTACCCGGTCACGATCCCGATCATCAGCGCGTTTTTCTCCAATCCCGTCGTAAAACTGGAGCATACGGCTGTCTATAAAGTGCTGTAGCAGACGGACAAAAATCCGGATGCGGGAAAGAATGAGGTCAGATGAAGATACCAGCGAAGTGGAAAAAGGAATGGAAACGAAAGTGGAGCCAGTGGAAACGGGACGAAAAGGGCGGCGCTCTGGTGCTGTTCGCTGCTTTTCTTCCCATCCTGGTGGCAATAGCCGGGCTGGTCATTGACACCGGAGTGATTGCCTACCATCAAGCGAAGCTGTCGGAGGCCACTGACGCTGCGGCCTGGGCGGGACTGGATTCGTATGACCGCGATCTCTGGAATGTCGAGCCGCCCGAAGAGCTGCGAGTCGTGCTTTTGCCCGGTAACGCACGGTCACTCGCAGCCAGCTACCTGGCAATCAACTATCCTCGGGCCGAGCTCACCGGTGTGGAGGTGAGCGGTGCCACCATCGTCGTAAAGGCGCAAGCTGAATGCCCCTTTTTCTTCATGAAGATGTTTGGCATCCAGGGAACGACCCTGCACGCATCCGCAGAGGCGAGGATGGAAGAGTAAAGGACGGCCACTCGCGACCGTCCATACAAGACTAGGCATTACAGTCTGCTGCTCTCCTCCTGGTATACGTCGAAATCAAATGCCTCTTTTCTGGCTCGCAGCTCCAGGTACAGCAAGTAGTAGGCGGTGCCTTCAAACGGCAAAATCAGCATTTCGCGTATAAGGAAGATCAAAAAGGAGATGGCCGGCTGACTGGCTGCTGTCGGCAACAGGAGGCCCGGCACATATTGCAGAACCGCTCGTGCAACGGCAAATATCAGAACGACGCCCAGTACGCGAAGGGTGGAGCCTTTTACCAAAAAGAGACTTCGCTTTAGTGCCGCGATCGCCCCCGTCCCTTCAAAGGCAATCACCTGCGGAAAGACGGTAAACCAGATCATGAGCAGAATGCCCGGAACAATCAAGAGAAGCGTGCCCAATGCCACTCCTGCAAATTCAAGCAGACTGGCAAGGATAACAGCGGGCACCAGGCTTCCAAATGCCGCAAAAGCCTGGAGCTGCTGATCCCATTGCGTCCCCAGATGAGATCGTTTTAAAACGGTTCCCATGTAGACGAAATAGAGGGACAGCAGGATGCCATTGACCGGTGTCATGATCAGCGGGCTAAACGCTTCCTTCAACTGCTGGGACTGAGCCCACCCTGTCAGCGCTTGCTGTGACCAAAACAGGAGGGAAACGATCAGAAAAAGGAAGGGAAACTGGCTGAGCCAGATGCGTTTTCCCGTTTTCAGACTATGGCCCAGGAGAACTGAAATGGGCTGAGGTTGGATATTTGATGGCTGAATAATCATGGTCTCGATTCCTTTCGCTAGCTTGTAATTTCCAGTCGATCGCCTATTTCAGTCTGAGTCTTGCGGATCGTTTGGGGGGGCAGTTCGACAACATAGTCCGCCCTTTTTATGAACGGAGTACACCGCCATGGAGGCAGCTCCTGGATGAGGTGGACGATCTCGCCGTGCCGATCGACAAACAGACAATCAATGGGAAAACGCATGAACCAGGTATGGACAGCCCTGCAAGGGCGAATGATCAATGCCTGTCCTTCGGGAAGAGCGCGTTTCCCGAGCAAGCCACGCATCCTAGTGACCGATGTGTCGGCGCAAGTCGCCCGCTTTGCGATCATTGTGCTTTTCGTTGCATTCGTAATCTTCATAAGCGCGCCTCCGGGCTGAATATTTTGCCCAATCTGGCATTTGTTCTACATCATAACAATTCTGGATTTTTCTATCAAGCCCGGCAAAATGACACGTAACCCTGTGACTGGCGGAAGGGAAGCAGCGGCGTATACCGTGCAAGATCAGGGCAGGCATGCCCTATACGTTAACCCTGAACAATTTGGAGGTGTCACCATGTCCATACAATCGATAACCGGGGAACCCGCGACCCATTACATCAAAGTCGTACCGGCTGAATTGGAGCTGCATCCCGGTCAAACAGCACAGCTGAAGGCGTACCTCGTCTGGATGGATGGACGGGAGGAGGACGTTACAGAGCAAGTACGCTGGAGTACAGACCAGCCGCAGATCGGCACAGTAACCAAGGCAGGGGCAGTAACGGTGGGGGTGGTCGGAAGCATGGTCGTTCTGGCCCAGTATGAGGATCAGCGGACAGAAACGCACATCCAGGTGACCGCTGCCGAACCAGCCAAAAAGAAAAAAAATAGGGGCAATCGCAAAAGCCTGATCATCGGTGGGGCGATCGTGGCGGTGACGCTGATTATCAACGGCGTTGCCCTGTCTCAGATGAGCGGCGGGACAGGAGAGTCGGCAAGTGCCCAGCCAGAGCCTGCGGCTTCGAAGGCAGATACGGCTTCCGCAAGTGAAGGAAAGCAAACGACTGCAGGGGAAGAGCCGGATACTTCCAGCCCTCCGGCCGATGGAGACCGAAAAGACATGCGGGCGTCCCTGTTTGGATTTGCGAAGGAAAAGGCTGCCGCTGCCCTGGAGACAGCGTCCAGCCTGAGCGGGCAGGGAAAAGAACTGATGCCTGCCTCGCCACTGCCGCAACTCCCAGCAGTACCGGCGGAAACGCCTGCCGGGCAACAGCCGCAGGCAGAAGTTCCGGCGACACCCAGTCCGGCGGCGACAACGCAAAGTGACGCCAAGGCAGCGCCACCGCCCGCCGTCAAAAAGGAAGCTCCCCCGCGACCAAAGAAAGACAACACACGAAAGCAATCCACGGCTGCTTCGACCCCCAAAGCCCAGCAGCCTGCAAAACCGAGTCAAGAGGTTGCGGCAATAGCCAGTCAGCCTGCAGCAAAGCCGACTCAGCCAAAGCCCCAGGCAAAAGCAGCACCGGCTGTCGTGCTTGAGCCGGTGCAGAAAGATGGAAAATGGGGCTATACAAAGCAGGTCAATCTGTTTGACAAAGAGCTGGCCATTTCTTATCAATTCGACCATGCGACCAGTTTTTCCGAAGGTCTCGCTGTCGTGAAAAAGGGAGGGAAATTCGGGTACATCAATACAGAGGGCAGCCTGGTCATCGGCTATCAGTACGAGTACGCCACACCTTTTCAAAACGGCGTCGCCACCGTCAAACAGAACGGAAAACTGATCAAGATCGATAAAACAGGAGCAGCAGCCCAAGAGTAGACAGAATTTGAAAGAGCAAAAAGAATGCTCGTCCGAAAGAGCGGTCATGTATGGAAGGAATCATTTTTCCGAAGTGCTATGGAGAAAGGAGTACGGAAAATGTTAAAACGTTATCTTGCCTGGATCGTTATGTTCAGTTTGTTCATCCAATGCTGCTTTGCGGCAGGAGCTTCCGCGGCTCCCGGGTACTATGAGGATATTCAGGGACATTGGGCCCAGAAGGAGATTGAGGAGCTGAGCGCGCTGAATATTTACCGCGTCAAGTACGGATTTTTTAATCCGGACAGTCCGATTGCGCGTGGGGAAGCTCTGGCCTTGTTGAACAGGGTGCTCGAAGGCGTCTACGGACCGCTGGGCACGGCCAAGCGAAATACGCATCTGGACCACCGGTACCTTCTTAAACAGGAGACGGAACAGCTCCTTGCCAATATGCGTGTCATGCTCGACGTTCAAACCGGGTTTGTCAATTCTTTCGATCCGGGAGAAAGCATGCTGTTCTACCTGCACTTATCCGAGCGTAGCGGAATGAAGCAGCCGCAATTGAGTAATATCAACTGGTGGCTGTCCGCCGATTATATGCAAAAGCCGCTGACGAGGGAAGAAGCGAGCATGATCCTGTTCCACGTCCTCGCTCCTTACAAATTGCGGATGACAACGCTCAAGCTGGATGAAGTGTCGCCTTACTATACGAGCTACTATCTGTGGAAGCGCGAGACCAAATACGAGGATACCGCTTCGCCTTATGCGACGGCCGTTGCCGAGTTCAATCTGTTTAACGCAGAAAGCCACTTTGAGCCAAAAAAACAGATGACGCGCGCGCAGTTTGCCGTCATCCTGAAACGCTTGCATGACTATTTCAAAAGTGATGCGCCTCAGCAGTTCAAGGAAACCCAGACCCGCCAGAAAAACATCATCAACCTCTTCCTCACTTCGGCCAATCAGGCATATGTACAGAATGATCAGTCCCGGATCCAGCAGTTTTTCGGCAAGGACGCCCAGGATTCGCTGCAGGAAATCGCTCCGCTCCCTCTGCATGATTACAGCGGAAGTCTGGCGGTCAGAAAAGATGACAGCAATCCGAAGCGTTTATGGGCGACAGGAAGCTATCATCATCAGCTGACGGGAAATTATCAGGTGGAGTATACTTTGGAGCAGGATGAATCCAGTCTGTACGGCTGGAAGGTAGTGAGAATGGATTACAAACAAAAATAGAGAACCGGCCAAGCTGGTGCATCGCCGGGAAACATACAGACAGATACCGCCTCAACGTGAAGATGGCAAATAGTCGGGCAAGAAAAGCGGATGGCACAAGCGGTGCCGTCCGCTTTTGTTATCTCTTTTTCATTTTGCCTGGGAAAGCAAAATGAGTTGGGTACTGGGGTGGCGAATGGGAGCTCGATTCGGGCACAGCACGGTTGGTTTGTCACCCGGGCACTCGAAAAGGCAGATACGGTGAAGGAGAGAAAATCCTAGTTGACAGGGCTGATAGCAGCCATTATATTCTGTATATACAAAAGGTTTTGATATGAGAATATGAACTCTTATCCAGAGAAGGCTGAGGGACTGGCCCAATGAAGCCCGGCAACCTAGCGCGAAAGAACGCGTTTCTTTTGAGCCAAGGTGCTAACTCCTACAGGTAGCGATACCTGACAGATGAGAGGCGTGAATCGCTGATTTAAGCCTCTTTCATCTGGAAAGAGGCTTTTTTGGATGGAGAAATCGGATTGCATTTCGGTTCAAAACCGCAGAAGGATGTACCGTGTTACTTTTAAAAGGGGGTATTCCGATATGAAAAGGAAGTTTAGTTTGATTGGTTCACTTATCCTTTCTGTCTCACTTTTATTGACAGCATGCGGCGGAGGCAATGGAGCGGAAGGAGGCGGCTCCGGCGAAAAACCGAAGCGGATTGCGCTTGTGATGCGGCAAAATGTCGGTACATTCTCGGCTCAGTACATTGCCGGGGTGAAAGCGGAAGTGGAAAAGAACGGCGGAGAGCTGACCGTCTTCAACGCGGATACCGATCTGTCGAAAATGGCGTCCAACCTGGATGCGGCGGTCAATCAGCATTTTGACGGCATTTTGATTGACCACGGCACAGCGGAGGCGCTGCAGCAAGGTGCTGAAAAGGCTGTGAAGCAAAACATCCCGCTCGTGCTGTTCGATACAGACATCAAGCTCCCCGGCGTTCCGGTAGTGGAGCAGGATGACCAGAAGCTTGCCGACCTGAGTCTGGAGAAGCTGGCCGAGGATACAGGCGGCAAAGGGAACATCGTAAAGATTTGGGTGGCTGGCTTTGCCCCGATGGAAAAGCGCCAGATTACGTACGAAGCCTTTTTGAAGAAGTACCCGGATATCAAGGAAGTCGCCGCTTTCGGCAGCGCCACCAACAACACCGCGCTGGATACGCAATCGCAGATGGAGGCCATTCTGAAGAAGTATCCGAACAAAGGCGACATTACAGCGGTCTGGGCTTCCTGGGATGAGTTCGCCAAAGGAGCGGCACGGGCCATCCAACAGGCCGGCCGTACCGAGATCAACGTGTACTCGATCGATTTGAGCGACGAAGACCTGCAGCTCATTCAGGATCCCTCCACCTCGTGGGTAGCGACCGCGGCGGTAGACCCGGGCAACATCGGACGCATTCAAGCCGAGACCGTCTTCAAGAAAATCAAGGGCGAGCAGGTGCCGGACAGCGTAAAGCTGAACCCGGTGCTGGTCAAACGCGACGATTTGCCAACGGACAAAAAGATCGCCCTGGGAGATCTCTCCCAGTACGTGAAAGAATGGGGCAAGTGATCCTGTCATAGATGGTGTAGCGCATCCCGTTGATCATCCATCAACGGGATTTTTCCTTAATAAGGGGGGCAAACAATGACGACTTTGCAGATGAACGGCATCGAGAAGCAGTTTTCAGGGGTACCGGCGCTCCGGTCAGTCGATTTCGAAGTGAGGGCAGGAGAAGTTCACGCCCTGCTCGGAGCCAATGGAGCAGGGAAGAGCACCCTCATGAAGATTTTGACGGGGGCCTATACGGCAGACGGGGGGACGATTGCAATTGATGGTTGCGAGGCTGCCATTCAGTCGCCGCAGGATGCCAAAACGCTCGGGATTCAATGCGTCTATCAGGAAGTAGACACGGCCCTGATCCCTTATCTCAGCGTGGCGGAAAACATCCTGTTGGACCGGCAAATACAGGCAAAGGGCCTGATCAACTGGCGCCGCTTGTACGAAGAGGCGGAAGCGATTCTCGCGAGGTTTGGCTTTTCCATCCCTGTGAAAAAGCAGGTAGAAGCCTGTACGCTGTCTGAAAAGCAGTTGATCCTGATTGCCCGCGCAGCTGTACAGCGAGCCCGGTTCATTATTTTTGACGAGCCGACAGCTCCGCTCAGCAACACGGAGACAGAGCGGATGTTCCAAATTATTGAGCAGTGCAAGCAAGCGGGAATGGGCATTATCTATATTTCCCACCGGCTGCCGGAAATCTTTCGCATTTGCGACCGGATTACCGTCATGCGCGATGGACAGCGGATATCTATCAAAAAGACGGCAGAGACAAATATGGACGAGGTCATCTCCGCGATGCTGGGCAAGACGTTTTCCGAAGAGTTTCCGAAGACGGAGGTTCCGATCGGCAAGACGATCCTCGAAGTAAAGAACGCCAAAGGAGGCAAGGTGCGAAAAGCCGACCTGCATGTGCGCGAGGGAGAAATCGTCGGCGTCGTTGGCCTGGTCGGCGCGGGGAAAACAGAGCTGGCACGTCTGCTGTTTGGCGCGGATGAGCGGGAGGACGGCGAGCTGATTGTAAACGGCAGGGCCTTGCGTCTTCGCACGCCGAAAGAGGCAGTCGAGGCGGGGATCGTCCTCGTGCCGGAGGAGCGCCGCAAGGAAGGGATATTCGTAGAGGAGTCGGTTGCCCGTAATCTGTCAGTGGCGACTCTGGCCAAATGGTCGCCGAAGGGCATTGTGAAGCAAAGGCTGGAGTCTGTGCAAGCGGAGAAGATCGTCAGGACACTGGGGGTAAAAACAGCGGATATCCACCAGCCTGTCGGTCACTTGAGCGGGGGAAACCAGCAAAAGGTCGCCATCGGAAAATGGCTGGATACGGATGCGCGCATCTTTATGTTTGACGAGCCGACGAAGGGTGTGGACATCGGAGCCAAAAGCGATATTTACCGCTTGATCGGCTCGCTCGCCGCAGAGAAAAAGGGCATCTTGTATTTCTCCTGCGAGTTTCCCGAGGTGCTCGGGATCGCGGACCGGATTCTCGTTATGTTTGAGGGGCAGATCGTAAAAGAACTGAGCCGGGAAGAAGCGACTCAGGAATCAATCATGTATTACGCCAGCGGGGGTGAGTAGGATGGAAGCGAAAAAATACAGCCTGTTTGATTTTGTCTACAAATACGGAACGGTTGCCGTGATTGCCATTGTCATCCTGCTCTTTAGCCTGACTAATCCGTATTTCTTTACCTATGCCAACATCACGGATATTTTGCGGTCCATCTCGATTGTGACATTTGTGGCCGTAGGCGTCACCTTTTCCCTGATCGTCGGCGGGTTTGACCTGTCTGTCGGTTCGACCGTCTCTTTAACTACCGTGGTCTCCGCATCGATGATGGTCTGGTACCAGCAAGGAGCGGTCGCGACACTGGCGGTTCCGATCATCCTCGCCGTTCTGGTGGGCTTGATCAACGCGCTGTTGGTCGTGAAGATCCGGATTCCCGACCTGTTGGCTACCTTGGCGATGCTGTATATCGTAAACGGTGTGCATATGACCTACTCGAAGGGCTACTCGATTTACGCCAACATGCCGATGGAGGACGGCACGACCGCTCCGGGAAAATTTCAGGAATGGTTCCTCTGGCTGGGACAAGGCGAAATTTTCTCAGTCCCCGTGCCCGTGCTGCTCACCTTTCTGCTGGTGGCGGTCACGCACATCTACCTGACGTATACGAGACAAGGGCGGATGCTGTACATGACCGGGGGAAATGTCGAAGCGGCAAGGCTGTCCGGGATTCCCGTAAACCGCTACCGGACGCTTGCCTACGTGCTCTCCGCCCTGTTTGCCGGACTGGGAGGAATGCTCCTGGCCGCGAGGATCGGGACCGGTCAGGTAAGCAGCGGAGGCTCCATGCTGATGGATGCGGTGGCAGCGGCGTTTGTCGGCTTCTCTGTATTTGGAGCAGGCAAGCCCAATGTGTTCGGCACCTTCATCGGAGCCATCCTGATCGGAGTTTTGCTGAACGGCATGACGATGCTGAATCTTCCTTATTATGCGTATGACATCATCAAAGGGATCGTCCTGGCTTTGGCCTTGGCGGTCACGTACTATCAATTGCGGAGAAAACGGGCATAGGCTGCGAGGGAGTCACATGTGCGCCGCGCTCGACCAGCTGCTCTGTATACCAGCCTGCTGCACATCCCGCGTCAAGAACCGCACATTCACTCAGATCATCCGGCAACAGCTTCATCATCGCTGGACGCTCATAATAAGCGTTCGTGCCGCTCTCCTTGTCCACATTTTTCTCGTAATCCCGAGCCAGTTTTGCATAAGCCTTCAAGACTTGCTCCTTCACTTGCAGCACCCCCTTGACGTTATACATTCGCTTTTAAAATCCACTTCCTTTAGAGCTTTGACAGGATCAATTTGCATAAACCCGCTCCCGCAGGAAGATATTAACATGTATGCAACGAAAAAGGCGGATCGACCCAAATCAGCTGAAAGCGGGGAACTGCAATGAGCGATGTTCGCAAGGAAGGGACGTCAACAGAAGGAGAACATGGAACCTCGGTTATCGGGGCCGGCGGCGTATACGACAAAAGAATGACAGCGGGAGAAAGCGGGGAATCTCTCACAAACCGGCAAGGACATCCCATTACGGACAATCAGAGCATCAGGACGGTGGGCAGACGAGGTCCCACGACACTGGAGAACTACGATTTCCTCGAAAAAATCACTCATTTTGACAGGGAACGCACTCCGGAGAGGGTCGTTCACGCGCGCGGGGCCGGCGCCCACGGCTATTTCGAAGCGTACGGCAAAGCGGGCAACGAGCCTGTGGCCAAGTACACCAGGGCCAAGCTGTTTCAGGAAGCGGGAAAGCGTACACCCGTGTTTGTCCGGTTTTCAACGGTCATCCACGGCACCCACTCCCCGGAGACATTGCGCGATCCGCGCGGCTTTGCCGTCAAATTTTATACAGAAGACGGCAACTGGGATCTGGTCGGCAACAATCTGAAAGTGTTTTTCATTCGGGATGCGATGAAGTTTCCCGATTTGGTTCATGCCTTTAAACCGGACCCGGTGACCAATATTCAGGACCAGGAGCGCATTTTTGACTTCATCTCCAACACCCCGGAAGCGATGCACATGATTACGTTCCTCTTCTCTCCGTGGGGCATCCCGGCCAATTATCGTCAGATGCAGGGTTCAGGCGTCAATACGTACAAGTGGGTCAACAAAGAGGGCGTTGCCGTTCTCGTCAAGTACCATTGGCAGCCGCTTTCCCAAGGCATCAAGAACCTCACGCAAAAAGAAGCGAAAAAAATCCAGGGGCAAAACTTCAATCATGCCACGCAAGACTTGTACGAAGCGATTGAGCGGGGGGAGTACCCGGAGTGGGAGCTGTGCGTCCAGATCATGAGCGACGACGAGCACCCGGAGCTTGATTTTGATCCTTTGGACCCAACCAAGCTGTGGCCCGAGGACCAATTTCCGTTTCGTGCTGTAGGCAAGATGGTGTTGAACAAAAATCCGGAAAACTACTTCGCGGAAGTGGAGCAGGCAGCCTTCGGGACGGGTGTCCTGGTAGACGGGCTTGATTTTTCCGACGACAAGCTGCTGCAGGGGCGGACGTTTTCCTATTCCGACACCCAGCGTTATCGGGTGGGCGCCAATTATCTTCAGCTTCCGATCAATGCGCCGAAAAAGCGTGTGGCCACCAACCAGGAAGGCGGGCAAATGCTTTACCATGTGGACCGGATCAATCCGCATATCAACTACGAGCCGTCCACGATCGGCGGACTGCATGAGGCCACGCAGGAAGGAAAGGATCACGAGCCGTATGTCGCGGGAAATGTGGTGCGGCAAAAAATCGACCGGACCAATGACTTCAAGCAGGCCGGAGAGCGTTACCGGATGTTCGAAGACTGGGAACGTGACGATCTGATCGAAAATCTGGTTAACGCCTTCCGCGTATGCAGGAAGGAAATTCAAGACAAGATGATCGATATGCTTGCGAAATGCGATCCCGATTACGGGCGGCGCGTCAGGGAAGGTCTGGAGATGGCGGGCAGCAAGGAATCGGGAAAAATGGGCACGGGCGGTCCGATGGGGACAGAAAACACAGGAGCAGCTGTGAAGGAAGCCGAAAGAAAAGGGCATCAGGCTGATCCATATTAAAGGAAGGAAAGGTCGTTTCACGTGAGAGTGGGCGGCCTTTTCATTTTCATCAAGGCACCCAAACAGCATGGGAAAATGGTTAAAAAGCCCTACCCCTCCACGTCTTACGCTCACAAGCCCAACAGTAAACAAGGAAAAGGGCAATCCGCAGAAACTGCCATCATCCACTGCATTTATTGAAGTTTTTGACATTTGATGTAGAATGGTTAGAGATTCTAAACAAAAAATCCGATAACTGGATTATAGATCGAGGACCATGGAAAAGGCAGTGAACACATCTTGGAAAAAATTCAATGGCTGCGCGAGATGGCGGCGAAGCATCCGGAGGACGCCCAAGCTCACTTTTGGCTGGGGAAGGAACTGGCTGAGAACGGTTTGTGGCTGGAGGCTATCAGTTCGTATTCTACCGGGCTCGCCTGTTGCGATCATGATGAATTGCGCAATGATTTGATCCGGGAGCTGTCCCAAGCCACACAAAAGCTGCAGCAAAATCCGGGCGGCAGTGCTGCCGCTGCCTCAGCCGTACAGGAAAACTCCTCCGCAAACAAGGCGGAAAATGTCACGCCACTCATGAAAAGGCCGGAAACAGGATACATCAAAGATGACAAAGAGTTCGCCGACCAACGAGATGATCAAGAACGAGAGGATCGCGGGAATGTCGAAGGGAATTTGGAGGAAGCGGATGACGTTGACAGCGATAGCGAGGATGATGATCATGACGGCCGGCAGTGGACCGGATCTGGCCGCCAGAACCATTATTCCTACAAGGTGAAAAACCATCCTGGTCTGCACATTATCGACGGCGGCCAACGAGAGAAAAAAGAGGAGCTGCCTGCCTTAAGGAAAGTCACGTTTGAGGATGTGGCCGGACTGCAGGAATTGAAAAAAACGATTCGCCTGCGGATTATCAGCCCGTTTTTCAATCAAGGGCTGTTTTCCAAATTTCGCAAAAAAACGGGCGGCGGTGTACTGCTGTACGGCCCTCCAGGCTGCGGGAAGACGTTTGTGGCGAGAGCGACGGCAGGAGAATGCAAGGCCAACTTTATCCCGGTGCACATCACCGATATTCTGGACCCGTACATCGGAGTCAGCGAGCAGAATCTGAAGGCCATGTTTGACAAGGCCCGTCACAATAAACCGAGCATCATGTTTTTTGACGAGATCGACACGATCGGCTACAATCGTTCGAAATCTTCGTCCAATTACATGCGCGGTGTGATCGATACCTTTTTGTCGGAAATGGAAGGGATCGATACAAGCACCGACCAGGTTTTGATCATCGGGGCTACCAATCTTCCCTGGGATGTGGACAATGCGCTGAAGCGGCCGGGCCGGTTTGACCGGTTGGTTTTTGTTGCGCCGCCGGATCTGGAAGCACGCCAGCAAATTTTCGCGTTGAAGCTGCGCGGGCGTTTTGCCGAGGGAATCGATCCCCATTGGCTGGCGAAGCACACGGAATTCTTTTCCGGAGCTGACATTGAAAATGTGTGCGAGCGGGCAGCGGAGATTGTCCTTGAGGATATTTTGGAGACCGGTGTGGAGCGCCCGATCATGATGAGGGACCTGGAGTCGGTCTTGAGTGAAGTGAAGCCGACCACCTTGGACTGGCTTCGCACGGCGAAAAACTATGTCAAATACGCCAACCAAAGCGGGCTTTACAACGATGTGGAGGCATATTTGCGCAAGTTTGGCAGACAGATTTAATCTTCACCAGGAGTTGAGAGAGATGGCGGAAGAAAGGATACACAGCGATTCCGAAGAGATAGTGGAAAGACTGGTAGATAGCATCGAGTACCATTTTGATAACGACAATTACGAGACGGTGATCACGGAGGCCAAAAAACTGCTGGCAGTGGAACCCGACCATTTCTATGCTTTGCTGCAAATGGGCTACTCTTATTTGAATCTCGGCAGAATGGATGAGGCGAGAGAAACCGCCCAATACATGCTGGGTTTATGGCCCTCCCACCCTAGAGTATTTCACTTTTACGGCTGCGTGTGCAGGTATAGCGGGGACTATAGCCGTGCCGTGGAAAGCTTCAAGCAGGCGATCGAACTAAGACCTCTTGCTATCATTCATTACTGTGAACTGGTGGAGACGCTCTATTATTCCCAGACCGATTCCCCCTCCTATCGCATGTACGCCTATGCCTTCAATCCCCGCAAGCTGTACTTTCGGTATTTTTTCGTCGGGGAAAGCAAGAAGAAGATGGAAGAAGCGTTGAAGATCGCGGAGCAAGCCATTGGAATCGATCCTCAAAATTCGCGGATTCATTCGATTACGGGTCATTTGTATTACGCGTTGGGGAAATACGAGGAAGCGGAAAAAGAGTATGCCATCGCACTGGAGTTAAGTCCCGAAGACGCGGAGAAGCTCGCCAACTACGCGTTTCTTTTGTTCACCCTTGGCAAGAGAGAAGACGGACGGAGCTATCTCGACCAGGCGTTGAGCATGGATCCCGATGCCAGAGAGGTTCACTACGTATTGAGCCAGTTTGAACAACATGAAGATCAACAGGACTACTACCGGTTTGTTTCCAGTACGTTTGAAGCATGGTCCCAGCTGTATCCGGACAGTCTGTGGCATCTCGAGCAATTGATCAGAATCAAGCTGCAATTTGATCGAAAGCCGATGAAAGAGCTGAAGAAGTACTTGTCCATAAGGCCGGACGATTTGGAAATGCAAATCGCATACGGCCAGTTGCTGTTTGATAAGGATAAATACAAGGCAGCGCTTGCTCATTTTCAAAAGATACAGCGGCAGTTCCCCGGGAATGCGCACATAGAAACATGGATTCAGACGGTATTGGACAAGGGAGCGTTCAAGATTTACGTACTTCCTTGGATTACTCCTTTTTTTCAGGGGCTGATTTACGCGATAGCGATTGTCTATCTTCTCTTCCTGTACATTTTCAGACTGCTGGCCAAGCCGTTCCGCCGCCGCTGACGATGTGGATGTCTTTTTTTGATCCCCATGCGGCTTGCGTGTGTCAGTCGGCTGGGTGCGATCCCGCTTAAAAGGATTTTCAGGCTGGAGTGGTCAAACCGATGAGCTCAGCAGCGTTTTTATCCGCAGTAACGAAAATTTGCATGCAGTACACAAAAAGGAAACTGTACGCAGGTACGATTCCGCAAAAGATTTTGAATAACGTCTACGCCCATTATACGGTTCCTCGCGAGGAACGGGTCATCGCGGTCCTTGACTTTACCTTGCTGGGAAGCGGGAAGGACGGGGTAGCCATCACCGACAGCGGCCTGTACTGGAAGCTACTCCGGGAGCGAACCTTTATTTCCTGGGAGGAATTGGAAGGCGTAGAAGAAATCCGGCCCGAGGGGAAATGGAAGGTCGATCTGGGCAGGGGCATGGTGTTTGAAATAGTCGGCAGTCCTTTGTCCAATGAAGAGATGGCCCGGTTTCTGCAAAAGGTCGTAAACGCATTGCAGGGCAATGGAGAAGAAGCGGAGGAAGATGGCGATACAGAGCAGGGAAGCGGCCGCTTTGCGGGTCGAGCCTGATATCAAAATGCTTCAGGCGATCTGTTTGAAGTACAGAGAGCAGTTTCTGCGGTATGTCACCCATGAGGAATTGACCCCGTCCCAATTAAAAACGATTTTCGAGCGATTTCCGCTCTCTCCCGGAGAACGCATTCTCGCTTTTGTCGATACAACTCTTCTAGGGAGCAGGAAGTTGGGAATGGCACTTACATTGAATGGAATCTACTGGAGGAGCGAAGCCATCCAGCCAGGCTTTATTACGCAATTGTCGTGGGGTCAATTTCTTGAAGTTAAATTGGGGATATTTGGCAAATACGATCTTAGACTGGGGACGGATGGCGTTTTTAACACAGCGGGCTGCAACCGTGAGTTGTTGACGGGTTTGCTGAAGGAACTGCAAATTTACATAGCGTCTTTGCAGGCAGATGGGCTTCCGGTTCCATTCGAGACGGGTATGCCTTCGAAAAAGAAATGGAATGTGCCCGTCAAAGCAGCCGGTGAAGCAGAATGGATGCTTGTAGCGAACGGAGAAATGCGGGGACCGCTGGCTGCGAATATCATGATGTGGGTTGCTGAAACTGGTCAAATCGATTTGGAAACAAGCCATGTCTGGAAGCGAGGCATGAAGGAATGGCTGAAGATCAAAGAAGCCGCTCCTTTTGCAACAGTCCGCTTCAAAGCGGATAAATGACTGTAAATCTTCGTGAATGCTTACCTTTTCAGCAAGCAAGCACGGCGACGAAAGAACCCTGGCGATGCCCCCAGGATGGCATCTGCCGGGGGTTCGTTTTTTTGAGAGTAAAACTGAAATTTTCATCTTGCTTTTTTGTGCAAGTGCTGCTAGTATATAAATCCTGTGAGGCAATTGAAAGAAGACAAATGATCAATTGCTTGCGAGCTTCTTTTGAGCCATTAGCTCAGTTGGTAGAGCATCTGACTTTTAATCAGAGGGTCGAAGGTTCGAGTCCTTCATGGCTCACCAGTTTTTACGTTTTTATATTGACATGCGGTCGTGGCGGAATTGGCAGACGCGCTAGATTCAGGTTCTAGTGGTGGCAACACCGTGGAGGTTCAAGTCCTCTCGACCGCACCATGCAACCATGATTTTCCGGTTGATATGTTTCGATAAACATGGTACATTAGATTCCTGCCTGCAAGAGCAAGTGCAGGGACACTAAAAATAACAGTCGTTTTTGAAAGATAATTAAAAAATGCTTGACTTTTGAAGCGCGACGTGTTAAATTAGAATACGTACCTTGCGATAGTGAGCGCGAAATGCTCTTTGAAAACTGAACAGCGAAGCGTTTTTACCGAAGTAATGCCAGTTGTCAAACTGAGGCACTTCAGTATCGAAGTGATGCCGGTTGTGACTGCTGAAATACTTCGTTCGTGAGCAAATCACAAGCCTAGCAATTTCTTT